>JBEKKR010000026.1:0-40938 GCA_050010635.1 Candidatus Limnocylindrales bacterium
GAAGGCGATAGAGAGATGAGCGCTGCTCGATTCTGCCATCAGTCCTCCGGGCCATGAGCTGGCTCGGGTTCGACCCATACAGCCAGATTGACGGCGAGGCTCCTTTTCATAGAGGGTGATGGTGACGTGCTGCGGGCCCCCCACCTCGGATTACGACCCGGCAGGTTCGGTCGGAGGTTCGACTCCTCAGCGACCTCCGACCTAGCCCTCCAGTGCTTGTCTCGTTGTCTCAGCAGACCACAAGATATGCCGCTCAGCGGTAAGGATCTAGGTTCGGACTCGCGGCCAGTGCTCTCTAGCGCCCAGCCAGCCAGACCTCCGGAAGGGCGTGCATAGTAGCGCTGTGAAAGCGGCTCCCGACGGCCAGGAGCCCGCCCGGCGTCTGGACCACTCCGGCCAACTCGTTGTTGATGTCGCTGAACGCCGGCTGATCGGCCACGCGGCCCCAGGTGGCGCCGGCATCGGTCGAGACCCACACCATCGCGTTGGCGATTCCGTTGACCAGGGTGTCGCCCGCGGCGAGCAACCTGTCTCCGACGACGAAGATTGCATTGAGCGACTCTTCATCCCCCAGCGGGATCGCTGCCGCCCGTGGCCCGTCCCCGTCGACGAAGCGCCAGACCTGGCTCACGTCGCTGATCGAGCCGCTGGGCAGGAGCGCGGACAGCCGGACCACGGCGAGAAAGCCGTGGCCGTCGCTTGTGACCGCGACCGGCCGCACGTCGTGGGCGATCGTCTCGGGCCCCGTCCAGGTGGTCCCGTTCGCGCTGCGCCAGACGACCATGTCCACTGTCGTGCTCTTGTCGGTCCGTGGCGCACCCGGCACGGCGCCGACGGCCATCGCGGTCCCGTCGGGCGCGGCTGCGAGGCCCCGCAGATCTGCCTCGAAGATGGCGGAGACGTCCGTCCAGGTCAGTCCGTCGGTGGAGGTAACGAACTGCGCAGACGTCCCCGGGCTCGATGAGGGCTGCTTGGTGACGGCGCCGATGAAGCCATGCGGACCGACCGCCACGAATGACGGGGCGGGGTCGGCAGCACGGACCCAGGTTCTGCCGTCGGACGAGACCCAGACCGCTGGCACGGACACCGCAGGCTCATTCAGGATCGGAGCGGCGTATGTGCCGACCGCGATCAATCGCGTGCCATCGGTCACCAAGCCGGTCAAGGAGGCGTGCTCGAAGGCGGGAATGCGATCGCGAAGGGCCCACGAACGCCCATCGCTCGACGTCCAGACTACGCCTCGGTCCAGCGACAGGTCGACGGGCGCGCAGCAGGATGCCCAGACGGAGCCGGTCGCCATGTAGGTGCCGTGGAACGCGACCACGCCCGTTGGCGTTCCGCCCGCATACACGCCGGGCGCGGGATCGGGTATGTCGATCCGGGTCCATTCCCGAAATGCAGCGGCCACGGGTGCGCTGGGGCCGTTGGATGGGACGGCCGACGGAGCGGACGCCAGCGCCAATGACGAAGGTGCGTTGGTTGGGACGGGCGACGAAGCGGACGCCAGCGCCGACGGCGAAGACGCGGCGGTTGTCAGGGGCGCGGGGCTTGGGGTGGTAGATACAGAAGGGCCACACGCAGCAACGGCAATCAACAGGCTGATCAAGGACGCTGCCGGTCGAGTTGTTCGCACCGTCCCTCCTTGCGTTTATCCCGTCCCCCACCAGACGCCCGACCCAGTCGTGGGGTTGCGCTGGAGCGCGAGTGCGGCGGCCCCATTCTCGTGCTTCATGTGGCCTGTCGCTCGGTCCGCGAGCGACACCACTTGATCAGCACTCCGTCCCGGAAGTACGTCAAGCCGAGTTGCGACGCCACAGTGCCTCTTCAGGCCCGCTCCGAACCTTCACCCGTATAGTGTCGGGCCGACTCCACTCGCCCCGACCAGTCCGACCTTCTCGGACGAATTGCTACCCCGCGACTGTTCCGCAGATGGTGCAGAAACGGGCGCCCGCGGGGAGGGGCGCGCCGCACCCGCTGCACGGGCCGGCCGACTTCAGCACCGGTGCGGCCGCGTCGGACGAAAGCGGCGGCCGGGACGGAGGCGGCGGCTCAACAGGAGTGGAGGCGGCGGAGGCGGAAGTAGACGCTGCCGGCTGGGGCTGCGCCGGCGCGGGGGCAGAGGCAGGCGCCGGGGTGCCCGTACCGGTTGTCGTCGCGCCGGGGGCGACTGTGCCGGGAGGCGGCGCGATCAGCGACTGTCCGCAACTCGGGCAAACGGTCCAGGCCGGGTCCTCGACGATCTTGCTGCAGTTCGGACAGCGCTTCGGGGCGAAGGGGTCCACCTGGCCGCAGAACGGGCAGGCACTCACGGCCCGATCGATGAACCTGTCGCAGTACGGGCACGGGTGCTTGAAAGTCGGCATCGTCCGCTCCTCTAGCCTGGGGTGCCCGAAGGCTTGCTCTTGTTCGTTGCTCCGGCTGCCGGGCCGCCCGGCTCGCCGCCCGCTTGCGCATCCGCGGCGGTGTCGCCCCCGCTGCCGTCGTCGGCGCTGTCGGCGTCCTCGTCCCCGCCGTCGCCGCCCGCGGCGGCCACCTGCGCCTCCTGGGCCGCGCGGCCGGGCCACTCCGCTGCCTCGTCCGTGGCGGTGGAATGCCAGCGGATCAGGTCTGCCACGGCTGCCGACCAGCCGGCGGGGTCGCGGTGGACGATCCGGGCGACGAACCGGCTCCGCGCCCAGGCCAGGCTCGGCAGCACCGCCAGGGCGAGCCGGTAGCGGAGGTACCTCGGCAGCCGCAGCTGATCGGCCGGCAGCGCCATCGGCTCACGCAGAAAGCGGCAGTCGACGAGCGCCTCGCTGATGTCCTGGACGGCCTTCTCCGCGGCCGTGCCGAGCTTCTCGGGCGGCTCGCCCTTGTACTGGGCGCGCGGCATGACCCGGTAGAAGTAGGTGGCATGGGCGCCGGCAGTGACGAGCTCGAGGGCGACGAGGTTGCCGGGCATCGCCACCAGGAACCAGATCTTGTTCTTCTGGCTGCCCGGGTCCTCGGGCGACATGGCGACCCACCGAGGAGCCGCCGGCCCGGCCGTGGAGCACAGGGACTGGTAGCTCTCGGCGAAGGTCGGCTCGCCCAGGACGGCCGTCTCGACGATCCGCCAGCCTGCGTCGCCGAAGGCTTCGGGCCGGACCGGGCGGCCGTCGACGAGCAGGTCGGAAGCCTTCTGGCGAACCCCGAACGGCGCGTCGGTCATCAGCTGGTCCACGAAGCCGGCAGCGTCGGCGAAGGCGCCGTCGCGCAGCTTTGCCAGCGCGTCGTGCATGCGGGTGGCCGCGGCACCCAAGCCGCGCAGGGTCAGCGTCCCGGGATCGCCGTCGATGGCGACCTCGCCGGGGCCGCCAGGCTTCACGGTGGCGATGGACGCACGCCGAAAGTGGATCCACGTCATGCGTTCGTCCAGCGGGCAGACGACGAAGCCCCACGGCTCGATCACGAGCTGCCCCACACCGGTCGCCGGCACGAGCGGCCCATCCGGCCCCGGGCCCAGGGGCGCCGTCGTGGGCGTCCAGGCGAACTCGACGAGCTCGGCCGGATCGTCGGGCACCTCGACCAGCCCGTCGGACAGGCGCTGCTTGAGCCGGAGCTCGCGCAGCAGCCGGACCAGCGGCCCGAGTCTGTCCGCGAACTTCTCGAGGATGAACCGCATCGCGTCCGGACCGTCGCCCAGCACGAGCAGCACGGTCGCGTTCTGGATCGCGATAAGGCTTATGTCGCGGTAGCCGGCTCGGATCGGCCGCGCGGTGCCGATCTCGAGCGTGATCCCGGTCGAGTCGATGCCGACCGTGGCCGGCTCGGGCGTCGTGTTCGGTCCGGCCAGCCGGCCCTCGCCGTGTATCTCGATCGTCTCGAGCTTCTTGCCGCCGCCGTCGCGGGTCGCGTCGCGGCCGGTCTGGGTCCGGACGTCGCGAGCGTCGCGGCCGCCGACCCCCATCCCGCGTGGGTCCCGGGCGTCGCGGCCTTGCATGCCGCCGAGCCCCAGGGCGCTCGCCAGCCCCTGCAGCTGGCCGGGGTTGAGTCCGCCGGCCCCGCCGAACCCGCCGGCGCCGCGCGGATCGCCCATTCCACCGCCGAAGCCGCCGCCCATGCCGCCGTCGAATCCGCCGCCGTCTTCCATGCCGCCATCGTAGCCACAAGGCGCCGAGCGCGCGGCGCCGGAGCGGCAGGCGAGGCGGCCGCGGCAACCGGGAGATCGCCGCTCGAGGAGCCTCGAGGCTCGGCCCGGCGGTAGCCCGCGGTGCGCGCCCGAACCGCTCCTTGAACATCGTGGACTGGCGACTCGTCAGGATTGCTATGCTGGCCGAGCCCCTGCCGGCCGGGCCCCGCGTGCCGTCGCCCGCGGCCCTGTCGAGGGGCCGGACCTTGCCACCGCGGAGGTTCTGATGATGCTCAGCCAGGACGGCCGACCGGAGGGGACGTCGAGACGCGGCCGGATCGCCGCTTCTCGACTCGTGCGGCTGGCGTCCGTCGCGATGCTCGTCGTCGTCGCAGCAGTTGCCGTTGGGGCCGCGAGCCGGCCGCATTCGGTCGAGTTGTCGCTGTCGACCCCGGAAGTCGGCGATCTCGCAGTCCTTGCCCTGCTCGCCCTGGCGGGGGCCCTGGGCCTCAGCCTTGGGACGCAGCTTTTCCCGGTCTGGGTCCTGAACCCGAACCGGACGCCCACGATCGTGCGGAAAGGGCAACGGCTGCCTCCGATCGTTCGCGCCCTGATCACCCTTCTGCCGATCATGGTCATCGCCTTCTTCCTGGCTGCCACCAGGCGCTTCTCAGGCGGGGGCGGCGGGCCCAACTCGGGCTCTGGGACGGTGCAGGTCGTGCCGCCGGATTCGGCGGCCGCCCAGGGGACGGACGCCTTCCTGATCGTCTCGACGCTGGTCGTCGCCGTGGCCGCGTTCCTCGTGGCCGTATTCCTCTTCGGAAGACCCGGGCCGGAACCGGCCGACGGCGAGTCTCGGGAATCGGTGGTCGAGATTCTCGACGAGGGGCTCGGGGCTCTCCTCGCGGAGCGCGACCCCCGCAAGGCGGTCATCGCCGCGTACGTGGCAATGGAACGGGCGATGGCCCGCAAGGGCTGGGCCAGGCGGCCGCACGAAGCCCCCACCGAGTACCTGGCCCATGTCCTGGGCGTCGCCCCGAGCCGGGCCGGCGACCTCGACGAGCTGGTGCGGCTGTACGAGTTCGCACGCTTCAGCGAACACAGCGTCACCGGCGACATGCGCGACGCCGCGGTCGATGCGGTGCGGCGGCTCAGGGCGGATCTCCAGGAGCCCGCATGACCGAACCGGCCGGCGGCGCGACTCCCGAACCTCGGAGTCGGTACGCCCGGCCGGTGCCAGGTATGGCCGCGGAGCCGCAGGCAGCGCCCGCGCCCGTCGTGACCTTCCCGCCCCCGGCCGACCGCCAGGTCGCGACCGGCCCGAGGCGCAGGGCATTCGTCAGCGTGGCCCGGATCGCCGGCCCACCGGCGGCCCTTGCCGTCGTCGCAACGATCGCCCTGGCTGCCATCCTGGTGACGCTGCAAGGGTCGACAAGCCTCGCCGGCAGGGGCCTCGCCGTCAACGGATGGCTCCTGGTTATCGGTGGGCTCTTCATCTGGGGCCTGTTGCGGGCCCTCGCCGCAGCCCTTCCGCCGGCCGCCTCAACCGCCTTCGACTCCGTCCGAGACCGTCCGATCGAGCCGCCCTCGAAGCTCCACGGCGTCATCGACATCGAGAGCGTGATCCTGGACGCGGAGTGGAGCCGGAGCGGCGTCGAGTTCAGGTTGCGGCCGCTCCTGCGCAAGATCGCCGCGGCTCGGCTGCTCGAGCGCCATCAAGTGGACCTGGAGTCCGAGCCGGCCGCCGCCCATCGGATCCTGGGCGACGAGCTCTGGGCGTTCGTAGGGCCCGGTGCCCACGGCCAGGGCGAACCCGACGCCTCGGGCATGAACGGCGCGGACGCCAGGGCCGAACCTGCGGAACCGGCCGAACCTGCACTGTCCGAGCTCGAGGCCGCCGAAGCGGCCCTCACGGCGGGCCACCGGCCGGACTCCGATACCCCCGCCCCGCCTGCCGAGTGGACCAGGCGGCGCCGGGGCCGTCACGGCATTCCACGCGCGACCATCAGGCGCGCCGTGGACCTACTGGAGGCAATGTGAGCAAGGACAGCGGCGTCAACGATTCCCAGCGGGCCGCGCAGCTGGCGGCCTCCGTCCTGGACGAGATCGAGCGCGTGGTGGTCGGCAAGAGACCGGTCCTCGAGCTGGTGCTGCTCGCCCTCCTCTCCGACGGTCATGTCCTGATCGAGGACCTCCCGGGCCTGGCCAAGACGCTCATGGCCCGCTCCTTTGCCGCGGTCATCAAGCTCCGTTTCGCGCGGATCCAGTTCACCCCGGACCTGATGCCTTCCGACGTCACCGGCGCCGCGATCTACGACCAGCGCAGCGGCGAGTTCACCTTCAGACCGGGGCCCGTCTTCGCCAATCTCCTGCTCGGTGACGAGATCAACAGGGCCCCTGCCAAGACGCAGGCCGCGCTGCTGGAGGCGATGCAGGAGCATCAAGTCACCGTCGAGGGAGTCACTCGGCAGCTGGAGCGGCCGTTCCTTGTGATCGCCACCCAAAATCCCATCGAGGCCGAAGGAACCTACCCGCTGCCGGAAGCCCAGCTGGACCGCTTCCTCGTGCGGATCTCGGTCGGCCACCCCGCGCGAGAGCACGAGATCGAGATGCTGGAGCGCCGGGCAGCCCGCGGCACGGACGACGTCCAGCTGAAGGAGGTCCTGGACCCGGCGACCCTGCGCTGGATGCAGGGCGTGACCGAGGCCGTCTTCGTCTCGCCGAGCATCTCCGCCTACATCGTGGACCTCGTCGGGGCCACGCGATCGAGCCCGCTCGTGCAGGTCGGGGCCAGTCCGCGCGGCTCGCTGGCGCTGCTCAAGCTGGCCCGCTCGCGGGCCACGATGGCCGGCCGCGACTTCGTCGTCCCCGAGGACGTCAAGGCCGTGGCGGTGCCGGCGCTGGCCCACCGGATCATGCTCAAGCCGGAGGTCTGGGTCCAGCGCCTCCGGACCGAGGACCTGGTCCACCGAGTCCTCGAGACGGTGCCGACTCCCAGCGCGGACGACGCCTCGCTGCGGCGAAGTTGACCCTCACCGTCTCCTCCAAGCTCGGCGCCTACGCCGCACTCGGGGCGGCCGGGCTTCTCGCTGCTCTCGCCTGGGGCCGCCCGGAGGCGGCCGTTCTGGGCCTGCCCTTCATCGTGGCCGTCCTGGCCGGCCTGGCGCTCGTCGACCCTCCGGCCCTGGAGACGTCGATCGCGGTCGACCGCGACAGGCTCCTGGAGGGGGACGACGTCCATCTCGCCGTGACCGTCCGATCGACCACGGATGTGGCGTGGTTGCAGGTAGCCTGGCCGGTGCCGCCGAGCCTGGCGGCCGCGGGCGCCACCGACGTGCTCGGCGTCAGGCTCGTCGCCGGCGTGCCGGCGACCGTGGAGACCGTCCTGACGTCGAAGCGCTGGGGCGTCGTGCCGCTGCCGAGGCCGCTCCTCCGGGCTCACGACGGGCTGGGGTTCTTCCGCTTCGACGGCGCCATCGATGCCGGCAGGATTCTCCGCATCTACCCCCGGCCCGAAACCCTCCGGCGCGCACTCGCCGCAGCCGAGACGCAGATATTCAGCGGCAACGAGGTTTCCAGGTTCCACGGCGACGGCATCGAGTTCTCCGACATCCGGCCGTATGTCGCCGGAGACCGGCCCCGGCACATCAACTGGCGGCTGAGCACGCGGACCGGGCAGCTCCACATCAACGAGATGCACCCGGAGCGGAACACCGACGTCGTGATCTTCTTGGACCTCTTCAGCGACGTCCGCTCGGGCGGCGAGGGCACGCTCGACTACGCGGTTCGAGCCGCGGCGTCGCTGGCCGAGCACTACCTGGCCCGGCGCGACAGGGTCGGCGTCATCGGATTCGGGGGCGTCCTGCGCTGGCTGATGCCGGCCATGGGTTCGACCCAGATCTACCGCATCGTCGATGCGCTCATCGACTCGGAGGTGGTGCTGAGCCACTTCTGGCGCGGCATCGACGTGATCCCGCCCGGCACCCTGCCGCCCAAGTCGCTAATCGTTGCCCTGACCACGCTGATCGACGCACGGACCGTGGATGCGCTGGTGGATCTGCGGGCGCGCGGCTTCGACCTGGCCGTCGTGGAGGTCATGGCCGAGCGGTTCGCGGTGCCGGGAACGCACGAGGCCGCCCAGCTGGCCCACCGGATCTGGCATCTCGACCGAGCCGCGACGCGGCTGCGCTACCGCCGCCTGGGCGTCCCAATCGTGCAGTGGAAGCCCGGCGAGCCGCTGGGGCCCGCCCTCGCCGGCGGCCGGCAACTCGAAAGGTGGAACCGGTGGCTCCGCGTCTGACCACCGCCGTGGTCGCCCTCGTGGGCGCCGCCGCGTTCGGGGCGATTTCGACCGTCGTCGCGACGGACACCACCTCCGTCGCCTCGGCCGCCGGCCGTTCCGGCTGGATGATCCCGGGCCTGCTATCTCTGGGTTCGCTGGCGTTCCTGGCGCTGGCCGTGGCGCTTCCGGACGGGCGCCCCATCGTCCTCGGCATCGTCCTGCTCGGCGCGGCCTGGCTCGTCGGGATCCCGGACTCGGCCGTATGGCACACGCTGACGGCCATCGCCGCCGGCTGGCTTCTGGCCGTGGCAGAGCTCGCCTACTGGTCGCTCGACTTCCGGGTCGCGAGCAACGACCAGCGCACTATCCACGTCCGCCGCGCGGCGACCATCGCCGCACTCGTCGGCGCATCGATCCTGCTTGCGCTGGTCCCCCAGCTCGACCTCTCAGGAATCCCGGTCGGCGGCCTGGAGCTGACCGTGGCCGGACTGCTCGCTGCGGCCGCCCTGATCGCGGTTGCGGCATCCATGGCCTGGCGGCTACGCCCGTCGCGCTAGTTCCCCGCTACGGCTTTCTACTTACTACCTGGATGCGGCGGCCGATGGTGTGGCTGATGGGCTGGGCGAGACGGCACTCCAGGTTCGGCCCCCATCAGTCGTGGCGAGCAGCTGGGCGTGAGTCCAGCAGATTGTCTTGCCTGGACAGCCGGACCCTGTTGCTAGAAGCGTTGCCTCGGTCGGACTGACCAGACCGATTTCAAGAAAGCCCACAGGTAAGCCGACTGGCTGAATAGCCGACCAGGCGCCCCCGAGATCCTGCGTTTCGAGGATCGAGATCGCCCCGCCGGAACCCGACAGAACCCACGTCGTTGATCCGATGGTGGCCGTCGTGGGGTTGAAGCCGGAACCCAGTGGCAGCGCGATCCCGACGGCCGTAAACGAAGCGCCCGCGTCATGACTCACCAGCAGCCGAAGCTCGGCGTTCTCCGGCCCATTGGCACCGTCGACCCACGTGCTAGCCGGCACGACGATGTCCGAGCCCTCGATTGTCGGTGTGCCGAACCCCCGGTAACCAGCCGAAGGCAAGCCGGCTATCGAGGAGTCTCTCCAGGTGGAGCCTCCATCCGACGTGTAGACCACGGTCGAGACATCCGAGGTGGCGGCTCCCATGACGACTACACCGGATCTCGCGTTCACGAACCTGACCGAACGCCAGTACTCCCAGGCGCCGCTCCCCGCCACCGGCGGATGCTGGGTGAAGGTCAGGCCGTTGTCCGTGGACACGAACAGGTCCGTCACGGCTCCAGCGGTGCCGGTGCCTGAATACTCGGCAACCGTCAGCAGACTGCCCTGTCCGGGCGTGATCAGGATCGATTCCGGAGCGCCGGATACGCCGCTCTGGGTCGGCCAGGTTGGAACCAGGAGAGCGCTCGTCCAACTCGACGCGGAGTCGAGCCGGCAGTAGACCCGGTATCCGTCGCCTTCCCTCGCCGCCAACCAGACCGCCCGATTCGCGACGGCCATCACCGCCGTCCCCGAAGTGGTCGTGCTGAGCGCCGACGCGCTGACGCCGGCCGGGAGAGCGACGCCGGACCACGTGCGACCGCCATCTTCGGAAACGGACAGGCCGGCTTCCGTGAGATCCCACGCCGTGTTGCTTTCGAGGCCGAGGATCCCGGCAAGGTAGTTGGCAGTCGGTCCGGGGGGCGCGTCCAAAGCGGGCGTTCTCGTCTGTCCCGCCCCGGGCGGAGTGAGTATCGATGTGCTGCTTGTGGTGGCCGAGTGGCTCCACGGCGAGAACGGCGCCGCTGCCACTGCGGCAACGATGGCAACTGCACCCAAGACCGCTGCTCCGATCGACACCGAGCGAATGACGGAGAGCTTCACGGGGCCCTCTTCTCCTGTCGGTCACCAGCCATTCGGCAACGCGCCCGGCGAGATCGCAGACGCACCTTTTCCGATGCCCGTGACGCCTACGCCCACGGCGGGGCGGCCGGCGCCCGTAGACACAATGATCCCACCATCGGCCCCCTTTTCGATTGTCGCGAGCGTCTTCGGGCTTCTTGCGTCTTTGCGCAATCTGTTGTATATTCCCGCCATGGTCGACGTCAGCGATCTCGAGGGCGTAAGGCAGCGAAGCGCGGCGGTGGCGAGAGCCCTCGCCGACCCGAAGCGCCTGTGCGTCCTGCAGTCGCTCGCCGACGGAGAGCTTTCGGTTCGGGAGCTGTCCGACCAGGCGGGATGTCACGTACCGAACATGAGCCAGCACCTCGCCGTCCTCCGGAACTCGGGACTCGTCCTGACCCGCCGGGACGGCAACGCGATCTACTATCGCCTCGCCGATCCGCGGATCCTCGAAGCGTGCCGGTTGCTCCAGTCAATAGCCGGCTGAGCCCTCGGGCAGGCCAAAGACCGTCAGGTAGAAAGGACCATCACCAGGTGGCCGAAGTCAAAGCAGTGACAGACGAGACGTTCGAAGAGGTCGTCCTGAACGCGGAGCGACCGATCATCGTCGATTTCTGGGCGTCCTGGTGCGGTCCGTGCCGGATGGTGGCCCCGGAGTTGGAGAAGATCGCGCAGAAGTACGCCGACTCGATCGACGTCGTCAAGATGGACGTCGACGCGAACCCGGGCGTCTCCCAGGCCCTCCAGATAATGACCCTGCCGACGATCGCATTCTTCCGCCCCGGGCACCAGCCGATGGCGGTCGTTGGGGCCATGCCGGCGGAGCAGTTCGAGGCGCGATTCGGCCTTTCGCAGTACGCTAAGACCGCCTCGAGCTAAGCCTCGCGCTCGGGAACATCTCGAATACCCAACGGGGCCTCCCCCTCGGTCCCGTCCTTACGACCCCGGCCTACCCCCTCAGGCCGGGGTCGTGCTTTGTCCGATGAATCCGGCCGGCGGGGTGTCCGGGCGTGCTCAGTTCGGCGCCCCGCCCGGCGCCGGCAGATCCCCGGCGAGACGCCACGCGCTCTCGAACCAGGCCGCGGCGCGGTCGACGGTGAACGCGTCGGTCCCGGCCGCCGTCAGCGCGACCCATTCGGGCCCGCGCGCAGATCTCGCGGTCTCCGGTGTCCGCAGCGCCACTTCCGCGATCTCGGCTCGCAGGCGGAAGCTCAGCCGGCCGGCCTCCCGCGTAGCGAAGACCAGGCCGGCCCGGTCGAACTCCACGGTCTTGCCGATCTCACGGCGACGGACACCCTCGAGCTCGCCGGCCAGCCGTTCGACCGCCTCCGCCGGGCTCTCGATCGAAGCCTTCCCATTCGGGCGCCCCTGGTCTGCCATCCGGTGTGCTCCTCGGGTTCGGGTCGGTGCGTAGAAGACCGGCTCAGCGGCCGGCGGTGGCGAGCACGGCTCGCAACTCGGCCTCATGCTCGGCGTAGTGCTCGGTGGTGTTGCCGAGCAGTGACTTGAGATGGTCCGGGTTTTTGAGCCAGCGAGTCTCCGGGACTACCGTGAGGTAGCCGCGCAGTTCACCTGGCATCGTGGAGAAGCGGCGCCGGACCTCGGCCATCGGAAGGGCTGCCCACTGGGCCTGGTAGCGGGCATTCAACGCGTCGCCCTGCGCCTCCCAATCCTTGCCGATCGCCTGCAACCGATCGAAGGCCGGACTCCGCGTGTTGACTGCAAGCTCGCGGGCGATCTCGAGCCACCACTCGATCCAGACCCCGAGGTGGCCCATCAGGTCGCGGCCGTTCCAGCCGTGCGCGCCCTCGACGGGCAGTTCGAGCTCTTCGTCGGTCAGCTCCAGGAGCGCCTCGAAGGGCCGGAAGGCGTCGCGTTCTTCGTCGAGGAAGGAGAGGCCGTCTGCATACATGCGCCGATGGTAGCGCGGCGAGGAAGCGCCGGTACGGCCCGGAAACGCGGCCCCGGGTGGGCGGCGCCGCGACCCGATTCGGTGCGGCCGGTCGACGGTGGTGCCCGGATGCGCCGGACTTAGGGGTCGGCGCCACGAGCCCCGAAGGGCCATTGCGGATCGGGTGTGGCCCGCTAGCTTGGTATCTGGCCGCCGGCACTGGTACACGAATGCACCAGGGGCGTCGGACACGGGCCGGGTCACTCGCGACCTCCGCTCTTAAGACGAACGTGCTTCGTACCAGGAGACCGCCGGGCCCGACCACGACCCGAGCAACCAGGATATTCGGCCAACTTGGGGCTTCGGTCGGCGGCCCCAATCTCATTCTCCCCACAGGGGATGGAGCGGCTCGTCCGGACTGCCGGGCGGGCCGTTTCGCAGCCGGCGCGGGCCGGTGAACGAGCACGCCGAGCGCGTGGCCGAGGTCAGCCCCGAGAGACGTAGGTGTCGAGCCGCGGGCGCCTCATCGAGCCGGAGCTCACGTATCGCAGGACCACCCGGGCCGCGAGGCTGACCTCCGGGTCGCGATCGATCGTGCGGACGATCCACTCGAGATAGGACGGCTCGACTGCCGCCACCTCGCCGAGCGTTCGGCCGGCGAACTTGCCGAACCCCAGTCGAGTCTCCATCGCCTCGGCCGCCGACGGCAGGTCGGCTTCCATCGTGGGGCCGCGGCGGCGGTGCATCGGTCCGGTGGGCGTCGACGCGCGCGGCGGTTCGTGGCCATCCACGGACCGCGGCCGTGGCGGCAACCCGGGCAGCGGGCTGCGGTCCAGCGGTATCAGCGTGGAGTTACGCGGCCTCAGCAGGGCGCTGGTGTCGATGCGAGCGGTGACCGGCCGTGTGCTCGGCCGAGAGCCGGGTCTGTGGCCGTCGGCCGCTCCGGCGGAGCCGCGATCCGGCACCGCGCTCCCCGGCACGCCCGTGGCGCCGGCTCTGGAAGCGCGGACCGCCGCCTCGCGATGGACGCGCCGCCTGACCGGGTCCCGCAGCTCCTGGTACGCGGCGTTGATCTCGGCCATGGTGCGGTTGGCGCGCCGCTCGCCGCTGGGGTCGCTGTTCGAGTCGACGGTCGAGACGTCGGGATGATGCTGGCGGGCAAGGTGCCGCCAGGCCACCTTGATGGCCTCAGCGCTCGCGTCGAGCGGCAGTCCCAGGACGGTGAAGGGGTTTCGCGGCATCCCATCAGTCTACCGGTCGGGCGGGGCTTGCCGGGATCGGCCGAATCGGTCGCGGATTGCTCCCGCTTGACAGGTTCGACCGCGTGACGTCCCCTACTCTCATGTCACGACCCAAACGCTCTCGCCGCGGCCGGTGGCTGCGGCTGGCAATCACCGTCGGCGCCCTGACCGGTTTCGCCGCCGCCTACAGGTTCGCTCTCAGGTATCGCGAGCAGGTCGGGTTGCCGCAACGCCGCCCGGTCGAAACCTCGCCGCGTGAGTTCGGGCTCGACTTCGAGGAGGTATCAATCCCGGCCGGCGACTACAGCCTGGCCGGCTGGTACGTGCCGGCCGGGCCGGCGGCTCCGGTTGCCCGGCGGGGCCGCGCCGCGCCCGCCACTACCACGAACTCGGAGCCGCGACCCGGGATCGTCATCGTCCACGGCTGGGAGTCCAACCGCGGCCGGACCGTCGCCCATGTTCGATACCTGCACGCCGCTGGATTCCACTGCCTCGTCTTCGACGTGCGAGGCCACGGCGACAGCCCGCCGGAGACCCTGCCGATCAACGTCCCGGAGTTCGCCGAGGACACGGCCGCCGCCGTGCACTGGCTGGCCGCTCGGCCGGAGGTTTCCGCGGTCGGCGTCCTCGGCCACTCCATGGGCGGCGCGGGTGCGATCGTGGCCGCCTCGCGCGAGCCCGAGATCGGGGCGGTGGTCAGCCTCTCCGCGCCGGCGGACCTGGTCCGGATGACGCGCAAGACCTTCGACATGGCCGAGATGAACATACCGAAGCCGGTCGCCACTCCCCTTGCGTTCATCACGGCCGCGGTCCTGCTGGCACCCCGCCGCCACTCCCTGGCCGACGCGAGCGCCTTGCTGGCCGCCGCGAAGTACCGCGGTCCGCTGCTGCTGATCCACGGCGAGCAAGACCACGGCGTGCCCGTGGAACACGTCCGGCTGATCGAGGGGGCCGCAACGGAGGCCCGTGGCCCCGAAGACCCGCCGGTCGAGGTCCTGATCCTGCCCGAATTCGGCCATCGCTGGCTGTACGAGGATGCCGGCTGCCGTCGAAAGACCGCCGCGTTCCTGGCCGCAAGCCTCGGCGGGCCCGTGCCGCCGGAGGAGGCCGGCGAGCGTGCCGCCGCCTGCGTCGTCGAGCGGCCCGCGGACCCGATCTACGGGTTCGGTGCGCTGGCGAGCGGGAACGCGCCCGTCGGTCGGACAACCGCCCCCAACTGAACCGGCCGGCTCCTCGGACCGGCCCCACGCTCGCGCCGCCTCACCGCGCCGCCCATTGGAGAAACAAGTGGATACCTGGAAGGCAATCGACACGACCCGCGCAATCCGGAAGTTCGAGGACCGGCCGCTGGAGCCGGACCATCTGCGCCGCATCCTCGACGCGGGGCGCCGCTCGGGCAGCTCGAAGAACCAGCAGAGCTGGGACTTCATCGTCTGCACCGATCGCGACCACCTGCAGGAGCTGGCCGGGGTGGGTCCGTACGCGGCTCACGTGGCCGGAGCCGCCGCCGCGGTCGCCCTGGTCGTGCCCGACCCGGCGACCCACGACGCCCCGTATTCGATCATGTGGGACCTGGGCAGGGCGGCCCAGAACATGACGCTGGCCGCCTGGGAGCTGGGCATCGGCAGTGTCCCGGCGACCGTCTACGATCAGGCCCTCGCCCGCCGCCTGCTCGGCTACCCAGTCGACCACTGGTGCGAGTTCATGCTTTCGTTCGGCTACCCGCTCGACCCCGAGGCATTGACGTGGGCCAAGCGCGCCGGCGGCCGCAAGCCCCTGGAGGCCGTGGTTCACTACGAGCGCTGGTAGGCCTGCGAGCCCCGGGCGGCTCGAAACGAACGAGGCCCCGAACCGATTGGCCGGGGCCTCTGTATTCGGTGACTATCGGCGTCGGAACCCCTCTGGGGGAGCTATGCGCCCGGGAGGACAGTGCTCGGCGCCGACACCTTGTTGGCCGGGTCGTTGACGTTCGTGATGTCGAACTTGATCTCGTACGCGATCGTCTTGTCGCTGGCTACGGCAATGATGGCCATGCTGACCGGATAGCCGCCGTTCTGGGCGATCCAGACGTCAGAAGACCACGTGGCGCCGGTGATGCCCTGAGTGGACGCGTATGCGGCCATGGCCTGGGTGGAGGCCTGGTAGTGATCGGCGGCCACGCCGTTCTTGGATCCCGATCCGACCTTGCCGTAGTCGCTGGACGAGGACGAGCCGACAAAGCCCGAGAACATGGTGGCCGGCGAGAACGAGTCGGCCAGGCTGGAGCTGGTGGCCGCGGTCTTGTAGAAGGTGCCGGTGCCGGTCATGTCGAGATAGTCGAAACCGCCGACCTCGACCATGTGGAAGCCGCCCATCGTGATGTCGGCTGCCTTCTGAGGCTTGACGGTGATCGTGCCGCTCATCGTGAACGGAGTGTCACCTGATGAGCCGCTGCCGAACGCCGATAGCATCGAACCGAATTCGCCGCCGGCGAGGGTCATGCTGAACTTGTAGCTGGTGATGTTCGAGAAGGCGCTCGACGCTCCGCTGAGGCCGGTCCCGTTGTTGCCGGGCTGGATCGTCGCGATCGGGTTGCTCGTGTTGCCGCCAAGCGAGGCGCTGCTGACGGGCCCGGAGGCGGGCGCGCCGCCCGAGGCCCCCGGCCCCTTCGAGTTCTGGTTGGCGTAGAGGTATGCGCCGCCCGCGACGGCGACGATCAGGAGCAGGCCGAGCAGCAGCACGGCCGGGCTGATTTCGCTCTTCGGACGCGCGGCCGGAACGGGCGCCGTCATCGGGTAGGCCGGGGGCGCCGGCGGGACGCCCGTCTGGGCCTGAGCCCCCCATGCCGGAGGAGGAGGCGGCGCGGCGGCGGAAGCGGCCCACGGCGGAGGAGGCGGCGGCGCGGCCCCTACCGGGGCGCCGGCGGCGGGGTCGGCACGGTAGCGGGGCCGGCGATGGCCGCCAGGACAGCGCCGCAAGTTGGGCAGAATTTCTGCTCTGCGGCGGTCTTGGGCGTGCCGCAGTTGGGGCAGAAGCCTAATCCGGTTGCCATCTCATCTGCCTCCGTCAAGGTCTCCCTGGACTCCCGCCGGAGGTCGGCGCCCTGCCGCACCCCGGCCCACCGAACAGGCCAATTCTAGTCCCCCGATTCGCCCGTGGTCGTAGCCGGAAAGGACTGGATCGGCCGCCCGGGGCGAACCCGAAGCGGCCGATCTATGGTCGGGAGAGAGGCCGGGCTAATCCCAGCTGAACTTGCGAGCAGAGACGATGAGGCAGACCACCAGCCACCCGCCCAGGATCGCCGCGTCAGTGGCCAGCGGAGCGACCTGCGTTCCGTTGACCATCGTCTGGCGCAGGCCGTCGCCCAGGTAGGTGAGCGGCAGCAGCCGAGCCACCGACCGCAGGAAGTCCGGCATGAAGTCGAACGGGAAGAAGATCCCCGAAAGGAACATCAGCGGCATCTGGACGACCTGGACCACGCCCGTGGCCTGCTCTTCGGTCTTGAGGAACGACGCGAGCATGAAGCCGAGGGCCAGGAAGGCGCCGGCGCCGAGGAACACGAACCCGGCCGCCGCGGCCAGGTTGCCGACCATCTGGACATTGAAGACGAGAATGCCGATGCCGATGATCAGGACCGTGTCCACGGCCGCGACTATCAGCCGCAGCAGTATGTTGCTGGCAACCAGCTTCCAGCGTGGAAGGGGCGTCGCGCCCATGCGCTTCAGGATGCCTTTCTCGCGCTGCTGGACGAGCGGAACCGCCGCGAAGACGCCCAGCTGCATCAGGGCCATGGCCAGGATGCTGGGCACCAGGTACGTGACGGTCGAGATGTTCGTGGAGGTCAGAGTCATCTGGTTGACCGCCACGACTTCGGAGCCACCCGCGAGCGCGAGGTTGAAGCCGTTGGCAATCTGCGCGACGGCGCCCTGGACGACCTGGGTGGTCTGGGTTTGAGCCGGGTCCGTGAACAGCTCGATGGCTGCCGACGGATGCCCCTCCGCCTTGGCGACCGCGGCTTCGAGACCCGACGGGATCACGATGATTGCCGAGATGTCGCCGTGCTGCATCGCGGCCTTTTCATCGTCCAGAGTGCCGTCCTGAAGCTTGAGCAGCGGCACCTGGGCAAACACGTTGCGCAGCCCCATCGAGGCCTGGCTGTTGTCTTGATCGACGAACCCGACCGTGATCTTGGTGGTACTGCTGCCCGAGAAGAGCACCCCGAACAGCAGCACGAACATGACCGGGAAGAAGAACGTCCAAAACAGAGCCGCCCGGTCGCGGGTGAGGCCCTTGAGGTTGGCGACGGTGAGGCCGAGGAGTGTCTTCATCGTTCGGCTCCTAGTCGCGCAGCGCTCGACCGGTCAGGTCGAGGAAGACGTCTTCGAGGGTGGCCTGGCGGATGCCGAGGTTGTGCGGATCGACGTTCAGGCCGTCGGCCATCGCGAGGAGGGCGCCGATGGTGTCCGCCACGTCCCTGGAATAGAGGACGGTCTGGCCGTCCTCCTGCGCGGCCCTCGTGACGCCGCCAAGCTTTCCCATCTGCTCGACGGGGAGCTTTGGCGTCGAGTCGAAGAAGACCGCCCGCTCCTTGAAGCGCCGCCCGATCAGCTCCGGTACGGCACCCATCTCGAGGATGTGGCCGTGGTCCATGATCGCGACCCGGTCGCACAGCTCCGCGGCCTCTTCCATGTAGTGGGTCGTCAGCATCACCGACTTGCCCCTGGCCTGGAGCCCCTTGACCAGGTCCCACAGGGAGCGACGGCCCTGCGGATCGAGGCCGGTGGTGGGCTCGTCGAGGAAGACCAGCTCGGGGTCGTTGACCAGAGCGAGGGCGATCGACAGGCGCTGCTGCTGCCCACCCGAGAGGTTCATCGACCGCGCCTTGGCCCGCTCCCCGAGGTCTACGGCATCGATGAGCTGCGCGGTGGGAACCGAATGCTTGAAGAAGCTTCCGAAAAGATCGAGCAGCTCGGTGACGGTGAGCCGCGGATAGAGCGACACGCTCTGGAGCTGTACGCCGATCCGCTGCTTGATCGATTCGGGATGCTTGCACACGTCCAGGCCGAAGACCTCGACCGTGCCCGAGTCGGGCGGCCGCAGGCCTTCGAGGACTTCGATGGTGGTCGTCTTGCCGGCCCCGTTTGGGCCGAGCATTCCGAATACCTCGCCTCGGCCCACCTCGAAGCTGACTCCGTCGACGGCCTTGACGTCGCCGTAGAACTTCTTCAGGCCGGAGACGCGGATGACGGGCTCGCGGCTTTGTGTCATCTCACTCCCTGACTTCGGCCACGCCGGGAATCCCAGCAGGTTCCGGCGAACTCCTCGCCGACTCTATCGCTCGCCCCCGGCGGGGTCGTCCGTCTGGAGAATGATCGCGCCTCGACCGACAAGACGATCGTCCAACGGGGCGGGCCGGTGCCTCCCGCCTAGCGCGGATGCTCCAGCAGCATGTCCGACGACCGCGGCCCCAGCACCCCGAACCCAAGCCGTTCGTACAGGCGAATGGCTCGCGCGTTGTCAGCGTAGACACCGAGGTAGATGAGGTCCAGACCGGCCGCGATGGAATCTCGGGCAAGTGCCCTGGTGATTACCTCGCCGAAGCCCCGTCCACGCCACGCCGGCCGCGTGCCGATCGACGAGATGTAGCTCGCGCCGTCGAACACATAGCGCTCTCCGGTCGCGACCGGCTCGCCGTCGACGCGGATGAGATAGGCGTGGAAGTAGGGCTGCTGGAGGGTCAAGCCGATCTCGGCGATCAGACTCTCGCGGCGAACCTGCGGGATGTAGAACGACTCGCCGATGACGAGAGCGAGCGCTTCGGCCAGCGCAGGACGATCGGCTTCCAAAGGGCCGTTCCAGCGCTCCAGGATGGCTCCGCGCAGCAGCTCGACCGGCCGCGCGGTGTCCGGATCGCGCAGCAGGATCATGTCGAAGCCGCCGCCCTGGTCCACGAATCCGTTCACGGTCAGGCGTGAGACCATGTCCCGCGGTGTGCTCAACCCGGGGATGATCCAGAGATACGGCTTGCGCTCGAGAGCCGAGAAGAGCTCGAGAGCCTGACCCAGACGACCGTCGAACTCCCGGGGATCCTCGGGCCAGCGGACGGCTGTGAGCCGGTTGAAGAACGGCTCCTTCTCGCCGGCCGAGAAGAGCATCACGGAGTCGCCGAAGTCGCGCCAGGCGCGGCCGGGGATCGAGATCGCTCGAACCGGATGGACTTCGAGGAAGCGCAGCGTCTCGGGGCTGAGACCGAACCACGGACCCGGCCCGCTCGGCAGTGGCATGCCGACACCTTACGAGATCGCGACCGGCCGAACAGAGTGCGCCGGCAGGGCGGGCCTCAGCCGCCCGCGGTGGATCCAGGTCGCGAATGGACCGCGACGGAAGCGTGACACGCCAGACCGCGTCCGCTTCGGTCCGCCTGGTCTCTGAACCTTTCGGCCGCCCGGCGCGACCGCCTCTATACTCGGGAGACCCGCCGGTCGCAGTCGACCGGCGAACCGTCTCTTCTGAGGAGCTCGCGTCATGGACACCGCCAAGGATCCCGTCGTTCCCGCCTCCGCCGCCATGACCACGGCCGGCGCACCGGTCCGCGACCTGACCCCGGCGGAGATCGACGCCTTTGCCGCGGCAGGCAACTACGCGGCCATCTCCAAACCGCATCTCTCGCCGATTCTCGGCCGCTACTACGAGCGCTCATGGAGCCACGGCGAGGGCCACACCCTCTACGACTCGGACGGGCGCGGCTTCCTGGACTTCGCCTGCGGCATCGCCACGACCTCGCTAGGACATCACCATCCGGCAGTGACCGCGGCGATCAAGGACCAGGCCGACAAGCTCCTCCACATCTGCAACGCCCTCGGCTACCTCGAGCCGGTCGGCCGGCTGGCGGCCATGCTGGCCGATGCCTGCCCCGATCCGCTCGACACCGTCTTCTTCGGCAACTCGGGCGCGGAGGCGGTCGAAGCCGCGCTCAAGCTGGCCCGCCGGGTGACCGGGAGGCCGGGCTTCATCGCGTTCCGCGGAGCCTTCCACGGCCGGACCTTCGGGGCCGCCTCGATCACCAGCTCGAGCATCAACTACCGCCTCGGCTACGAGCCGCTCCTGCCGTCTGTCTACCTGACGCCGTTCCCGAGCGTTTACCGCTACTTCGGCGGCGACGAGGAGCAGGCCACCGCGGCGGCGATGGGCTCGCTCCGGACGCTGCTGGGCCACGAGATCCCGCCATCCTCCGTGGCCGCGGTCATCATCGAGCCGATCCAGGGCGAGGGCGGCTTCAGCCCGGCTCCGCTGTCGTTTCTGCGGGAGCTGCGCGCTCTCTGCGACGAGCACCGCATCCTGCTCATCTGCGACGAGATCCAGTCGGGCATCGCCCGGACCGGCAAGATGTGGGCCTTCGAGCATGCCGGCATCGTCCCGGACGTGGTCTGCGTGGCCAAGGCCCTGGCCAACGGAATGCCGATCGGGGCGATCGTGACCAGCCGCGAGCTACAGGAGCGCTGGGGCGTGGGCGCCCACGGCACGACCTTCGGCGGCAACCCGGTGAGCTGCGCGGCCGGCGTCGCCGTCATGCGCACCGTCGCCGAACAGGGACTGGTTGCCAACGCGGCCGCGCGCGGCTCGGAACTCGAGGCCGGCCTCAAGACCCTCATGGCAAAGGACGATCGCATCGGCGACGTCCGGGGCCGGGGCCTGATGATCGGCGTCGAACTCGTCAAGGACCGCGCCACGCGAGACCCGGACACGGACACGTGCGAAGCGCTGATCCAGGCCTGCGCCGATCAGGGGCTGCTCGTGCTGAACTGCGGGACCCACCACAACGTGATCCGGTTCCTGCCGCCGATCGACGTAACGGCCGACGAGATCTCGACCGGCCTCGATCTGTTCGCGGCCGCTCTCAAATCGCTGCCTCGCACGAACGCGTAGCCGGCCGCTCCCCCTCGAAGAATCGCTGAGGCCCGCGCGGTGGACGCGGGCCTCATGCAGTTCGCCGGCTAGGGCACAAGGCCCGGGTGGCGGGCCTCCGGCGAACGCGGATGTTCGGTTAGCGATTCCTGTCGAGGAACCTCATCACGTCGTCGAGCCGGAACCGGCGGTCGCCGCGCTTGCAGACGCGGTAGAAGGGCAGCTCGCCCCGGTCGCCCAGCCGCTTCACGGTGTTGACGTGAAGGTGAAGCATCTCGGCGACCTCGCTCGCGGTGAGCATGGGACCAAGTTCGTTCACGGCCATGGCAGCCACGGTTACCTCTTCGTCTGCAACGGTGCGCTGGAGGTATGGGTAGAGCGGGCCCTTGGGACCAGAGGGCGACGCGAACCGTACAGACTCCACCCAACTGCCACAAGCCGTACTTTGGGCTACCGCCGTCGGTATGAGCTTCGCGGCTCAGGACGGGGCCGGCGTGCCGCTCGCGGTTGCCGACGGGGATACGGCCGGCGAGGCGGACGTGCCCGGGCTGCCGGAGGCGCCCGGCGAAGGCGACGGCACGTAAGTCCCGGGCGGCAACGGGAAGGTCGGCAGAGTGCTCGGGGCTGCTTCGGTAGATCCGGTCACGATCATCCGGGCAGTCCAGAAGTCCGTCTGGAAAGCCTGCTCGTCGTCGAGGAGTGTCTGCGTGTAGCCCAGGATGTCGTTCGGCGTGGTCGCCTTGACGACGTTGTCGAGCGCGGCCGCGATGGTCTGGCCGTCCGCGGTGAACGCGGACATGGCCTGGATCGCGTTCTCGGTTTGGCCGGGCGCAGGCGTCGCCGCCGCGCTGCCCCAGTCGGGGATCTTGTTCAGGGCGTCCATCCATCCCTGGGTATCGTCTCGGAGTGACTTGTATGCAGTCAACTCCGCCTGCAAATCGTTGGCGGCTACGGCGGCTGAGACCTTCTGGAGGTCGGCGTCCCGCTTTGGTTTCCAGGCGCTCTCGATGCGCTGCCAGTTTTCCTTCGGCGTGGGCGTGTGCGGGCCGAAGCTAACCCACGCCCAGAGGGCGAAGAACCCGACGATCGCGACGGCGAAGAGCGGCGCGTACGCCTTGACCCATTCGCCGCCGTACCTGGCGAAGGCGCTCTTCCTGGCCTTGGCCAGGGTGCGCTTGCGACGGACCGGCTTGCCCTCGCGCTTGTTCGGGAGCGGCCGCGCTTCCTCGGGCTCCTCGTCTTCGACGGGCTCGACGGCCTCGACCTGCGGCGCCGGCTTACGAGCGGCCTGAGACGCCGCGTGCGACGCCGACTTGCGATGACTGGGCGGGGCCGCTCGGCCGCGGCGCGACTGTGGCGACAATGCGGATCCTCCTGACGTTGCCTGAGCGTCCCATGAACCGCTCGCCTCGCGCGTTCGCCCCCTCCGGAGCCACCGCATCGAGGCGTCGGAAGTCTATCGCGATTTCCTCGTTTACCTCTGCTCCGGGCCTTCGTCGAAGCCTTCGGCGGCCTCGAGAAAGGTTGCGATTAGCCCGCGGAGTTACCTATTCGCAACCTTCGCATCCTTGACCTGGGACCCTGCCCTATTCGACACTCGGTTTTCCGCGACGGACGAGGGCTCCTGTTCAGGAGCAGGCACCGCTGTCGCCGCCGCGGGGCGATGAAGTCGGCTCCGGTGGAGCGCAGCTAGGACGGCGCACGGTGAGGCAGACAGGCGGATCCCGGGCTCGGGGGCTCTACGACCCCCGGTTCGAGCACGACGCGTGCGGCTTCGGCTTCGTCGTGGACATCGCCGGCCGCCCGTCCCATTCGATCGTGCGCGACGCGCTCACCGTCCTGGTTAACCTCGAGCACCGTGGCGCCACCGGTTCCGAGAAGAACACCGGCGACGGCGCCGGCCTGACTATCCAGATCCCCCACCGTTTCCTGGCCGACGTTGCGGCCAAGTCCGGCGTCCGGCTGCGTGGCAAGGGCGGTTACGGGGTAGGCATGGTCTTCCTGCCGCAGGACAAGGTCAGCCGCGTCGAGTGCTTCCGGCTCTTCGAGCATGTCCTCGCCGATGAAGGACTGAACTTCCTCGGCTGGCGTGAAGTGCCGACCGAGAACTCGAGCCTCGGCGCAAGCGCGAAGGCGGCCCAGCCTCTCATCCGCCAGGTCTTCATCGACCGGCCGGCCAGCCTGGTCGAGGACCTGGCCTTCGAACGCAAGCTCTACATCGTCCGCCGCCTGGTGGAAAAGGCGGTCTCACGCTCGGCGATCCCATCCCGGGGCGACTTCTACATCCCCTCGCTGAGCTGCCGGACGATCGTCTACAAGGGCATGCTCAACGCCTCGCAGCTGCGCGTCTTCTACCCGGACCTGGCCGACGAGCGCGTCGAGAGCGCCATCGCCATGGTCCACTCGCGCTTTTCCACGAACACGTTCCCGTCGTGGCCGCGGGCCCATCCGTACCGCTACATCAGCCACAACGGCGAGATCAATACCCTGCGCGGCAACGTCAACTGGATGCACGCCCGCCAGAGCCAGTTCAGCTCCAAGCTCTTCGGCGAGGAGTTGACCAAGGCGCTGCCCGCCATTGACGTGGAGGGCTCGGACTCGGCGATCCTGGACAACGTCCTGGAGCTGCTCTACCTCTCCGGCCGCTCCCTGTCCCACTGCCTGATGATGATGGTCCCCGAGCCCTGGCAGCACCACGAGTCGATGCCGCAGGACAAGAAGGCCTTCTATGAGTTCCACGCCTGCCTGATGGAGCCGTGGGACGGCCCGGCCTCGATCGCCTTCACCGACGGAATTCGCGTCGGCGCCACGCTCGATCGCAACGGCCTCCGGCCGGCCCGCTACTGGGTCACCGCCGACGGCCGCGTCGTCATGGCCTCGGAGGCCGGCGTGCTGGACATCGCCCCGGACAAGATCGTGGCCAAGGGCCGCCTTCAGCCGGGCCGCATGTTCCTCGTGGATACCGGCGAGCAGCGGATCGTCTCGGACGAGGAGCTGAAGCGCCGCGTCACCGGCGAGCACCCCTACGAGGAGTGGGTCCGCGAGTGGCTCGTCAAGCTGACGGAGCTGCCGCCGCCGCCGCGCGTCATAGAGCCGGACCACGAGACAGTCCTGCGCCGCCAGGAAGTCTTCGGCTACACCGCCGAGGACGTCCGGATGCTCATCAACCCGATGGCCATGACCGGCACCGAGCCCGTCGGCTCGATGGGCAACGACGTCGCCCTGGCCGTCCTGTCCGAGCGGCCGCAGTTGCTGTACTCGTACTTCAAGCAGCTGTTCGCCCAGGTCACGAACCCGCCGATCGACTCGATCCGCGAGGAGATCATCACGGCGACGGAGATGGCCATCGGCCCGGAGGGGAACCTCCTGGAGCCGGACCCGAAGTCAGCCCACCAGCTCGAGCTGCCCTCGCCGGTCCTCTCCAACGAGGAGCTGGAGAAGATCCGCAACCTCTCCACGGGCGACGCGTCGGGCAAGCTCGACGTGCACGGCTTCAAGACGATCACGCTGCCGATCCTCTACCGAGTGAACGACGGCGGCACCGGCATGCGCAAGGCCATCGAACAGCTGCGCGACCGCTGCTCGGAGGCGATCGCCGAGGGCCACAACATAATCATCCTCTCGGACCGCGGCCACGATGCCGACGAGGCCCCTATTCCGGCGCTGCTGGCGGTTTCGGCCGTCCACCACCACCTCGTCCGGTCGGGCACGCGGACGCTCGCAGGCCTGGTCCTCGAGTCGGGCGAGCCGCGCGAGGTCCACCATTTCGCCCTGCTTCTGGGCTACGGCGCCAGCGCCGTCAACCCGTATCTCGCCTTCGAGACGGTCCACGACCAGGTCCGCCTGGGCATGATCCCCGGCTCGGCCGAGATCGCCGAGAAGAAGTACCGCAAGGCCATCGCCAAGGGCATCGTCAAGGTCATCTCCAAGATGGGCATCAGCACCATTCAGAGCTACCACGGCGCCCAGGTCTTCGAGGCCGTCGGCATCAACCAGGATTTCATCGACGAGTACTTCACCTGGACGCCCACGCGCATCGGCGGCATCGGCATAGACGTGGTCGCCCGCGAAGTGAAGATGCGCCAGGACCGAGCCTATCCGCCGAAGCGGCCGATCTACCACAAGCAGCTCGGCGTCGGCGGCAACATCCAGTACCGCGTCGACGGCGAGCAGCACCTCTTCAACCCGCTCTCCATCTCGCAGCTCCAGTACGCCACGCAGAGCGGCAACTACGCCGCCTTCAAGGAGTACTCGAAGCTCATCGACGACCAGACGGCCGGCCTGTGCACCCTGCGCGGGCTGATGGACTTCAAGTCGAACCACCGCCACCCCCTCCCGGTGGACGAGGTCGAGCCGGTCGAGTCGATCGTCAAGCGGTTCAAGACCGGGGCAATGAGCTACGGCTCCATCTCGCGCGAGGCCCACGAAGCGCTCGCCGTCGCCATGAACCGCCTCGGGGCAAAGTCGAACACCGGCGAGGGCGGCGAGGATCCGGCCCGCTTCGAGACCCTGCCCAACGGCGACTCGCTCAAGAGCGCCATCAAGCAGGTCGCTTCCGGCCGCTTCGGCGTGACCAGCGAGTACCTCGTGAGCGCCCGCGAGATCCAGATCAAGATGGCCCAGGGCGCCAAGCCCGGCGAGGGCGGCCAGCTGCCGGGCCACAAGGTCTATCCCTGGATCGCCAGGGTCCGCCACTCGACGCCGGGCGTCGGCCTGATCAGCCCGCCACCGCACCACGACATCTACTCGATCGAGGACCTGGCCGAGCTGATCCACGACCTCAAGAACGCCAACCCCGACGCCCGCATCTCCGTGAAGCTGGTGTCCGAGGTGGGCGTGGGCACGATCGCCGCCGGCGTCGCAAAGGCCCACGCTGACGTGATCCTGATCAGCGGCCACGACGGCGGTACCGGCGCCTCGCCCGTGTCGTCGATCAAGCACGCGGGCCTCCCTTGGGAGCTGGGGATCGCCGAGACGAACCAGGTTCTGCTGATGAACGACCTGCGTTCGCGCGTCGCCGTCGAGGTGGACGGCCAGATGAAGACCGGCCGCGACGTCGTCATCGGGGCCCTCCTCGGCGCGGAGGAGTTCGGCTTCTCCACGGCTCCCCTGGTCACGCTCGGCTGCGTGATGATGCGGGCCTGCCACTTGAACACCTGCCCGGTCGGCATCGCCACGCAGGATCCCGAGCTGCGCGCCCGCTTCACCGGCGACCCGCAGTCGGTCGTCAACTTCATGAACTACGTGGCCCAGGAAGTCCGCGAGTACATGGCCCAGCTCGGCTTCCGGACCTTCGAGGAGATGGTCGGCCACTCCGAGCGGCTCGAGATGCGCCGGGCGATCGACCACTGGAAGGCCCACAACCTCGACTTCAGCCGGATCCTCTACCAGGCCCAGGTTCCCAAGACGACCCTGCGGACGTGCCAGATCGGGCAGGAGCACAAGATCGAGGAGTCGCTCGACGCCACCACGCTGATCCCGCTGTGCGCGCCGGCGCTGGAGCGCGGCGAGCGGGTCGAGGCCGAACTGACCATCCGCAACGTGAACCGCGTCGTCGGCACGTCGCTCGGCTCGCAGGTCACGCGCCGCCACGGCGGGGCGGGCCTGCCAGAGGACACGATCAACCTCCACTTCCGCGGCTCGGCCGGACAGAGCTTCGGGGCCTTCATCCCGAAGGGGATCACGCTCACCCTCGAGGGCGACGCCAACGACTACCTGGGCAAGGGACTGTCGGGCGGCAAGATCAGCCTCTTCCCCGACCGCGACGCCACGTTCGTCGCGGAGGAGAACGTGATCACCGGCAACGTCGCTTTCTACGGCGCCACCTCCGGCGAGGCCTACGTCCGCGGCATCGCGGGCGAGCGCTTCTGCGTCCGCAACTCGGGCGCGAACGCCGTCGTCGAGGGCGTCGGCGATCACGGCTGCGAGTACATGACCGGCGGTCGTGTCGTCGTCATCGGCAAGACGGGCCGCAACTTCGCCGCCGGCATGTCGGGTGGCGTGGCCTACGTACTCGACGAGAGCGGCGAGGGCGGTGCCGCCGGCGGCGGCTTCGAACGCGTCTGCAACAAGGAGATGGCCCAGCTCCTGCCCCTCTCCGACCCCGATGAGAAAGCCGCGGTTCGCCGCCTCCTGGAGCGCCACGTCGAGTACACCGCCAGCCCGAGGGCTCAGGCGCTCCTCGACGATTGGCCGACCACCGTCAGCCGTTTCATCCGCGTCGTCCCGAACGACTACCGGCGCGTCATGGAGGCCCAGGCCCGCATGCGCGACAAGGGCCTTTCGGAGGACGAGGCCGAGATGGCCGCCTTCGAGGAGAACGTGCTGGACGCGCGCCGCGTGGCGGGGAACTGACGATGGGCAAGACGACCGGTTTCATGGAGTTCGACCGCGAGCCGGCCCACGTCCGCCCGCCGCTCGAGCGGGTCAAGGATTGGAGCGAGACCCACCCGGGCTACGAGGAGAAGACCCTGCGCGAGCAGGGCGCCCGCTGCATGGACTGCGGCACGCCCTACTGCCACACGGGTGCGCTCGTGGCCGGGATGGCCATGGGCTGCCCTATCCACAACCTGATCCCGGAGTGGAACGACCTGGTCTACCGCGGCCAGTGGCGCGAGGCCATCATCCGCCTCCACAAGACGAACAACTTCCCGGAGTTCACCGGCCGGGTCTGCCCGGCTCCGTGCGAGGGTTCGTGCACGCTCGCCATAAACCAGCCGCCCGTCACGATCAAGACGATCGAGAACGAGATCGTCGAGCGAGCCTTCCTCGAAGGCTGGATCGTCCCCGAGCCGCCGCTGGCCCGGACCGGCATGAAGGTCGCGGTTGTCGGCAGCGGGCCTTCGGGCCTGGCCGCCGCGGCTCAGCTGAACAAGGCCGGCCATGAGGTCACGGTCTACGAGCGCGACGACCGCGTCGGCGGCCTGCTCATGTACGGCATCCCCAACATGAAGCTGGACAAGACGGTCGTGGAGCGGCGCGCCAACCTGCTCGCGGCCGAGGGCGTCACCTTCGTCACCGGCACGGCCGTCGGGCGGGACGTCGCGGCGGAGAAGCTCATCAAGGACTTCGACGCGGTCGTCCTCGCCACCGGTTCTACGATCCCTCGCGACCTCAAGGTCGAGGGCCGCGATCTGGCGGGAGTCCACCTCGCGATGGAGTACCTGACGGCAAGCACCAGGTCGCACCTCGGCGGGGCTCCAACCCCTATCTCCGCCGCGGGCAAGAACGTAGTGGTCATCGGCGGCGGCGACACGGGAACGGACTGCGTCGGCACGGCGATCCGCCAGGGCGCGAAGAGCGTCGTCCAGCTGGAGATCCTGGCCCGGCCGCCCCAGGAGCGTGCCGCGGACAACCCGTGGCCGCAGTGGCCCAAGGTCTACAAGCTCGACTACGGCCAGGAGGAGGCCGCCGCCCTGTGGGGCGCGGATCCACGCCGGTACCTGATCAACACGCGGCGCCTCGTCGGCGACGCGGCCGGGGCGGTCAAGACGATCGAGATCGTCGAGATTGAATGGGTCCACACCGCCGGCTCACGGCCCGAGATGCACGAGTGCCCGGGCACGGAGCAGTCCCTCCCGGCCGACCTCGTACTCATCGCGATGGGCTTCGTGGGCCCCGAACAGAGCCTCCCGGCCGCCTTCGGCTGCAAGCTGGACCACCGCGGCAACATCGTCCACGACGACGACTTTATGACGACCACGCCGGGCGTCTTCGCCGCCGGCGACTGCTCGCGCGGCCAGTCGCTCGTGGTCTGGGCGATCAACGAGGGCCGCCTGGCGGCTCGTGCGGTGGACAAGTACCTGATGTTCGGCGAGTCGGTTCTGCCGGACTACTAGGCGGGACCCCGTCCGGCTACGCCCCAGGGCTGAATCGGGCGAGCGTGTAGCCGCCCGCGGCGGACTCCACGCCCCAGAGACGGCCCGCTGGATCGAAGGCGAGCGCGACGATCTCCGGCGCCTTGCCTGTTGGGAACACCGCCTGGGCCGACACCTTACCGGACGCATCCCGCCACTGGATCTCCCCGGCGGCACGGCTGTAGAGAGCCGCGATTCCGCCCGGGCCACCGGCGACCAGGTCGGCCGTGGCCAGGACCGGGCCGACCATCGCCGCGGGCGTGCCGTCTTGGCTGACCCAGCTCGGCGGCGTGGCCGCGATCAGGAGTCGGTCGCCAACGGCGGCCATCGCCGTCGCCTCGAACTTCGTGCCGGCCCCGCCGCCTGCATCGGTCAGATTCGCTCCGAACACCAGGCCCGTCTGCGGGTCGGCGCCCACGTAGACGCGACCTCCGGCCACCACCACGTCGCCGGTCATGGGGAACCCGTCGCTGATCTGGATCCGGCCAAGCTCGCTCAAGGAGCCGTTCAGCCTCAGCAGCGACTTCACCCAGTTGCGCGCGACCAGGGCGTTGCCGTCGGCGTCGAACGCGATACCGGCGATCCACGGGTTCGGCTGCCCCGTTTGGGGGTCTGCCTGGATGTCTGGGTCGGCCACGGGGAAGCCGCCACTCTGCTGTGGGTTCTTGTCCGGGTCGTAGATGGCGACCCTGGTGCCGGCGCTGATCCAGAGTCGGCCATCAGGGGCAATGGCCAGCCTGTCACTAGTCTCGTCCCTGGCGAGTCCCGGGACCGTTGAACTTGACAGTGAGGCAGTCGCGACGTCGTAGCGGTAGATCGACATAGCCTCGCCGGTTGCGCCGCCCAAGAACCACAGCGCGTTGCGTTTGGCGTCCGAAACCAGCTGCCTGACCGCCCCGGGCAGCGCCACACGATCCAATTCGGCAGCCGTGCCCGGCGAGCCGATTGGCGTAGGCAGTGCCGAACCGACCGCCCCCGGCACCTCCGGATCGACCGAGATGAGCGCGATCGAAGTCCCGTCGGCCGACGGAAGGGCCAGCGTTCGGCCGTCCGCCGACCACGGGTTCTGTCGCAGAAGCGTGCCTTGATATCGACCCGCCAGATCGGGCAACACGACCAGGTCCGAGGACGACAGATCGAGCAGAGTCGTCTTGTCATCGGCGCCGGCCACGCGGACGGCCATTCCGGTGCCGCCAGCGATAAGCCGCGGACCGAGGGATGATGCGACCGACCAGGCCGTGACTACGCCACCGAAGTCCGGAATGCCCGCTGTCGCGCCGACAAGAGCCAGGCTGCCACCGGCGGTCAGGACCCCCACGTGATCGCCGTCGGCCCAGCCAAGAAGCCGGGCACCGGTCACCCGCTTTATCTTGCCTGTCGCGATGTCGAGGATCTGGAGGTCTTTGTCCGACTCGGCGGCCAGCCTCGTCCCGCTCGGATTGAACGCCATCGCGCCTCGCACGCTCGGAACGGTTGCCCGGACCTGGCCCGAGGCGAAATCGACCACGTCGACCGAGCCCTTCCAGCCGTTGATCTCGGCATCCATGCCGGTCGCGCCCACGTGGCCCAGCAGGACGTACTTGCCATCGGGCGACCAGCCGAACGGACTGGCCTTCTCGTTGGCCTTGACGTACTTGCCGTCCGTGTACCAATCGATGATCGGGTCGCACGTGCAGGCGGGCACAGCCACCACGATTGCGGCGGAACCATGGCCGCTGGCGACGACGCGGCTGTTGGTCGAAGGACCGCTCACATGACCCGGGGCAATATCCGCCACGTAGCCGTCGCCCCCGATGAGATGGGCCGCGTCCAGCCAGCCCTCGACGGGTCCGAACTCGGATACGAGCCCGCCCGAGCGATCGTAGACGCGACTACCGCCTTGGTCCGACACCAGCAGATGGGCCCCGTCGGGTGACCAGGAGAACGTGGCGTACTGGGCGACCTGCACTCTGGCAACTACGCGGGTACCGGCGGGCGTGGCAGCCGTCGAAGCCGCGCCGCGAGCACTCGGTAGCCCGCCGGCGCTGGCTCCGCCGCCGGTGGCAGGCACTATGCCGGCTCGCAGTCCGAGCAGTCCGAACGTCGCCACGAGGCCGACTACCAACGCGCCGGCGCCGAGCGGCACGGCCCAGCGCCCGGCTACGCGCCCCCCGCCCAGCCTTGCCGGCATGACTCGGTGGAGCCGGACGGGCCCGCCCGCCGTCGCCACGGACCGGGCCTCCGTAGCACGGCCAACAGCTCGATCGACCCACGGACCGGTCAGGGCCGCATTTACACGGCTGAAGCCGCCGAGCAACGACCGGCACGCCGCGCAATCGTCGAGATGCGCCCGCTCATGGGAAGTGGCGCCGCGGCCGGCCGAACCCGCGAGCTCAGACAGGCGCTCGTCGGGCAGATGGCCCCGACCCAGCATCGCGCTCAACCGGATCATCGCCCGTTCCTTCCGTTCGCCGTGGCCGCGGCAGTCGGCGCATCCTCGGCCAGAAGCCGGGCCATCTTGCGCCGCGCCCGCCAGATGCTCGAATAGACCGTGCCCGCCGCCACGCCCATCAGGTCCGCGGCCTCGTCCTGGCGGTACCCGAGCCCGAAGACCAGGGTGACCGCAACTCGTTCGCGTTCCGGCAAGCCGGCAATTGCCGCGGCCACGTCCACGTCCGACACCTGCGTCGCCGGCAGCCGCTCGAACTGGTCCTCTCGCTCAACGGCGTGATGGCGACGGCGAGCGCGACAGGCGCCACGGATCGCCATGCGACGAACCCACGGCCTCAACTTGTCGGGATCGCGCAACTCGCGCAGGTGGCCACGGGCGTGCACGAGGGCCTCTTGCGCCACGTCCTCGGCGTCGGGGCCGGCCCCCAACGAGCGCGCCAGAATCACGAGGTCGCCGAACAGTTCCTCGTATCTGGCGTCAAATCCCTCGGCGTCGATCATCGCCCCCATCCTGACGGCATCCACGCATTTGTAGTGTGCGCCGGAACGTCCCCGCCTTTACAACGCCGAACCAAGATAGCGCCACTTCCCCCGCCAATTCGGAATGGCTACCGTTGGCGCATGCCTGCCAGGGAGTCCAAGACCGAACGAGTCCGCCGAATCTACGACCGCCGGACGGCGACCGGGCCGGCCTCGCGCGGAGACGCCAACCTGCGCTGGCTGTGCGGCCAGGCCCAGGGCGAGACCCTCGAGGTGGGGATCGGCCGCGGGCGAACGCTGCCGTTCTATCCCAGCGGTCTACACCTGACCGGGATCGACCTGAGCGACGTCGCGCTCGGGGTCGCCCAGACTCGCGCCGACGAACTCGGCCTCAACGCCGTGCTGCGCCAGGGCGACGCCGCGGCCCTCCCCTTCCCCGACGATCACTTCGACACCGTCGTCTTCGCGTTCGTCCTGTGCACGATCCCCGACGATCGGAGGGCGATCGCCGAGGCCGTCCGAGTGCTGCGCCAGGGTGGCCGGCTGCTCCTGGTGGAGCACGTCCGCAGTCCGAACCGGCTGGCTCGCGCTGTCGAGCGCCTTCTCGACCCGATCACGGTCCGCCGCCAGGCGGATCACCTGCTGCGCGAACCGCTCGAGCACGTCCTGGCCGAGGAGCTTGAGATCGAGACGCTGGAGCGGTCCTGGTTCGGCGTGCTGGAGCGGCTCGCCGCCCGCAAGCCCGAGGCCGACGAGCTGGCCGAGGCGGTCTGAGCTAGCTCGGGGACGGCCGTCCGCCGGCCGCGCGCGGGCAGCGGCCCGCCGAACGGCCGTCTACTTGGCCGAGGGCGACGGCAGGACGGAAGGGACCGGCGAGACGTTCGGGACGCCCGGGTACGAGGCCGAGCCCACGAAACTGACAGTCGACAGCGGCCAGTAGCGCAGCCAGGCCCGCCCGATCACGGTCGATTTCTGGATCGGCCCGAAGGCACGCGAGTCCTGCGATTCCTGGCGGTGATCGCCCATGACGAAGAGCTGGCCCGGACCGACTCTCCAGCTCGACTGCCCGCTCGTCGGCTGCGTCGGCTGGCCTTCATATACGTACGGCTCGATGAGCTTGACGCCGTTGACGTACACCGCGTCGTCGTGGATCTCGACCAGGTCCCCGGCCACGCCGATCACGCGCTTGATGAACGGGATGTCCGCGCCGTTCTCCTGGAAGCCTGGAGGCGGCTGGAAGACGATGACGTCCCCGCGGTTGTAGTCACTGAAGATCGGCGAGAGCTTGTCGACGAGCACGAACTGGTGCGGCTCGAGGGTGTGCTCCATGGATGTCTGCGAGATCTCCCGCGGCTCGGCCACGAACTGGTGAACCACGAAGAAGATCATGACCGTCAGGAGGATCGTCTCGACGATCTCGAGCAGGCACCCGCGCCAGCGTTTGCTCATCCGGAACAGTACCCCTCTGCAAGTCGCGGACCATTCCGCGAAAAGGTCGGGCTAAGAGATCGCGCCCGGGTTCCGGACGCGAGCGGAGTAGAAGGTAGCACCTCCGGGCGTTCGAGGAGGCCGTACCACGGTCAGGGGACCGCTTGTTCCGTTTGCCGGACGTCACCTGCGGCCGGTCCGTAATGCCGGGAAACGTCAGGCGTCGCGGTCCGCGCGACCCTCGTTGACATGTGACCATATGGTCACCTATCGTCGCGGGCGTGGACGAGGTATTCAAGGCGCTGGCGGATCCGAGCCGCAGGCTGCTCCTGGATCGACTCTTCGAGCGAGATGGCCAATCGCTCATCGAGCTCCAGGGCGAGCTGGCGATGACCCGCTTCGGCGTCATGAAGCACCTTCGCCTCCTCGAGGAGGCCGGCCTGGTGGCCACGCGCAGGGTTGGTCGCCGGAAGCTCCACTACCTCAATCCCGTCCCGATCCGGCTCGTCCACGACCGTTGGATCAGCCGCTATTCCGAGCCGATCGTCGCGCAGCTCAGCGCGCTGAAGGCTCGCCTGGAGGAGCCACCCATGGGCGTCGCACCCCGACACGTCTACGAGATCTTCATCCGCACAACCCCCGAGCGGCTCTGGCGGGCCATCACCGACCCGGCCGACACGCGCCTCTACTATTTCGGCACCGAAGTCCAGTCGGACTGGAAGGTCGGCTCCAAGCTCGTCTACCTGGACCACGGCCAGGTCACCCTCGACTGCAAGATCCTGGAGATCGATCCGGCCCATCGGCTGGTCCACAACTTCTCGATGACGTACGACCCGGAGACGGCCGCGGAGCGCCCGTCGCGGGTGACGTGGGAGATCGAGAAGATGGGCGACGCCTGCCGCCTGACCCTGATCCACGACGATTTCGACGCCGAGACGAAGACCTACCACGAGGTCGAGCACGGCTGGTCGCAGATCCTGTCCGGCCTCAAGACCCTCATCGAGACGGGCCAGCCGCTCGTCGTCGAGGAGGGCTCCGAAGAGCACGCCGGCATGCCGGCCTGACCGACCCCGGAGAGATCCGTTCATGAGTCGGGGGCGACCGCGCCCCCGACTCGCTCTATCCGGCCGACGAAAATGATGCTGTTGTCGGGACGCCCATCCGTCTGGGCCGCCAGGCTGTATCGTCTCCGGCGTGAGTACAGTCGTGGAGTTCCGCGGTTCCTTCCGCCTCATGGAGAGCGACGGCGATCGCCTGCGGCGCGCCGGGAAGGGAACCTGGTACGACCGCTGCGGTGAGCTGGCGGCGACCGAACACAACAATCCCAAGTGCGACGTCTGCGCGAGGGGATCCAACTGCGGACTCGACTGCACCCTCAGCCGATTGGTATGCCCCAAATGCGGCGCCACGGCCTGATCGACCGACGCACCGCCTGAGCCGACGACGTGGCCGCCCCTCCCGCTCCAGCCCCTCACCCTATCTACCTGGCCGGCCGGTGGGTAGAGTCGCCGGATCGACTGGTCGTCACGAACCCGGCCCGGCCAAACGAGCCGGCCGGCGCCACGTACTACGCCACTCCCGAGCAGTACGAGGAGGCGGTGACGGCCGCCGTCGCGGCCTTCGAGCTGACGCGCAGGATACCCGCCTTCGAGCGGAGCGCGGCCCTCCACCACATCAGCTCCGGCATCGCCGCGCGGCGCGAGGAGATCGCCCGGATCATCGTCGCCGAATCGGGCAAGCCGATCCGGGACTCGCTGGCCGAGGTGGACAGGGCCGTGCTGACCTTCCGGATCGGGGCCGAGGAGGCCGAGCGGATCGGCGGCGAGGTCATCCCGCTGGACCTGAACCCGGCCTCGCGCGGCCGGACCGGCATCATCCGCCGCTTCCCGATCGGCCCGATCGCGGCAATCAGCCCCTTCAACTTCCCGCTCAACCTGGCCGCCCACAAGCTGGCGCCGGCCATCGCCTCGGGCAATCCCATCGTCCTCAAGCCCCCGTCCAAGGACCCGTTGACGATGCTGGCCGTGGCGGAGATCGTGGCCGAAACCGCCCTGCCCGCCGGCGCCGTCAGCATCCTGCCGATGACTCGGGAGCTGGGCGATCGGATGGTCGGCGATGACCGCTTCAAGCTGCTGACCTTCACCGGCAGTCCGGCAGTCTGCTGGGAGATGAAGGCGCGGGCCGGCAGGAAGAAGGTCGTGCTCGAGCTCGGCGGCAACGCCGGCGTGATCGTGGACCGGTCGGCGGAGCTTGGCGGGGCGGTCCGGCGCATCGTCACCGGTGCGTTCGGCTACGCCGGCCAGGTCTGTATCAGCGTCCAGCGCGTCTTCGTCCACGAGGCCGTCTGGGACGAATTTATGAGCCGCTTCGTCGAGGCGGCGCGCGGCCTCGAGGTGGGCGACCCGCTCGACCCGGCGACGGATGTGGGCCCCATGGTGGACGCGGCCGCCGTCGAGCGAACCCAGGCCTGGGTGGACGAGGCCTGCTCGATGGGCGCGAAGGTGCTGCTGGGCGGCACGGCCGACGGGCTCTACTACTCCCCCACCGTCCTGACCGACGTGCCGGCCGAGGCGAGCGTCTGCCGCGAGGAGGCGTTCGCGCCGCTGGTCGTCATCTCCAGGTTCGGAGACTTCGCCGAGGCGGTCCGTGGGGTAAACGAGGGCCGGTTCGGGCTGCAGGCTGGCGTTTTCACCAACGACCTCGCCCATGCCTGGTCCGCCTTCGAGGAGCTCGTCGTCGGTGGCGTCATCGTCAACGACGTCCCGACGTATCGCATCGACCACATGCCCTACGGCGGCTCGAAGGATTCCGGCATCGGCCGCGAGGGCGTCCGCTACGCGATCGAGGACATGACGGAGCTGCGCATCATGGTCCTGGCGTCGCCCCAGTAGCGGCGGACCGCCGCGCCGGATCGGCGAGCGGCATCCCAGGCCGAGCCGTTACAGTCGGGCGATGAAGGTCGGAGTCGCTATCGGCGGCACAATCCCGGAAACGGCGGACCTGGCGCGCCGGGCCGAGTCGGCCGGGATCGAGTCGGTCTGGCTGGCCGAGCTCGACCGCTCGGCCTTCGTCCAGGCATCGGCCGCCATCGCGGCCACGAGCCGGATCGGCGTCGGCACCTCCGTGGCCCTCGCCTTCCCGCGTTCCCCCACCATCGCGGCGATGACCGCCTGGGACCTCGACGAGATGTCGGGCGACCGCTTCATGCTGGGCCTGGGGCCCCAGGTCAAGCGAGTGCTGGAGGCGCGCTTTTCCGTTCGAGTCGAGCAGGCCGGGCCGCAGATGCGCGAGTACGTCCGGGCGGTCCGAACGGTCTGGGCGGCCAATCGCGGCGAGCCGGTCGTCCATGAGGGCGCCGCCTATCGGATCACGATGCCGACCTTCCACGGTCCGCTCCGGCCGGAGCGACGCGATACGCCGATCCTGGTCGCCGCGGTCGGCCCGGTCATGTCGCGCGTCTGCGGCGACGTGGCGGACGGTCTGCTGGGGCACCCGCTTGCGTCGCCGCGCTACCTTCGCGAGGCGGTCCGGCCCGCGATCGACGCCGGCCTGGAGCGGACCGGTCGAACGGCCGACGCCTGCCCGATCACGGCGATGGCCATGATCTCCGTTGGCGATGACGCGGAGGCCGCTCGGCGCGCCGCCCGACTCCAGATCGCCTTCTACGCCACGACCCCCTCGTACAAGCCCATCCTCGATCTCCACGGCCGCGGCGCATTGCCCCGCGATCTGCGGCGGGCATTCGTCAACCGCGACAAGGATCGGATGGCCGCGCTGATCGACGACGAGCTCCTGGACGCCATCGCCGTTGCCGGGCGCCCGGACGAGGCCCTGGACCGGCTCCGGGCATGGGAGGGCATCGCCGACCGAGTCATCCTGGGCGTGCCCTGGTACGGCATGGCCGCCGACCGCCAGAGAGAGGCCCTGGCCGCGGCCGTCGAGCTGGGGGCGCGGGCGGCCGACCGTGAGCGCTAGGGGAAGTTGGCGTCCCCGGCGGGATTCGAACCCACGACCCGCCGCTTAGAAGGCCAGAGCGCCCATGCGTTGTGGCCTCCCTCGTGGAGTGCCGAGCATGGCTTGTCCAGTTAGCGTGTCGTGATTCTTGGCTGGGCAGGACCGAGATCAACAGTACCCTCGAGACCTCCCGACCGATCCCGAAGCCAGCAGAAGGCGAGGCCGAATTGCTCGCGGCGAACAGGTGGTCATGTATCAGCCGATTGGGAGGTCTTGCGTCTCCCGGTTCTCATATACGAGGAGACCCACGACTTTGTGCTGTACCAACCGCTCGGCTGCCGGATCGCTCGCAGCGCATTTCGTTCGGCGGCCCGACGCAAGGCGAGCGCAGAGACTGACTTGGTCGAGAGCGCGGACAGAGGAAGTAGTTGGTGGGGACCGCCGAGCGCCGGCAGGAGGAAGCGGTCGAGACAATCCTTGACTGCTCGGGCGACTAACTCGCCGAGCGGTCCGTATTCGCCCTGATCTGCGCGATCGAGCGCGCGCAGGTATTTGGTGCGGTCCTTCTTGTAAATGATGGCCGGAGCAAGCCCGTGCCGAACCAGCAGCAAATCGAGCACGAGGCGGCCGGTGCGTCCATTCCCATCTCGGAAGGGATGGATCCGCTCAAACTCGGCGTGTACGCGCGCCAGGTGTTCGATGAGGGGCTGACCGTCCTCTGGCTCGTCGTTCGCAAGACGCAGCCAGTCGGACACGAGCGGTGGCACATCAGTGAAGTCGGGCGGGATCATGCCGCTCGGGAACGGCCGGATGTTGTGCTGCCGGAAGCCGCCAGGGGTCTCGCCCGGCAAGAGATCGTCGGGCGGCCGAACGTTCCAGCTAGGCCCGACTACCCTGCCATGGATCTCCCGCAGCTCGGTCAGCGTGATGTACGGGTCACACCGCTCCGTGTCACGGTCGCACGCCTGCGCGTAAACCCACTCTGCGGCGTCGGCGTATCCCTTTACTTCGAGATACTCCGCGAGCTGCTTGTCGCCGACCGCCTGACCCGTTTCGAGGAGTTGCCGGACTTCCTTGAGAACGAGGGTGTTCCCCTCGATGGCCGTCGAGTTATGCGTTTCTTGGTACCAAATGCCAGCCCAGATGTCGATGGCCACGTCGGGGCCCGGGAGACCCCCGATCCGGTTCAGTTCTGCCGTGGTCTGCTCGACTGCTGCATAGATCGAGACTCGGCTCGGTCGGCCTCGACCCTCCTTCGTGATCACCATTGGTACGTCTCCCGTCAAGAAAATGGACCGTACCACAACAGTAGATTGTGGTACGTCTCCCGTCAAGAAAATGGGCCGTACCATACCGGGACCGCAGCCGCGATCCAGCACGACTCCTCCGGTTGGGGCTTAGCTGGGGCGCTGGAACACAGCAAGGGTGCCCCCTTTCGGCCGCGATCCTTTCAGGCGCTCGCTTCGCGCCTCAACGCGGCTCAGCGATCATCGGCCGCACGGGCAATCAGAGGCAATCGCTCATGAACGACATCGGCCCGAATATCGCCGTGTGCGACGCTCGGCTAGCTCCTCGCTCGTGGCGAGCTCCACTGCCGGATGTCCTGTTAGCGCTGTGTCAAGAAGAGCCGCGTGCCCGTCATGGTCCGAATTGACAGGCGGCGTGTCGTCCCACGCTTGGAACGAGGTTTGGCGTCCCCGGCGGGATTCGAACCCACGACCCGCCGCTTAGAAGGCGGCCGCTCTATCCACTGAGCTACGGGGACACCGCGCTTGGCGCCAAACGCCGCGCCTAGCGTAACCCGCCACGCCCGGCTGAGCCAGCCCGGCTGGCTTGGCGGCCGCCTGCAGCCGCCCCAGCCGATCCGCGGCCGGCTGGCGGAAAAGCTCGGAGAACGTGCCGTCGGCCCCTCGTGGCGACTCGCGCCCGGTGCTAGACTCCACATCCTCCCGGTCCCGTCCGCCAGAAGGTTGCGCTTCGGAGGTCGATCCTGTGGCTTCTCTCCCGCTCGAGCTCGACGGCATCGAGACGCCCGCGGCGCCCGATGATCGTCCGATTCGCCCGACTCGAGGCGGCATGACGGCAACCACAGACGGCCAGCTCGCCCTCCAGCTCCCGAGCGAGCTGCCGCACCTCGCGATCGAGCCCGAATGGAAGGACCAGCAGCGGCTCTGGGGCCACAGCTTCCACCCCATGTGCTCGTACCTGGCAAGCTTCCCGGCCGCGCTCGTCCACGCCTTCATCGCCCGCTACACCCGCCCCGGCGACGTCGTCCTGGACCCGTTCAGCGGCCGCGGTACCACTCCGCTCCAGGCCTGTGCCGAGGGTCGCATCGGGGCGGGCAACGACCTGAACCCGTTCGCCCAGATCCTGACCGCGGCCAAAGTCGATCCGCCGACGAAGTCGGACATCAAGACCCGCGTCGCCTCCCTCCGCCTGGCCTGGGCCGCCTCCGCCGACGAGTGGAACGCCCTCGCCGACAGGATCGTGGCGGACCCCGGCTCGCCCGACATAGAGGTTCCGGGCCCGGCCAGCCGGCCGATCGCCGCACCCGGCCCCACCTCGGGCAAGTCCGGCCGTTCGAACGGACGCAGCGACTCGGCCTCGAACCGGCCCGGCGCCCCCGTGCCGGCCGAGGTCGCCCTCGCCTTCCATCCTCGAACGCTGGCCCAGCTTCTCTTCCTGCGATCCGGCCTGGACCCCGACGATCGAACAGACCGCTTCGTCCTGGCGACGCTGACCGGCATCCTGCACGGCAAGAGCGGCAGCTATCTCTCCGCCATCATGCCGAACACGTTCAGCATGGCTCCGCGTTACGTCCGCGACTTCGTGGAACGGACCGGCTTCCACTCCCCCGAACGCGACACGTTTGCGCTTCTCGACGACAAGCTGCGCCGGCTCTACCGCCAGCCGCTCCCCGCCGCCCGCGGCATCGCCCTGCTCGGCGACGCGCGCGACGCCGGCGTCCGCATACGCGAGGCGTTGCGCGCCAGGGGCTTGCCGGAGCGGGCCCGCCTCGTTGTCACGTCGCCGCCGTATCTGCGGGTCGTGAAGTACGGCTACTACAACTGGCTTCGGCTGTGGCTCCTGGGCTACGACGCCGCCGCGATCGACGACCTCCTCGACGACGCCCACCACCGCGACGCGTACCTAGTTTTCATGCGCGAGGTCTTGCGCGGGCTGCGATCGGCCCTAGCGGACGACGCCGTGATCGCCATCGTCATCGGCGACGTGGAGATGGATCGCGGCAGGCCCGCGAATGGCGGCGTCGGCCTGGCCGAGTCGGTCTGGGAGCTGGCCGCGGCACCTGAGGGCTATCGGCTCGCCGGCATCGCCATGGACGACGTGGCCGCGGGCCGCAAGATGACCAAGCTCTGGGGCGACGAAGCCGGCCAGGCCACGAAGGTGGAGCGGATCCTGATCCTGGCCACGAGCGAGGCGGGTCGCCGCCGGGCGATCAACGGCGCCACTCTTCCGATCGATTGGGAGTGGCCGCCC
>JBEKKR010000027.1:0-36605 GCA_050010635.1 Candidatus Limnocylindrales bacterium
CCAGTTGCGAGCCGTGGTCAGCAGCTTGGCGAACTCGTGCAGGAACGAGAGCTCCCGGAGCTTTCGTTCGGCGTCGAACGGCGCTTCGGACTCGCCGCCGCCCAGGGCGCCGCCGGGAGGGCCTTCGGGTTCGAGCCCGACCGAGCGCTCGCCGGCCGCCCGCGAAGACGTCGCCGCCGCGATCGAGGAGGGCGCCGTGCGTCCGGCCCCCTTTCCGCGGGACTCTTCTCGGTTGGCTGGAATGGCCATGCGATCGAGCTTTCGACCTGGGGCTACTTCACCGCAGCCTGGGGGCCGTCGTAGATCTTCGTCGGCAACTCGGAGAGTAGCGGTTCCGTCCAGGTCCAGGCGGCGCCGTAGCTGCGGCCGACGGCGCCGTGGCGGGCCGCCTCGGTGCGGAGCGGCAGGCCGAAGATCTCGATGAACCCCACAGCCGCGGCGTGGTCGAACGAGTCGCCGACTTCGTAGGTGGCCAGCGACTTCTCGTACAGGGACAGCGGGCTGCGCCGCCCGACGACGATCGCGTTGCCGTGGTCGAGGCGGACGCGGACGTCGCCGCTGACGACGCGCTGGCTGCTGGCCGCGTAGCCGCGCAGGTCGCGGTGGAGGGCGCTGAACCACAGCCCATCGTATGTGAGCTGGGCGATCTCGTCGGCCACGATCCGGTTGAAGCGGAGCGTGTCCTTGCTGAGGGTCAGACCTTCCAGGGCGCGATGGGCGCGGTGGATCACCGTCGCCGCCGGGGCCTCGTAGATCTCGCGGCTCTTGATGCCGACGAGGCGGTCCTCGACGTGGTCCACGCGGCCGACCCCGTGGGCGCCCGCCAGCACGTGAAGCTTCTCGACGAGCGTGACCGGATCGAGCCGGTCACCGTCCAGCGAGACCGGCACGCCGCCCTCGAAGCCGATCACGATCTCGACCGGGGCCGGAGCCTTGTCCGGGTCCACCGTCCAGCGGTAGACGTCCTCTCGCGGCGCCGTCCACGGATCCTCGAGGATACCAGCCTCGATCGAGCGGCCCCACAGGTTGACGTCGATCGAGTAGATCGACTCCTTCGAGATGGTGATCTCGATGTTGCGGGCCTTCGCGTACTCGATCTCCTCCTCGCGCGAGAGGCCCATGCCGACGCGCATCGGGGCGATGACGGCCAGGGATGGATCGAGGGCGTGGGTGGCGACATCGAAGCGGACCTGGTCGTTGCCCTTGCCGGTGCAGCCGTGGGCGACCGCGTCGGCGCCCTCCTTGTGGGCCACCTCCACGAGCAGCTGGGCGATCAGCGGGCGGGCCATGGCCGTGGCCAGCGGGTAGACGCCCTGGTAGAGCGCCCCGGCCTGGACGTGCGGCCAGCAGAAATCGCGGACGAACCGCTCGCGGCCGTTCACGACATAGGCCCGCGAGGCGCCGGCGCTGATGGCCCGGCGATCGACGTCTTCCTTGAGCACGCCGCCCCCAAGGTCGACCGTGAGGGTCACGACCTCTACGTCGTACTGCTCGCGCAACCAGGCGACGGCGACGGACGTGTCGAGTCCACCGGAGTAGGCGAGCACCACCTTCTTCATCGAGGAGCCTCCGAATGCGCAAAAGGGCGGCCGACCGGCGGCGTTGTCGCGCCGGCGGGTTGATAGCTCTGGAAACGGACGAGCCACCGCTCGAGGGCGGCCTCGGTCTCGAACAGGACGAGCAGGGTGTTGTCGCCGGCGAGGGTGCCGACCTGGTCCTGCAAGCTCGATTGGTCGATCGCCTGGGCGATGGCTCCGGCTGAGCCCGGTGTCGCCAGCAGAACCAGGCTCAGGCCGCTCCGGCCGATTCGAACCGGAATGTCCTCGAGCAGCCGGTGGAGCCGGGCGTCGTAGAGGTTGCCGGTCGCGGCGCTCTCGGGCGTGGCGTAGACGTGGCGATCGCCGCGCGGGACCTTGACGAGGCCCAGCTCGGCCGCGTCGCGGCTGACCGTGGCCTGGGTCACCTCGAATCCGGCGCCGCGGAGCAACTCCACGAGCTCTTCCTGGCTGCCGATGGGTGAGCTGATGACGAGGTCGAGGAGCGCCCGCTGGCGGCGCTGCTTGGGGTTGACGCTGCTGCCGCTGATAGCCATCGCTGCCATCCGATCAGGCCGTGCCGGCCGGCGCTTCGCTGGCCCGGCGTGCGGCGGTGATTCGAGTCCCGAAGGTCGGGTCGTCGAGGGCCCGGCTCAGCGCGTGAGGGTCGGACGAGTCGGCGATGACCGCCTCGGCGCCGGGCCAGTTGACCGCCGCCAGGGCGGCCCGGATCTTTGGCACCATGCCGCCCTCGATCGTGCCGTCGGCAATGAGCCGCTCGGCCTCGTCGGCGGTCATGGTGGAGAGCTTCTCGCCGGCGGCGTTGCGGACGCCGTCCACGTCCGTCATCAGGACGAGCTGGCGGGCCCCGACGCCGGCCGCGATGCCGGCGGCCGCGTCGTCGGCGTTGACGTTGCACACGATGCCGCTCTCGTCGCGGGCAAGCGGGGCAACCACGGCCACCTGGCCCGCGACCAGGAGAGTGTCCAGGAAGTCGCGGCGGATGCCGACGATGTGAGCCACGAGGCCCAGGTGCGGAACGCGCTCGGCGATCATGAAGCCGCCGTCCACGCCGGAGAGCCCCACCGCGTCCACGCCGCGGTCGCGGAGGTCCGAGACCAGCTCGGAGTTGACGACTCCACGCAATACGGCCGCGGCCACGTCCAAGGCCGCCTGGTCGGTCACGCGCAGGCCGCCCTCGAACTTGCTCGGAACGCCGAGGCGCTCGAGCCATTCGGTTATGCGCTTGCCGCCGCCGTGAACGAGCACGACGGGACGCTTTCGGGCGACGGCGGCCACTTCGTCGAGGATGTGGGCCTGGTCGGCCAGAGTCGTTCCGCCGAGCTTGAGGACGACCACTTCGCTCACGTCGTGTACTCCGCGTTCTCGATGACGTAACCCTCGGTCAGGTCGCACCCGAAGGCCTCGCCGGTGCCGCCGCCGAGGCCGAGGTGGAGCCGGATCAGCACCTCGGGGGCATTCATTGCCGCCCGGACCGCGTCGCGGTCGAAGAGAAGGGGAGCGCCCTTGAAGACAAGGGTGCCGGCGATGGCGATCTGGAGTTTGTCCAGGTCCAGTTCGGGGCCCCGACCGGCCCGCGGCATCGCCTCGGTGTGGTGGAGGCCGGCGGCCTCGAGGAGCTGCTCGTCGGGAAGACGGGCATTCCCGGCGGCGCTGGCGACACGGCCCCAGTTGGGGTCGCGGCCGTGGACCGCGGCCTTGAGCAGGCTGCTGCTGATGACGGAACGGGCGATGGCCCGGGCGTCGTGGTCGTCGGCCGCGCCGCTGACCTGGCAGGTGATGAGGGTCGTCGCGCCCTCGCCGTCGGCGGCCTGCTGGCGGGCCAGCGACCGGGCCACCGCCTCAATCGCGTCGCCGAGCAGTGCCGCCTCGCGACTCGCTACGGCCACCGAGGCGCCCGCCACCCCGGAGGCGAGCAGGAACACGGTGTCGTTGGTGCTGGTGTCGCCGTCGACGCTGAGCTGGTTCCACGTCCTCTGGACGATCGGGGAGAGCAGCCCGTGTAGCGTGGCAGGGGCGACGCTGGCGTCGGTCAGGACGACACTCAGCATCGTGGCCATGCGGGGGTGGATCATCCCCACGCCCTTGGCGATCCCGGATACGGTGACCGGCACCGGCTTGCCGTCCCGCCCCGGCAGCTGGAGGGTCGTCGTGGCCAGCTTGATCTTCGTGTCCGTCGTCATCATCGCGCCGGCCACGGCCTCGAGGGCGGCGTCGGTCGCGGCCAGCGACGGGATCAGGTTGCCCAGCCCGTCCCGAACCTTCGAAACGGGAAGGCGCACGCCGATCACGCCGGTCGAAAGGGCGAGCGTGCGCTCCGCACGGGTTCCCAGTAGAGCGGCCAGGGTCTTGCATACCTCGGCCTGATCCGCGTCCCCGTCCGCGCCGGTGGCCGCGTTGGCGGAGCCGGCCGTGGCGACGATCGCGTCGGTCCAGCCGAGCCGCCCGCCGCCGCCGATCTCGGTGGCGCTGAGGTGGGCCTGCGAGAGCTTGATCGGCGCCGCCACGACCTGGTTGCGGGTGAAGGTGGCCGCGACCGCGGCGGATTCGCCGGTGGTGGCGATCACGCCGAGGTCCGGCCGGCCGGAGGGTTTGATGCCGGCCGCCAGGGCCCCGGCCCGGAACCCAAGCGGCATCTTCGCCCGCTGTTCGACTGCGGGCAGCCGGTTCGGCAAGGGTGGAAGGTCGGCCGGGTCGGACGTGCCGGCCCCCGGCGACCGATCGGGACCTGAGTGCATCGGCTTCAATTCCCTCCGGATGGTCGTTGGGTGATCGGTCGGCCCCGTCGGTGCCTGGATCGGCTCGCGGGCGGCCCGACCTGGGGCGGCGTTACGGAGCGATCGGGTATTGCTCGAGCCCGGTCGTCTCGGGCAGCCCGAAGAGAACGTTGAGGGCCTGGACGGCCTGACCGGCGGCGCCCTTGACCAGGTTGTCGATGACGCCCAGGGCAAGGACGTGTCCGCTTCGCGGATCGACCCTGACCCAGATCCTGCACAGGTTGCTGCCGAAGACGTGCTTGGTCGCCGGCGCGTCGGCCACCACCTGGACGAACGGCTCGTCGCGGTAGGCCTCGTCGTAGATGGCGTCGAGCTCGGCTTGCGTGACCGGGCGGGTGGGCCGCACGTGGCAGCTCGCCATGATGCCGCGCGTCATCGGGATCAGGTGCGGCAGGAAGTCCACCGTGGCGACCCCCGGATTGGCATCGCGGCTGCCGAACGTGCCGCGCTCGCCCTGCTGCTGCAGCTCCTGCTCCATTTCGGCCGTGTGGCGGTGGTTGAACATGCCGTAGGCCTTGACGCTCTCGTTGACCTCGGAGAAGAGCAGATCGATCTTGGGTTCGCGGCCGGCGCCGGAGACGCCGCTCTTCGCGTCCACCACGAGATCGCCGATCAGCCCGGCCCGCGCCAGCGGGGCCAGGGTCAGGATCGTCGCCGTCGGGTAGCAGCCGGGCAGGCCGATGATCGTGGGGGTTCGGCCAGCGGCCGCACGAATCTCGTCGCGGTGAAGCTCCGGCAGGCCGTAGACGGCTCCGGCGAGCAGCTCCGGCGCGGGGTGGTCGAACCTGTACCAGCGCGGGTAGTCGGCCGGGTCGTGGAGGCGGAAGTCGGGCCCCACGTCCAGGAGCGCGGAGCCGCGCGCGGCGATGTCGGCGGCCATTCCCGCGGCCACGCCGTGGGGCAGGGCAGTGAAGATGGCATCCGCCTCGGGGATGGCCTGGTCGATGACGAGCCCGGACTCGCTCAGGTGGGGGTGCGAAGTCGCGATCGGCTGGTTCTCGCGGTTGCGGCCGTGCAATCCGGCCAGCTTGACGTTGGGGTGCTTGAGCAGCAGCCGGATCAGCTCACCGCCCGCATAGCCGGTCGCCCCGATGATTCCGACGGTGATGAGGTCGCCACTGCGCCCGGCCCGATACGCGGCTGGTCCCAACGCGGCGGCGGGGGACTGGCGTCCAAGCGGCAATGGCGACGTTGGCATGACTGCATGAGTATACAGTCGGATGAATAGTCATGCAAGGAGCGCGGGCAGGAGCCCCACCGGCCGCCCTCGGCGCGTTACACGAAGCCGGCGGTCACCACCAGGACCCAGGCCATCATGAACCAGTGGAGGAGCCAGCCCCACACGAACGATTTCGTCCGCCACGCCAGCAGACCGAAGAAGGCGCCGCCGACGAGGGTCGACAGCTGCTCGATCTCCGGCTTCCAGACATGCATCAATGCAAACGGGATGACCTGGAGCCAGATCGCGTCGGTGCCGTACTTCCGCGCCAGCGCCCACATCAGCCAGCCTCGGAAGAAGAACTCCCAGGCCAGCAGGTCCACGCCCGTGTCGATGATCAAACGCCACGTCGGGCGTCCGGCGATGGTGTCCGTGTAGTACGCGCGGAAGTCGGGCAGACGGCCGAGGAACCAGATGACGACGGCCAGGCCGGCGACGCCCAGGACGACCACCACGAGGCCCAGGCGCCAGTCGCCCAGCCTGAGGCCGTAACGGCGCGGATCCTCGCGCCAGACCAGCAGGATGATCGCGACCGGAATGATGAATTCGAGAACGAACCGGTCGTACTCCGCCTCCACGAACCGGTTGTTGAAGGCGATGATCAGGATGACCGTGGCAACGGAGACGATCTGGACTATCCGCGCATCGAAATCGACGCCCCAGATCCGCCACGTCCGTGACGGCTGATCGGCGAGGGCGTCTGCCTCGGCGGAGCTACCCGCCGCGTTGACCGTCTTCATCTCCGCCGGCCGCTCCTCGATGCGATGCCCGCGCCAGCCGTGGGTTAGCCGACATCATCGCAGGCGGGGCGCTGCGGCGCCCGACCCAAATTGGCTGCGTCCCGTTCCGACCTGCCTGCGGGCGCCCGGGCCCGGGCCCGGGCCTGCGGTCCCGATCCGCTACCATCCAGAACACCGCGAGGACGGGAGGACGAGGGCAGCCGTGGAAATGCGTCGACAGGCGGAAGCGGCAACGCGATCTGGGATGGCGCGGAGGTTGGGCGTTCTTGCCCGGAATCCGTGGGTGCTTGCCGGGTTGGCCGGCCTTCTCGGGGCAGCCGTCCTGTGGATAGTGGTGCAGCCCCTTGCCGGCGTCGTCAACGACACCGACGCGGCGACGACCGTCCTCTACTTCGATCGGATCGTCCACGGGCAGCACCTCGAGGCACTGACGCCCACTACACCCAAGCCGCTGCTGACCCTCATCTACGGCGTGGCCTGGACGGTGACCGGCGATTGGCGGACCCTGACCGTCCTGACGGTTCTTGCCGGAGGCGCAGTCGTGGCCATGGCCGCACGGCTGGCGGCCCGATTGGGCGGAATCGGCGCCGCCGCGATCGTCACCATCGGGATCCTTGCCTGGCCGGACTTCGCGCTCGAAGTCGGCCGTGGAAACTCGTTCGTCTGGGGGCTGGCGCTCTGGCTCCTCGCGGGCGTTCTGATGACTGCCGACCGGCCCCGGCCGTGGCTCGCGGGCTTCGCGCTCCTGCTGGCCGGGCTGGCCCGAACGGAGACGATCTGGCTGCTCGCCGCGGCGATGGCGTGCGGGGCTTGGGTGGGAATCCAGGCGATTCGAGGCGCCGATCGAGCCCAGCTGCGAACCGCTCTGCCGCTCCTGCTGGGCGCCCTCGCCTTGCCGCTGGCCTGCCTTCACGACTTCCTGTTGACGGGCAGGCCGCTCTACTGGCTGGGCGTGCCCGGCGCCTACACGGCCCTGGCCTACCCGGATCTCAAGTCGATCTCACCCCTGGAGGCGGTCCGAAAGGAGATCGTCTACTTCGAGCCCGCCGCGGCCCTGCTCCTGCTGGCTCTCGTCGGTGGGGTCTGGCTGATGCTCTCCCGACGCCGGGCAATGGCGGTCACGCTCGCCTTCCTCGCCGGCGGGGTCCTGCTGACCCTCGTGTTGCTGGCCTGGCGCGCCATCTACATCTCGGTTCGGTACTACGAAGAAGCGGATGCCGCGATTCTCCTTGCGGCCGCGGTTGGGGCGGCCGCGCTGATCGGCTGGTCGCTCGAGCGCGTTCCCGGCCGCGCGGCCGGCTGCGATCGCCCGAGGATCTTCGCGCCGGGTCTCATTGCGGCCGTGCTGGCGATCGGCGTCGTCGCGGTGGACGTCCCCTTGGGAACGGTCGATGGGCAGGTCGCGCCGTCGCGCCAGGCCTACGCGGCCCTGGAGACGGCGATCCCGAACCTCTCCTCCCTTCTTGTTGGAGCGGAGGGAAAGACGACTACGGTCCGGGGAGCGAACTACCCGGTGGCCGATATGTCCTCGTGCCGCGTCTTCGTACCGAGGCCGTTCGTGCCGGTCGTCTCCGTGGAAACCGGCGTGCCGGTCACGGCCCTGGGCGACTCCTACCTTGGCTTCCGCGACGGCAAGTACCCCTTGAAACCGGGCCAGTGGGTGCTGCACATCGCCGCTGTGGACGGAAGCGGGGGAGTCTACGCCCCGTTCGAGCATGCCCTCCCAACGGTCCTGGAGGCGGCAGACGGGCAGAGCCTATCCATCGTGCCGGTCATGGCGGATCCTCAGCGGGGTCTCTGGCTGGATCGAGTTGACGCGGCTCCGGCGGGTTGAGACCGGGCATCAGTCCGCCAGTACGTCCCTCATCGGGCCGGTGACGACGACCTCGCCCGATTCCTCGCTCGGCGGCGTTCCATCGCCACCGGGCCGCTTGATCGTGTAGCGATGGATCAGGCGAGCCGGTCCGGCCGCGATCTGGGCGCTCACGGTGCAGTATCTCGTCGCGGAAAGCTCGATCGAGCGCGCGACGGCCGCCGTCTCGACGTCCCCCTCGACGACGTGCAGGATCGTTATGTCGGTGTAGATGTTGGGCGCCTTCTCGCGCTGGATGCCGCTGACCTCCACCGAATAGCGGTCCACGACCTGCCTCTTCTTGGCCATGATCTCGATGACGTCCATGGCCGTGCAGCCGGCGATTGCCGCCAGGACGAGCTCGGTGGGACGCGGGCCGGTGTTGCCCGCGGCGTTGTCGATGACGACGTCATGGCCCGAGCCCGTGCTGGCGACGAACCGCAATCCGCCCTCGTGCCTGAGGCTGACCCGCTTCTCGCCCACGCTTTCCTCCTGCTCGCCGGAGATCCGTCTCCTGGTAGCGCCAGCCTACCGCGCCGACAGAAACTCGACCGCGCGGGCGGCCGGGCCGTTCTCCGGGGCGCCCTCTCCGGCGGCTTCCGGCGCGGCGAATTGCTCGCGGTACAACCGCGCGTAGAGCCCATCGGCCGCGAGCAGCTCCGCGTGCGTCCCACGCTCGACGATGCGGCCGCGTTGGTAGACCAGGATCAGGTCGGCGCGCAGGATCGTCGAGAGCCGGTGGGCGATGGCGATCGTCGTGCGTCCCGCCTCGAGCCCCTCGAGCGCGCTCTGGATCAGCCGCTCGCTGACCGTGTCCAGGGCGGAGGTGGCCTCGTCCAGGATCAGGACCCGCGGGTCCTTCAGCAGAACGCGCGCGATGGCAATGCGCTGCTTCTCCCCGCCGGAGAGCTTGTAGCCGCGCTCGCCGACGATCGTGTCGTAGCCGTCGGGCAGCTCCATGATCCGATCGTGGATCGCGGCCGCCCGCGCAGCCACTTCCAGGTCGTCGTCCGACGCGTCGGGCCGAGCGTAGCGAAGGTTGTCGCGAATCGAGCTGTGGAAGAGATACGTCTCCTGGGTCACGAACCCGACGATCTGGCCGATCGAGGCCAGCTCGATGCGCCGAACGTCCAGCCCGTCGATCTCGACGGCGCCTGAATCCACGTCGTAGAGACGGGGTATGAGGTAGGTGGTGCTGGTCTTGCCGGCGCCCGAAGGTCCGACGAGGGCGACGAGCTGGCCGGGCTTGACCTCGAAGTCGATCCCCTGCAAGGCAAAGGCGTGTGGTCCGCCGGCTTCGGCGACGTCCGCTGCCGCGGCGTCCGCCGCGCCGGCGGCCGCGGCTCGCTCGGCCGCCGCGCCGGCGGCCGCGTACATTGCCGCAGCGCCCCCCTCGGACGCCGCACCCTCCGCCGCGTATAGCGCCGCTACCGCGCCTTCGATCGCCGCGCCGGCGGCCGCCAGCGACGCCTTCGTCGGGTAGCGGAACCAGACGTCCCGCAGCCGGACGGAGCCCTGGACGCCCGCCGGGTCGAGCGCGACCGCGTCGGGTGCGTCGGCAATCTCCGGCTTCATCTCCAGGTACTCGAAGATCCGGTCGAACAGCGCGAGGGCGCCCTGCAGCTCGACCTGGACGTTGAGGAGCTGCCCGAGCGGGAAGAAGAGCCGGCTCTGGAGCGTCGTGAAGGCCACGATGTCGCCGATCGTGGGCGGGTGTGGGTCGTGGTTGATCGCGAGATAGCCGGCCAGCCAGTACACGAAGGCCGGGATGATCGACATGATCGTGCCGATCAAGGCGAAGAACCACCGCCCCACCATCGCCTGCCGGATCTGGTTCCTGGCGACCCGCTCGTTGAGGCCGGCGAAGCGTGCGTTCGAGGCGGCCTGCTGACCGAAGGTCTTCGACAGGAGGATTCCGCTGACGCTGAGCGTCTCCTCGGTCGCGGCGGTCATGTCGGCCAGCGACTTCTGCGTCTCGGTAGAAGCCTCCCGCCGAACCTTGCCGACGCGATTGGCGATGAAAGCGAAGACCGGCAGCATGACCAGGGAAAGGGCCGTGAGCCGCCAGTCGATGAAGAGCATCGCGATGACGGTGCTGAGGACGACCGCGACGTTGCTGGTGATGCTCGCCGCCGTGTCGGTCACGACCGACTGGATCCCGCCCACGTCGTTGGAGAGGCGACTCTGGATCTCACCCGTTCGCGTCTCGGTGAAGAAGCGCAGCGGCATCGACTGAAGGTGGGCATACAGGGCGCCGCGCAGGTCGCGCATGACGCTCTGCCCGACCTTGTTGTTGAGATAGCTCTGGCCGATCCCGATCAGGCTGGAGACGATCGGGATGGCGATCATGAGCAGGACGAAGAAGTTGAGCAGGCCCCAGTCGAGATGCCCGATGGCAACGTCGATGAGCAGCTTGAGCAGGATCGGGTTGATGACGCCCAGGCCGCTGGTCAGCAGGATCGCGCCGAGGACTACCAGGACCTCGAACCGGTAGGGAACGAAGAAGACGACGATCTTCCGCGCGGTGATGTAGCGCCGCTCGCGCGGCACAGGCGGCTGTTCCCTGCGCGAGGTTGATTCGGCGAATCGGCGGCGGCCGCCGCCCGGAAAGGACATGCTGTAGTGGCTCCGCTGGTGTGCCGGATCACGCTAGCAGGGGATCGCGACGGATGCCTTCAATCGATTCGCCGCGTTCCGTTGCCGCGCCGAATCGGCCCGGCTGCCGGCTCTGTGACGTGCATGAGCGAGGCCTTCACTCAAAGCGCCGATAGAGCCAGGCGCGACGTTCTGACGGGCCTGCGCAACGGCTCGCCTGGGAGGAGGCGATAGCCAGCCACTCCGAGCAGCTCGAGCCCGTCGGCGTGGTCCTGGCCGACGTAGACGGTTTGAAGGCGACCAACGATGCCCTGGGCCACGACGCCGGCGACGGATGCTCGTGGCGATCGCGGAGGCGATCCGAGAGGCTACTCCCGCAGAGGGCGGCGCCGTCGCGGCCAGGCTGGGCGGCGACGGATTCGGCATCCTCCTTCCAGGAGCCCTCGCCGGTCGAACGGGGGCGATCACCGAGGCGCTGCAACGCTCGCTGAGCGGCGCCCAGGGAACGCCGGCCGTCCGCGCGTCAGCGCCTCGATCGGCTACGGGCTGGCCCGGAGCGGCGCCATGATCTCGTTCGCCTCTCTCGAAGCCGACCGCGGCGTATACGACCACAAGGCGCGCAAGGAAGTCGGCCGGCGGCGAGCCCCGGCGGGGCGCGGCTCGGTCTCGCTACGGCGCGCCGGCGACCCCCGCCTCCAGCGCCTGGGCCGCGTGCGATTCCTGGGCTTCGAGCCATCGTTCCGCGTCGATCGCGGCTCGGCAGCCCTCGCCGGCGGCCGTCACGGCCTGGCGGTAGCGGGGATCGTCTACGTCCCCGGCCACGAACACGCCGTCGATCTTCGACGCGGTCGTGGCGCCGTCGGCCCGCAGATAGCCCTTCTCGTCGGTCTCGAGCCACTCCCGGAAGACGGCCACGTTGGGCCGGTGCCCTATCGCCACGAAGAGCCCGTCCAGCCGCAGAGTCTCCACGCCCTTCTCGTCGGTCTTGCCCAGCCGCACCGCTTCGACGTGCTCGGCGCCGAGCACCTCCTCGATCGTGCGGTTGAGATGCAGCTCGATCTTGGGGTGGGCCGCCACGCGCGCCTGCATGATCTTGCTGCCACGGAAGGCATCACGGCGATGGATGAGGTGGACCTTGCTGGCGAAGCGGGTGAGGAAGAGGGCTTCCTAGAGCGCGCTGTCACCTCCGCCCACGACCGCGATCTCCTTGTCCTTGAAGAAGAAGCCGTCGCAGGTCGCGCAGGCGCTGACGCCGCGGCCGCGCAACCGCGTCTCGCTCTCGAGGCCGAGCCACAGCGCTTCCGCGCCCGTGGCGACGATGACGGCCCCGGCGCGGTACTCGACGCCGGCGGCCCAGAGGCGGAACGGCCGGCTGCCGAGATCGACGCGGTCAACGTCGGCGTCCACGATCCGGGCCCCGAAGCGCTCGGCCTGAGCGCGGAAGAGACCCATCAGCTCCGGCCCCTGCACGCCGTCCGGGAAGCCCGGGTAGTTTTCCACTCCGCTCGTGATCATCAGCTGGCCGCCGCCGGCGATCCCGCCGATGACGATCGGCTCGAGGTTGGCCCGGGCGCTGTAGATCGCGGCTGTGAGCCCGGCCGGGCCGGAACCGACGATCACGACGCGAGCTGTCACGGGTTCACCCGACGCGACGGCAGGCGGCGGCGTCGCCGCGGCGGACGATACGGCCGCCGATTCGTCGCCGGCGAGGGGGGCAAGGAAGGTCAGGCCGAGACCGCTCAGCGGACTCTTGGTCTTGGGTGTCGCGTCGTCGCTCATGACCCAATGCTATCACGTCGCGCATACTCCCCGGGAGTATCCGGGCGCGCCAGGCGGTCGGACCGGCCGAACCGCCTGGATCAGCCTGCTTTCGCGGCCCCGGGCCACAACCGCGCGGCCGCGAGAGCCATGCAGCTCGCCGCCGCCGCCTAGATGGCCCGAGAGGCGATGGCGTGGACCGGCGGTAGCACGTCGCGACCCAGCGACTCGAGATTGCGGATGTCGTGCACGCCGACGAGACTGAAGATGACGTGCTGGACGCCGACCTCGGCCAGCGTGCCGAACCCGTCCACTATCTCCGACGGCGTCTGCCTCGACAGGTCCACTCGGGCCAGGTTCGTCCGCTCGATCTCCTCGAAGGGTCGCCCGACCTCGGTGCAGCGCTCGCGCAGGACTGCGAACTTGTGGGTCAGCTGATCGGGGCCGCCGAAGATGTTGCACGCGTCGGCGTACTTGGCCACGAGCCGCAGCGTCTTCTGCTCGCCGCCCCCTCCGATGATGATCCTGGGGTGCGGCTTGGCGATCGCCTGGGGTGAGTTGAGCAGCCGAGAGGCTTGATAGTGCTTGCCGTCGAAGGGATGCCCCGAGCCGCGCTCACCCTGCCACATCGAGTGGACTATCTGGAGCGTCTCCTCCAGCATCTCGAAACGGACACCGAGGGTAGGCATCGGGAAGCCGAGACCGTGACTCTCCTCCTCGTTCCAGGCCGCGCCGATGCCCAGGTACGAGCGCCCGCCGCTCAGCACGTCCAGCGTCGTGGCTGCCTTGGCCCAGAGCCCGGCCTGCCTGTAGTGGACGCCGCCGACCATGAGGCCCAGCGTGGCCCTGCTCGAATGAGCGGCCATGAACGCCAGCGCCGACCAGCCCTCCAGCATCGGCTCCTCGGGTCGCCCAACCCCGCGGATCTGGTAGAAGTGGTCCATCACCCACAGCGAATCGAAGCCGACGGCGTCGGCTGTTTCGGTGATGCGCGCGAGCGTCGGGCCGATGGCGTCATCGCCGCCGGGCCATGTGAACGACGGGATCTGGAGACCGATCTTCACTGAGCGCCTCCGAGTGCAACGAGACGGGTCCGACGCGGACGGGCGGCGAGGGCGGACCCTCCGGCCAAAGGTTAGCACCGCAACGATTGCCCGCCCGGTGCAGCAGCCACGCAGGATAATCGGAACGGAAGGAGGCGCGCGATGGTGGATCTGTTCTTCGATGGGCGGACCGCGCCGAGCCCAGATGCCCTCGATCGACTCCTGGCCGAGCGGGCCGGGCTGTGGCGCCAGTTGACGCAACGGATCGAGGATCTCGGAGGCGTGGGTCAGTGGGCCTGGGGCGGACCCAAGTACGGCTGGGAGCTGAAGTTCAAGCGCGGCGTCAAGCCGTTCGCCACTCTCACGCCGAAGCCGGAGGGCTTCGTCGCCCTCGTGATCCTCGGTGGTGCAGAGGTGTCGGCGGTGGACCCGGCCGAGCTGGGCGAGCACATGCGCGCCACCTTCGAAAGCGCTCGCCAGCTCCCCGATGGGCGGTGGCTCTTCCATCCGATCGAGTCGGAACGGGACGTCGCCGATACCGCCGCGGTGCTGGCCCTGAAGCTGCCCCCCACGATACGGGCCCGGCTGGCGGGGTCTCGCGGCGGCTAGGGCGTTTGCGCGTTTGGCCCAACCTCTGTTAGGGTGTCGTTCGATCGACACGTCCGATCGACACGACCCTCCCGCGACGTCGGGAGCGGTCTCCCCCGCTGGAGCCTCTATTGCATCAAGCATCGGCCGCGGTGAGTCGGATTCTCGACCGCCTCGCACATCTGGTGAACTCTCCGAGCGACGACTCCGGCGTCGGCGGCGCCGTCGACCCGTTCGCCCGAATCCGCGGGGCCGCCGGGAGGCTGGCCCGCCGTGACGGGATCGAACGGCTGGTTCCGATCGGGCTGTGCCTCTTCCTGGCGGCAGCCGCCCTCGTCAGCTGGCTGCCTGAGGTGCGGCCCGCCTCGGCCGCGGGGCTGCCGAATGCCACTGCCCAAACGGGCGCGTTCGGGGGCGCCGCTCCGGCGCCGCAATTCGGACAGGGAGACGGACCGCTCGCGGCGGACTACAACGACATCTACCTCGGCGATGGATCGATCCCGAACACTATGCAGAACCCGGCCGTGGGCATCGACGCAAAGACGCTGCTGCGGACCTACACGGTGGTTTCCGGCGACACCCTCAGCGAGATCGCCGGCCGCTTTGGCCTGGCAACGTCGACCATCTACTGGGCCAACAAGGCCCAGCTGCCGGACCCGGCCTCGCTGCGCGTCGGTGAGCAGCTCCTCATCCCGCCCATGGACGGACTCCTGGTCAAGGTCGTCGCGAAGGACACCATCGCGTCGATCGCGGCCCAGTACAAGGTTTCGGCCCAGGACATCATCGACGCGAACAACCTGCCCGATATGACCCTGACGCTCGGCCAGACGCTGCTGATCCCCGGTGCCAGCGGAGGTCCAATGCCGGTGGCCAAGGGCAGCACCGGACGCTGGGTCAGCCCCGGGTACTGGACCTGGCCGGTCGCGGGCAGCAACTACATCAGCCAGTACTTCTGGTCGGGACATCACGCCATCGACATCGCCGCCTCCATGGGGACGCCCGTGATAGCAGCCGTCGGCGGCACCGTGATCTTCGCCGGCTGGCGATCCGTCACGGGTGGTGGCAACGTCATCTGGGTCGAAGAGGGAACGAAGCTCTACACGACCTACAACCATCTCTCGGCCTGGTCGGTCCGCGCGGGGCAGAAGATCGTCCCGGGCCAGCGCATCGGGTCCGTCGGCGCGACCGGCGAGGCCACCGGCCCCCACCTCCACTTCGAGGTATGGCTCGGCTACCCGTGGGGCCTCGGCACGAATGCCGACGCGGTCAACCCCTGCCTGTACCTGGCGGGCTGCTAGCCCCTCAACATGGTGCGCGGCCGCGGGCGGCGCTAGAGGCGCTCGATGTGGCCGGGCGTGAATCGCGGGCCGAACCGCGGGATCTTGATGCCGGAGGCTTCGAGCAGCCGAATGACCCGGGCGCGCTGGCCGGCGTAGGGGGCAAGCAGTTCCAGCATCCTGGCGTCGTCGCCGCGAGGCTCGCCGGCGAGCGTCCACGCCACCAGGTCCGGCAGGTGGGCGTCGCCGAGGCTCACCGCGTCGGGGTCGCCGAAGGCTGAAGCGCACGCCTCGGCCGCGGTCCACGGCCCGATCCCCGGGATCGCCTGCAGACGTGCCGAGGCCTCGGCCGGCGGCAGGGCTGTCCAGCCCTCGATCCTCGGCTCGAGGCCGCCGATTCGCCTGAGCAGCTCGGCCCGGCGGCGCTCGAGGCCCATCGGGTGGAACTCGAAGTATGGGAGCGCGCCCAGGCTCGCGCCGGTTGGGGAGAGATGCAGAGGCAGGGGCCCGGGTGCCGGCTCGCCAAGTCGCCGGACGAGCGCGGCGTACGCGGCGTGCGCCTCTTCGGCGGTGACCTTCTGCCCGGTCACGGCCGGCACCAGGGCCGGCAGTAGCTGCCCGGTCCTGGGCAGCCGCAGGCCGCTGAAGCGGCGCTGCAACTCTCGGATGAGGCGGTTGGCGGGCACCAGCCCGGCCGGGTCGTCGAGCAACCCGGCCAGGCCCGGCACGGCCGCCATCGCCGGCTCCGCGCCGGGTCCCCAGGCCTGGGCGTAGACCGTTCGACCGCCTGGCTCGGTCCAGATGCGCAGGCCCGCCGGCCCGGCTTCCGTCCGTCGGGCGAGCCAGACGCCGTCACGGCCAAATCGGATCGTGGGGTCTCCGGGCCCGCGCCTCAGCGAAGTCAGCGAGAGACGCAGGTCGATCGGACCCGGCGCATCGAAACGAGCCTCCAGGTCGGGGTTGGCGAGGCCGCTGCCGCCCGCCCCGATCACCGGAACAGATCGAACTCGCTCGGCATCAGCGCGTTCGCGATCCTGCCTTCGCCGCGCGTCGGGTTCGCGCCGCGAACGACCGCGACAGGGCGTCCCGAGGTCTTGCCAAGGGCCAGCTCCGCGGCCGTTGCGATCTCGTCGGCCGTGGCCCGGACCGTGCTGCGCATGATCCGGCCGTCCGCGTCCGGCTTGCCGCGAAGATCGTCCAGCGGCAACAGGCCGCTGACGCCGATGGCCACGTCCACGATGCCCCACCGCCAGGGCCGGCCGAAGCTGTCGGAGACGACGACGGGCACGTCCACTCCAAGCGCGGATCGGACGGCCGCCCTGATCCGACTCGCGGAGGCGTCAGGGTCGGCCGGCAGCAGCGTCACCACGTGCCCGCTGTGGGGCCCCATGTTGGAGGCGTCGACGCCGCCGTTGGCGCAGATGAAGCCGTGGCTGGTCTCCGTGATGAGGACGCCGTTGGCCATCCGAACGATCCGGCGGGCCTCGCGCAGGACGACCTCCAGCTGGCGCGGGTCGCGGTCCCAGCGCTCGGCGAAGGCGATTGCCTCCGGCCGCGGCTGGATCTTCGTCAGGTCGACGATCGCGCCCTCGGCCTTGGAGACGACCTTCTGCGTGACCACGAGGACGTCGTCCTCGGCCAGGGGCAGGACGTCCGGCGTGGACCCCAGCGCCGCGATGATCAGGTCCGCCAGATCGTCGCCGGTGCGAATCTCGGGAATGCCGTCGAGCGCGATGACCGAGATCCGGCCTTCGGGGGTGGGCCGCTGTGATCGAGGGGTGCTGCCGCCGGCTCCGCCGCTCATCGGCCGGCCTCGTGGTCGAAGCCGCGCCTGTCGGCTTCGAGCAGGTCTTCGGGCGTGTCCAGGTCGAAGCTGAGCGCTCCGTCCACCTCCACGTACGATGCCCCGGCGGCTCGGGCGGCGGCCGCATGAGCGGCTCGGCTGCCTTCGCCGAAGCGGAATGGTATCGCCCGGGACGGTGCCACGAGGAGGGCGTTCGTGCCCGTGCCGTGGCGATCCGGGACGAGGACTACCACCGGTTTCGCAGGCGCATCCCGCCGGGCGACCTCGGCAGCCTTGGCCAGCGCGTCGATCGCGGACGCCGAGATGCCAGGCAGATCGACAGGCAGGACCAGTACGGCGGTGGATGCGGCGCCGGCTATGCCGGCGGTGTCGGCGGCACGCCGCGCTTCCTCCAGGCCCTCGTTGAGGCCGTCAACTTCCTGGAGAAGGGAGCCGGCGCCCAGGCTCCGAGCCTCTTCCAGGAGGTCGCCGTCCATCGACACGACAAGCACCGCCGCGACCGTGCTTGACGCCCGGGCTTCCCGCACCGTTCGGCGGAGCAACGCCCTGACCAGGTCGACCCGCTCCTCGGCATCGAGAGGTTCGCCCAGGCGGGACTTCGCGCCCGTGAGCGACCGCACCGGTACCAGGGCCACGATGCGCCCGAGGCTCGTCTCGGTCACGAATCCGCGCCTCCGAAGCGTGACGCGCCTCCGCCCGGGGCCTGAGTATCGACGGCTCTCGCTTGCCTTGCCTCGGCGTGCTCGGCGCCGGCCCAGGCGGCCGCCGCCAGCATCTCGCGGGCCAGCAGGGCTCGCGATCCAGCGTCGGTCATGATCGTGTCGGTGACCTCGACTTCGACTCCGAGGGCCCGAATGGGGTCGGCCAGCGCGGCGTCCAGGCGGTCGATCACGAAGATGTCCAGCAGCCCCGCCGCAACATACCGTCGAGCCACTCCCAGCGCGCTCGGCTCGTCGCCGAGGCTTGCCATCATCCGGTCGGCAGGGCCGCGCAGCGCCTTGCCGCCGACGATGCCCGAGACGCCGACGCCCGCCACGCCCCCGGCCCTTGCGGCCGCGATCTCGGCGAGCAGACCGGGCACCGCCAGGATCGGTCCGATCGAGACGATCGGGTTCGAAGGGCCGAGCACGATCGCCTCGGCCGTGCGGATGGCCTCGCGCACCTCGGGCGTGACCGAGGCTTTCTCCGCGTTCTCGAACCGGACCTCGAGAACCTCGGGCTCCTGGTGAAGGCGCACGAAGTAGTCCTGGAAATCGAGCCAGCCGTCGGCAGTCCGGACCCGCGTTCGGACTGGCTCGTCGGCCATAGGCAGGATTCGCGACTGCACGCCGAGGGATCTGGACAGCTCGAGCGCTACGTCGGTAGGTCGAGCGCCGGCGCGCAGCCGTTCGGTCCGGAAGAGGTGGGTGGCCAGGTCGCGATCACCGAGGCGGAACCAGATGTCGACGCCCAGCCGGCCAAGCTGGCCCATTACCTGCCACGACTCGCCGGCGACTCCCCAGCCCTGTATGGGATCGGCGATGCCTGCCAGCGTGTACAAGACGGTGTCGTAATCCGGGCAAACGGTCAGCGAGTGGCGTTCCAGGTCGTCGCCGGTGTTGACGACGACGGTCAACTCGCCGGGTGCCAGTATCTGCTGGAGTCCGACGGCGAGCTTCGCTCCCCCGATGCCTCCGGCCAGACAGACGACGCGCATCACTACTCCCGATCGGTGGTGGGATCGATCTACCTAAGCCTAAACCGCGCCGGGGGAAATCGATACCGGCTTGTAACGCCGGCAGCGGCCCGGGGGATGCGGCCGTGGCGCGCCGCTCGTTCTACGCGGTCAGGACTCAACGCTACGCATTGAGTTTGGGGAGGACCTCGCGGGCGAAGACGTCGATCCAGGCGGCCTGGTTGCGGCCGACGTTGTGGAGGTAGACCTGGTCGAAGCCAAGGTCGAGGAACTTCTGGATCTCTCGACGGTGAAGCTCCGGATCGGAGGAGATCAGCATTCGACCCTTGAAATCCTCGGGCCGCACGGGCGCGGCCATCTGCTCGAAATCGCGCGGCGAGCGGATGTCCTGCTTGGCGAACTTCATGCCGCCGTTCGGCCAATCCGAAACTGCGTTCGCGATCGCCTGCTCGTCGGTCTCGGCCCAGGAGAGGTGCAGCTGCAGGATCTTCGGCATCGTTGTCGGGTCCTTGCCTGCCTCGCGCGCGCCCTCGGCGAACTTGCCGAAGACCATCTCGATCTTCTCCTCCGGGGCGCCCACGGTGATGAGCCCGTCCGCGAACTGGCCGGTTCGCTTCGCCGTCACGGGGCCGGCGGTGGCGATGTAGATGGGCGGGGCCTTCTGGGGCAGCGTCCAGAGGCGGCAGGTCTCCATCTTGAAGAAGCGGCCGTCGTGCTTGACCTCCTTGCCGCTAAACAGCTTGGTGATGATCTCGATGGCCTCGAACATGCGGTTGATCCGCTCCGGTGCCTCCGGCCAGTAGCCGCCGACGATGTGCTCGTTGAGGGCCTCGCCGGACCCCAGACCGAGCCACGTCCGGCCCGGATACATGACCTCGAGCGTCGCCGCGGCCTGGGCCACGATCGCCGGGTGCATCCGGAATGACGGGCAGGTCACGCCGGGACCGAGGTCGCCACGCGTGCGGACACCGGCCACCGCCAGCACCTCCCACACGAACGAGGCCTGACCCTGCTGCGGCGTCCACGGCTGGAAGTGGTCGGCGGCCATGACGCCGGAGAAGCCCGCGGCGTCGGCGCGGGCGCACAGGTCCAGCACCTCGTCCGGCGCGAACTGCTCGAGCATCGCCGCGTAGCCGATCTTCGCCACTGCCATGGTCGTCTCCTCCGATGGGCTGGGCCCGCTGGCCCCGCCTCTACTTGCCGAAGAACCGCTCGTAGATGCGCGTCGGGCGGAGCTTGAATGTCACGCGATGCTGCCCGGCAAAAGCCGCCGCCTGGGCTGCCGGGTCCTCACCCGGTTCGTAGCGCCGAGCCAGCTCGAGGATCACCTTCTGGCCTCGGACCGGATCCTCGTCGATCTCGACCTCGCCGCGCATCTCGATGTAGTCCTCGCCGTCCGCGACGATGAATGAGATCCGCGGATCGCGCCCGAGGTTGGCCGGCCACCTCCGCCCGGCGCGGCTGTTGAAGACGATCGCGTCGCCGACCAGGTCGTACCACACGACTGCCTGGAGAACGCTGCCGTCCGGGTTGATCGTGGCGACGACGGCGTATCGCCGGGCCTCGAGGAAGCGGCGGCCGTCCGGGGAGAGGGTCGCCGGGGTGGGGAAGGTGCCGGCCTGCATGGTCACATCGTCCTGTGGCGTTCGGAGCTCGATTGGGCTGTCTCGGCGGGGACGCCGAGCGGCCCGGGACGATGGTAACGCCGAAGGGCGGGGAGCAGGATCCTACTGGCTCGATGCGGCGCGGGTGGTGACTGCGCCTTCCCAGCCGCCGACGGTCGAGATGACGAGCGGCCGCTCTCGCCCGGTGCGGAGGCGGCGCGGCTGAACCGGTGCGACGGCCGACCGCCCGAGCAGGAAGCCCTGGCCGTAGTCGACCTCCCGCTCCTGCAGGGCGAGCAGGTCCTTGCGGTTCTCGATCCCCTCGGCCACGACCTTCGCCCCGATCCGGCGGCTGAACGAGACGAAAGCCTCGACCAGGGCCTTCTTGGCCTCGCTGCCCTTGTTGCCTACGCCGCTCACGATCTCCTCGTCGATCTTGATGATCGACGGCTCGAGCGCGGCGATAACGCTGAAGCTGGCATAGCCGGCCCCGGCGTCGTCGATGGCGAAGCCGAAGCCTAGCCGGCGGAGCGCGCGGACCTGCTTCTTCAGGCGTGCGATGTCGGCGATGGCTTGCTGCTCGGTGCACTCCACCACGATCTGGCGGGGCGAAAGACCGACTCGACGGACGCGGTCGGCCAGCGCACCGGCCTCGAAGTGTGGTGAAAGGAGGCTGGCCGGCAGGAGGTTGATGCAGTAGCGGGTGCGCCGGCCGATGCCGTGCGGCCTTGCGACCTGGGAGACGCGGGCCAGGGTGGCCTCGACCACGAACATGTCGAAGTCAACCGGGCGCTGGGCCACGAGGGCGGCATCGACGATCGAGCCGATCGTATGCGGCAGCATCGGCATGTGCGGCCGGAAGAGGCACTCCCACTCGGAGGCCTGCATCGTCCGGAGGTCCACGATCGGCTGGAACTCGACGTGGTGGTTCTCTTTGAGGGCGAAGAAGTAGTCGAGGATCTTGTTCTTGGCGATCTCGGGTGTCTCGTCGAGGCCGATCCGACCTCCCAGCCCGGAGATGTGGACCGCATTGCCGAGAGCGGCCACGTACCGCTCGGCGACGGGCAACGATGAGTCGACGTCCGCCAGGCCGTACGTCGACGTCTGGGCGAGCCCCATCACGACCGCCTCGGTCAGGTCCTGGGCCTCCGCCAGTACGCACCAGCCTGAATCGGCCAGCTCGATGATCCGGGCATGCGGCAGTCTCTGCGCGATTCGCGACACCAGCCGGCTGTCACGCGACCAGAGAAGACGCTCTACCGGCCCCTGTCGAGCACGACGTAACCGCACGAGGCTTCCTCGCTCACCTGGGCTCTCGTGGCGGGCACCTTGACCGGGAGACGGGACCGGTCAATCGAGGGCCAGAAGTCTCACGATTTTCGCGCTGCCTGAGGGCAAACCCTACTAGCTGCGGTACGGGAACTGCGCTGGGTCCGTACCATACGATGGCTTGGGCCGCCCGCAAGGGTGGTACGTGCATATGTATCTCAGGTTTTCCACACTTTGTCCACACCTTTCCTCACAAGGTCACACTCGAACCGACCAAACTCCACGATCGGGGCAGGGCAATTCCGTTGCTCTGAGTCGATGTGTTTACTAGTTGTTAGTACCCGCGGAAGGAACGCCGGCCCGTCTGCCGGCTGATCGCGCCGGGTCGTCGGGCGGGACCCCCAGCACTCACGGTGTGGGTCGCCGATGGATGGCGAACGTCGGTCTGGGATCGGTTGCGCCGGTTAGGCGCCGGGCCGTCTAGAATCGGCGCCTGCGAGCGACCGCCGCATACTCGCCCTCCGAGTCGCCGCCCTGGAGTCCGCCGATGCCTCAGATCCACCTCCGCGCCGAGCCCTCGGACTACGCTCCGGTCGTCCTTCTCCCCGGCGACCCGAACAGGGCGACCACGATCGCCGAGAAGTTCGACGGTGGCGTGAGCGCAGTCCGCCAGGTGAACAGCCACCGCGGCCTGCTCGGCTACACCGGGACGTACATGGGCGTCCCGGTCAGCGTCCAGACCACCGGCATGGGCGCGCCGAGCATCTCGATCGTCGTCGAGGAACTGCTCCGGCTCGGGGCCGAGCGACTGATCCGCGTCGGCACGTGCGGCGGCATAGGCCGCGGCATCAAGACCGGCGAGATCGTCATCGCCACATCCGCCACGCCGGTCGACGGGGCGACGGCGACATATCTCCACGGCGACCCATACGCCCCGACGGCCGACTTCGAGCTCGTGCGCGCCCTCGTCGAGACGGCCGAGAAGAACGGCCAGAAGCCGCATGTCGGCCAGGTCGCGACGGTGGACGTCTTCTACAACCCCGACCCGGACTACTTCTCCAAATGGCGGAGCCGCGGCGTGCTCGGCTTCGAGATGGAGAGCTCCGTTCTGTACTACCTCGCCGCCCGGGCCCGCGCGGCCGGCGCGAACGTGGCCGCGGCGGCGATCCTGACGGTCAGCGACATCCTCTCCGAGGAGGCGACTTCGGAGGACTCGTACCTGCCGCTGGACGAGCTCAACCGGTCGATCGAGCGGATGATCGAGATCGCCCTCGAAGCCGGGACCAGGGGCCGATGAGGGCGGCCTCGACCGGCGGAGCCGGCGCCGGCGCGAAGGCTCGATCGAGCCGGCTCGGCCGTTCGGAGGCATACGGCGCCGAGCTCGAGCTGGCCATCGACCTGGCCCATCAAGCCGGCCGGATCCAGATGGAGAGGTACGAGCGCCTCGAGGAGATACGAGCCAAGGGCCCGCGCGACGTCGTGACCGAGGTGGATCACCTGTGCGAAGGCCTGGTCATGCGGGCCGTCCAGGAACGCTATCCGGACGACTCCTTCTATGCCGAGGAGATCGGAGAGGTGGCCGCCACGGGCGCCGCCGGGTCGGGACGAGTCTGGATAGTCGATCCGCTCGACGGCACGGTCAACTACGCCAACGGCATCCCGTTCTTCTGCATCTCGATCGCCCTGGCGGCGGCGGGCCGGCCGGTGATCGGCGTGGTCTACGACCCCACCCGCGACGAGACCTTCACCGGCGCGATCGATGGCCCGTCGCTCCGCAACGGCGAGCCGATCCACGTCGCCGACAAGGAGCTGCTCGAGGACCTGGTGGTCACGCTCGCCGTCGGCGGGCGCGGCACGGCTCGCAAGCGCCACGCGGCGATGAAGTCGATCCGGGCCCACCGCTCGATGGGCTCGTCCGCGCTGACGCTCTCGTACGTGGCCTGCGGCCGGTTCGACGTCTATGCCCAGGGAGCCGGTCTCTCCGCCTGGGACGTTGCCGCGGCCGGGCTCATGGCCGAACGGGCCGGTGCCACGGTCACGAGCCTCGAAGGCGGGCCGTGGTTCGACCTGGCCTACCCGGCCAAGAAGTGGTCGTGCCTGGCGGCCTCGCCGCGCAATCACGCGGCCATGATGGCGATGCTCAAGTAGGGGATACGAGCGCGACGCGTCCGGCGTCTCGGAGCCGCGCCTGGCCGGCCCGTCAGTTCTGCCAGAGGTGCGGGCGTTCGGCCAGGCGCGGTTGGGCCAGCTCCGCGCACAGGGCGATGAACTCCGCGCGCCGAGCCCCCCGCCAGCGCAGCTCGTCAGGGTCGCGCTGGGGGAGCGGCACGTCGGTCGCCAGCGTCGCCAGGCGCCTGAAGAGCAGCGCGTCCGCCCACTGGCCCCGGAGAGTGGCGTTGAGGGCCGCCGGCGAGCGCACGTCCACGCCCCATTCGCCGACGTTGGTGGGAATGGCCTCCAGGTGTCCGAAGCGGCCGAGGACGGCGGCCGCGGACCGGGCGCCCCAGCCCGGCAGACCCGGGAAGCCGTCGGCGGCGTCACCGACGAGGGCCAGGTAGTCCGGTATGGAGGCCGGAGCCACTCCCCAACGAGCGGCCACGCCGGCCTCATCCAAGGTCCGGTCGCGGCGCCGGTCGCGCGTGACGACCAGCTCTCCCCTCACGCACTGGGCCAGGTCCTTGTCCGGCGTGCAGATGATCACGCGGTGGACGCCCGGCCTCTCCGCCCAGCGAGAAGCGGCCGTGGCCAGGGCGTCGTCGGCCTCGAACTCGGTCATCGGCCAGACGACCAGGCCCAGCGCCTCCATCGCGCGTTCGGCCAGCGGGAATTGGGCCAGGAGCTCCGGCGGGACACCCGCCTCGGTCTTGTAGCCGGCGTAGAGATCGTTCCGGAAGGAGCGGATGACGTGATCAGTCGCGCAGCCGACGTGTGTAGCACCCTCGTCTCGAAGCAGGCCCAGGAGGGAGTACAGCAGGCCCACGACCGCCCCGACCTCCCGGCCGTCGCGGGCGAACGCCCCCGGCCTCGGGGCATAGTGGGCCCGGAAGAGCTCGTACGTTGCGTCGACGAAATGGAGGTTCACGGGCCTACGATAGCCGCCCGCCGGTGAGCGGTCAGCCCGCTGGGGACCGCGACCCGGCCAGCGTCACGCCGGCCGCAGCCATCTCTTCGAGGGCGAGCTCGCCGTCTCTCGGCTTCAGATTCACCGCCCGGATCGCATCGAGCAGGACCGCCGTTTCGTAGCCGAGCCGGACGCCGTCGAGGGCCGTGGCCTTGACGCAGTAGTCCGTCGCCAGTCCGCAGACGACCAGGCGCCTGACCCCGGCCCGGGCCAGCGTTGCGTCGAGCTCGGTCGGCACGGGCAGGCCGCCTGCCGGGTTGCGCATGGAGAAGCCCGAGTAGCCGTCCTCGCCGTGAGACCCCTTGCGAACGACCGGGCCGCGCACGGCCAGATCGGCGTGCAGCTGCGCGCCCCACGTTTCCTGGACGCAGTGGACCGGCCAGACCCCGCCGTCCTGGGCGAAATGGGGGGTGTGGGCCGGGTGCCAGTCCTGCGTGTAGGCGACCGCGGCTCCGGCGGCCAGGGCTCGCTCGATCTCGGCATTGACGAGCGGCACGATCTCGGCGCCGCCGCCGACCGAGAGGCTGCCGGCGGGATCGGCGAAGTCGTTCTGTAGGTCCACCACGACCAGGGCAACCTGCGGACCGTAGCGGGCATCCGGATCGCCGACCGTCCAAGGCTCCGAACCGGGAGATCTCCAGCCGCCTGTCATGGTCCGGCGTTCCTCCGTTGCTGGTCGCGTGGCTGCATGTGACCCTGGGATGGACTTTGTACGCGATGGCGCGCGATCGCGCAAGCGATTGGCGCCGCATCGCGCAAGCGACTCGATCGGCTCGAGATGGATCTCCGAAAGCATGTATCTCGCCGGCCCGCGGAGGGGGCCACTGCAACGCCGATGCAACAGTCGAGTTCAACGGCGGGGGGCAGTCGTCAGGCGCAACCTTCTACTGTAGAAACTACTTCACCACTCTAGTGTCGAACACGCGACGGAGACGCCGGTGACGGGGCGTCTCCTGATGACTCAAGCGGCTCGGGTCCCCCTCCCCGAGCCGCTTGTCTCTGTTCGCAGCCGGAGAAGGTTCGGCGAGCCGAATCCCGGGCGGCGCCGGGCTCCGCGACGCAGATCCCCCGCCTCAGCACTTCATGCGCTTGACCTGGCGACCGGCGTCGTGGCGGACCTGGTCCTGGTGGTCGTCGCTGACGGCCTGATCACAGACGTCGACCGGATCGGGGCCGCGCCGAACGCCCTGGCGCTCATCTCCCCGCGGCGGCTCGACGTCGAGCAGGTAGCCGATCCCCTGGAAAGTCTTGATACGGCCGGGCTCGCCCGGCTTGGCCCCGAGCTTTCGCCGGACGCGACTGACCCAGACCCTCAGGTACTGGAGGTCGTCGCGATATTCCGGGCCCCACACCTTGGTCAGTAGTTCCGTGTGAAGAACCACCTTGCCCGCGTTCGCCGCCAGGTGCTGGAGAAGCAGCCACTCCGTCCGCGACAGCTCTACCAGCTCGCCGCCCCGAGTGACGATGCGTCGCTCCAGGTCCACCTCGATGTCGTCGAAGCGGACCGCTCCGACGCCGGTGCTCACGCCGGAGGATCGCCGCAGGACCGCTCGCACCCGTGCCGCCAGCTCATCGAGATGGAACGGCTTGGCGACGTAGTCGTCGGCCCCCAGATCGAGACCCTTGGCCTTGTCCGAGGCGGAGCCCCTGGCGGTCAGCAGGATGACCGGAACCGACCGGCGCTCGCGTATCTGGCGCATCACTTCGATGCCGTCAAGGTCCGGCATGACGATGTCGAGCAGGACGATGTCCGGCCGGATCTCCTCCGCCTTGGCCAGAGCCTCTTCGCCGCCCGCGGCCGTGACGACGCGGAAGCCCTCGTCGGTGAGGGCCATCGAAACCAGCTTCGTGATGCGCTGCTCGTCGTCCGCGACCAGGACCAGTGGCTGAGTGCTCATGGCCTCGCTCTCTCCCGCCCCTCCTCCTCCTCGGCGGGCGTGGCAAGCCGACCGGATGGGCGAGACGCCCCGTTCATCCTACTTTGCGCCGTTTCCGCCAACATGGCGATAGGAGACTTCGGGCCGAACCCGGATCGTCCGCGACAGCTGCCGCAATCCCGGGCGTACGATGTTCCGACAGGATCGCCCACGATGCGGCCCGGCGGAGGGGCCGAGACCACTCTCCCGGACCGATCCGCTAACCTGCAAGGCGAGATGGTCTCGATACAGCGCGATCAGCGTCCCGCACCGGCCCGGAGCGATGCCCCAGCCATGTACTTCGACGAGTTCAAGCACCAGCTGCCCGACATAGACCCTGCCGAGACGCAGGAATGGCTGGACGCGCTCGACCAGGTCCACGGCCAGGAAGGCGACGAGCGCACTCGCTTCCTGCTCTACAAGATCCTCAAGCGGGCCCGCCAGCTGCACGTCGGCCTGCCGCCTCTGACCCAGACCCGCTACATCAACACCATCAGCCCCGAGCAGGAGCCCTTCTTCCCCGGCGACGAAGAGCTGGAGCGGCGGATCCGGCGGCTGATCCGCTGGAACGCGGTGGCGATGGTCTTGCGGGCGAACAATCGAGCGCCCGGGATCGGCGGCCACCTGGCGACCTACGCCAGCGCGGCAACTCTCTACGAGGTGGGCTTCAACCACTTCTTCCGCGGCAAGGACGCCGCCCCCGCAGGCGACGGCACGTCGCCCGTCTCCGGCGCGCCGCCGGGCGTCGCTTCCGGAGACCAGATCTTCTTCCAGGGACACGCGGCGCCGGGGATCTATGCCCGGGCCTTCCTCGAAGGCCGGCTGACCGAGGAGAACCTGGACCACTTCCGCCAGGAGGCGCTTTCGGGCGTTGGGCTGCCAAGCTACCCGCACCCGCGCACCCAGCCCGATTTCTGGGAGTTCCCGACCGTATCGATGGGCCTCGGCCCGATCGCGGCCATCTATCAGGCGCGACTGAATCGATACCTGGCCAACCGCGGGCTGGCGGACACGTCCGGCAGCCGGGTCTGGGCCTTCCTGGGCGACGGCGAGATGGACGAGCCCGAGTCGGTGACCGCGCTCTCGCTGGCGGCACGCGAGGGGCTGGACAACCTCACGTTTGTGGTCAACTGCAACCTGCAGCGCCTGGACGGCCCCGTACGCGGCAACGGCAAGATCATCCAGGAGCTGGAAGGACTCTTCCGCGGCGCCGGCTGGAACGTGATCAAGGTCATCTGGGGCCGCGAGTGGGACGACCTGCTCGCCCGCGACGTCGAAGGCGTACTCGTCAACAAGATGAACGAGACCGTCGATGGCGAGTTCCAGAAGTACTCGGTGGCCGGCGGGGCCTACATCCGCGAGCACTTCTTCGGACCGGACCCGCGCCTCCGCCGGCTGGTAGACCACCTCTCCGACGACGACCTGGCCCATCTCCGCCGCGGCGGCCACGACTATCGCAAGGTGTACGCGGCGTACCGGGCGGCGACGGAGTACCGGGGCGGCCCGTCGGTGGTCCTGGCCCAGACGATCAAGGGCTGGGCGCTCGGGCCGGGCGTCGAGGCCCGCAACATCACCCACCAGACCAAGAAGCTCTCCGAGGCCGAGCTGCGCGTCTTCCGCGACCGGCTGCAGCTGCCGATCCCGGACAAGTCGCTCCACGACGCGCCCTACTACCACCCGGGCCCCGACTCGGACGAGGTCCGGTACATGCTCGAGCGGCGCCGCTCCCTGGGCGGGTCCGTGCCGCGCCGCGTGGTGCGATCGAAGCCGCTGCCGGCGCCTCGACCCGAGGTGGATGCCGAGTTCGCGTCCGGTTCGGATATGGCCGTCAGCACGACCATGGCCTTCGGGCGGCTGCTGCGCAACCTCATGCGCGACCCGCAGATCGGCAAGTCCATCGTGCCGATCGTGCCGGACGAAGCGCGCACCTTCGGCCTGGACCCGCTCTTCAAGGAAGTCGGCATCTACGCCGCCCACGGCCAGCTCTACGAGCCGGTGGACTCGGAACTGGTCCTGAGCTACCGCGAGGCGCAGGACGGGCAGGTGCTGGAGGAGGGGATCACCGAGGCGGGCGCCGCGGCCTCGCTCCAGGTTGCAGCCACGGCCTATGCCACGCACGGCGTGCCGCTCATCCCGTTCTACATCTTCTACTCCATGTTCGGCTTCCAGCGGACCGGCGACCAGTTCTGGGCCCTGGCCGACGAACGCGGCCGCGGCTTCGTCATGGGCGCCACCGCCGGACGGACGACACTCATGGGCGAGGGTCTGCAGCACGACGACGGCCACTCGCACGTGCTCGCCTCGGTCATCCCGAACATCCGTGCCTACGACCCGGCCTACGCCTACGAGCTGGCCTCGATCGTTCGTGAAGGCATCGACCGGATGTGGGGGAAAGGCGCAGGCGACCGCACGTCGCCCGACGTCTTCTACTACATCACGCTCTACAACGAGAACTACTCGATGCCCAAGCGCCCGGCCGACCTGACGGACGAGCAGATTTCCCGGGGCATCTACCGGCTGCTGGAGGCGCCGGCACTCGGCAAGGACGCCCGGATCAAGGGCGCGCCGGTGCGTCTCGTCGGCAGCGGCTCGATCCTCCAGCAGGTCGTGGCCGCCCGGAAGCTGCTCGCCGAACGCGGCATCCCGGCCGAGGTATACAGCGCCACTTCCTTCCAGCAGCTCCGTGCCGACGGTCTCGCGACAGACCGCTGGAACCGCCTCCACCCGGGCGAGAAGCCGCGCATCCCGCACGTGGCCGAGGTCCTGCCGCCCGAGGGCGGCCAGATCGTCATCGCCACGGACTGGATCCGGACCTACCCGGACCTGGTCGCCCCGTGGCTGCCGGCCACTCGCATCGTCCTGGGTACGGACGGCTTCGGCCGGTCCGACGACCGCGAGACGCTGCGCTGCCTCTTCTCGATCGACGCGCCGCACATTGCAGGGGCCGCGTTGTCCGGTCTCGCCCGGATCGGCCTAATCCCGGCCGCCGACGCCGAGGCCGCGATCCATGAACTCGGCGTGGACCCATCGGACCCGGATCCGCTGGCGCTATAGGCCGGGCTTCGGGTTCCCCGGACCTCCGGCCTTCCGTGAGCGCGTGGCCAGCCCGAGATGCCTTCGACGCAGCCGGACCGCGTCGGGCCCAGGCGGAAGCAGGTCGATGATCACGGCGCCGGTCACGTTGACGACCGTGGTGTGGCCGACCTGGACTTGCCATTCCTTGGCCGAAGCCAGCGGCGTGTGGCCGTGGAGCCAGAGCCGCGGCTGGAGGCGCTCGAGCAGCCAGCGGTAGCCCTTGAAACCGCGGTGGTAGTTATCCGTGGGGACGTCACCCGCCGCGAACGGCGGCGCGTGGCTCACGACGATCATCGGATCCAGGTTGCCGACCTGCCGTGTGGCGATGCTCAGCGACTGGCTCCAGGCCGTTCGCTCGTTGCGATTGGCAAGGCGGCCGCGGCGGCCGGGCCAGGTCAGGCCCGCGATCGACAGCCCGGCCCGGTGCAGGACGGCGGTCGAATGGATAGGGTCCGGGCAGATGTCACGGCACTGCTTCCACCGCTCGTCGCTGTCGTGGTTGCCGCGAACGTAGACGAGAGGGGCGTCGAACCCATCGGCCACAAAGGCGAGGTCGTCGCAATCGAGGTCGCCGCAGCCCAGGATCAGGTCGATCGACCCAAGCGCCGATCGGTTGCGCGGGTCGGCCATGGCCGGCTCGACCGCGTCGGAGACGGCCAGCAGCCGGATCGGTGCGCCGTCTCGGCCGTCGAAGGGGCGTGGATCTGGCCATTCGATCGCCAGGCGACGAGTCATGAGGGCGGGTCTCCCTGCGGGTCCGAGCCGGCTTCCGCCCGGTACATCACCGAGGCCTCGTCGGCCGAGTGCTGCTCGACATGCCGCATGCCCACGGCCGGCCGGCGGCCCTGGGCCGCGGCCCGCAGCTCGCCGGTTTCGCCGAGGTACGACAGGAGATTGCGCGGCCGTTCACTGGTCCTGCCGTCGAGTGGCACCAACTCGATGACCATTGCGTCGAGGCCGACGCCCTTGCCGTAAAGGGTGGCCGCGACACGGTTGTGCCCGTCCACGACCCAGTACTCGTCGTTGTACTTGATCAGGTCCACCGGCGGCAGCGGCTTGAGCTGCTCGTAGGCCTGCAGGATGCGGCGCCAGCGGGCCGCCCAGTTCTCGCCGCGGAGTTGCCTGAGCGGCAGGAAGTCGCCCCCGCGCTGGGCCGCTCCGGCAACGGCCGTGCCGCGGATCTCCTCGATCGGCACGAACCGCATCCCCAGCTCGTGAGGCGACGCCTGCCGCGCCTCCGGGTAGAGCTCGTACAGGTTGGCCAGGGGCTGGGTGTCGAGGCCCCTGAGCCATCGCCCGATGGCTCCCGCAACCGGTCCGACCACGTTGGCGAGCGGCTCGGCGGCGCTCTGGAGGTGGCCGACGATGCCCCCTGATGAGGTCGCCGTGTCGGCCTCGTGCTCCGGCGCCCCGGTTGCCGGGGCCGCCGACTCGTCGGCCGCTTTTCGCTGTTCATCCACGTCCTGAGCGTACCATCCAACGCCGCCGCCCTCGCCGCAGGACTCGGCCGCGAGCCGCGTGCGCCCGCCGCCGCGGCTACAGCGCCGGCAGCTCCTGCTCGAGTCCCAGAGACGGCGCGAAGAGGTCGCCCCGTTCGGCCAGGCGCGCCGGCATCGACCGGATAGTCCAGGCGTTCGGGCGCAGTGCCGGGTCGTCCAGCTCGGCCCAGGAGATCGGCGCGGAGACCGGGGCGCCGGCCGCCGGCCGGACTGCGTAAGGGGCGACGAGCGTCTTGTTCGCGGCGTTCTGGGTGTAGTCGAGGCGGGCCAGCCCGCCGCGGCGCGTCTTCTCCCACTCCCAACTGACCAGCTCGGGCACCGTCGCGCCGACCGCCCGCGAGACGCCGCCGACCCAATCGCGCGTCTGCTCGAAGGTGTAGATCGGCCGGATCGGGATCCAGACCTGTATGCCGCGCTGGCCGGTGACCTTCGGGAACCCGATCACGCCCAGGTGGTCGAGGGCCGCCCGGTACAGCCGGGCGAGAACCAGGAGGTCTTCCCAGCTCGTCTGGGGGCCCGGGTCGATGTCTATGAGAGCCCAGGTGGGTCTATCGGGCGCATCGATCCGGAAGGTCGATGGATGGAGATCGATGGCGGCCTCGTTGGCGAGCCAGGCCAGCGTGGCCGCGCCGTCGGCGACGGCATAGTCCCGGATCTCACCGGCGGACACGGATTCCCACGACCAGCGGGCGACCCAGGCCGGGGTGTGGCTCGGGAGCTGCTTCTGCCAGAACCCCGGCCGATTGATCCCGTTGGGGTGGCGCATGACCGTGAGGGCGCGGTCGCGCAGGTAGGGCAGGGCGTACGGCGCCGAGGAAACGTAGTAGCGGATCAGGTCGCGCTTGGTGATGCCGTCGGCGGGCCAGATGAGCTTGTCGAGGTTGCTCAGCTTCAGCTCGCGGCCGCCGACGCTCCATTTCCCGCCACTCCCGGGCAGGGCGTCGAGGGCGGCAAGAGTGGCGGGGTCGAAGGCGTCGCCGGCCCCGGAGGTCGTCGCTCCGCGTATCGCCGCTTCGCGGCTGGAGCGCTCCGCGAGCGACTCCGAGGCCGCGCCGCCTGGGCCGACTGGTTCGGCGGGCGCCGAACCGCCGACGATCTCTCGCACGATTGTGGAGGGATCGGAGTCCAGTTCCAGGCCCTTGTACGACGGAGCCCGCAGCGCGCCGTCGGCCGACCATTCGGCGAACTCGACGCGGGCGACCAGCCGTGGCTCGACCCAGCGGACGAGCTTCTCGCGCGGGGCCGGCCGGAACGGCGAGGTGGCGCGCGCCAGCGGCTCCATCAGCGACAGCAGCCGGGCCCGTTCGGAGGCGTCGAAGCCGGTGCCGACCTTGCCGGCCGCGCGCAGCACCCCACCGTCGTGAACGCCGACCAGGAGCGCGCCGAGATCGACGTCCGACCCCGCCCGAGGCGTCCAGCCGCCGATGACGAGCTCCTGGTCCCGGCGGCGCTTGATCTTGAGCCACGACCCCGAGCGGCGGCCGGGCTCGTAGCGGCTGCGGCGCAGCTTGGCCACCATTCCCTCGAGGCCGCGCTCGGCGACGACCGAGTAGAAGGCTTCACCGTCGCCGTCGACATGGCCGGCGTAGCGGACGGACGGCGAGTCGCGCACGACCGATCGTAGGAGCCGCTTGCGATCCTCCAGCGCGACGTCGAGGAGCGAAAGGCCGTCCACGTACAGGAGGTCGAAGACCTCGTAGACCAGGGTCGCAGGTCCCGGGTCGTCACCGGTCGAATTGCCCTGGGGGCCACCGCGCCGCCCCCGCCTTCCGCTCTGCCAGGCCTGCAGAAGGCCGAAGTCGGGTTCGCCGGCCGCGTTGAGGGCAACCACCTCGCCGTCGAGGATCGCCTCGCGCGCCGCGAGCCACGTCGCCGGTCCGGCCAGCTCGGGGAAATAGGAGGCCGCATTCTGGGCACGCCGCGTGAACAGGGCCACATGTCCGTCGCGGACGTGGGCCTGGACGCGGTAGCCGTCCCACTTCAACTCGAAGAGCCAGGAAGGGTGGCTGAAGGGCCGGTCGGTCAGGGTGGCCTTCATCGGCTCGACGAAGTCCGGCATCGGCGCGGAGCGGGCGCCGGGAACGTTGGCAGGGGAGGGGAGCGGTGCGGCGGAAGGCGGGGGCCCGGCCACGATGTCGGTCGTGGCGACTCCGGCAGCGACCTCGTCGTTGGTTCGGTCGGTCTTGACCGATCGCGGCAGCGACTCCGGGTCCCAGCCCGAGACCGCGGCGTTGTCGCGCTTCTTGATGAGCAGCCATTGCTCGCGCTCGGCCGGATCCGCTGTTTGCGTGCCGCGGGCGCCCGGCCGGCCGGCGCCGCCGCGTGTCCGGACGATCGTGAACCGGCCGCGCAGCTTCTCGCCGAATAGTTCGAACTTCAGCTCGCCGTCGCGCACGGCCCGGCCGGGATCGTCCGTCGCCTCCGCTCGAAACCGGCCCCAGTCCCAGACGATCACGTCACCGGCGCCGTACTGGCCGCGTGGGATCGTGCCTTCGAAGTCGAAGTAGTCGAGCGGGTGATCCTCCACGTGGAAGGCGCCGCGCCGCACGGCCGGGTCCAGCGTCGGACCCTTGGGCACGGCCCAGCTGACCAGGACGCCGTCTATCTCGAGCCGGAAGTCGTAGTGCAGAGCCCGGGCGCGATGGCGCTGCACGACGAAGCGCCCACCGGCCACTCCGCTGGACGCCACCTCGCCGACGGCAGCCGCGTCGGGCGCCCCGTCGCCGCTCGGCTCGGGCGTCCTGCTGAAGTCCCGCTTGCGCTTGTACCGATCGAGGCCCATTCTGCGATCAGCGTAGCGGCCCGCTCCTCATCGGACGAGGCCGGCGGCGAGCCGAACCGCGCTTCGTTTCGAGAGAGAGCACTCTCATGAACGCGAGAGTGACCGCTCAGCGAGGACAGGCCCTCCGCCGTTGACCCGAGTGCTACGGTGATCGGGGATTGGCCGATGTCCATCAGCCGTTCCGCTCGTGCGCAGGTGTCTCGATGAGCAACAAAAGACGCGTGCCCGAGAGGAACCTTGGCCTGTTTCTTACCCCAGCCGATGGGGCGAGCGGCGCCGGTTTTGTGATGCCGATGGAACTGAACGTGGGGCCCGGAAAGCCCGGTCCTGGGGACGAGTGGAAAGTGCCGACGGAGCCCGCCGAGACCGAGGACGACGTGAGCCTTGAGCCGGTGCACTCGGACGGCACAGTGGTCCTGCCGCTCCATCCAACCAACAAGGGGTAGCCGGTCGGCCGCCCCGCGCCTCGTAGCCCGATCAAACTGTATGTCCGCTCGCTCGGCAGCCGAGTGACGTTGGCACACACCGTCTAACGCCGGCGCTCTGTCTCATCGGCTTGGCGAGAGCGGAGCCAGACCGACACATCCCAGCTGATCATCTGGGTCCCAAGGGACAGCGCATCCTCGCTGCGATTTGTTGACTCGGCTTGAGCAGGGGATACGATCCGCGCCAGCGCTGGAGGGCATCATGCTCACGTCGATCCTGGCGGAGGACTCCGCCCTACTCCCAATCTCCGGAGCCGTGCTCTACAACAATGTATATGGCAAGGGCGACATCGCGAACTACCGGCAGCTCGTCTTTCGTGGTCAGGACGACGCAGGCTGGGAGTGGGATTGGCCTGAGAGCGCCGGACCGTCCATGAAGAGCTACCCCGAGGTGCTTCTGGGACGATCACCGTGGAGTGAGGCGAGGGCAGGGAACCAGCTGCCCCGTCGGCTGGCCGAAACGCGCCTGACGCTCGATTTCGACTTCGCCACCGTCGGCAGCGGGCTCTGGTGCGAGAGTTTCGACTTCTGGATCACCCGCTCCGACCGACCGAGCTCGAAGGACATCGTGAGCAACCTGTGCCTCTGGACCATGAAGCATGGGCTGGAGCCCTCGTACAAAGGCCGCCGCACGACGTTGAGGATCGGCGGGTGAACCGCCCTGGGAATCGTGGAGACTCCCGAGCTTTGAATTAGGCCGCTGCGGTTGCTGCTAGATGGCGATAGTAGGCCTCCTCGAACTCTGCCGGAGGGATATCTCCGCAGGCGGAATGGAGCCGGGTCTGGTTCCACCAGGACACCCAGATGGAGGTCGCAAGTTCGACCTCTTCGGTGCTGCGCCAGGAGCGCCGCCGTCGGATCAACTCGGCCTTGTATAGCCCGTTGACCGACTCGGCCAGGGCGTTGTCGTAGCTGTCGCCCTTCGATCCAACGGAGTTGACGACGCCTGCCTCAGCCAGGCGTTCGGTGTATTTGATGGCCAGGTATTGGACGCCGCGATCGCTGTGGTGGATGAGCCCGAGAAGCTCCTGGCCACGAGCGAAGATGGCCATCTCGAGGGCATCGAGAGCGAGGTCTGTCCGCAGGCTGGCCGACACCCGCCAGCCGACGATCCGGCGGGAAAAGACATCGACGATGAAGGCCGTGTAGCAGAAGCCGGCGATCGTCCAGACGTAGGTGAGGTCGGCCACCCAGAGGCGGTTCGGAGCCATTGCTGCGAAGGTCCGCTCCACGAGGTCTGCCGGACGAGCGGCGAGATCCGCTGGCTTGGTGGTCCGGATGCTGCGCTCGCGCGTGGCTCCTGCGAGGCCGAGGCTTGTCATGAGGCGTGCGACGCGGTCACGGCCGACTGGCGTGCCCTTGCGGGCCAGGGCACGCCAGACCTTGTATGCGCCATAGACCGCGAAGTTTTCCGCGTGGATCTCGCTGATCTTTCCCTTGAGTTCACCATCAGCAAGCGTGCGAGCAGAGGGTGGCCGGTTTCGGGCGGCGTAGTAGGAGGAAGGGGCGATCTGCAGAGTCCCGCAGATCGGCTCGACCCCAAAGGTGGCGCGGTTCTGTTCGACGAAGGCGCTCATTTCGTCGAGCGGCGGTCGAGCTCCGCCCCGAAGAAAATCGCCGCGCTCTTGAGGATCTCGTTGGCTCGCCGGAGCTCGCGGTTCTCGCGTTCGAGCTCGACGATGCGGCGGCGCTCCTCGGTCGTGAGGCCGGCTCGAGCACCGCGGTCGATCTCGGCCTGGCGAACCCAGTTGCGCAGGGACTCGACGCCGATGCCGAGCGAGTGGGCCACCCTCGCCACGGCTCCCTGACGCTCGCCGCTCTGCTCGATCGTCTCGAACACCATCCGGACGGCGCGTTCTCTCAGCTCAGCTGGATAGCGATACGAGGGCTTGTGGCTGCTGGCGTTGTCTGGCATGACTCCATCTTCCTCCAAGAAGTGGAGCCTCCATCAAACCCAGGGCGGTTCAATC
>JBEKKR010000028.1:0-34951 GCA_050010635.1 Candidatus Limnocylindrales bacterium
GACGGCCAGAAGCGTTACACGACGGAACTGGTCGCCAACACGATCACTTCGCTCCAGCCGCGAAACCGTGACGACGCTGCGGGAGAGCCCTCGGGCGCACCCGTGACAAGGGCCGGAGCTCCTGCCGGCCAGGCCGGAGGCGACGAATTCGGTTCCAGCGACCTCGACGAGCTTCCTTTCTGAGGACGGTCCCCGGGCCGTGAACCGGCCCACTGACGATGCCGATTCGCCGCGTCACGCACGCGGCTGCAAGAGACCAAAGGACGTAATCCAATGCCCATGTCGAACCCGCGAGAAAAGAGCCGTGGCGGCAAGCGCGATGACTATTACCGCGATCGCCGCCGCCGCAAGGTGTGCTCGTTCTGCGCCGACAAGACGGTCATGATCGACTACAAGGAAGTCAACCGGCTTCGGCGGTTCCTGTCCGAGCGCGCCAAGATCGAGCCGCGACGGAAGACCGGCACGTGCGCCAACCACCAGCGCCAGCTGGCCGTCGCCTTGAAGCGAGCCCGGATCGTCGCGCTGCTTCCGTACGCGCCCCAGCACGTTCGACCATAGCCCCAGAAGGCTCCGTCGCGCCCTCCTGAGAGGCGCGGCCGATAGGTTCACCGTGAGCGCCCCGCGGGCGTGGGAGGCCAGTTGGACGTCCTGTTGCTGGTCGTTTCGTTCGTCGTAATCCTGGTCGGCTCGGAGCTGTTCACCAACGGCATCGAGTGGTTCGGACACAAGCTCGAGCTCGGCGAGGGCGCGATCGGCTCCGTGCTCGCCGCCGTCGGCACGGCCCTGCCCGAGACGATGATCCCGTTGATCGCCATCGTCTTCGGTGGCAGCGTGGCCGCGAGCGAGATCGGGGTCGGGGCCATTCTCGGCGCCCCGTTCATGCTGGCTACGCTGGCCATGTTCGTGACCGGCGCCGCGGCGCTGCTGATGCGGCGGCGGCGTGTGAACGGGACCACTCTGGCCGTCGATCCGAGCGTCGTCAGCCATGACCTCGCCTATTTCGCGGTGGCCTATACCATCGCCATTGGGGCGGCCTTCCTGCCAGTCGATCTGGATTGGCCGCGCCGTCTGATCGCGGTCCTCCTCATCTTCATCTACGGCCGCTACGTCTGGGGCCACTGGCGCGCCGAAGCGGCCGAACACGCCGGTCTCGAACCGCTGCGGTTCCACAAGCTCGACCGCCGGGCGCCTCAGCACCCCGAGCCGCCCAGGCTGTTGATCGTCACGGTCCAGGTCGTCTTCTCTCTGGCCTGCATCATCGGCGGAGCCTGGGGCTTCGTTCAGGCCGTGAAGGACCTGGCGTCCTCGCTCGGCCTCAACGGGACGCTGCTCGCCCTCGTAGTGGCGCCGATCGCCACGGAGTTGCCGGAGAAACTCAACAGCGTGCTCTGGGTCCGCCGGGGCAAGGACACTCTCGCGTTAGGCAACATCACCGGGGCGATGGTCTTCCAAAGCGCGATACCGACCTCGGTGGGCCTTGTGCTCGCACCGGCCTTGTGGACCGTCGTCGGATCCGGCGTTGCCTTCGCGTCGGCTGCGATCACCTTCGCCTCTGTTGGCGCCATCGTCGTTCCGATGATCCAGCGCAAGCGCCTGGGCGCCGGGCCACTGCTCGTCGGCGGCGCCTTCTATCTTGCTTATCTGATCGTCGTGATCGTGACGCTGGCTCATCCGGGCGGCTGAATCGGCGGCTTCCGCTTTCAGGTTGGCGGCGATGTGCGCCCGCTATACTTGGCTTTCGCCGACCGATCGTCGGCGGTCAGCATCAGGGAGCGTCGACAGATGGTCACCGAGCACGCACCGGCCCCCGCCGCGAGCGCGGCGTCAAAGCCCGACCAGGACAGCCTCGTCTGCTACTTCCAGGGCGACTACGTAAGGCTCGGCGACGCTAAGGTCTCGATCATGACCCATGCCTTCCTGTACGGAACGGCCGTGTTCGAGGGAATTCGGGCCTACTGGAACGCCGACGAGAAGCAGCTGTATGCGCTGCGCGTCAAGGAGCACATCGTCCGCCTGCGGAACTCGAGCAAGATCATGCTCATGGCGGAGGTGCCCTCCGTGGATGAGTTCACCGAGATCGTCCTGCAGGTTCTGAGCAAGAACCATTTCGAGGAAGATGCCTACTGCCGGCCGTCGGTGTACAAGAGCACGCAGGCGATCGGGGTCAAGCTGCACGGCCTTACCCACGACTTCTACGTGCTGGCGATCCCGATGGGCGACTACATCGACACGGAGAAGGGGATCCCGACCGGCACCGTCTCCTGGCGCCGCACCACCGACGTTTCGATCCCATCGCGCAGCAAGATCACCGGCAGCTACGTGAACCCGGCCTTCTCCAAGAGCGAGGCGATGCTCAACGGCTTCGATGAGGCGATCGTCCTGACCGGCGACGGGCACGTCTCCGAGGGCTCGGCCGAGAACCTCTTCATGGTTCGCGACGGCGTGCTGATAACGCCTTCGGTCACCGACGAGATCCTCGAAGGCATCACGCGGGCCGGCATCTTCGAGATCGCTGGCTACCTCGGAATCCCGGTAAAGGAACGCTCGATAGATCGGAGCGAGCTTTACATCGCCGACGAGATCTTCCTCTGCGGCACGGGAGCGCAGGTTTCGCCGGTGGCGTCGGTGGATCATCGGGCGGTCGGCGACGGCCGCGTGGGGCCGATCTCGAAGCAGATCAGCAAGACGTACTTCGATGCCGTGCGGGGTCGCCTGCCGGCCTTCCGGCACTGGGTGACCCCTGTCTACAAGAGTGAATGACGCCACCCCGCGAGACTCCTCCGCGCTGCGGTCGCTTGCCGCCGTAGCGGAGCCCGCCCGGGAGACTAAGCGACAGATCTCGCATCGGGTCCTGGAGATCATCCCCGGCCTCGTCACGTGGATGCTCATCCTGGTCATGGTCCCGCTTGCCATCCGCTGGCCCGTGGTCCTGGGCGTCTTCGTGCTGTGCTTCGACTTCTACTGGATGTACCGCGCGATGGTTCTGTCTGTCAGCGTGGGGATCTCGTTCCGCCGCATTCGCCGGGTGGTCGCGACCGACTGGCGCCAGCGGGCGTTCTCTCTATCTGACCCACAGGGGCGATTCGACGAGCTGGCCGACCTGATCGAGCGGGTGCGGGCCCGGACTTCAGACCTGGCGGCGGCCGGCGAGAAGCTCGCGGCGGACGGCGGACGGCGCGAGCTGCGACGGCTGGTCGACGAGCGGCGCAACCTGGGGCGGCTCATCAACCTCGGTGAGCCGATCCCGGATCCGCGCCAGATCTGGCACGTCGCCTTGGTGCCGACATACACCGAGCCGTACGAGAAGCTCTACGAGACGGTGAAGGCCCTGGCCGACTCGGACTATCCGCGCGACCTGCGGATGGTCGCGATCATTACTCGCGAGACAGACCTCCAGGGCCGCGAGAACGTGGCCAGGCTGCGCGAGATCTTCGGATCGCAATTCCGCCACTTCTTCCACATCCTCGATCCGCTCGAGCCGGGCGTGGTCGTGGGCAAGTCGAGCGCGATGGCATACGGCGGCAGGTGGCTGTATCGCGAGCTGACCTCGCTCGGGTTCGACCCCAAGCAAGTCATCGTGACGGACCTCGACTCGGACTACCGCGTCCACAGGCAGTACTTCGGCTACGTGACCTACAAGTTCGTGACAGATCGCGACCGCTACCGGCGCCTGTACCAGCCGGTTCCGATGTTCCACAACAACCTCTGGCAATGCCCGCTGCCCGTCCGGTTGATCGCCGTCGGATCGACCCACATCCAGATGTGGCATCACTTGACGCCGGAACGCCTCATCAGCTTCAGCTCGTACTCGGTCTGCCTGAGGACGGTCCACGACGTCGACTACTGGGCGACGGACGCGATCCCCGAGGACAGCCGCTTCTACTGGAAGAGCTTCTTCCGCTACAGCGGCCAGTTCAGGGCCGAGCCGCTCTTCATTCCGGTTTACGGCGACGCGGTCAGGGCGCGGTCGTACCCGCGCAGCCTCGTCCAGCAGTACACCCAGATCCGTCGCTGGGCCTGGGGCGTGACGGACATCCCGTTCTTCATCTCGAACGCCCTGAACCACAACGAGATCCCGCTGCGCGAGCGGGTCGCCCGTCTCGTCGAACTGTGGTGGGAACACATCAACTGGGCCGTGGCCCCCTTCTTCCTGCTGTTCGGGGCGGCCCTGCCGGTGGCTCTCAATCAAACCTTCGCCGTGACGATCTTTGGCCAGCAGCTGCCCGTCTACGCCGCCTGGCTGCTGACGGGGGCAATGGCGTCGCTGCTGGTCCTTATCTTCATCGAGAACCAACTGGCCCCGCCGCGCCCGCGGGAGTGGGGGATCTGGATGCACCTCGTGTCGTGGCTGCAGTGGGTTCTCCTGCCGGTGGTGGGCCTGATCTTCACCAACCTGCCGGCGCTCGATGCCCAGACCCGCCTGCTCACCGGCCGCTACCTGGAGTACCGCGTCACCGAGAAGGCCTAGCGAGCGGGCCCTCGCCGTGGTGAGAGCTGCATTCGATCGGCCGGAGGGCCGCCGAACCAGGCGCGGGACTGAGGATGCCGCGGGTTCGCTACGATATCCCCGTACGCGACACGTCAGCCGAGTCCCTTAGAGCCCGAGGACTATGTTCCGACCAGTCAGCTCCAAGCCCGATCTCGTCGCCCAGGAGCACGAGATCCTGTCCCTCTGGCGCGAGCGACGGACCTTCGCCCGGCTGCGCGCGCAGAACGCCGGCAAGGAGCGCTGGAGCTTCCTCGACGGGCCAATCACCGCCAACAACCCGATGGGCGTCCATCACGCCTGGGGTCGGGCCTACAAGGACCTCTTCCAGCGCTTCCACGCCATGCTCGGCCAGGACCAGCGCTACCAGAACGGCTTCGACTGCCAGGGCCTGTGGGTGGAGGTCAACGTCGAGCGGGACCTCGGCTTCACCAACAAGCGCGACATCGAGGAATACGGCATCGCCGAGTTCGTCAGCCTGTGCAAGCAGCGCGTCCTGACCTACGCCGCTCGCCAGACTGAGCAGTCGATCCGCCTCGGAATGTGGATGGACTGGAACGATCCGGTCGAATTGCGGCGCCTGCGGGACCTGCTGGCGGAGAACCCGAACCAGCCCGTGACCACGACGGGGGCCCATGGCGGGCCGGTGACCGACACGGCCGAGCAGGTCGTCGGCCGGCTCGGCATGCCGGATCTGGGCGGCAGCTACTTCACCTTCTCCAACGAGAACAACTACCTGATCTGGTCCTTCCTGGCCGAGTGCCACAGGCGCGGCTGGCTGTACAAGGGCCACGATTCGATGCCCTGGTGTGCCCGGTGCGGCACCGGCATCAGCCAGCACGAGATGACCGAGGGCTACGCCGACCGGGAGGATCCCGGTCTGACGGTGAAGTTCCCGCTCGTGGACCGCCCCGGTGAGGCGCTCCTGGTCTGGACGACTACGCCGTGGACGCTGACCTCCAACGTCGCCGCCGCGGTGGGGGAAGACCTCCGCTACATCAAGGTCAAGCAGGGCGACGAGATCTTCTGGCTGGGCCGTGGCACGGCGAAGAACGCCCTCGTGGGGCCGTTCCAGGTTCTCGAGGAGAAGACCGGTCGCGATCTCGACGGCTGGCGGTATTCCGGCCCGTTCGACGAGCTGCCGGCCGTCCAGGACACCTTCGCGGCCGGCGGCACGGCCGGCCTCAACTACGAGCACCGGGTCGTGATCTGGGACGAGGTCGGTGAGGAAGAGGGCACCGGCATCGTCCACATCGCCCCGGGCTGCGGCGCCGAGGACTTCGCCCTGGGCAAGAAGCTGGGCCTGCCGATGATCGCGCCGCTCGACGAGAACGGCGTCGTCCTGCCGGGCTTCGGGCCCTACTCAGGCCGCGACGTCCGCGACGTGGCCGACCCGATCGTCGAGACGCTGAAGCACCACCACCGCTTCTACCGGCTCGAGACGATCACCCACCGCTACCCGCATTGCTGGCGCTGCTCTACGCCGCTCGTCTTCCGGCTCGTCGACGAGTGGTACATCAGCATGGGCCCGGTCTACGACAAGCCGCGCGAGCAGCTGACCGCGGCCGAGGTGGACGCCAGCCTGCGCTACCAGATCATGGAGGTCATCGAAGGGGTCAAGTGGATCCCCGGCTTCGGCTACGAGCGGGAACTGGACTGGCTCCTGAACATGCACGACTGGATGATCAGCAAGAAGCGCTACTGGGGGCTGGCGCTGCCGATCTACGACTGCGAGTCGTGCGGGACGGTCAACGTCGTGGGCGGCCTTGAGGAGCTTGCCGAGCGAGCCGTCGAGGGCTGGGAGGCGTTCGAAGGCCACACGCCCCATCGGCCCTACGTGGACGCGGTCAAGATCCGCTGCTCCGGCTGCGGTTCGCCCGTGACCCGCATTCGCGATGTCGGCAATCCGTGGCTCGACGCCGGCATCGTGCCCTTCTCGACGGTGCACTACCGGAGCGACCCGGAGTACTGGAAGAAGTGGTTCCCGGCGGACTTCGTGACCGAGAGCTTCCCGGGTCAGTTCCGCAACTGGTTCTACTCGATGCTGGCCATGAGCACCGTTCTGCGCCGGGAGACGCCCTTCAAGACGCTCTTCGGCTACGCCCTGGTCTTCGGTGCCGACGGCCGCCAGATGCACAAGAGCTGGGGCAACTCCATCGAATTCGACGAGGCGGCCGAACGGATGGGCGTGGACGTCATGCGCTGGATGTTCGCCAACGCCCGGCCGGAGGACAACATCCTCTTTGGCTGGCACGCGGCCGACGAGGCCCGGCGCCGGCTGCTCGTCCTCTGGAACGTCTACTCGTTCTTCGTCACCTACGCCCGCCAGGCCGAGTGGGACCCGGCCCAGGACGCGCCGCCGGTGGCGAAACGCAGCCCGCTCGATCGCTGGATCCTGTCGCGTGCCGCCCGGCTGGCCGCCGAAGTCGAGAAGGACCTGGGCGAGTACGACGCCCTGGACGCCGTCCGTGAGGTCGACGGTTTCGTCGAGGAACTGTCGACGTGGTATCTCCGCCGCTCCCGCAGGCGTTTTGCTCGCGGGGCCGAGCCCACCGACCGCGCCTCGGCGTTTGCCACGTTCCACACGACCCTCGTCACGCTGGCCCGAATCCTGGCTCCGATCCTGCCTTTCCTGGCGGAATCGATGTACCAGAACCTGGTCGTCGCGGCCGGGTCGAGCGGCGCGCCCGACAGTGTCCACCTGACGAGCTGGCCAACGGCCGAGACCGCCTCACTGCGAGAGCCGGCGCTCGAGGCATCCATGGCGGTCGTCACCCGGGTCGTCGATCTCGTCAGGACGTTGCGCGGCCAGGCTGGCATCAAGGTTCGCCAGCCGCTGGCCCGAATGTGGCTGGCCCTCCCCGGCGGCGAGCTGGTGGAGCGGGAGACTCTCCTGGCGCTCGCGTCGGATGAGGTGAACGTCAAGTCGATCGAGTTGATCGGCGACGAGTCGGAACTGGTGAATCGACGTGTCAAGCCGCTCCTGCCCAAGATCGGCAAGAAGCTCGGCCCGGCGATCCCGGCCGTCATGGCCGCCGCCCGCGACGGGCATTTCGAGATCCACGCAGATGGCTCGGTCACGCTCGGCGGCGCCACTCTCGCCGCCGACGAGGTTGAGGTCCAGGCGACGCCGAGGCCCGGCACGGCCGTAACCCACGACGAGGGCCTGGTCGTCGTCATCGACACCGAGCTGACGCCCGAGCTTCGGGCCGAAGGCGATGCCCGCGAGCTGCAACGGGTTATCCAGGACGCTCGCAAAGAAGCAGGCGTGGAACTCGACGACGAGGTCTGTGTTCGGGTCGAAGCGCCGGCGGCCGCCGAGCGGACACTCCGGTCCCACCTCGGCTCCGTCGAGGTCGAGACGCGCAGCAAGATCGACTTCGGGCCGATTCCGGCCGGCGCCGGCTTCGTGGCGGTCGAGCTCGATTCAGGACCGATACGCGTCGGCTTGATGCCTAAAGCCGTCGCCCCTTAGGCTTACGCAATCATCACGGAGGCCAAGTCACTGAACCCTAGCGAAACGCACCCAAGAGAGCCGTCCAAGGGGACGGCTCGCAGTGAAGCTCCTGGGAGTCGGAGACGGGCGACCCTGGTCGTGTTCGGCTTCGTCGCGCTTGCCATCAGCGTGAGCGATCAGCTCCTGAAGCGTTGGATCGTCGCCAACTACGGAGACAAGCTGGGCCAGCCCTCGCCCATCATCGGCGACTGGTTCCGGATCAACTTCATACACAACAACGGCGGCCTCTTCGGCCTCTTCCAGGGGCAGGCTCAGATCTTCGCCCTGGTCACGCTGGGCGTCGTGGCGGTGCTCGTCGCCATCGAAGTCAACTCCGGCTGGAGGAGCTGGCTCGTGACGATCACGCTCGGCCTCCTCCTGGGTGGCGCGATCGGAAACTTCATCGACCGGCTTCGCTACGGCTATGTCGTCGACTTCGCCGACATCGGCATCGGCTCCTCGCGCTTCTACATCTTCAACATCGCCGACTCGGCGGTGACGGTCGCAATCCTGTTGATGCTCTCCCTCTGGTTCCTGGCTCCGTACCTGGGGATACACATGCCGGGGGACAGGCAAGACCACGGGGCGGACGAGCGAGACAGCTCCCGCAGCGTAGAGGTCCGGTAGTCGATGAGGCGGTTGACGTTCACCGTGCCGGAAGCCGCCGAAGGTCGAATCGATCGTTTCGTTGCCGACGTCTCAGGCCTGTCCCGCAGCTACATCCAGAAGCTGATCACCGAAGGCCACGTGACCGCGTCGGGCGGGCCGGTCAAATCCAACGAACCGGTCGTGCCGGGCGAGATCGTGGACCTCGAGATCCCGGATCCGCGGCCCCTGGACCTGGCTCCCGAGCAGATCCCGCTCTCCGTCGTCTACGAGGACGACGACCTCCTGATCGTCGACAAGGCGGCCGGACTCGTGGTTCATCCGGCGCCCGGCCATCCAGGCGGGACGCTGGTGAACGCGCTCCTCGCCCGCGACACCGAGTACGGCGGCATCGCCGGCGTTCAACGCCCCGGCATCGTGCATCGACTCGACCGCGATACCAGCGGCCTGCTGATGGTCGCCAAGAACGACAGGGCCCAGGCCAGCCTGATGGCCCAACTCAAGGCGCGAGGCGTCAAGAAGACATATCTCGGCCTGGTGCAGGGCGCGGTCGTGGCGACGTCGGGCCGGGTCGAGGCGCCGATCGGCCGCGATCCGCACCACCGCACCCGGATGGCCGTCGTTCCGGCCGGGCGGCCCGCCGTGACGGGATACCGGGTCCGGGAGCGGCTGCCGGGCTGGACCCTTCTCGAGCTCGATCTGGTGACCGGCAGGACGCACCAGATCCGGGTCCACCTCGACGCCATCGGCCATCCGCTGGCGGGCGACCCCGTCTACGGCACGGGCACGTCGCGGCGAGGTCCGGACGGTCTGGAGCGGCTCTTCCTCCACAGCTGGCGGATCGAGCTGCAGTCGCCGGGGGACGGCCATCTCATCCGCGCCACCGCGCCACTTCCGCCGGAGCTCGAGGCGGTGCTGGAGAAGTTGAGGAGCCGGGCCTCCGGCACCCTCGGCGAGGGCGGAAGCTACGTCGGGTCGACCGAGGCGACGGCTTCGGTGGCCCCGGTGGAAAAGAGGCCGGCGTGACGACGAATCCCCTCGGCCAGCCCTTGGACGCGCAACCTGCGATTGCGCCGTCCGCCGTGGACCGCGGTCCCGGGGCGGCAGACGGGCATGGGCCTCAGCCGATGCTGGTGATCATCTCGGGGCCTTCGGGCGTCGGCAAGGACACGGTCATCGCGGCTCTCCAGAAGCGCGGGCACCGGCCGGAGTACCACTACGTGGTCACCTGCACGACCAGGAGCAGGCGGCCGAACGAGATCGACGGCGTCAGCTACAACTTCATGTCGCCCGCGGATTTCGCGGCCCTGAGGGATTCGGGCGAGCTTCTGGAAGCGAACGAGGTCCACGGCAACTGGTACGGGACGCCGCGTGCCGGCGTGCGCAGAGCCCTGGCCGGCGGACAGCACGCCATCCTCAAGATCGACGTCCAGGGCGCCCACGTGGTCAAGGCGAGCATCCCGGAGGCCCTGCTGATATTCGTGGTTCCCCCCTCGGTGGAGACGCTGGTCGAGCACCTCAAGGCGCGCCGGACCGAGTCGCCGGAGCAACTCGCGATCAGGCAGCGCGACGCTGCGGCCGAGCTGGCCCGCAAAGACGACTACGACCACGTCGTGGTCAACGAGGAAGGGCGGGTGGACCTCACGGCCCAGCGCATCGAGGAGATAATCGAGCAGGAGGAGCGGCGGGGATCCCGCCGCGCCGTGACGGTCTGAGGCCTGGGTCCGGCCGGGAAGTCGTGGCTTCGCTAGGGGACGCGTGATGTCGGGTGGCTCGGAATCCCTTCTCGAGATCGGGCTGTCAATCGGCGCATCCCCCGTGCCGAGGATCGGCGGTCGCGGGCAGAGCCCGGTAGAAGTTGCCGTCGACGCGCCCGGGGCGACGCGAACGTACGACTACTCGGTCCCGGACAGGCTCGCTCCGGTCCGGCCCGGCGAGGCCGTTCTGGTGGAATTCGGGCGCAGCCGGCAGGCACTGGGCGTGGTGCTCGGACCCTCGGCCGACGTCGCCGGGATCGCGCTCAAGCCCCTGCTGGCGCGCGTCCATGCAGATGGCCCCCTGGCGCCGAGGCTGACGCTGGATTTCGCCCGGTGGATCTCGGACGAGTACCTGTCCCCGCCGGCCACCACGCTGCGCTCGATGCTCCCACCAGGAATGCTGGAACGGCTCGAGCTCGTGGCGGAATGGGTCCCGCTCGACTCGAGTCGAGCGGGAGCCGACGGTGAAGGCGAGGCCGGCGGCGGCGGTGAGGGAGCCGAGACGGCGGTGCTCGACGCGTTCGACTCGGCGATCCGAGACCAGCTCGCCGAAGGACCGCGGCCCGCGCGCGATCTCGAGGGCAGATCCGGACGGGCGGAGCTGCTGCGGCGGCTGCGCTCGATGGCTGCACGGGGGCTCATCAAGCTTGAGTGGACGCTCACGGCAGCATCTGTAGGCCCTCGGTTCGAGCGCTGGCTGACGCTCACCGACGAGGGCAGGGGAGTGGTGGCGGGCAGCGGCGCGTTGGCTGGGAGCGGCCCGCGTCTCGGGGCTCGTCAGAGGGCGCTGCTGGAGGCACTCGCGGCTGCCGAGGGCGCAGGTGCGCCGGGGCTCGCAGGGGCCGAGGCCGCTCATCTTCATGGTTCCGGGACGGCCACGGGCCTGGTCCGGCGCGGCCTGGTCGTCGCCGAAATCCGGGAACGGCCGCGCCGTCCACTCGCACTGCGCCCGGCCGGCCGGCGTGGCACCCGGCCCGAGGGCTCGGAGCTGACGGCGCCCCAGGCCGAAGCTCTGGCAACGATCCTTGCCGCGGTCCGGTCCCGCGACTCCAGGCCGCTGCTACTGGAAGGCGTGACCGGCTCGGGCAAGACGGCCGTCTACGCCGAGGCAATCGCCGAAACCATCTCGGCAGGCCGGCCGGCCCTCGTCCTCGTCCCCGAGATAGCCCTGGCGATGCCTCTGGTGGACCGCCTTCGCGCCGAGCTTGACGCGGAGATCGCGATGCTTCACTCCGGCCTTGGAGAAGGCGAGCGCGCCGACGAGTGGCGGCGCATCCGCGCCGGCGAGGTGCATGTCGTGGTCGGGACTCGGACCGCATTGACCGCGCCGTTGTCCGATATCGGGCTGATAGTCGTGGACGAGGAGCACGATGCCGCCTACAAGAGCGATCGCACGCCGCGGCTCCAGGCGCGCGATGCCGCCCTGGGCCTTGCCCGCCTGGCCGGGGCGGCCGTGGTGCTCGGGAGCGCGACGCCCTCCGTCGAGAGCGTCGGGCGCGTCCGCGAGGGCCGCTACCGTCACGCCGTGCTGCCCGACCGGCCGGCCGGAGCGCCGCCGCGGGTGGAGGTCGTGGATCTACGCGCCGAGCTGGCGAGCGGCAACCGCGGCCTGCTGTCGGCTTCGCTCTCGACCGCGCTCGGCTCGCTGCCGCCGGGCGAACGGGCGATCCTCGTGATCAACCGTCGCGGAACAGCTTCCGTCGTGGTCTGCCGCGACTGCGGCCACGTCCAGCGCTGCCCGGAGTGCGAGCGGAGTCTGGTCTACCACCAGGCCGGGGTGACGCTGCGCTGCCACCACTGCGGCACGGCGTCACCCCTGGCGTCGCGTTGCCCGGCCTGCCGGTCGCCGCGGATCCGCTACCTGGGTGGTGGCACGCAGCGCGTCGAGGAGGAGGTCAAGGCGGCCTTTCCGCACTTGCGGGTCGGCCGGCTCGACCGCGATGTGGCCGAGCACAAGGGTGCCGTCCAGCGCGTGCTGGATGCCTTCGCCGAGGGCCGGCTCGACGTCCTGGTCGGCACCAGCCTGGTCGCGAAGGGGCTCGACATACCGGAGGTGACACTGGTAGGCGTCGTGTCGGCCGACGTGGCGCTCAACCTGCCCGACGAGCGCGCCGCCGAGCGGACGTACCAGCTGCTCACCCAGGCTGTCGGACGCGCCGGCCGAGGCGATCTTCCTGGTCTGGCGATTATCCAGAGCTACCAGCCCGACCACCCCGCGATACGGGCCGTGGCGACCGGCGATGCCGCCGCCTTCTATGACGCGGAGCTCGAGGTGCGCCGGCGGTTCGGCTCACCGCCGTTCGGCCGCCTCGTCAAGCTCACCGTCGGCCTGCTCGATCGTCTGGCGGCCGAGCACGAGGCCGCGGCGATGGCCGATCGACTGCGAGATGTAGCGGCTGCTCGCGCGTCCGTATCTTCGGCCGGGCCGGCTCTCGCCGTCACCGTGTTGGGCCCGGCGCCGGCGTACGTCGCTCGCCGGGCGGGCCGGTGGCGCTGGAACGTCGTCCTGCGTGGCGATCGCCCGCTCGAGCTGGTGGATCCGCCGCCGGGCGCGCCGTGGTCGGTGGACGTCGACCCGGACTCGCTGCTGTAGTTGGGAGAGGACGTGGGCACCGCCGTTCGACCTACCCCGAGTCGGCCGGATGCTCAAAGGCAGCCTCTCGGTATACTCTCCGGCCATGAGCGTCCGACCGATCGTTCTCCTCGGTGACCCCCGGCTTCGCCTCAAGGGCGAGACCGTCGACAGCTTCGGCAAGTATCTGCACGAGCTGCTCGACGACCTGGCCGAAACGATGCGCAAGGCCCCCGGCGTCGGGCTGGCCGCGCCGCAGCTCGGTGAGCCGCTGCGAGCCTGCACGATCGAGGTCGAAGGCAAGCTGCACGAGCTGGTGAACCCGCGCATCGTCCGCGCCGACGGCGACGACCGGGATCTCGAAGGCTGCCTCTCCATTCCGGGCTACGTGGCATACATCACCAGGCGCGAGAAGGTCTGGGTCGTGGCCCAGAACCGCCACGGCAAGAAGATCAAGGTCGCCGGGTCCGGTCTCCTCGGGCGAGCCATGCAGCACGAGCTGGACCACCTCGACGGCAAGCTATATATCGACTACCTGGACTCGATGGACGAGCTGATCGCGGTCGGGAGCGGCGAAGAAGAGGCAGCGGCAGCGGAAGCGGAAGGGCGACCGTCGAGGGCGCTCACAGCGGTAGGGTGAACGGCGCCGCGGCCGACCGCTCCGGCGTCGGTCGCGCGTCCCCCGAGCCCGGCGTCCGGACGGTCTTCTTCGGCAGCGGCGGCTTCGCCGTTCCGATACTCGAAGCACTGGCAACCATGCCGGGCATCCGGGTCGAGGCGGTCGTGTCGGCCCCCGATCGCCCGGTCGGACGGAAGGCGGTCCTCACCCCGACGCCCGTGACTGCCCGAGCCGACGAGCTCGGCCTGCCGGTTCTCAAGCCCGAACGCGTCCGCCGGCCCGAGGCGGTCGGCGAGGTGCGGGCTCTGGCGCCCGACCTGGTCGTGCTGGCCGACTATGGCCAGCTGATTCCGAAAGTTCTGCTCGATCTCCCGCCGCGCGGCTTTCTCAATCTGCACCCCTCGGCGCTGCCGCGGTGGCGCGGCGCCGCTCCGATCCCGGCGACCATCCTCGCTGGCGACACGGAATCCGCCGTGACGCTGATGATCGTGACCGAGGAGATGGACGCCGGCCCGATCGTGGCCGTGGATCCGCTCGAGGTTCGCCCCGACGACACCGCGGTTGCGCTGGAGGAGCGGGCCGCCGAAGCCGCGGCCAGGCTCCTGCGCCGGGCGCTGCCGGAGTGGCTGGCCGACCGGGTCGAGCCGACACCTCAGCCCGAGGTTGGCGTCACCCTGACACGCCCGCTGCGCCGCTCGGACGGACTCCTGGATCCGGCCCGCCCCGCCGTCGATCTGGAGCGGCAGGTTCGCGCCTACCAGCCGTGGCCCGGCGGGTACCTCGAGACTCCGGAGGGCCGCCTGATCGTGTGGCGAGCTCGAGTGGCCCCCGCCGAGCACGGCGATGTCCCCGGCGGGCTCGTGGCCGTCGGCCGTGCCGGAATCGCGCTGGCCACCGCGGTCGATCGGCTGGTGCTGGACCAGGTCCAACTCGCCGGCAAGAAGCGGATCTCGGCGGCGGAGCTCCGGCGCGGCCATCCGGGGCTCGTGCGGTAAGGGCCGAAAGCCCGCCGGTCGGCCGGCATGCGATAATCGCGGCCCTGTGAGCCCCACCGACGCGACCGGAGATCGGACTGCCGGCGCTACCCCCGACGCACCTGCCCGAGAACCCTCTTCCGGCCGTGCGCGACGCCGCCCCGGCCGCCCCGGCGACACCCGTCCCGGCCTCAGCGGACTCGCGCACGGCGAGCTGGAGAAGTGGCTTGCGGCGGAGGGTCAGCCGGCCTACCGGGCCAGGCAGATCCGCGACGGCATCTGGCGGCAGAACGCAGCCACCGCGGACGACCTGCTGACCCTCCCGGCGCCACTCAGGACGCGCCTCGGCGAGGCGTTCCGGATCGATACGATCGCCGAGAATGAGATCAAGACCGCCGACGGCGGCCTCACCGAGAAGACCCTCCACCTTCTCTCCGACGGGGCCCTGATCGAATCCGTGCTGATGCACTACCCGGCGCGCGGGTATGCGGGCCCGGGTCGGCCGCTCCATCGGGAGCGCCACACTTTGTGCATCTCCAGCCAGGCCGGTTGCGCCGTCGGCTGCCCGTTCTGCGCCACCGGGGAGCTGGGTTTCGGACGCGACCTCGAGACGGCGGAGATCGTCGATCAGGTCCGCCACGCCGCGCGCCGCCTCTCCTCCTCCGGGAGCCACCTGACGAACGTCGTCTTCATGGGCATGGGCGAGCCGCTCCTCAACCTGGACCGCGTCCTCGAGGCCGTGGCCATCCTGGCCGACCCGCGCCTGTTCGGGCTGGGGGCCCGCCATGTCGTGGTCTCCACCTCCGGCGTCGTGCCGGGCATCCGGCGGTTGACTGCGCTCGGGCCGCAGTTCACGCTGGCGATCAGCCTGCATGCCGCTCGCGATCCGCTGCGCGACGTCCTCGTGCCGCTGAACCGCCGCTGGCCCGTGGCGGAGGTCGTGGCAGCTGCGCGCGATCATGCGCGCGTAACCGGCAGGCGCGTGAGCTACGAGTACTTGATGATTTCGGGCGTGAACGACACCGAGATGGACGCCGATGCCCTGGCCATGCTGCTGCGCGGCGACCTCGCCCATGTCAACCTGATCCCGATGAACCCGGTAGCCCATACGCCCTGGCAGGCGAGCAACCCCGACCGTGTCGCCCAATTCGCGGCGAGAGTCCGGCGCGGCGGCGTGAGCGTCACCGTGCGAGCGAATCGCGGCCAGGACGCCGGCGCGGCATGCGGCCAGCTGGCCGCCGACAGGGCGGGGGAGCCCACGGCTGCGGTCGTCGCTCACCGCCGCGCCGCCATCGTTCGAGAGAGCGAGATCGCCCTCCGCGGCAGTCGAAGCTCGGAGAGCTTGCCGGCCGACCTGGAAGCGGCCGTCGGGCGGGGAGCGGCTCGCTGATGCCCGCCCATCGCGCTCTCGTCAGCGCCAGCATCCTGGACTGCGACCTGTCGAAGCTCGGCCAGGAGTCGCGGCGGGCGCTCAAGGCGGGCGCGGACCGGATCCACCTCGATGTCATGGACGGGCACTTCGTCCCCAACATCACCTTCGGGGCGAGCGTCATCAAGCGGCTCCGGAAGATAGGCAAGCAGCCTTTCGACGCCCACCTGATGATCTCGGAGCCGAGCCGGTACATCGACGACTTCATCGACGCCGGCTGCGATTCGATCACCTTCCACGTCGAGGTCGAGGAGCCGATCGAACCCACGCTCCTCAAGATCAGGAAGGCGGGCCGGATTGCCGGCCTGGCCATCAAGCCGGCGACTCCGCTCTCGGCGCTCGACCCGTACCGCGACCTCATCGACATCATCATGGTGATGGCCGTGGAGCCGGGCTTCGGCGGCCAGAAGTTCATGGCCGACGCCGCCGCCAAGATAGATCCGGCTCACGAGGTCTTCCGCGATCGGCCCGGCGAGCAGCCGTCACGGCGCGAAGTCCACGTGGACGGCGGGGCGAATCGAGCCTCGGCCGAGTACTGCGGCAAGCTCGGGGTGGACGTGCTCGTCGTGGGGTCGGTCCTGTGGAAGAAAGGCGTGGACATCGAGCACGAGATCCGGCTCATCAAGAAGCTCGCCGACGAGGGCTACGGCCACCGCCGCCGAGACGCGGGCCCGACGATGAAGCGAACCGCCGGAGACGCTGAGTGAGCGAGGAAGCGGCGTTGGACCGCGCCACTCTCGCGATGAATCAGGCCGAAGACGCACCCTCCGGGCCGGACGCCGCGGGCATGCCTCACTCCCACCTCGGCCGGCGTAACGACCGGCTCCTGCTCGGCGCGGTCGCGGCGTACGCGGTCCTGCTGTCCTTCCTGATGATCGCGCGCGGCATCTCCGTGACGCCCGACGTTGTCGTCGTCAGCTTCGGGCTCGCGGCATTGCTGCTCGGCCGCGGCAAGCTCTTCCTGCGGGACTGGATTCCGTTCGTCGCGCTCTTCTTCGCCTACGAGCTGATGCGCGGCTACGCCGACAAGTTCGGTCTGCCGATCCACGTCGCGGACGTCATATCGCTCGAGCGGATCGTCGGGCTGGGCGGCCTGCCGACCCAGTTCCTGCAGGGCCTCTTCCACAGCGGAGCCGCGAGCAGCCCGGACAATCTCGCCACCATCTCCGTGGTCTTCTACTTCCTGCACTTCCCGCTGCCGCTGGCGATCGGCTTCCTGCTCTGGATCCACCAGCGCCGCATCTACTACGACTACGTCGGGGCGCTGATCGTGCTCTCGATGGCCGCGTTCGTGACGTACCTGCTGCTGCCGGTGGCGCCGCCGTGGTGGGCCGAGAAGTTCGGCTACGTCACCGGCGTGCTGCACCTGCGCGACACGGGCTTCAACGGCCTGGCCCAGCTGTTCGGCTTCGGCAACTACTTCTACTCGTACTCGGTCTACAGCATCAGCTCCAACGACGTCGCGGCCTTCCCGTCGCTCCACGCTGCCTACCCGTTCCTGGCCTTCCTGTTCGCGCGCCGGGCCTTCGGCCGGGCCGGTTGGCTGATGCTCGCCTACACGGCCTGCATCTGGTTCGCCATCGTGTACCTGGGCGAGCACTGGGTCGTCGATATCATCGGAGGGGTCGTCTACGCGTACGCGGCGTACTTCGCCGTCATGCGCGGCCCGGCCTGGGCCCGTCGGTTCATGGAGAAGGTAGCCGACGAGGAGATCGAGGCCGGCGTCGAAGCGGAGGACGAGGGCGACGTCGGCGCTCTGCGCCGGCTGGGCCGGCACGTTCGCTGGTCGCTCGTCGCCCAGGGCGCGGCCGTGGCGATACTTGGGGGCGGCATGGCCTATGGCATGAACACCATGGGCTGGCTCGGCGGCTCGCAGAGTGCCCTCTACCTTGTGCCGTGGCTGGCGCTGCTGGGCGGTCTGTGGCGGGGCTCAGCCGGGCTGCTCAGCCGCTAGGGGCGTTCGATGCGTGCTCTGCTCCAGCGCGTTTCGCGGGCCGAGGTCCGGGTCGACGGCGAGCGCATCGGCGCGATCGAGCGCGGCCTTCTGATACTTCTCGGCGTCGCGCCGGCCGACGACGAATTTGTCGCCGCGGGACTCGCGGCGAAGGTCGCCGGCCTGCGGATCTTCGCCGACGCCGATGGCCTGACGAACCTCTCGATCGGTGAGGTCGGCGGATCGGCGCTCGTAGTCAGCCAGTTCACCCTCTACGCGGATACCCGGCGAGGCCGCCGGCCGTCGTTCATCGGCGCCGCGGGGCCGGTCGTGGGGGAGCGGCTCTACGAGGTCTTCTGCGAGATCCTGGCGTCGAACGGCGTGTCCGTCCAGCAGGGTCGCTTCGGCGCGGAGATGCAGGTCGAGCTCATCAACGACGGCCCCTTCACCGTCTGGCTCGACAGCGCCGAACTCGGCATAGAACCTCGCTCGGCGCCGATCTGAGATGTGCAATTCCGGCCGGCGGCCGGAGGTCCTATTGGGCCGCCCGCGAGAGAGTGCGCTGGCAGCGTGTGCAGACGAGGGCCTTCACGGTCTTGCCGTTTACCTGGAGATTCGCCTGCTGAAGGTTCGGTTGAAAGCGGCGATGTGCGCGGACCCGGTTCATCCCGGACGACTGCGCGTTGAACCCGTCCATGGAGATCTTCCCGCAGACGGCGCAGGAGCGAGCCATAAGGTCCTCTCGAATACGTGCTCGGAGTTGGCGGTCCCGACCGGGGCCGAACGGGGCGGTATGATAGCACACCGTTTCCGCCGCTCAGGCTGGAGGTCGTAACAACGCATGCCCGAGCCTTCGGTGGCCGGTAGATCAATCGTCACTCGCCGGGCCATCGTAGACATCGTTCGAACAGCGGTCCAGGGCAGCTACGGCGTCACCGGTTTCAGCGACCCCTCATTTGGGAGGCGGCTGTTGCGCTGGATCGGCCTCGACCGGCCCGGAATCCGGCTGACGACGGAGGGCGGGCTTCGTCTCGACCTCTTCATCAACGTCGCCTTCGGCATGCCCGTTGCCGAGGTAGCCCGTCAGGTAGATTCGGCCGTCCGCTACTCGCTCCGGCACTATATCGGAACCGAGGTCGCCGCCCTGACCATCCACGTGGACGGGTTGCGCTACGAGCCGAACGCGGTCGAGCGAGCCGAGGCGATCGAACGGACCGAGGCGGCCGACAAGCCGGTACCCGCGCCCGAAGCTCCGGGCGATCAGCATGCGACCGCAGGGGCGAGGGCGTCGAAGAAACGCAAGCCCAGATGACGACGCGAGCCAGACGATGACGCGCCGAGCCGGCGATGGAGCCGGGTTGTTGGCTGCATTTCGGTCCGCGACCGACAACCTCGCCGCCCACGTGGACGAGATCAATGCGCTCAATGTCTTCCCCGTCCCCGACGGCGACACGGGCAGCAACATGGTGGCGACGGTCAAGGCCGCTCTTGCGGAAGCAGATGGCGTTCCGGAACCTTCGGCCGATCGGATCGCCCAGGCGATCAGCTTCGGGGCGCTCATGGGGGCCCGCGGCAACTCCGGCGTCATCGCCTCCCAGATTTTCCGAGGAATGTCGGAAGCGCTCGGCGGCAAACACCACTTCACGGGGCCGGACCTCGCCCACGCCCTGAACCAGGGCACCGCGACCGCATACAAGGCTGTCGCCAAGCCGGTGGAGGGGACGATCCTGACTGTCATCCGAGAATCGGCCGCCGCGGGCCATCTTGCGTCGGAGGCGGGTGGGGACCTCGAGGACGTCCTCACGGCCGCGGTCGAGGGAGCTCGTCAGGCCGTGGCCAAGACGCCGTCGATGCTGCCGATCCTGCGCGACGCCGGGGTCGTGGATGCCGGCGGTGAGGGTCTCTACCGGCTCCTGCAGGGAGCCCTGCAATACCTGGTGTCGCATCAGCCGGCGGTGGCCTCGGCCCGGTCCGCGGAGCCGGAGCGAGTCTCCATGCCCGCCGCCGATGGCGCCGAGGCGTTCGGCTACGAGACCATGTTCCTGCTGCAATGCCGGGAGACGCCGATAGACATCGAGCGGCTGCGCGACGAGCTTGAGAAGATGGGCGAATCGGTCCTGCTGGCCGGGGACCATCGGGCGGTCAAGGTCCACGTCCACAACGACCGGCCGGACAACGTGATCACGCTGGGGCTCTCCATGGGTGCGCTGACCAGGATCACCGTCGAGAACCTGGACGCCCAATCGCACGAGGTCCGCGAGAAACGGGCCGGCGAAGTCGTCGGCGTGCCGGTCGAAACGCATGTCCGAGGCGTTCGCCACGAGGGCCGGCCGCACGTGGACCTGGACACGTATGGAGCGGAAGTCGAAGCCACGACGAACGGCGCCGGCTCGCCGGGATCCCCGGGCTCGAACGGGTCGAGCACGATTCCGCTGGCCGAAACGCTGCCGCTCGCGGTCGTGGCGGTCGCCGCCGGCGACGGGCTGGCCCGAATCTTCGACTCGTACGGCGTCGCGGCGGTGGTACACGGGGGTCAGACCAACAATCCCTCGACGGGCGAGCTGCTCGACGCGGTCGAGAAGATCCACGCCGACGAGGTGCTGCTGCTCCCCAACAACCCGAACGTCATCCTGGCTGCCCGCCAGGCCTCCGAGATGACGAAGAAGCGCGTGCGAGTCGTGCCGACCCGGAACGCCGCGGAGGGCTTCGCGGCGCTACTTGCCCTCGACCCTGAGCAGGACGCGACAGCCAATGCCGAGGTCATGACCCTGGCCGGGCGAGCCGTCCAGACGCTGCAGGTCACGGAGGCCGTGCGCGACGCCACGATCGGCGACCGCAAGGTGAAGTCCGGCCAGACCATCGTCCTCGATCCGGACGAGGGCCTGCTCGCCGCGGGAAGCGACCGCATGAAGGCGGTCCTGACGGCGCTCGAGGCGCTCGAGGCCGGGTTCGAGCTGATCACCATCTACTACGGCTCCGGAGCAGACCAGGCCGAGGCCGAAGGCGTGGCCCGCCGGGTCAGGGAGTGGCGGCCCGGGGTCGAGGTCGAGGTGATCCGCGGTGGGCAACCCCACTACCGGTACTTGATTGCGGCCGAGTAGGCACGTGGCCGGGCGGGGGTACGACAATTCGGCAGGGGGTCGCGGCAGGGTGGGCGCCCGAGGCGTAGCCGCGGGCTCGCCGGGGAGTGGACCCGGCCGCAGCCACGCCGCTCGCCCGGGTGGGTCGGTTCGCGCTCCGGCCGGTCCGGTCGGGCCGGAGACGCCGATCGGCTTCAGCGGCTTCACGGGCGCGGCGACGCTGCGACGGGTCGGGCCCCGGCTCGGGATCAGGACCGTTCGCGACCTGCTCTTCCACCTGCCTCGCCGCTACGACGACCTGCGCGAGCTGAGCACGGCTCGAGAACTGGCTCGCGTTCCCGACGGCGAACCGGCCAGCGCCCGGCTTCAGGTCCACGGTATGCGCCAGGAGCAGACATTCCGCAGACGCGTCCAGAAGACCACGGCCTACCTGGGCGACGAGACGGGCGAGGTGGAGGCCACCTGGTTTGGACGGCGCTTCATAGACCGCCGGCTCCGGGAGGGTCAGTGGATCGTTATCAGCGGCAAGGTCCGGCACCGCGGCTTCGCGACCACGCTGGACAACCCCGAGTTCCAGGCCGATGACGGGACGGCGCTGCTGCACGCGGGCCGGATCGTGCCCGTCTACCGATTGACCGCGGGTCTGACGGCCCCCACCCTCAGGCGAGCCATCCGCCAGGCCCTGGACGCCGTCGGATCGGCGTATCCGGAGTACCTGCCGCCGGAAACCGGTGATGGGCTGATGCCGGTCGCCGCGGCCCTCGAGAGCGCCCACTACCCCGAGACCTTCGCTGCCCGCGACGCCGCCCTGCGCCGGCTCGGTTTCGACGAGCTGCTGGCCTTGCAGGTCGGCATGGTGGCCCGCGATCGAGGGCGGCGGGCGGCGCTCGGCGAGCCGGTCGACGTGCCGGCCGCGAGGATCAGCCAGTCCGTGGAGGCGGTGGAGGTCGTCCTGACGGAGCAGGTCCGGGCCCGGACGGGGGAAGCGGAGACGGCCCGGCTGACCGCCGACCAGGCCGCGGCGGTGGCCGCCATCGCGGAGGACCTGGGCCGGTCGCGACCGATGATGCGACTGCTGCAGGGCGACGTCGGGTCCGGCAAGACCGCGGTCGCGGCGCTGGCCCTGGCCTTCGTTGCCGACGCCGGCCGGCAGGGCGCGCTGCTGGCCCCCACGGACCTCCTGGCCCGCCAGCACGCCGTCGCTCTCCGCCGGTTGCTGGAGCCACTGGGCCACGGCGTCACTCTCCTGACCGGGAGCCTGCCGGCGGGTGAACGCCGGGCCGCGCTGGAGCTGCTTGCCACGCCCGGAGCCTCGGACGGGCTTCTCGGCCGGACGGCCGGCCGGATCGTGGTCGGCACCCATGCCCTGGTGCAGGAGGGCGTCCGGTTCGCCGACCTGGCCCTGGCGGTCGTGGACGAGCAGCACCGGTTCGGCGTCGCGCAGCGTGAGGCCCTCGGCGCCAAGGGCCGGTCTCCGCACGTTCTGCTGATGACGGCGACGCCGATCCCGCGCACGCTCGGCCAGATCCTGCTCGCTGACCTCGACGTATCGGACCTCCGCTCGCTCCCGGCCGGACGGATGACGATCAAGACCGGCATACGCAGGACCGCCGACCTCGCTGCGGCCCGGGACGACCCGTCGCGGGGGGCCTACCCGGTCATCGTGCGCGAGATCCGGGCCGGCCACAGGGCCTTCGTGGTTGTGCCGCTGGTGGAGGAGGACGAGGAGACGGCCGCCCGCTCCGCGGACGAGGTCGCCGCCGCCCTGCCCCGGCAGCTGGCCGATGCCGCATCGCGCCTCGCCCTTCCGGCCGAGCCTGCCGCCCGGATCGGCGTCGTCCACGGCCAGATCAAGGCGGCCGACCGGGACGCCACGATGGACCTGTTCCGGCGCGGCGACCTCGACGTGCTGGTCGGCACGACCGTCCTGGAAGTCGGCGTGGACGTGCCAGAGGCCACGGTGATGTTGATCCTGGACGCGGATCGCTTCGGCCTGGCCCAGCTCCATCAGCTCCGCGGCCGGGTGGGCCGGGGCGAGTCGCAGTCCTACTGCATCCTTGTCTCGGACTCCGCCGACGCCACGGCGCGGGCCCGGCTGGAGGCGCTGGAATCGCACACGGACGGCTTCGAGCTGGCCGAGCTGGATCTCGAGCTCCGTCGGGAGGGGGAGCTGCTCGGGCTCCACCAGAGCGGCCTGCCGACCCTCCGCATCGCCTCGCTTCGAGACAAGGGCGACCGAGAGCGGGCAGCGCAGGCTCGCGAGATCGCCGAGCGGCTCGTGGACGACTCCGGCGCGCTGCGCCCCGGCCACGATGCCCTGGCCGAGGAGTTGCGCAACGGCTGGCTGGCTCGCGTCGGCGCCGGCGAGGTCCTGGCGGATATCCCCGACGACGGCGGAGGTCCTGCCAGTGTCTGACGCCGGCCGTGTCATCGCCGGCTCGGCCCGCGGCAAGCGCCTCCGCGCCCCGGGGGAGAGGACCAGGCCGTTCGGGGACCGCGTCAAGCAGACCCTGTTCGCCATCCTGGGGCCGGACTTGCCGGGCGCGAATGTCCTGGACCTCTTCGCCGGTTCCGGCGCCGGCGGCATCGAGGCGCTTTCGCGCGGCGCGGCCGTGGTCACGTTCGTCGAGCACGACGCCGGCGCGGTCCGCGTCATCTCCGAGAACCTCACTGGCACCCATCTGGCCGATCACGGCCGCGTCGTCCGCGCCGACGTCCTGGCGTACCTGAGGGGGCAGGCAGCCGCCGACGGGCCGTTCGATCTTGTCCTCGTGGATCCGCCGTATGCCGAGGTCGGCCTCATGGATTCGGCGCTGGCCGCGCTCGGGGCCTCGGATCGTCCTCTTCTTGCGCAGAGGGCCTGGGTGGTGGCCAAGCATTTCTGGAAGACGCCCCCACCCGCGGCCGTCGGGCTGCTAGCATCCGTGAGGACTCGCCGCTTCGGGGAGACCGCGCTGACGTTCTATCGTCCGGCGGCCGAAATGCCCCGGGACGCCGGGCCGGCCGCGGATGTCGCTCCCGGTCTGCCCGCCAGCCAGGCCTGAGGAGGGCTGCCAGGTGAAGATCGCCGTCTACCCGGGGTCGTTCGATCCGATCACCTACGGTCACCTCGACGTCGTGGCCAGGGCGGCCAACGTCTTCGATCGCGTCGTCTTCGCGGTCCTGGTCAATCCCCAGAAGTCCGCACCCGTCTTTCCGACCGAGGAGCGGGTCAAGGTCATCCGCGAAGCGATCGACGAATGCTGTGCGGCCGATGTAGCCGCCCGCATCGACGTCGAATCGTTCGACGGCCTGACGGTCGATTTTTGTCGCCGCCGCGGTGCGACGTTCGTCGTCAGGGGTCTGCGCGCCATCTCCGACTTCGAGTCGGAGATGCAGATGGCCCACACGAATCGCAAGCTCGCGCCGGAGGTGGACGCCGTCTTCTTCATGACCTCGCTCGAGCACAGCTACCTCAGTTCGAGCCTGGTCAAGGAGATCGCGTCCTTCGGCGGCGATGTGAGCCAGATGGTTCCGCAGAGTGTCGCAATGCGTCTGGCGGGGCGGGGCCGGGGTCTATAATCGCCGCAACCGGCAGCCCTGGTACCCGCCCAAGGAGGGCCCGACCGATAGACATAATCGTCTTGATCGAGCGCCTGGAGGCGCTCGTGGCAAACGGCCGGAGGCTCCCGTTCACCAACAGCGTGATCATCGATCAGGCCGATGCACTCGAGTGGATCGATCAGCTGCGGGTGACCATTCCCGAGGAGATCAAGTCGGCCCGCCGCGTCACCAACGAGGTCGAGCGGCTGCTCGAACAGGCCCGCGAGGAGGCCGAGCAGATCCTCGCCCGAGCCCAGGAACAGGCCACTTATCTCATCGAGGAGCGCGAGCTCACGCGCCAGGCCGAGGAGCTGAGCCACGAGATCGTGCGCCAGGCACAGCTCGAGGCGGACGAGATCAGGCACGGCGCCGATGATTACGCATCAGAGGTCCTGGTGGGGCTGGAGAGCGAAGTGATGCGCACTCTCAAGACCATCAAGCGCGGCCTGGAGCTGTTGGACGACCGGCGTGCGGCGGCCGCGGCCGCGGCAGCAGCGGCCGAACCGACCGTAGTGGAAGTCGACGGCCAGGGAGACCTCAACGAATACAACGAATCGGACGCCGAGCAGACCGTCCGCGGCTGAGTTCCTCATCTTCAACGTCACGGGGCTCATGGCGGAGCCGGCCGGGTCGATTCGCGACATCAAGGTCGCGGCGCCGCCGCTGGATTTCGGCGAGGATCTGGTTCAGGTGCGCGATCTGACCGGCGATCTGCGGCTGATTCGGACGAATCGTGGCCTGCTGGTGCAGGGCACGCTCCGGTCGGCGATTGCCCAGACCTGCAGCCGCTGCCTGCGCGACATCGAGTGGCCTGTCGAAGTCGAGCTCGACGAGGAGGCGCTGCCGAGCATCGACTTCGCCAGCGGACTGCCGGCCGACGCGACCGAGGAGCCGGACGCCCTTCGCCTGACCGACCACCACGAATTGGACCTGGAGGAGGAGGTCCGCGACGGGCTCCTGCTGGCCGAGCCGATCGCGCCGCTGTGTCTCGAGGACTGCCCGGGCCTGTGCATCGTCTGTGGCCTCGAGCTGGCCAGCGGTCCGCACGACCACGCCGACGAAGACATCGACCCGCGCCTGGAGAGTCTGCGGGGCTTGATCGAGGGCCCGCCGGACTAGGCGCTCCGGCGTGGCGGAGACAATCGGGCGCCATTGCGTCTCAGGCGGTGACAGCGAAGCTCGGAACCGCTAAACTCCCGCCTCGGCCCCATGCACAGGGTATGCTTCGGCGTACCCCGTCACGGTTCGGATCACCGCGCCCCGGCGCCTTCCCGGCCCAGACATCTGGCCACGCCATAATGGCGCCGCCTCACAGGTGCCGCCACACTGGCGCCGCGCCGGAGCGAAAGGAGTAACCAGTTCAATGGGTGTTCCCAAGAGGAAAGTCTCACACGCCCGGCAGGGCGACCGCCGCTCGCACCACGCGATGACGGTCCCGCACCTGGAGCCGTGCCCGCATTGCCACCAGCCCAAGCAGGTCCATCACGCCTGCCCGGTTTGCGGCTTCTACGCCGGGCGGCCCACGGTCGAGATCAAGCAGGAAAAGCCGCAGCAGCCGGCCTGAACCGGTGGATCTGCAGACGGTCCGCACGGTTAGCGACGGCTCTGTCCGGGTAGTCGTCGACGCGATGGGCGGGGATCACGCGCCCCTCGAAGTCGTGACCGGCACGCTGGCGTGGGCGCGTCGCCACCCGGCCGACACCGTCCTGCTGGTCGGTATCCCGGAGAGGATCACCGAAGCCGCCGGCGGGCCGATCCCGCCGAACGTCGAGATCGTCGCGGCCAACGAGGTCGTGGAGATGGACGAATCTCCGGCGCTGGCCCTCAAGGCCAAGAAGGACTCGTCGATCATGGTCGCGATGGACCTGCTCAAGCAGGGCCGCGCCGACGCGCTCGTGACGGCCGGCCACTCCGGCGCGGGCATGGCGGCCGCGGTCCTGAAGCTCGGGCGGCTGCCGGGGGTGGACCGGCCGGCCCTGGCCATCCAGATGATCACCGAGACCGGCCCGTTCGTCCTGCTCGACATCGGCGCCAACATGGATTCGAGCGGCCACAACCTTTACCAGTTCGCCCACATGGGCTCGCTCTACGCCGAGCGCGTTCTCGGGGTCGAGAATCCGCGGATCGCCCTGCTGTCGATCGGCGAGGAGAAGGGCAAGGGTGATCAGGCCGTCCAGCAGGCGACCCAGATGCTCGACGAGGACGGCAGCCTCAACTTCATCGGGAACGTCGAGGGCCGCGACCTCGTCAAGCACATGGCCGACGTGGCCGTCTGCGACGCGATGGTCGGCAACGTCACGATGAAGTTCTTCGAGGGCCTCGCCGGGTTCATCTTCAACCTGTGGCGGCGCGAATTCTCGAGCGGCATCCGGGGCAAGCTCGCTTACTTGCTCATGCGCCCGGCCGTCGGCCGCATCAGGACGCTCTTCGACTACGAGAAGATGGGCGCATCGCCCCTGCTCGGGGTCAAGGGCATGGTCCTGATCACGCATGGATCGGCCAAGAGGCGCATGATCGAGTTCGCGTTGGAGGCCGGCGCGACTGCCGCGCGGGCCCGCATCCCGGAGCTCATCGCAGACGCGTTCCGCGGCCAGCCCCGCCGCCCGGGGCCTCAGGAAGAGTGACGAAATGACCGCCCCGCACCATGGACGCCATGCTCCGCGGCCCGGGCCGGGCCCGCTGACCGTCAGCCACAGCGTGATCGTAGAGATGGTCAGGGTTGCCGCTCTCGAGGTGCCGGGCGTTCTCAGAGTCGGCCGGGGCGGGCGGCTCGGATGGCTGGCCGGATCGCCGGTCCGGGCCCGAGTCCACGACGGCAAGGCATCGGTGCGCGTCTGGGTGGTGGCCCGGCCGGGCCACGCTCTCCGCCCTCTTGCGGCCCAGGTCCGGCAGGCGGTGGGGGCCACCGTCGTGCGGCTGCTTGGCCTCGATCTCGGCGAGGTCACCGTTGTCGTCGATGGGGTAGGAGGCTGGGGCCAGTGACATCGGCCGCGGACGACGCGGGACTGGGTCTTCCCGGCGGCCGCGCCGCCATGGACGAGGTCAGCTCTCACCGTCTCGGCCGCCGCCTCGTCCTCACGTCGTTGTTCGAGGCCGAGTTCGGGCAGCGTACGGCAGGATCCATCCTAGAGCGGCACCTGGCCGAAGGGGCCGCCGACGAGGCCACGGCCGATTTCGCTCGCGGGCTGGTTTCCAGCGTCGTCGAGGAGCGCGAGCGAATCGACGCCATGATCGAGACGCTGGCGCCGCAATATCCCGTCGTTCAGCTTGCGCGCATGGACCGCACTCTGCTGCGTAGCGGCATCGGCGAGGTGCTACACTCCGGCACGCCGTCCCGGGTGGCGATTGCCGAATGGGTCGAGCTGGCGCGCACCTACAGTGGCGAACCGGCGAGACGTCTGGTCAACGGAGTACTCGGGAGGATTGCTCGCGACCCCGAAGCCGGTGCGCGCCGCGCCCCGGATCCGGGGCCGCAGTAAACCGTCAATCGAATGACCAGGAACCCCGAGGAGGGCGTCAGTGGCCACTACCTACGAGCGACTCAAGAAGATCGTCGTCGAGCAGCTCGGCGTCGACGAGGAAGAGGTTAAGCCCGAGGCCTCGTTCGTTGACGATCTGAACGCCGATTCGCTGGATCTCGTCGAGCTGATCATGAGCCTCGAGGAGGAGTTCGGCACCGAGATCTCCGACGAAGACGCCGAGAAGATCCGGACCGTGCAGGACGCCGTCGACTACATCGACGAGCACGCGGCCTAGCCCGCAGACCGACTGATGCGCCCCGCAGCCGCTCTTATCGAGCGGCTGGGGCTCCCGGTCCGTGACCTCGACCTGCTACAGCAGGCGCTGATCCATAGCAGCTATCTGCACGAGCATCGGGACCTGGCCGCAGGCCATAACGAGCGCCTGGAGTTCCTAGGCGACTCGGTCGTGAGCCTGGCTATTTCGGACGCCCTCTACCGCCGCCATCCTGACGACGACGAGGGCGTTCTCTCCGCTCGGCGGGCCTCGGTCGTGAGCACCGCCGGCTTGGCCCGTCTGGCCCACCGGCTCGAGCTCGGCGAGTATCTGCTGCTCGGCGAAGGTGAATCGCAGCGCGGCGGCCGCCGCAGGCCGGCTCTGCTCGCATCCGCTTTCGAGGCCCTCGTCGGCGCCCTGTACCTGGATCTCGGGTACGGCGCCGCCAGCGGGTTCGTGACTGCCCTGGCCGCGCCCGAGCTGACGAGCGATCGTCCCCTCGGCGCTTTGAAGAGCCCCAAGAGCCGGCTCCAGGAGTACACGCAGCGGCTCTCCGGCGAGAGGCCGCAGTACCGCCTCGTCGACGCCGTCGGGCCCGATCACGACAAGGTCTTCCGGGTCGAGGTCTCCGTCGGTGGGCGCGTGGTCGGCGTCGGCCAGGGTCACTCGCGACGCGTGGCCGAAACTGAGGCCGCGGCTCACGGCATCGACGCGCTTCGCCGAAGCTCCGAGGAGACCGCCGGGGGATCCCCGAACGCGCCCGAGCTGGCCGAGTTCGGCGGCGCCGAAGGTGAGGAAGACCCGGCCGCCTGGGCCAGGTCTCGGGAAGAGTGGGAGGCCGCCCGCGAACCCTGGACCGAATTCGATCTTCCGGACCCGATGGTCGCGGGCGATGGCCGGCCCGCGGGGGGCGATCCCGATTCGGAAAGGTCGATGACACGCGACAGCCGATCGAACGGCCAAGGCGGGCCGATTTGATCGCCCCGGGTTTGAGTCAGCGCGGTCTCGTCCCGGGGGCCGCTCAATCGAGCGGCGGTCCTCGATGACGGCGCCTGCGCGCCTGCTGGCCCTTCGCCTGCAGGGCTTTAAGTCGTTCGGGGAGAGAACCCTGGTCGAATTCGGGCCGGGCATCAGCGCCGTCGTCGGGCCGAACGGGTCCGGCAAGAGCAACCTCGCCGACGCGCTGCGCTGGGCCCTCGGCGAGCAGGGCCGGGCTCTTCGTCTGCGGAAGTCCGAGGACGTGATCTTCGCCGGCTCCGAAAAGCGCTCCGCGCTGGGAATGGCCGACGTCACGCTCGTCTTCGGCAACTCGGACCGGCTGCTACCGATCGACTTCGAGACCGTCGAGCTTGGACGGCGCCTCTTCCGATCGGGCGAGAACGATTACCTCCTGAACCGGCAGCGGGTGAGGCTCAAGGACCTCGTCGATCTTCTCGACTCGGCTCACCTCGCCGACAACGCATTCCTCTTCATCGGCCAGGGCATGGTGGACCAGGCGCTGGCGCTGCGGCCCGAGGAGCGCCGGCCTCTGTTCGAGGAGGTCGCGGGTGTGCGCCGGCACGAAAGGCGCAAGACCAGGGCCGAGGAACAGCTCGTGGAGGCCGAGGCGAACCTCGCCCGGGTCGAGGACGTGCTGGCCGAGTTGCGGCCCCAGGCCCGCCGGCTGGCGGCCCAGGCCGAGCAGCAGGTATCGCGCCAGACGGCCGGCCGTGACTATGGGCGGGCTATCATCGCCCTCGCCCGTTCGCGCTGGAACGAGGCGGCCGCCAGGGCGAGCGAGGCCAACGGACACCTGGCGAGCGGGCGGTCTCAGATCGACGGGGCCCTGGCGGCTCTCCGTGAGGCCGAGGACTCCGCGGCCGCGATCGCCCGGGAGCTGGCATCCGGCTCCGAGCGGGAGGCAGAGCGCAGGGCGGCCTATGAGGCCACCAGGGCGACCCTGACCGACCTGCAGCTCCGCGACGCCCGTGCCGCAAGCGAGGTGGCGGCCGCGGGGCGCGACCGCGGGCGCCTGGAGCAGGAGCTCGCCGCCGCCGGGGCGGACCTCGCGGTCCAAAGGCGCGAGCAGGCCGCACCCGTACCCGCCCGCGACCTGGCCCTGGGCGCTGCCGTCGCCGAGGCGGAGCGCTGGCTGGCCGAGGCGCTCGAGGAGCTCGGCGCGATGCGAGCCACGGAGCAGGCCCAGGGCGAGGCCCCGGCCGCACTTCGCCGCGTAGAGGCCGCTCGTGCGGCCGAGGTGGAGACGATGCGGCGGAGGCTGGCCGACGCGGAGCGCCAGGCTGCCGACGAGCGCGCCCAGGCCGACGACGTCGCGGGCCGTCTCGCGGAGGCGGAGAAGGCCTGCGCCGGACCGAGAGCTGCGTTCGCCCGGGCGGTCGAGGCCGAGAAGGCCGCCGTGTCGGCACGCGAGGCGGCGCGAGCCGAACTGGATCGGCGCGAGGGAGCGCGGCAGACCGCGTCGGAGAAGGCCGGGGCCGCCGCCAGCCGCGCCGCCGGGCTGCGTGGACGGCTCGAAGCCCTGCAGGCGCGTCTGGCAGAGGACGAGAGCCGCGGCATATCGCGGGCCGCGCGCCGCGTGGGCGGCCGGCCGCTCTCCGACGGGCTGGAGGTAGAGGCGGGCTTCCGAGTGGCCCTCGAGGCGGCGCTCGGCGAGGCGATTAGGGGCTACGTCGTCGGCAATGAAGCCGCGCTCGGGCTCGACGGCCAGCGGGGCGTGCTGGTCCTGGACTCCGCTCTTGCCGGCGAAGGCCGGCGAGGAACCGGAGGGCGCGAGGCGCACGATCGTGGGCCCGAAGCCGGCGATGCCGCAGCCGCGGCAGCCGCGGGTCAAGGTGGTGGGCGGCTCGCGGATGCGATCCACGTCGACCCGGTACGGGCCGCGACGCGGCTGCTGGCGCGGTCGGTCTGGGTTCCGGACCTGGCCGCGGCGCTGACCGTGCAACCGAAGCTCCCGGTCGGGTGGGTGGCGGTCACGCGCGACGGTGCCGTCGTCACCTCCTTCGGCGTCGTCAGCATGGGTCGAACGGAATCCATGTTGGAGCGGCGCGCCGAAGTCGAGCGGCTGCGGGAAGAGGTGGGCCGCCTCGAGGCCGAGTCCGCCGCCGCCGGCGCAGAGGGGGAGAAGGCAGCCGCGGCCGCGGCCGGCACCCGGGTCGCGCTCGAGGCCGCGCGTGAGACGGAGCGCCACGCCGGGGAGACTCGACGTGAGGCGGAGGAGTCGGAACGCCGCGCCGCCCGGGCGCTGGAAACCACTGCCCGCGAGTCGGCCTGGCGGTCGTCCCAGGCGGACCGGCTGGAAGCGGACCGCGATCGGTTGAAGGAGTCGGTCCGGCAGGCGACCGCCGCAGCCGCGGAGACCGGGCCGGTGGCGGACGGGGCCCCTGGCGGCGCGTCCGGCGCTGCCTCGAGCCCTGCCCGAGAGCGGGCCAGCGCGTTGCGCGAATGGGAGGCCCGGGCGGCCTCGCTTCGCGCCCGCCGGGACGAGCTGGCCGCCGAGGAGGCTACGCTCGAGGCGAGCCGCCGCGACGCCGAGGTCCGCCGAGCCCGGGCCGCTGCGGCCGCCAACCTGGATCAGAAGCGAATCGCCAGCCTGGAGAGCCAGACGCTCGAGCTCGCCGCGCGTGAGCAAGGGATCGGGGCGGAGCGGGAGAGCCTGGGCGAGGAGCTGGCGGCCGCGGGGCTGCGCGAGGCCGCCGTCAGGGCCGAACTCGACGAGCTCCGCGCGGCCGCCTCCGCTGCGCGCAGCCGCCTAGCCGAAGCCGAAGCCGCGGCCATACACTCGCGCGACCGGCTCCGGGCATGCCAGGAGCGAGTCCGGACCGCAGAGGTCGCGGAGCTGGAGGCGCGCCTTGCCCTGGACGCCATCCGCGAGCAGGTCCTCGTCGAGCTGGCCGGCCTGGGCGATCTGGGCCTGCGACTGCTGCTCGACGGCAGCGACGGGGACTTGGAGGAGCCCGACGATGTGAGGGGCGTGGCCGCTCCCGCGAACGTCGAGGACTGGGGAGGTGAGTCCGGCGAGGCGGAAGATGCCACCGAGGCAACCCTGGAGAGCCTGTTGGCCGAGGCCACGGCTCGCTGGGCGGAGGCTCCGGCCCCCGAACCGCCTGCGACCGCGAAGCTGGCTTCCCTTCGACGGCGCTTCCACGAGCTTGGAGCGCCGAATCCGTTCGCGGCCGAGGAGTACGAGACGATCAAGACGCGCCTCGACGGCCTCGAGGCCCAGCGCACGGACCTGACGTCGGCGATCGCCGCGACGCGCGCGCTCATCGAGCAGCTCAACGCCATGATCGCGACCCAGTTTCGATCGACCTTCTCGGCCCTCGAGACGGCCTTCGACGCCCGCTTCCGGCAGCTCTTCGGCGGGGGCTTCGCCCGGCTCAGCCTGACCGAGCCCGAGGATCTTGCCGCCACGGGCATCGAGATCGTGGCCAGACCCCCCGGCAAGAAGGCCCAGCCACTGAGCATGCTGTCGGGCGGCGAGCGGGCCCTCACCGCCGTGGCGCTGCTCTTTGCCATGTTGGAAGTGCATCCCGTGCCCTTCTGCGTCCTCGACGAGGTGGACGCGGCGCTCGACGAGGCCAACATCGGCCGCTTCGCCGAAGCGCTGCGTGGCCTGGCCGATCAGACGCAATTCATCGTGATCACCCACAATCGCGGCACGATAGAGACCGCCGATGCGCTATACGGCGTGACCGTCGGCGACGACGCCGTCAGCCGTGTGATCAGCCTCCGCCTGGAGGAGGCTCGTGACCTGGCCGACCAGGTCACGAAGGAGAGCGCGGCGACGGCCGGCTGACCGGGAGGTTCCCCCTGTTCTTTCGACGCAAACCCAAGGACGAGCCCAAGCCGGCGATCGAGCCGGCGGGCGAACCGGTAGAGGCTCTCGAGCCGATCTGGCGGGAAGAGCCCGCGCCTGCCGAGAACCTTCCGCGTGTCGCTCCGGGTGCTCCCGAGGGATCGAGTCAGTCTGTGGAGGAGGCCCCGGCGGACCTGTCGGCCGGTCTGGAGCGGAGTCGCGGCGGCTTCATGTCCCGCCTCAGAGGGATTCTCAAGAGCGGGCCCTCCGATGCCGACTGGGATTCGGTGGAGGAGCTGCTGATCTCCGGCGACGTCGGCGGCGTGCTGGCCATGGAAGTAGTGGAGCGGGCCAGGGCACGAAAAGACGCCCCGTCGGCCGAAGCTGCCGTTCGGGCCGAACTGGCGGCGCGCCTGCTCCCGGGCGAGCATGGCTGGCGCCCCGCGTCGGCCCAGGCGGGTGGCCCCGCCGTCGTCCTGATGGTCGGCGTGAATGGGACCGGCAAGACCACCACGATCGGCAAGCTCGCTCACCTGTATCGAGCCGAGGGGACATCCGTTCTTCTCGCCGCCGCGGACACCTTCCGCGCCGCCGCCATCGACCAGCTGCGCATCTGGTCGGATCGGACGGGGAGCCAGTTCGTCTCCCATGCCCCTGGCGCGGATCCGTCTGCCGTCATCTACGACGCCATCGACGCGGCCGTTGCCCGCGGCGTGGACGTCGTCATCGCCGACACCGCCGGCCGGCTCCATACGAAGTCGAACTTGATGGACGAGCTGGCCAAGATGCGACGGGTGATCGAGAAGCGATTGCCGGGGGCGCGGCCGGAGGTCCTGTTCGTCCTGGATGCGACGACCGGCCAGAACGGGCTCTCGCAGGCGAAGGTATTCCACGAGACGGTGGGCCTCACCGGGATCGTGTTGACCAAGCTCGACTCGACGGCCAAGGGCGGGATCGTCTTCGCCATCGAGGACACGCTCCACCTGCCGGTTCGGTTCATCGGGGTGGGGGAGAAGCTCGGCGACCTGCTGCCGTTCGATCCGGAGGCATTCGTCAGCGCGCTCTTCGCCTGATAGGGGCCGGCGTGGCGGGCCCGATCCGCCTGCCCGGGCCGCGCGTGGAGCCTCGTCCTTCTGTCCGGGCGGGCCTCGATGCGGTACACTCCCCGAGCCTTCGGTGCCGCCAGAATCCGCGGCCCAACGTCGTTCCTCGCATCGGGACGGCGGGACGGATCAGGAGAGTCCCAACCACTCATGTTCGACGCCCTAAGCGACCGACTGCGCAAGACGCTCGGCGCCCTGACGGGCCACGGTCGGGTCAGCCCCGCCGACGTCGATGCAGCCATGCGCGAGGTGCGGCTGGCCCTCCTCGAGGCCGACGTCAACTTCAAGGTGGTCAAGGACTTCGTCGACCGGGTTCGTGAGCGGGCCACGGGCGTCGAAATCCTCGAGAGCCTGACCGCCGGCGAGCAGGTCGTGAAGATCGTCGACGAGGAGCTGGTGGCGCTCCTGTCGGCCGGCGACCGGGCCTTCCGGCTGACCGGGAATCCCGCGGTCATCTTGCTGGTGGGCCTGCAGGGCTCGGGCAAGACGACCTCCGCGGCAAAACTCGCGCGCCACCTCCACAAGCAGGGGCGCCGGCCGCTGCTCGTCGCCGCGGACCCATACAGGCCGGCCGCTGCCGACCAGCTCGAGACGCTCGGCAAGTCGATAGACATCCCCGTCTACCGGGGACCCGCGGGCGCCGACGTCCTGGGCATAGCGAAGGGCGGGATGGACGCGGCCCGCAAGCAGGTTCGCGACACGGTGATCCTCGACACCGCCGGCCGCCTGACCATAGACGCGCCCCTGATGAAGGAGATCGCGGACCTGGCAGCCGCCGTGAAGG
>JBEKKR010000029.1:0-34668 GCA_050010635.1 Candidatus Limnocylindrales bacterium
AAAGCAGCAGGGCGAGGATGTCGGCTCTCGCGTTGACGCCGAAAGCCGAGCGCAGCCGCCATACGAGACGGGCGGGGGCCGAAAGGTCCCGGACAGCGACCTTGCCGCGCAACGAAGCCGCCATCGGTGTGGCCCCCGCGCCTTCGGACCATTTCGGGCCGCCAGATGCGCTGACCACGACCGCGAAGGAGGCGAGGGCGGCGGTCGCGTCCATCGTTCGGGCAATGCGCCGGAGGCGCGCGGAGTTGACGGCGTCGCCGTAGGCGACGCACCAGTCGAGAGCCACGCCAAGGATGCGATCTTCGTCACGGGCGAGTTCGGCGGTGACAGCGATCAGGGCTTCGGGATCGACGAGGGTGGCATCTGGATCGCCCTCAAGCTGCCCGCCGAGAGCGATCCAGCCGGCCGCGATCCGATCGATCGATGCGCGTCGCAGGCTAGTCGAGGCGCGCATCGGCGTCCTCCACCCCGAGGTGCGCGAGAACGGCGGCGAGTTGGCCGCGGAATGCAGGGGAGGGGTCGTGGGTCATCGACCAGCGGGCCGATGACAAGAGATCAGCCTCGGTAGGACGGAGGGCGCGCAGGTCATCGAGATGCCGGTCCTGGCTCGGCCAGTGGTCGGCGGCCGCGTACAGCTTGAAGCAGACAAGGTCGTATAGACCAGCGAGCCACACCGTCAGGCCGCCGTAGTGCCTCGCGGTGAGCCGGTTCTCGAACCCGGCGGGAAGCCCGAGCTCGAGGAGCGACTCCGGCCCGACGTTGAGCCAATCCGGTGCGAGGTCATGCGCGTCCGCGACCTCGGATACCGCTCTGGCGAGGGCGTCGGGAAGCCTGCGGAGCGGCACGATACGGCCGTTGCCCAGACGCTGGCCCACGATATCGGCATCCTTGGTAGGCCTCGAGACGATCCCGCGAAGTACGAGGTCCCCGCCCCCGACGAGCACTATCTCGTACAGCTCGCCCCTGTAGGCGAGGACGTCGCCGAGCGCGGCGAGAGCCCCGTCCAGTCCCGTTCGGTCTATTGGTTGTGTCATGGCGAGAATTGTCCCTGCGGCTAACGCGCAAGTCAAGTGTGCGATACGAGCATCTCAGCTGCTCATTAGCGCTGGCCTGGAGCTGACAGGTGGCCCCAGTTCAAGCTGTTCCCACGGTGCCACAAGCGCGAGCACGTGCTCGCTAGGTCGCAATGACGTTGGCGGGCTCGCAGTCGCCGGAGCGCGAGTCGAGGGCACAACGTTGTCAGCTCGGCAATCCCGTCCTGGGTCTACGGGCCCAGCGGACGCCGAACCGCCTTGACCCGACCAGGGGAGGTTAGGCTGGGTTCACTTGGCTCACGGTTTGGCCCGGGAGTCAGAGAATCGAACGATTGCCGTTGCGGCTGCGTCTCTAGTGATGTACCAGCGTTCTCGGCACAGTCGAGAGGGGGACGGATTGGCGGAGAGGATCGTTCAGCCCGAGGTGCTAGCGGCGCCTCGGAACCGGGAGCGGGAATTCTCGTCCATCCTCGGCCCTGAACTTGACCGCGCATACAGGGTTGCCGGCCGCATTCTCGGCAACGCGTCGGATGCGGAAGACGCCACGCAGGAAGCCCTCGCGATGGCCTGGGCGTCATGGCACACACTGAAGGCGCCCGAGGCCGCTACGGGCTGGTTCTGGCGGATCCTCGTCAACGGCTGCCGCAGCCGCCTGCGCCCAAGACGGCCGTTCGTCCGTGATATCACCGATGAGCTGGGGTTGACCAGCCGGGACCCCTTCGAAACCTCGAACGCGCGCGACGCGGTCGCGCGGGCGTTGCCGGTCCTGAACAACGATCAACGCATCACCGTCGTGCTTCGGTTCTGGGGCGACCTCACCGTCCCCGAAATCGCCGACCGAATGCGTGTTCGAGAAGGGACCGTCAAGTCACGACTGCACTACGCGCTGGTCGCGCTGCGCCGAGAGATTGATGGCAACGGGGAGATTAGACAGTGAACGAGCAGGAGATCGAGGGCCAGCTCACCCGGCTTGCCCGGTCTGACGAGAGCGTCCGCGCGCCCGAATCGCTGCACGGGTTCATGTATTCACTCGAGGCATCTCCCGCAAAGCATCGGTCGGGCTTGGTGTCGGTGCGACTGCCAGGGCTCAAGCTGGCTCATGCCGCAGCGGGCCTCGCTGCCGCTGCCGTGATCGCCGCGCTCCTGCTGACGGCGGTCCTGGCAGGCCATTCGTCACGGCAGCCCGTCAGCGCCGGACCGGCACCGACATTCGCCGCCTCCTCATGGACCAGGCTTCATTCGTTCCCAACGTTGGGGACCACACTCTATTCGTTCCCAACGTCGAGCTCCGGTTACGCTCGAGCCACGGCTATGCGCCAGGGCGACGGCCTGATCTACGGGCTGCTGTCGAGCAGCGCGTGGCATCAGAGCGCCCGTTGGGGTACCTGGCAGAGTCAGCAGGTTTCGGTTGCGCAGACCGTCGACGGACGAAAGTGGACGATCTCGGACCCTCTGTCGGACCTCGTGGCCACGCTGGACTACCCGCCGATGGACGCCAACATGGCCTACAACGCTGTCGCAAAGCGAGGCACCACCTGGGTTGTCGTGGGCGGGCTTGTCGGCGCACCGGCACAGGTGGCTATTGGCGATGGGAACCAGCCGGTCAAGAGCATCGGACTGACCTGGGTCTCCAGTGACGGCATCAGCTGGCGACAGCCTTCGAGCGCGCAGTTCCCCGGCTACGAGCTGATGGGCGTTGTCGCAACCGACTCCGGCTTCGCAGCCACGGGGATGATGACTGACGGTAGCGGGTTCGCCGTCTGGACCTCGACCGACGGCATCAGTTGGCAGTCGGCACTGGCGGTTGGAGCCACGTCAGCCGCCATGGTGGGCGGCGCCGAGTTCGACTCCGCCGGGGGCTACCTGGCCATCGGTGAGGAGCAGAGTGCCTGGAATGCGCCCACGACGCTCGTGCTGTTTCACTCCGTTGATGGGCGGCGCTGGACGGACAGCGTTGCAGACAAGACTCTCAAGGTCGCCGCCGGCCTCACGACCAGCTACGTGAACGGCCGCTGGCAGGTGAACATCATCGTTGCCGACCAGCAGGTTGGCAACGTGACCGCGGGCCAGTGGGCCTGGAACGAGCACCTGGAAACGCTGACGTCCAGCGACGGCGTCGCCTGGAGCTGGGAGCAGCCGTCCACCGAGTTCAGATCGAGCCCGATCGACTATTCGGTGGCGGTTCGGCATGGGTCCGAGTTCATCGGCCTGGGCGTTAGCAACGCGGCCGGCGCGGGGGCGGGGTCAACAGCGACGGACGCGGCAGGGGCCACCGGTCCCGTGATCGCTCCGACCGAGGCGGTTCCTTCGCCGGAACCCTCCGCCGCTCCTTCGGCCCAGGCCTCCAGTCCGATCGCAGCCCAGACCACCGTGGTAGCGCGGACGGTCGACCACAGCAGCTGGACCGACGCCGGTGCCGGCCCCAACGGAGTTCCGACTGCCGCCGTGGCGACATCGGATGGTCTCTTGGTGTTTGTCTACAGGGCGAACAGCGACGACTCCCTGGAGTGGGTCGAGGTCTGGAGCGCACCGTGGCCGTGACCGGTGTCGGGGGGGCGCCCTCTGTCAAGCGACCGCTTATGGCCGCCGCCGTCTCCTCATGAACACGCAGGAGGAGTTGCGCCTGCTTCAAGCGCTGGTCGTGAGTGCGTCCTGCTGACCCGCCGGCAGCGTCGCCTGCAAGTGGACATCGATCCGGGCCAAGTCCGGGTGTTGTTCCCGCACGACGAGCCGGCTGCCCGCCTCGGCAACGACTGCTTCGGCCGCTTCGCGCAGGCCGCGCGGCAGCAGCAGTCGGTCGAAAGACTCCCCGTAGCAGCGAAGGAAGCGCGGTGTCTTCCAGGTCGAGAGGCGCAGCCGCTCCTTCTCGTAGTAGTCCGGGTTGTGCAGCGAGGCCAGATGCTTGAGCCCCGCGAGCAGAGCCGGCGGGAGGCCGATCCGGTCGATCGAGAGCATCGCCCCGGCATCGGCCACGATCGTCTCCGGCGCCTGCGGCATTTCACGCCCACGCGGTGGCCGATAGGTGGGCTCCAGCGGGCCAGCGGCCACCTGGCGCACGGACTCGGCCATGGACTCGATCGCCTCAGGAGAGCTGCGACCGAGTGCCGAAAGGAACGCCCACTGGTCGTCAATTGGCCGAAGCGTCGACGGGTCCAGGAAGACTGTCGTGCCTCGGCGGCGGCACGACCCCTGGAGGGGCAGTGCGATCAGGTTGCCGAACGATCCATTCGGCATGAAGTCCTGGGCCGGGAAGAGCCGGTCGTAGCTCGCGAGATCGATCTCCGCTCGCACGGTCATCGCTTCGCGCAGCAAGTAGGCGCCGACCCGCCGCGCGGCCGATGCCGCAACCGGCCCGGCAAAGAACATCCAGACATGGGCGCCCTCGCCCGATCGCGACCGCTCCAGGGCCACCGGGACTCCAGCGGCCTTCGCCGCGTCAACGTATGCACTTGCGTCGAGGGGCCAGGTCGGGCCGTCGAAGTCGCACGCCAGGAGCCGGCATCTGTCGTTGCGCAACAGCGGGTAGAGGCCGACGTGCAATCGACCCTTCAGGTGTGCTTCGATGATCGCGTCGTCCAACGGCACGTATTCACGATCCTGCCGCCGAGCGTTGGCCGGACCGCCAACGACGACAGGGCTCCATCCCGACTTCCCGCTGCGCTCGTTCTCCCACCTGGCTGCGTAGACGTCGTCGCGCCCTGCGAACAACGACCGGAAGAGCGCGACCTTGGCCTCCGGTGACGAATGGCCGTCAACTGGCACCCGGCCTGCTGATGCCAACGGATCGCGGAAGAGCGTTGGCTCCCAGGCGGGCGCCGGCGGCGGTGCGGCGGACTCCCGTTCGGGGACCTCCAACCCGAGCAGCGACCGCAGACGCCTGTTCTCGGCACGGAGACCCTCCAGCTCAAGGCGCAGCTCATCCGGGTTCGAGGCATCTCGCTCACTCATGGCGACCGCCCCACCCGCTCATCAGCTCTCCAGGTATGGCAGCAGCTCGTCACGGAGCCACTCGAGGGCGGTCGTAGGGTCCCAAGCGATCCCCGGCCGGAGAAGCGGGGCGACCTCTGCGAACACGCCAGAAGACCCTTTGGCAGCGAGGTTACGCTCGAAGCTCGAGCGGCTCGGGACGGCGAGCCCACCGCCCGCGAGGTAGATACCGAACAGCCGAACGATCTCTCGGGGAACGATCGTCCCTCTCTCGCTGGCATACCAGAGATCGAACAAGTCGCGCCCTTTGCGCCGTTGGTACAGAGCCCGGAGCTTGGTCGCCAGGAGTTCGTCGAGCGAGTAGGTCGGGATCGCGACTGTTGCCACCAGCGGGCGCGAGGTCACCTTGAACGGCAGCTCGACGACGCTACCGAAATGCTCGTGGGTGTTGATTTCGATCTTGACACGCCGGGTCTGTCGCGTCGCCTCGGTGACGAACTGGAAGCTCATTTTCGGGTGCTCGCCGATCTCCGAGCGGCCTCGCCCAAGCCAACCCAGGACAGAGCGCAGCCGATCGAGCGTCGGCCCGATCGGCTCCGGCTGGCGTTGCACGAAGTCGAGGTCATCCGAGTAGCGCGCTGCGGGAGGGAGGTGCAGCTTGTGAAGTGCTGTCCCGCCCCGGAATGCAAGGCGCTCACGGAGAAACGAGTCAGCGAAGATGTCGCACAGGGCGCGGGTCAGGAGAAGGTCCTGCTCGACGTCGTCTTCGTCGGCCCACGGCGCATGGTCCGCCCGCCAGGCCAGGATCTCCCCGCGCGGCAGCATCAATCTGGCTCGATGGATTCGTTGATGACGATCCGCCAGCGCGGATCGCGGACGCCGGCTCGGCCGGAACCAGGCACGAGCGGCACCCATCGCTCCGGGCGCCCCTCGATCCAGCGGTGGAGCGGGGCCGCTATGTCGGCCACACCGAGCTGCTCGAGCAGATAGCCGAGCCGCGCGATGTCTGCTGCCGCTGGCTGCATCGCAAGGACAGGCCGAAAGTGACTCGGGCGAACCGCGGGTGCGAGGTCGTGCAGGACGCTTACGACGTTCCCCCATCCTCCGGCACGGGAGCTGTAGCGGACGAGGTCGAGGGCGGTGAGTTCCGGCGTCGCCATCCGGTAGCGGCCCGACGGCGCGTTGACGAGCTCGATCGGCGCGCTCGCCATGCCGTGCCAGACTACGAACTCGATCCGGTTTCGGCCCACATCAACGGGCCTCCGCTGTCGTGGCACAACCACCTGCGTGACCTGGGCCGCCTGAGGGGAAGCGCCGTGGTGGGTGGCCGCGGTCAGAATGCCGACGTAGTACTTGAGTCCGAGATGCGCCATCATGGGGTCAAGGAATAAACGCCAGGATGGTGCGCCAACTCCGCGATCCTCGAGGGGGACGACGACGTGGAAACCGCGGACGGGCGTGACAATCAGGCCTGCAGTCTCCGCCCGCGCGAGCGCCGCATTCGTGCTCGCGGCGCTGATGGCAGGCTGCTGTATGTAGGCCTCTTCGGCCGTGAACGTGTACTGGCCCAGAGCGGGCAGCCCGAGCATCCAGTCCCGCAGGTCGCTCATATGCAGGATCATACACTCTGCGTCTACTGTTGCATACGACCGCACTGGTAACGGAGCTGCACGCGCGCGGCTCAAGCGGCAGTCGCGTGAGGCCAGCTGCATCCTTCGATGAGTGGCACGAGAGCACCCATAGGCAGCCTGTCTGCTCCATCCCCGATCGTCTCGGGCCTAGCCGCCGCCAGAAGTCTTGCCTAAGCCGCCACTGCCAGGGATTCCACGATCCAGCTCGGCACCACAATCCGGCACGTGGGAATCAGCGGTTCAAATCCTCTCGCCCCGACCAACCTGACCGACCGACCTGGTGCGGTTCCGCCGCCATCAACCGCTGCGAGAGCGTGCTCGGTGCTTCGTCGTTGAAGACTCCACCGGCAACGAAGGCCGGCTAGAACCAGCCCTCGGGGGCATTCTCTCTTCGCCGCAGCGATCGCACGCTCGGCAGCTGTTGAGGCCGCGTCGGTGTACGTCTAGGGCGTCTCCGGAGAAAGGTTGCCGGCGCGACACGACCGAGGCTCGCGAGGTCCGCGAGCGGTGCGGATGCGGTAGAATGCGCCGCGCTGGCCGGGGCCTGAGCTGGAAACTGGAGAACCCTCGTTAGGCTCTCTGAGCGGTCAAGTAAAGACCTCCGAACAGTTATACGCTCTGATTGAGCGTGAATCGTGGGGCTATAGCTCAGCTGGAAGAGCGCCTGCATGGCATGCAGGAGGTCCAGGGTTCGAATCCCTGTAGCTCCACCAAACCCCCTGTCATATCCGAGTTATGCGCTGCCCGGACGCGCGAGGCTGGACTGGGAAGCGCCAGGTCGCCTTCATAATCTGACCATGGCCGAAGAGCCCGCGTCGATCCGCCACTTCTACTCGGACTGGACCCAATATCGTTCGCGCCTGGTCGAAGGTGCCCGGGACCTGACCGACGAGCAGCTGGCGATCAGCGCCGGACCGAGGCACTCGCCTATCTGGGCCCTCGCCGCCCCCCATTGCGCCGGCGTCCGGGTGTACTGGCTGTGCGGCGTCCTTGGTGAACCGGGCGCGGACACAACCCCCTTCCCAGACCCATGGGCGGAGTTCGGGTGGGAAGACGACGTCGAGCACCCGCGATCGGCCGACGAGCTCGTTCATGCCCTCGAGACGACCGGCGCGATCATCGAGCGGATCCTCGACACGTGGACCCCGGATGACCTCGAGGTCGAGTTCGAGCGGGCGTATGGCGACATCATCCAGATGCATACCCGCCGGTCCATCCTCCTCCGCCTCCTGAGCCACGACGCGTTCCACAGCGGCGAGATCTCGCAGCTGCTCGGCGTCCACGGCCTGCCCGCCATCGACCTGTGGGCGCGGCGACCACGGCTGTGAATCGGCCCGATCCGGGAGACGTCCGTAAGCCACGCTGACCAAAGGCCTGGCCAGAGGCGCACGGGTGCATCTGGGGTCTGCCCGGACCTGTTGGCACCGTCAGAATGTGGTCTGCGTCCGCATGGGTGTTGGGGGGTGGAGGATGGGCAGAGAGCCGAGGGTGGTCAGTACGGGCCTTGGCGCGTCGCGCGGCCACGGTCTGCACCGCGGCGCCAGGGTCTTCGGCGGGCTTGCGAAGGCTGAACTCCTAGTCGCGATGGCAGTGAGCCTGGTCGGCTGCTCGTCACAAGGTACGGGCGAACCGAGCGTGGGCGCCAGCGCCTCGGCGACCTCCGTGGCTGCGACTCCGTCCCCGACCCCATCTCCAACCGCCACTGCGACCCCTCCGGGTCCAACGGCCTCCCCGTCGCATTTCCCCGCCTGGTCGGGTGCGCCTGGGTACGTCCTGTTCCCCGGCCGCCTCGATGCCGAGTTCGGCTGGGCCGAGGTTACCCGCAATCCCAACTCAGACAAAGGATTGAACGGGCATTCCGCGGTTCCGATGAAGCTCTACCTTACGTATGACGGCGGCGCGAGTTGGGTGGACAGAACGCCCGCGAATGACGGCCCGTACAGCTTCCTCTACAAAGGCCTGCACTTTGCCGATCCATTGAACGCGTGGTTCATGGAGGACGTGTACGCAGGTGGTGATCTTCTTGCCGGCACCGAACTGGACGAGCACTGGCTGTATCGCACCGGCGACGGCGGCCTGACGTGGACCAGGTACCACGTGCCCCTGCCGTCCACCTACGTCGCCACAGAAATCGACATGGCCGATGGCGTGCACGGGCTCATCACCACTGGGGGGAACGATCAGAGGCAACAGCTGTGGGGGACCAGCGACGGCGGAGCCACGTGGACCAAACTGATGGACGTCCTGGGGGCGGAGCGCCTGGATTTCCCTCAATCACCGACCATGGTTTCGGCCGACGAGGGCTGGGCTCTCAAGTCGACGGACAATGGCAACAGCAGGGCCGTCCTGCACTCGACCGACGGTGGCCGCTCCTGGCAGTCGACCGCGCCACTCCCTCTGCCCACGGGGGTGACCGCAATGTGGTGGGTCCGGTCGGCGAGCGGCTGGGCGCGGCCGGCCTCGTCACAGTCCGGCGCCGGTTTGTCGATCGACGGCATTGCGCTCATGACGGGTGGATCGTGGGGCTACGTCACGTGGGTCAGCCACGACGGCGGCGCCACGTGGGCAATCGGTTCGGCGACGCCAGTTGGCAAGGGCAACCTGATCTTCCTGTCGGCGCGGCACATCGGGCTGGTGACCGCCGGGCCGTCGATCAGGTACTTCGATATCAGCTCGCCCGGTTCGGTCGCGGTCTTCGACGGGTCGGGCGCCTGTCGCGGCACCACCAAGATGTTCTTCGCTTTGGCGTCCCTGGAGTCGCCCGACGACGCCTGGGGGACATGCAGCTACACCACCGTTGAAGGGTTCACCGACCACAGCTACTTCTATCGGACGAAGGACGGCGGCCTGACCTGGACGCCGATGATGGGCGCCCCGTAGCGGGAAGCTGAGGAACCGGGCGGTAGCTGCCGCCCAGGCCGCGACGGCCTGTCGGCTAAACTTGGGGCGGTGGCGAGGGCGAATCACCTCGCCTCCAAGTTTCAGCCAATGAGAGGTCCATCGTGTCGGCAGCAGAGCGCACCCGCATCGATCGCTACGATCCCGCGGCCATAGAGCCGCGCTGGCAAAAGCGGTGGGCGGAGCTCGGCCTATACGAGACGGATCTCAACGACGACGCGCGGCCCAAGTACTACCTGCTGACGATGTACCCGTACACGTCGGGCAACATCCACATCGGGCACTGGTACGCGAAGACGCCGACCGACGCGATGGCCCGCTTCCATCGCATGCACGGCGAGAACGTCTTCTTCCCAATCGGCTTCGACGCCTTCGGGCTGCCCGCCGAGAACGCGGCCATCAAGAACAAGATCAACCCTCGCGAGTGGACGCTGAGGAACGTCGAGAACATGCGGCGCCAGCTCCGCACCATGGGCGCGACCTTCACCTGGAAGAGCGAGGTCGTCACGTGCGACCCGGCCTACTACCGCTGGAACCAGTGGCTCTTCCTGCGTTTCCTCGAAGCGGGCCTGGCCTACCGCGCCAAGTCCCCCGTCGATTGGTGCCCGAACGACGGGACGCTGGCCCGCGAGCAGGTGGAGGGCACCGACCGCCACTGCTGGCGCTGCGGCGCGCGCGTCGAGAAGCGCGACCTGGAGCAGTGGTATCTCCGCACGACCAGGTACGCCGACGAGCTGCTCGACTTCTCAGGCCTGGAATGGCCCGAGCCGATCCGCATCATGCAGACCAACTGGATCGGCCGGTCCGAGGGCGCCGAAGTCGTCTTCACGACCGCGCCCGACGAGGTCCAGCCGGGCGGGGACGACCTCCGCGTCTTCACCACGCGCCCAGACACTCTCTACGGCGCCACCTTCATGGTGATGTCGCCCGAGCACGCCCTCGTGCCGAAGCTGACCCACCCGGAGCGGGCGGCCGAAGTCGAGGCGTATGTCGCGGCTGCCGGACGCGAGACCGAGATCGAGCGGATGTCGACCGAGCGCGAGAAGACCGGCGTCTTCAGCGGCTCTTACGCGATCAACCCGGTCAACGGCGAGCGCATCCCGATCTGGATCGCCGACTACGTCCTGGCCGGCTACGGCACCGGCGCGATCATGGCCGTGCCCGCCCACGACGAGCGCGACTTCGCCTTCGCCCAGAAGTTCGGTCTGCCCATCCGTCGGGTCATCGCCGGTCCGGAGGTTACCGACGCGGAGGTCACGACGCCACTGACCGAGGCCTACATCGCCCACGGCGAGGCCGACCGGATGGTCAATTCCGGGCCGCATAGCGGCAAGCCTGCCCACGATGGCTTCCGAGACATCGTGGCCGTGCTGGAGAAGGACGGACGCGGCAAGGCCGCGGTCAACTATCGAATTCGCGACTGGCTGATCAGCCGCCAGCGCTATTGGGGCACGCCGATCCCGGTCGTCTACTGCGAGGCGGATGGCATCGTGCCGGTCCCGGACGACCAGCTGCCGGTGCGGCTGCCCGACAAGGTGGACTACGCCGGAAGCGGCAACAACCCGCTCAATTCGGACACCTCGTTCGTGAACACCACCTGCCCCAAGTGCGGCGGTCCGGCCCGGCGCGAGACGGACACGATGGACACCTTCATCGACTCGAGCTGGTACTGGTTCCGCTATCTCTCCCCCGCCGACGAGACCGCGCCCGTCGACCGTTCGATCGAGGCCCGCTGGGGCCCGGTCGACCAGTACACCGGCGGCGCCGAGCACGCCGTCATGCACCTGCTCTACGCGCGCTTCTTCACCAAGGCGATGGCGGACCTGGGCATGGTCCACGAGCGCGAGCCTTTCAAGCGGCTCTTCAACCAGGGCCAGATCCTGGGCGCCGACGGCGAGCGGATGAGCAAGAGCCGGGGCAACGTGGAGGATCCCGACAAGCTGGTCGCCAGCCACGGCGCGGACACCGTCCGCCTCTTCCTGATGTTCATGGGCCCGTGGGACCAGGGCGGTCCCTGGAGCCCGACCGGCATCGGCGGCATCAGCCGCTTCCTCAACCGGGTTTGGGCGGTGGCGCTCGACCCGCATGGCGTGGATCCGGGCGACGCCGAGTCGAGCCAGCTGCCGGCCGGCCAGGACCGCCAGGCCGCGGAGAAGGCCTTGCGCGCCGCCGCGCATCGAACCCTCCGCGTCGTCTCGGAGGAATACGCCGAGCTGCGCTTCAACACCATGGTCGCCCACCTGATGGAGCTCTCGAACGTGCTCCAGCGCTACCGCGGAACGGCCGCCGCAGGCACGAAGGCATGGGACGAGGCGGTCCGGTTGCTGCTGCTCATGCTGGCGCCGGCGGCGCCGCACATCGCCGAAGAGCTGTGGTCGCGGATGGCCGCGGCCCGGGGCGGGGCCTGGACCTCTATCCACTCGCAGGCCTGGCCCGCGGTCGACGTGGCCGCCGCCACGGAGAGCGAGCGCGAAGTCCCGATCCAGGTCAACGGCAAGCTGCGCGATCGGGTCATGGTGCCGGTCGCGACGTCTCAGGCCGAACTGGAGGCGATCGTCCTGGCGCGGCCGAAGATCGTGGCCGCCCTCGAGGGCAAGCCGCCTCTCAAGGTGATCCACGCCGGCGGCAAGCTGGTCAACATCGTCGTGCGGTAGGCGAGGCCCCCGGGCGGCCGCCCGTGCCCGACGATCTGCGTCAGGCGAGCCGGCCGAGCTCCCCTTATCGGCTGTGGCCCGCCCCGTCACCGTCCGGGACGGCCGGGATCACTACAGGGCCGCTCTACAATCGCGCCAGGTCGGGGAACCAAGCGAAGGAGAGGGTCGCCGTGGAATCAAGCACGAAGCTCAATTCCGGAGTCACCGCGACGAAAGAGGAGTACGCGGCGGCGATCCAGCGCGTCGTCGAGTCGGCCCAGCGGCTTGGGATCGAGCTTGATGAGCGCGAGGCCCAGGACTGGGTCGCCGCGATGGAGAACGAGGCGGCCGGCGGCGACGTCGTGGTCGACGTCAATACCGGCGTGTACGGCTACCGGGTCTCGATGCTCGACTTCGTTCCGGCCGACCTGGCCCGCTTCCGCGAGATGGGCAAGATCGTCGGTTTCGACGACAGGCCGCCAAACGTCCTGACCGCGCTGTCGATCTCGGGTTCGGCCGCACAGAGCAAGATCAACAGCTTCCCGGCCGACTGCGACTTCTTCGAACGCATCAACATCAAGGCCGACACCAAGGAAGAGGCCTGCGCAGTCCTGGCCGACATGATTCGAGAGAAGGCCCTGGCGACCGCGAGTGGGCCCGGTCATCGGCTGTGGGAGGTCAAGTTCGGCCAGCATCCGGTCGAGGCGAAGAAGGGCGGCAAGCCGGTCGGCGTCGGCTCTCCGATGTCGTGGACCATCGAGGAGATACGCGCCGGCCAGATGGAGGTCGAGCTGCTCGACGGCTCGAAGGCCGTCTACACCTGGGCCGACGCGACCCGCGATCCCGGCTGGTGCAAGCTCGACTGGGTCATCGCCGACTCCACCCGAGGCAAGCTGGCCAATGCGAGCAACGTGCTCGACACCACCTGGGAGGCGCCCGACGGCAAGATCGTGCCGCTCGACGGCTTCCTGGACCCGTACTTCCAGGAGGTCTATCTCGACGCCGATTCGATCCCGATCTTCTCGAAGCTGGTCAAGGAGCTGTCGGCAGACACCGTCGACGATTACGTTGAGACACTCGAGCATGAGGTCTGGAAGTACACGGTCCAGGACCCCAACTACGGCAAGGTCGCCCGGCGCCTCTACAACGTCTTCCGGATGAACGGCCACTATGCCGAGGCCGCATTCATCCGAGAGCTGTTCGACGAGCCGATCACGGCTCTATACCAGGTTGCGGCGCTGATACGCACGCTCGACGACGCCGCCAACTCGGGCGAGGACTTCGGAGTCGAGACGATGACGGCCGAGGTCGACCGGCTGATCATGTCCGCCATCCAGGCGCTCGACGGGCCCGAGGAGGCCGAGATGGTCGGACACCTGCTCAGGCTGCGCGACTCGATCCAGAAGCGCGGCGTGGAGGCCGACCGGGCGACCGACATGGCCGACGTCCAGACCGCCGCGCTCAAGGCCGTCAACGACTACTTCGAGCGAGCGCTCCGATCAGTGCCGGAGATCGACGCCTACCTGAGGGGGATCGCGGCGCGGACGCCGTAAGGGCCGCGGGCCGCGGCCAGTAACCGTGGCCTGCCGCGCCGCAGCGGCGTTGAGCGAGAGATAAGCCTCGGATAAGCCGCCTCCGATAGCGTTCGCCCGAACCCGCCGGTAGCGATCGATCGGAGATGAGGGATGGGCATGAACGCGCCCTGGCGGGCGCTCGAAGCGGCCGACGAGAGTCCCGCCATATCCGTTCCCCGCCGTTGGAGGCCTTCCGCGCGCCACCTGATGCTGGCCGCCGTGGCGGTGCTTGCCGCCGGATCGCTGGCCGCCGTGGCATTCGTCGAGATTCGGCCCGCTGGCCAGGTGGAGCTGGTCTCGGGACCGGGCGGCACGGCGGATGTCGGAGCCTCGCCCTCGCAGTCGATGGTCGTGGTCCAGGTGGCCGGGGCGGTGGCACGGCCCGGCGTCTACTCGCTGCCGCCCGGCTCCCGCGTGGCCGACGCGATCGCCGCGGCCGGCGGCTACTCCACGGAAGTGGATCCGCGCGCGGCGGAGACCAAGCTCAACCTCGCGGCCAAAGTGCAGGACGCGCAGCTGATCGTCGTGCCGCGGCGCGGCGACGCGGCCTCCGGCACGTCGGGAGCGGCGTCCGAGACGAGCCCCGGCGCCGAGGCCTCGGCGGCCGCGAGCGGGCCGATCAATCTCAACACTGCCTCGGCCGCCGATCTGGACACGCTGCCCGGGATCGGGCCGGCGACTGCGGCCAAGATCATCGCCTCGCGAGAGGAGAAGCCGTTCGCGTCGGTGGACGACCTGGTCGCCCGCAAGATCCTGACCCCCACGACGCTGGCCAAGTTTCGCGACCGGGTAACGGTCTGAGGGCGGATGCTCCCCCGGCCCGCGTGGCTCGCTCTTGGGGTAGTGGTCGCGGCCGGCACCGCTTCCTACGAGCCGTTCGGAGGCGATTCGGCCGCGGCCGTGGCACTGGCCGCGGCAGTGGCCGTGGCCCTTGGCGTGGCATCGGGCGTGGCCGGGGCCGCGGGCCGTCGCCGCCTGGGCAACTCCCTGGCGGCCGCCTCGCTGGGGGCCTCGCTCGTGGCGGCGCGGCTGGCGATCGGGCTGATCGTGGGCAGCGGCACCGCTCCGCCCGAGTCCACGTCGCTGCCGCCCGGCACGGGTCCGTGGCTGGCCAGGGTGGAGAGCGCCCACGAGGCCAGCGGACAGCAGATCGTCACGATCGCGCTGGCCGATTCGCCGGTCCGCTGCTCGGCCCAGATGCCCGCCTACCCGAGGCTTATCGGCGGCGACACGATCTCATGGTCCGGCGGTATCCGGGCGCTTGGCGACAGCGACTACGACCGCTACCTCGCCGCCCAGGGGGTAGTGGCGAGCTGCCAGGCCACTGCCCTCACCATCGTCCGCCACGACGACTCGCCGGCCGGCCGGCTCGAGGCCCTGCGGCAGGCGTCCGGCGACGCGTTGCAGCGGGTGCTCCCGGAGCCTGGGGGCGGCCTGGCCGCGGCCATCCTGATCGGCCTGCGCGACAGGGTGGATCGGGGCGTGGCGGCGGCCTTCACCGCGGCCGGCGTCAGCCATATCGTGGCCATCTCCGGCTGGAACATCGCCATCGTGGCCGCGGTCGTGGCGGCCCTGCTGCGAGGCCGCCTGGCCCGGCGCCGCCGGGCGATCGTCACGATCGTCGCGATCGTCGGATACACGCTCTTCGCCGGCGCGTCCGCATCGGTCTTGCGGGCGGCGGTCATGGCCGGCGTCGCCATGGCGGCGGTCGAGAGCGGCCGCGGGTCGCGGGTCATGGTCGGGCTGGCGTGGGCCACGGCGATGATGATCGTGGCCGAGCCGGCCACGATCGCGGACGTAGGGTTTCAACTCTCCGCGGCCGCGACGGCCGGCCTGGTGGTTTGGGCGGGGCCGCTCACCGACTGGCTGGGGGCGTGGGCGCCGCGCATCCCGGGGCCGCTGCGGGAGAGTCTCGGCGTTTCCCTGGCCGCCCAGGCGGCGACGCTCCCAATTGCGCTGCTGACCTTCGGGCGGCTGGCGCTGATCGCGCCCCTGGCCAACCTCGTGGCGGTCCCGCTCGTGCCGCCGGTCATGGGCGCCGGTGCCCTTGCGTTCGCCGCGGGCTGGGCTTCGGTTCTCGGGGCGCCGGCCTGGTTCGCGGGCCTGCTGGCGATGCCGGCGGCGGTGCTTCTCTCCGCACTCATCGCGGTGGTTGGCGCGGCCGCCGCCGTACCCGGTGGGAACCAGACTCTCGCCTTCCCGGCGAACGCCGTCGCGGCGGCGGCAGCGACGGGCCTGCTCTGGCTTCTGCATCGGGCGTTGGCCGGGGCTTCACGGCCCCGAGGCTCGGCTCGTGCCCGTCTCACACAGCCGGCGCCGGCTCAGACGGAGAAGCCTCGGCTCCGCCCCAGGTACCGGTGGGCGCTTGCCGGCGCCGCCCTACTCGTCGTCCTCGGCGGATCGGTCGTCGCGGCGAGACCGGACGGCAGCGTCCACGTCATCGTCCTCGACGTAGGCCAGGGCGACTCGATCCTGCTCGAAGGGGACCGCGGCGGGCGGATCCTGGTGGACGGCGGGCCGGATCCGAACGTCCTCGTCGCAGACCTGGACCGCTACGTGCCGGCCTGGGATCGGCGGCTCGACGCCATCGTGCTGACCCACCCTCATGACGACCACGTCGCCGGTCTGGTTGCCGTCGTGGATCGCTACCAGGTCGGACGCGCCTTCGAATCGGGCTGGCCGTCAGACACGCCGGCCTATCGAGCCTGGCGGTCGGCCCTGGCGGCGAAGGGCCTGCGACCCGAACGCCTGGCTACGGGCCAGACCCTGCGGCTCGACGACGCGACGCTCGACGTGTTGTGGCCGGACGACGGAAGAACCCGCCCGGCATACCTGGACCAGACCGCGACAGACAACCGCAAGACCAACGACGCCTCGATCGTCCTCCTGGGCGACTACGAAGGCCGGCGGTTCCTGCTTACTGGCGACGAGGAGGAGGACGTCGATCCGATCCTTCTGAGCCGGGGCGTGCCGGCCGTGGACATGCTCAAGGTGGCTCACCACGGCAGCGCCACCGCTTCGTCGGACGCGCTGCTCGCGACGGTCCAGCCCAGGGTGGCGGTCGTCTCGGTCGGCGCCAACAACCGCTACGGGCATCCAAACGCGGCGACCATGGCCCGCCTACGAGCTCATTCCTCGCACGTGGCGCAGACCGATCAAGAGGGCACGGTCGAGACCACTCTGAACGCGGCCTCCGTGACTGTGACCTCCTCGCGCGCCGCAGCGCCCGTCGGCACGCCGAGCGTCTCGTCGGCAGCGGCCGCCGGCCCATCCGGGCTCCTGTACGATTCATTCGATGTCCGTACCGAGCCGTCGAGAGAGCGCGGCCTTGCTTCTGTCGCTCGATCCTCCGAAATGGCACCTCCGCCACTCGCGGGCTGTCGCCGAGACGGCCGGCTGGCTGGCGTGGCGGGCAGCTTCGGCCGGTCGGTCGCTCGATCGCCACCTCGTCGAGGCGGCCGCGCTGCTGCATGACGTCGACAAGATCGACCCTGTGAAGGCGGAGATGGCCGGGCTGGCCCACGCCGAGGGATCGGCCGCCTGGCTGGCCGCGAGGGGCTTCCCGGAGCTTGGGCCGGCGATCGCCGGGCACCCTGTCACGCGCCTGGCCGATGCCGCCTGGTTTGACGGCTGGATCGACGCCGCTTCTCCGGAGGAGCTGATCGTGGCCTACGCCGACAAACGCGCGGGCCAGCGCCTGGAACCGATGGCGGCTCGGTTCGAATCCTGGGAGCGGCGCTACCCGCCGGCCGAGCGAGCGGCGCGAGCCCGTGGCGGCTGGACTGCCGCGACACTCGCCGAGGTGCGAGCACGCGCCGAGGAGCTGGAGCGGCGCGTCTGCGGGCTGGTGGGTGTCGAGCCGGCCGAAGTGCGCCGGCTCGCGTGGACTGCCGACGCGATCGCCGCCGCCCGCGACGCCGCGGCCCCGGTGAGGCGGGTCTGATGCCGCCGACGGCGCCACTCGGCTACTACTGGGGCGACGATTCCTATGGCGTGAACCACGCCCCGGATGCACTGGCCGCGCGACTGGCCGGCGACGGACCGCCGCTGGATCGCCTCCGCCTGACCGGCTCCTTCACGTCCGCCGCGGAGATCGCCGAGAAAGTGGCCACGGCCACGCTCTTCGGCGGCGGCACGCTGGTCGTCGTCTCGGAGCCGGCCCCGCTCGTCGCCACGAAGCCGCTCGCCGCAGCTCTCGTTGAGGCCCTGGACGCGGTCGCGCCCGGAAACGGCCTGGCCTTCCTGGACAGCGTCGACGGCAGGGACTCCCGCCGACCCGCATCGCTCGGCCATCTCCGCGACGCCGTCGCAGCCGCCGGGGGCGAGATCCGCGAGTTCCGCGCGCCGACACAGGATGGGATGGCGCGCTGGATCGTCGACCGGGCCCGCGAGCGCGAGATCCGGATCTCGCCGGCCGCCGCGGCCGAGCTTGCCCGCCGGGTCGGAGCGAACGTCGCAGAGAAGGACGTGGACCGCCGGCGCCAGGGCGAGCTGGCCGTGGCCGAGCTGGAGAAGCTGGCCCTGTACCGCCTCGACGGACAGATCGTCCCGGAGGATGTCAGGGCGCTCGTCGCCGACGTCGTGCCCGGCTCCACCTGGGCCTTCCTGGACGCCGTCGGCCTGCGCCGCGCGGCCGAGGCCGCGGAGCTGGCGGAGCGGCTCGACGAGGTGCCGGCTCCGCTCCTGGTCACCCACCTGCACCGCCGCATCAGGCAGCTGATCGAGGTTGCCGACCTGCTCGACGCGGGCACGCCGGCGCGGGAGCTGGTGCGGATGCTCAAGCTCAATCCGTACGTCGCCGAGAAGCTTGCCGCGCAGGCCCGGGCTTGGGCGCCCCCCGAGCTGGACGCCGCGCTGGAAGGCCTGCTCGAGCTGGACGCGGATTTGAAGGGTCATGCCGGCGGCGGTGAGCTCCGCCGGCGCGCGGCCATCAGCCTCTGGATCGCCGAGCGAGTCCGGCGGCCGGGTCAGCGCTAGCGTCGATCACACCGCGGGGAGGGCGCAGGATGCCGTCGGGCGCTCGGCCGGCCGGCGAGCGGCCAGAGTGGTCAGGGCCGCACCGTCAGGGCCGCGTGGTCAGGCGGCGACCGTCCACCCAGCCCCGCCATCCGTTGACGGCCCGAACCAGGGCCCAGTCGCCGGCGATCCCATCGATCACGAGCCCGAGGCCCGCGTTGAGGACGACCCTCGGCGGGCGGGACGGGTCGGGATAGTCCCATGCGGACATGCCGCCGGGGGGCACGAAATGGGTCGGCACCCAGGGTGCGGTCGCCCCGGGTTGAGCGGCCTGAGCGGTCGCGGCCACCGGCTGGGTCTCCTGCGGGGCGGCCGCCCCGGGCTCGCCGACGGCAGGTTGCGCCGCCGCCGCTCCAGGATCCGCGGTCGACCCGGCCCAGGCTTCGTCCGGGGCCGTGGCGCCGTCGGCAGCCGGCGAAACGTCGCCGCTCGGCGCTTCGGCCGCGTCAACGGGCTCCTCGGCCTCGGGGCCGCTCGGCGCTTCGGCCGCACGCTCCGCCTCGGACATGGCCGCCGCCTCGGCGGCCGCCAGCTGCGCTACGTCCGGGCCGCTCGCCGGCTCGGCCTCCGCCGCCGGTTCGGCTTCGGTTGCCGCCTCGGCGGCAGGCATCGGCATGTCCGCGCCGCCGACGTCCAGGATCGAGCCCACGCGGTTGCGCAGGGCCTCGACCGCAGCGGGCGTGTGCTCGTCGTCGGGGCTGAGCACGTGCTCGACCCGCTCCATGAGGTCGAAATCGCCGTCGAGCCAGCTCCAGGCGACCGATGTTGGATCGGGGTCGTTGTGGAGCGCCTCGATGTAGGCCCTGGTCCGGCCCATCCGAGACGGCGCCGATTGGGCTATGCCGATCCAGCCAGCGTGGCGTTCGGCAGGTGAGTAGGGGGCGAGCCGGTCGGCAAACGATCGGTAGTCGGGATCGGGCTTGACCAGCTCGCGATCGATGAAGGCTCGCGACAGGGACAGCCATCCCACCGCGCCCTCGTACCACGGTGCTTCGGTCGGGGAGGAACCGGACCCGGCGCCCTCATCTGGTGTGGACATCGTCACTCCAACGCTGGACGGGCTGGCTGCACCCAGGGAGCGAGCGGCGGGTCCGCTCGACTCGAAGTCCATTGTCGCTCAGACCCGAACATCGCGAGCCGCAGGCCCAGCTCCACCGGGCCGTTCGCCAGCGTCACCGCGGCTCGACCGCAACCGCCGGCACGTCGGACCTGGCCCGCATATGGAAGGTCACGCCGTAGACCTCCCCGGTGCCCGGATCGGTGCGCGGCGCAACCGTCATGCGCCAGTCCTCGCCGGCGAATCGGATCCACTTCGCCAGGGGCTTGCCGCGGGCGAGAACCAGGTCAAGCAGGGCGAACGCCGCGGGTGGCAACTCCACGAGGCTCTCGCGCGCCGGCATGCCGACGGCCCTAGATCCGAACGCCGCCAGAAAGGCCGGGTTTCCATGCACGACGAGGTGGCCGGGACCGCGGCAGATGGCGGCGGGACGTCGGGCAGGGGCTCCGCCCGCGGGGACAGGGACCGCGGCGGGGCGGTCTGATTCGCTCACGCGATCGATTGTGCGCCGCCGGTGCAAGTCCGCCCGCCCGGCCTTCCACCACCAGCCGTCGCTTCGGCCTCCGGCGCAAGCGCCTAACGGCCTTCGCGAGCGGCTGCCGGTGCGGCCGGGCGAAACGTGGTCGTACAGCCGCGACCGGCGCCCTGCCATCGGGAAAAGGCGGAAGCGCGTGGCGCGGGGTAGTGTGGGCGCGCCGAAACGGCGACGGAACCGGGGGACGGAGGCGCCGGAATCAGTCGGCGCTGGACCAGGCCTGCTCCTGGACGACGAGATCGCTCTCGATGGCGAAGACGCAGCGGCCCTGGCCAAGGTCGAGAAGCTCGATCAGCTCGGGGTCGATGTAGAGCTGGTGGCAGTCTTCGCAGAGGCCGCCGGGGATCCCGAAGCACAGCCGTTCGCTGCGATCGGGCAGCCTGAACGTCGTGTCGAAGCGCGTGCTCACAAGGCGCCTTCCGCAGCGGGGGCAGCGTTCTCGGGCCCGAGTCATTCGCATCCAACCTCAGACGGAGCGGTCATTCGACCACCTGGTTCTGAGATCCTAGGGGTGGGGCTTCTGTGGGCATATGACTCACTCGTACCGCACGAGAGGTACTCGGGCCGTAGTCTCTCTGGAGGGGTCCAGGGGTGGGGTGAGTACCAATCCGAACGCAGCGTGCGCACCGTGACCGCAGGAGTGCGTTCTGTCACCACCGTGCTCTCTACGACGTACGGCCTCAGCGCCGGGACCCGAAGCGGCGCCCCGCGGCAGCCTGATAGCCTTGATGAATGGATAGACGCCGCGTCGTTGGTATCGGCCTGGGAGCGCTGGCCGGCGCCGCCTACGGCACCGGGCCGCTCTTCTTCAAGGCCTACGTCTACCCGGCCGGGGTCGACTGGATCGCGATGCTGGTGTGGCGTTTCGCCTTCGCGACGCTGGTGAGCTGGCTCTGGCTCCTCGTCCAGCCCCGCGCCCGGGCCGCGCTTCGAGACCTCGATCGACGGACCGTCGCCCGGCTGCTCTTCAACGGCACGTTCTTCCTGGTGAACGCGAGCGTCTACTACGCCGCAATCGAGAGGATCGACATCTCGCTGGTGGCTCTGCTGATGAGCGCCTACCCGGCCCTTGTGGCCGTCATCTCCCTGCGTCTGGGCTATCGCTTCGAGGGCAGGCTCGCGTGGGGCTCGCTGGCCATCGTCATCTTCGGCACGGTCCTCACGATCGGCGGCGTGAACCCCAACACGAACCAGGGCGGCATCGTCCTCGCCCTGCTCTCGCCCATCGCGTACTCGGGGTACATCGTGTTCACGGCCTGGACGGCCGGCGAGCGCCCCGGCCAGACTGCGGACATGCGATCGAAGGGCAAAGGGGCTGAAGTGTCGCCCCCCGTCGCCGGCGCAGTCATGATGACCGGGACCTGGGTGGCAACCCTGGTCGTCGGCGTCCTGGCCCGGGAGCCGATTCTGCCGACGCAGATCCCCTCGGCCGCGTGGCCGGGCCTGGTCGGCATCGGAGTCTTCGCCGCCGCCATCGCGATCCAGGCCTTCTACGCGTCGGCCGCCAGGATCGGCGCCGCCCAGGCCTCACTGATGGCGACCGTAGAGCCGGTCGTGGTGATCTTTCTCGGGATCACGTTCCTCGGAGAGAGCTTCGCCCCGATTCGGGCCGTCGGGGCGGCGGTCGTGCTGATCGGCGTCCTGCTGGCCCAGTTCGCGACACCCTCCGAATCTCGGCCGGTGGTTCTAGAAGAGCCGTAGCCGGCGCGAAGGACGCGTTCAAGGGGCCAGACCCCGGCCAGACGAGCCCGGCCTATGAACCAGGCCAGGCCCCGGGAGCGTTCACATCGGGGGGTCACATCCGGCGAGCAAGCCGCTACTCTTCCGTTGATGCGGCCGGCCTCGATGGCTCGGCCCGCCCGGGGAGACGGGAACACGATATGGCGACTCTCTATGCCCAGGTCGAACGGCTGCGCACAGCCCGAGACAAGCTGGTGCGGATGCGCAGCCGTATCGAGCGGAGCGCTCCCCCACCGGAGTCGCTGCCACGTCACCGTGAATGGGTCGAGCGCGAAGTCCTCGCCCACATCGACGAGATGCTGCCCTACTGGCTCGGCGAGATCGAGCGGGTCCTCGCGGGGCCGGTCGAGCCGGTTCCGTTCGGGCGTCCGCCGACGGATCTGGTTCGCACCCTGACGGTCGATCGGGACCGGACTCTGCCGATCTCCGAACTCTATGCGCGCCTCGACAACTCTCTCGAAAGGGTTCTCCGCCGACTGCTCGAGCTGGACGAGCGGCAGGTCGCGAGGCGCGGCTTCCACAAGCAGAGCGGCGAGATGACCGTCAAGCAGATAGTCGAGGTCATGCTCGCCGAGCACATCGAGGAGCACTGCCGGCAGATCGCCGTGGCACTCGAAGGAGCGCCGGTCGTCAGGGCTTGACTCTCACCCTGAGCGAGACCGTAGAAAGGGTCGAGCGGCGCCGCAGGAGGGAAGAGGATGGCGATTGCAGGCAAGATCGATGCCGCGACGGCGTCGGGACCCGATCTCAAGAAGGCCCTCTCACCCTTCTACAGCCCACCCCGGAACCCAGTCCTGGTGGACGTCCCGGAGCTGGGCTACCTGATGATCGACGGGCACGGAGCTCCCGAGGAATCGGCCACCCAGCCGTCGACAGAGTTCCAACAGTCGTTTCAGGCCATCTTCCCGGTGGTCTACACCGTCAAGTTCAGGCTCAAGCGGGAAGGCCTCGTGATGCCGCTGCTGCCCCTCGAGGCGCTCTGGTTCACCGGGCCGGACGGCGGCTTCGACCTGAGCGTCCCACCGGAGCAGTGGGGCTGGCGCGTCCTGATGGCCGTCTCGCACGGCGTCACGCCGCAGATCTTCGACGACGCGGTGGCCGAGGTCCGGCGCAAGAAGGGCGACTCCAATGCCCTGAGCCGCCTTCGCTTCGAGCGCTGGCGCGAGGGCCGCTGCGCCCAGATAATGCACATCGGCCCGTACGCCGAGGAGCGGCCGACGATCGAACGGCTCCACGCCTTCATCTCGGAGCAAGGCCTGCGGCAGCGGGGCGCCCATCACGAGATCTACCTTGGCGACCCGCGCCAGGGCGATCCGGCGAAGCTGAAGACCGTGCTGCGCCAGCCCGTCGAATAATCCAATAGGAACGATGGTGGCCGGGCGAGCGCCCGACCGGCGCGACCGGGAGCCGCGTGCGGAAGCGCATTAGTCGCAAGACTTAAGCGCGGAGCACCGGCTTCCCGGCCGCGCCGGGCGCACTCTTCGGCGAGGCGCTACTTGCCGCGCAGCCTCCGCCCCTCTTCCTTGAACAGCGCCCGAAGCATGAAGCCCACGTTGGCAGGGCGTTCGGCGAGGCGGCGCATGAAGTACGGATACCACTCCCCGCCGTACGGGACGTAGATCCGGACGGTGAAGCCGCGGTCGATGAGCGTCCGCTGCAGGTCGCGGCGGATGCCGTAGAGCATCTGGAACTCGAACCGGTCGCGGGCGATCCCTTCGCGCTCGGCTATCTCGATCACTTTGGCGATGAGCCTGGGGTCGTGGGTGGCCAGGGCCGGGTACGCGTCGGCGAGCAGCAGCCGCTCCATCAGCCGGGCGTAGTTGTCGTCCACCGCCGACTTGCTGCGATAGGCCACGCTGCCCGGTTCGTCGTACGCGCCCTTGCACAGACGCACCGTGCCGCCGGCCGCGATGATCGCGTCGACGTCGGCCGAGCTGCGCCGCAGGGCCGACTGGATCACCACGCCAACCCGCGGATACGCCTCGTGGGCCGCCCGCCACAACTCGAGCGTGACGTCGGTCTTGGTGTGGTCTTCCATGTCGAAGCGGAGAAAGCCGTCGACGCCACGGACCGCCTCGACGACCTGCATGACGTTGTCCCGGCAGAAGTCGCGGCCGATTTCGAGGCCCATCTGCGACAGCTTGACGCTGACGTTGGCGTCCAGGCCGCGTTCCGAGAGAGCGGCGACCGTGGCCTGATAGCGATCGACGGCGGCGAGGGCCTGCTCCGGCGCGGTGACCGATTCGCCCAGGACGTCGACGGTGGTCCGGAGCCCGGCGCGCTTCAGGGCGGCGAGGGCGGGTAACGCCTCTTCGAGCGTCTGGCCGGCGACGAATCGCGCCACCACTGGCCGGGTCAATGGGCTGCGGACGGCGAGGCGGGCCAGCGACCGCCGATGCGAAAGCGAGATCAGCATCGATCGCATCGCCCGATGCGGCAGGAGACGGACGTTCTCGGCGACGGTCATCCTTCAGCCCTTCGGCAGCACTCTTGCGGGTTCAACCTAGGATTCGGCTGAGTCGGCCTCGCGCGCGAATGCGGCAACCTTGGCCGCTTCCTCACGCTGGAAGACCTCGAGCCGGCCGCGCCGATGGCGCTCGACGGCGGCGCGAATTGTCTCGATCGGCGGCGAACCGTGCATCCGACCTTCGGCGTCGCGATAGAGACGGCAACCGATCGCGACGGGCAGCTCCGGCTGGGGGACGACGTCCTCGCCGTTGATGCGGATCGTCGGCGAGCCCTGGAAGCCGAGGAACTCGGCGTCGTCCGGGCCGGTGACGAAGACCACCTGGACCGGGACCTCGATGATGCCCTTGCGCAGGACGGTCTCGAGGTCGCGCCGCGCCGCTTCGAGGTGCGGGCAATCCTCGAGCGCAAGCAGCTCAACGTGCAGATCGGCCACCAACGCAGCCTACATCGGGTTGCCGTTGAGGGTGTGGAAGCGTGGGTATGGGCGCCGTCGGGCCGGTGATCGGCTACCCCAGGCCCTCGGTTGCGCGCCGCCACGGCCCGAGCAGCGTCTCCCTTGTCCCCGCATCGAGCCGGTCGCCGAGGGCGACGGCCAGGGCCGCATCGACGATCGCCTCGCTGGCTTCGCCTTTGGCCTGCAGCCAGCCCGCTTCGTCGTCGTGGAAGAAAGGCACCGAATTGAGGCCGCGCGAGCTCCAGGCCAGGGCCTTGTTTCGAACGCGGCCGATCTCCTTGCTCAGGCCTGTTCGATCGCCGACGGCGCGCACGGCCGCCCAGGCCTCTTCGTGCTCCCGGCTGGGAATCGAGTGCCACGCTGCCCGCATCGCCAACAGCTGCTCCCGAGTCACGCGATCGAGTCGCTCGAAGAAGACGTCCGTCTCCGGCGTGTCGACCAGATCAATCCCCCGTCGCCGTCCCCACATCGGGCGGCCCCCCTTTCTCAGTCGTCTGACAGCCCCTGGGCTTCCGTGGCCCGATTCCACGGCCCAAGGAGAACCTCGCGAGTCGCGGCATCCAGGCGGTCTCCGAGCGCGAACGCCACCGCTGCCCCGACGATCGCCCCACCTGCCTCGATCCTCAGCTGCCGGGTAAGGTCCATGACCGTATACGCAACCGAGTTCGTGCCACGGGCGGCACACTCCAGGGCCTTGTTGCGGACCCGATCGATTTCCTTCGTGAGTCCATCGCGAGCGCCGACAGCTCGAATTACCGTCCAGGCGTCCTCGTACTTACCCGGGCTGGTGGACTTCCATGCCGCCGTCATGGCCAGAACCTGGGCCTGAGTGGTGTGATCGAGTCGCTCTAAGAAGGCGTCCATCTCCGGCGTGTCGACCAGGTTCACTCCCCGTCGCCGTCGCCACATCGGCCGACCCCCGTTTCGTTCCTCAGTCTTCGTCTACCTGCTCCAGCAGGTGGCGTCGCAGGAAATCCACGCAGCGCTTCCAGGCATCGCGGCGGTTCTCGCGCTTCTTCCAGCCGTGCTGCTCGTCTTCGTACCACTGGACCTGGTGGTGCTTGCCCTCGATCTCGAGGGCCTCCACGATCCGCTCCGTCATCAGCGGCGCGACGCGCTTGTCCTTGCGGCCGTGGAGGATCAGCAACGGCGCCTCGATCCGTTCGGCCCGATATAGCGGCGAGCCGCGGCGGAAGGCTGGGGCCGCCTCCGGATCGTCCGGCCGGCCCATCATGCGCTCGAGATCGATTCGACCCGGGCGGTCGCCGTGGTGATAGCTGTCCGCGATTTCGGAATCGCCGTACAGGTCGATGCCGGCCCGCCACAGACCCGGCTCCTCGGTGAGAACGCAGAGCGTCATGTAGCCGCCGTACGAGGCTCCGAAGTGGGCCAGGCGCCCGTCGCACCAAGGCTGGGGGGCGGCCCAGCGGGCGGCGTCGATGACGTCGAAGGCGTCGGCGTGGCCCCACTCGCCGCGGTTGGCCCACCGGAACTCACGTCCGTACCCGGTGGAGCCGCGGAAGTCCACCGAGAGGAAGGCCATGCCGGCTTCGACGACGAGCTGCCGGAAGGGGTTCCAATCTCGGAAGGCTTGATGCGTGGGGCCGCCATGCGAGTGGAGCACGCAGGGAACGCGCGTCGCCTCCTCCCCAACGGCAGTCGCGGGCAGGTACAGGGTCCCTCCGATCCTCAGACCGTCCCTGGCGTTGAAGGCGATCCGCGTCCCTGCGGCAAAATGGGCGGCGTCCACCACCGTCGGTAGCGAGTGAGTGAGCTGGCGGGGCTTGACCCCCTCGGCCGCGGCCTCGGGCATCGGCAGCAGCCACAGGTCTTCCGGCTGGCGTTCTCCCGAGCCCACGGCCAGGAGAGCCGACGAGTCGGGCAGCCAGCCGACGGAGATCCATACGCCCTCGAACGGGCTGACGACCGCCGATCGCGAGGCGGCGTTATCGGCCAGGTCCGCGACCAGCAAATCGACCAGGCCGTCGTGGATTTCGGCGTAGGAGAAGCGCTTGCCGTCCGGCGAGGCCAGCGGCACGTAGCCCCAGCCGCCGCCAGGCTCGCCGTGCTCCCGCTCACCGGAGGTGATGACGGTTCGCTCCGAGCCGTCGGCCGAGACGCGGACCGCCTGGAACCAGCCGTCGCGGTCCGAGACCATCAGCAGCCCGGAACCGTCCGGCAGCCAGCGAGGACCCGTCTCCCAGGCCGACTCGCCGGCGATCAGTCGCTCCCGGCCCGTGGCCACCTCGACGACGTGGATCTGAGTGGTAAGCAGATCCGGCAGCCGTTGTGAAGTGACGGCGATATGGGAACCATCGGGCGACCAGGCGAACTCTTCGACGTCCACGCCGGTTTGGGTAAGCGGCGCAGGCTCGGCCGCGCGCGGCCTCGTGGACGGGCGGCCGCGGCGGGGCACCGGCGCCTCCACGACCCAGACCTGATCCCAGCCCCGGCGGCGCGAGATGAAGCCGATCTGATGACCGTCGGCGCACCACCGCGGCGAGCGGACCCCGGCCGGATGCTGAGTGACGACGACCTGGTGCGAGCCCTCGACGTCGATCATCCAGATCGCATCGTCGCGGACGAAGGCGATGCGGCGGCCGTCGGGCGACCACTGCGGATCCGACGCCGGCTTCTCGGTGGCGGTCAGCTGCTCCGGGTAGCCGCCGCGAGCGGGCATGAGGAAGATCTGACGGGCGCCCGCAGCCTCGGCCGTGAACGCCACTCGGCGGCCATCGGGCGAGAGGCGGAACTCGCGCGGCGACTCGACGGCCGCGGCCTGCTCGACGGTGAGGCCGTCGCGGGATGACCGGCGAGCGCGGCCGTTCTCCGAAGCCAGGCGAACCAGGTCAGCGACGGCCGACGAGGCGCCGTTCAGCGACACGGCCGGGGACGCTCCGGCGGCGGCCCCGGACGATGCCTCGACTCGGGCGGCGCCGGCGGGCGTGACGCTCCCGCCGCTGCTATCGGTCATTGCCGGCCCCACTCCAGGCCTGCGAACCGATCCTCCTTCTCGCCGGGCTGGGGTGGCGGGTCGACCCGAACGAAGGTCTCGGTCCCGAACATCCGCTCCATCTGGGCCCGCGCCTCCGGGTCGTCCCACTGGCGACCGCGCATCTGGCTGTCGTGGCAGGCCAGGGCCGCAACCTTGCGCTCCAGGACGGAGGCGATCGGAACGACCGTCGTGATCTCCTCATCCGGCCGGGCCAGCTTCTCGAAAGCCTCGCCCTGTCTGATGTCGTCCGCGGTAGGCGGCGTGGTGTCCCCGGAGCGGCGCCGCTCCTCTTCCTGCGCGGCCCGCATCGCCGCAATGGCCGAGCGCGGCAGGGCCTGGTGGTAGAGCGCGACGGGTCCGCCCGGCTCCGCGGCCGCTCGCCGGTAAGCGGCGGTGGCCGTGGCCGAGCAGGCGGTATGGTCCGGGTGGCCATAGACGCCGCCCGGATCGAACGTGACGATGACGGCCGGCCGCAGACGCCGGATCACGGCAAGGATCCGCTCCACGACCTCGTCCTGGGGGGCGAGGCTGAGCGAGCCTTCGGGCGCTCCCCAACCCTCCATGCCCGAGTCGCGATAGCCCAGGAAGATCGGCTCCGCGATGCCCAGCTCGCTGCAGGCGCAGGCCAGCTCGGCGCGCCTGATCTCAGGATCGAGAGAGTGATCGACGCCTACCTCGCCGGGACGCCCGCCTTGGTCGCCGTTGGTGGCGCAGAGAACCCAGACCTTGTTGCCCGCCGCCGCAGCCAGGGCCATCACTCCGCCCGCCCCGTAGCTCTCGTCGTCCGGGTGGGCGAAGATGGCCAGCAGGCCGCTCGGCTTCACCGGTGCACCCGGGTCGCTCGCGCCGGCCACGTCAGCGGCCCGAACGTCGCGCGGCCGTCCTGGCCGGTCCCGCGCCGTTGGCGGCCTTGCCGTTCGTCGCTTCTGTTTTGCCTTCGTCGAGCCCGAGGTCCTTCTCCAGGTCCGCCCCCAGTTCCACGGTGCGCCGGTACGAGGCCCAGACCGCCTCAGACAGAACGGTCCGGAGCCGGCCGGATTCCAGCTCGTGGATCGCCGCCGCGCTGGTGCCGCCTGGCGAGGTGACCATGTTCCGCAGCACCGCGGGGTGCTGGGCCGTCGCCTTGGCGAAGGCCGTGCTGCCCTCCAGCGTCTCGATGACCAGGTCGTGGGCGATGTGGCGCGGGAAGCCGAGGTGGACCGCGGCGTCGATCAGCGCTTCCATGACGAGGAAGACGTAGGCCGGGCCGGTGCCGCTGACCGCGGTCGCCATCTCGACGAAGCGCTCGTCCTCCACCTGGAGGTCCGAGCCGAGTGCGCCGAGGAGGACGCGGGCCTGGTCGACCTGCTCCTCGGTGACCTCCGGAGTGGCATACCAGACGGTCATGCCGCGCCCGATCTGGGCCGGCGTGTTCGGCATGCTGCGGACGACTTCGCGGTGCTCGAGCAGACCGGTGAGGACCTTGCAGGTCGCGCCGGCGACGATCGAGACGACCAGCTGTTCGGGCCGGAGGTGTCCGCCCAGCTCGTGGCCGACCTTCGTGAGGGTCTGGGGCTTGACGGAGAGCAGGATCACGTCGGCGTCGCGGGCGGCTTCCACATTGGAGGCGACCATTCGAACGCCGTATTGGGCCGTGAGCTCCTCGCGCCGATCGGCCCGCGGCTCGCTCCCCACGATCTGACGGGGCTCGACCAGCTTGCCCCGGAGGAGCCCGGCGATGATCGACTCGGCCATCACACCGGAGCCGATTGTCGCGACGGTTCGGTTCGAAAGAGGCGACATGCCGGCGAGTATAGGCGTGGTTGGCGCCCGCCGAAGCGTGGTTTCGCGCGGAATTGCGCTCTGCGGGCTCGACTCGAAGCCATAGGCCGGCAAGGCGCACCGGGTGATTCCCGTCGGAGATGGGCGATTCGGGCCCTGCTCGAAGGCCTCCCGCGCCGGCCGGTTGACGGAAGGCCCCAGACAGACGAGGGCCGGTCGCTCAGGGAGGAGGCGACCGGCCGTTGGTTCTCGTCTTGCCCGGGAGGAGGAGAGGGAGGAGGAACTGAGGCGAATATTGGCCCCGCCTTCTGAAGAAACCCTGAAGATGCGGTGGATGTTTCGCGCAGAAATGAGGCAGGCCGGGTACAGGCCGGAACTACCTGCGTCGAGCGGAACCCAAAACGAAGAAACGATCGGTCGTGACGACTTCGATGTCGCCGAACCCGGCCCGCTGCAGCGCCGGCTCGAGCTCGGCCGGCTCGTAGAAGACCTTCCGGATGCGGAAGCTCGAGCCGTCGTCCAGCCGGCGGACCTGGAGGTCGTCTTCGGGCGGTCGATGGTCTTGGGCTCCCGAATCGGGATCGGGGCGCGAGTCGATGAACGCGAACAGCCCGTCGGGGACGAGCCACCGGGCCGCCAGCCCGAAGAACTCGTCCAGTCGCGAGCGGTCGACGTGGCTGATCCAGAAGCCTGCGAACAGGCCGTCCACCGATCGGTCTGGATCGGCCCAGGCATCGCGCATCTCGAACCGTCCGACCAGGCCGGCTGCCGCAAGTCGAGCTCGGGCCTTCTCCAGCGGCTCGGGCGCGGCGTCGTAGAGCGTCAGCTGCCCGCGCCGGGCGAGCGCGGGCGACCACCAGCCGGTGCCGGCGGCCAGTTCCACCATCTGGCCGTGGAAGGGCCGGCTGCCCAACCATGCAGCAGCCTCGTCGAGATCGGACCACCAGGCCTCGTCGGGCATCGAGCCGTGCGAGTAGCGACCCCGGTGCAGATACCAGTCGTCGTACTCATCGGCCCGGGCCGCGTAGTAGCGAACCATCTCCGCGTCGATTCCATCGGGCTCATCGGCGGTCATCGTTCACCGTCATTCGACCACGGGCGTCCAGCTGTCGGGCGGCGAGGTGTCGATGAAACCCTCCGGGTCGAAGATCTCGGCGAGCATCGCCACTCCGTCCACCACCCGTGGGCCCGGCCGGTAGAAGTAGACCGGCTCGACGAAGAAGACCTGGCCGCGCCGAACCGCCTCGAGGTTCTCCCAGAACGCCGGCTTCGGCAGTCCGTGCCAGACCGCCTGGACCTCCAGGAGCGTCTGCCCGGCCGGTGCGAAGAAGAGCATCTCGGGGTCGACGTCCCGGACGGCCTCCCACGTGGTCACGGAGGAGGGCTCGCCCTCGCGGCCCAGCAGGTCCCAGCCGCCGGCTCGGCGAACCTGCTCCGGGACCCATCGGCCGCTGGCCAGCAGCGGCGAGAGGCCCTCGAGCACGACGACGCGTTTCGGCCGGAGCCCCTGGTCGTGGCGGGCAACCACGCCCTGCTCGATCTCGCCGATCTCCTCGCGCAGTTCCTCGAGCAGCTCGATCGCGTCGTCCTCGGACTCCGTCATCGCCCCGATCGTCGTCATCGAGTGGAAGATGCCTTCGATGGCGATTGGGTCGAGGGCGATCAGGGTGGGCGTCGATTCCGCACCGATGAGCGCGGCCTCGAGGCTCCTGGAGCCGGGCCCGGCGCCGCCCTCGCGGAACACGATCAGCTCTGGCGCGGCGGCCAGTAGGGCGGCCCGGTCGAGCTCGCTCGGCCCGAGTTCATCGTCCGGGGCCGCGGCCGCCGCCTCGATCGCCCGGCCGCTCTTGGGCCGGGTGACGATCGCCACTCCCTCGATCTCCGGCGGGTGGTCGCAGCGGTGGCTGACGCCGACGAGCTGGTCGCCGAGCCCCAGCGCGCAGATGATCTCGGTCGCGGACGGAAGGAGGGAGACGATACGCATCGGTAGATTCTAGCCGTGGGCCGTCGCAGGGCCGCGGCTCGTGTGCGCGGCCGCTTCCCCGCCCCGAATCGAGAGCGCCCGGCCGGGGCCGGGCGCTCGATCCGTTGCGGCGAGGTTCAGGCCGGCTTTACGGCGTCGACCTTGGCGCGGGCAGCGGCCTTGTCCGTGTACCAGAGAGCATTGATCTCGGTGTAGGCGGCCCACTGGGCGGGGAGAGCGTCCTCGACGAAGATGGCGTTGACCGGGCACTCGGGCTCGCAGGCGCCGCAGTCGATGCACTCGTTCGGCTCGATGTAGAGGGTGCGGTCTACGCCTTCATCGAAGTGAATACAGTCGACCGGGCAGACTGACACGCACGCCTGGTCCATGACGTCGACGCAGGGCTCGGCGATTATGTAGGCCATCGGGGCTTCTCCTGGAGTCGTGGTTTCTTCATCAGGCTGGAGGCCCAGCGGCACTCCCAACGCTCGCCCTGAGCGTACCACGCGAGAGGCAATCGGCGGGGCCGCCACTGCGACCCCGGGACCTACATGCTCGGTTCGTAGTTGGGGTCGAGGTACTTCTCCGGATCGTCCTCGAATTCGAGCCTGCAGCCCCGGCTACAGAAGTAGTAGGTCTCGCCGTCGTACTCGAACTTGAGGTCTGAGCTGGTGTCGACCTCCATCCCGCAGACGGGATCCGTCGCTGTCGCCATGGTTCTCCTTTTGCCGGCCGGCCGACCCGCCTTGCCGGGCCGCCGGCGCGGAAACGCCGCATCGAGTCTAAGCCCAGCCGGCCAGTCTCGCCTCCGCATGAACCCGGCCGTACCGCTCGAGCGTGCCCGATCGGCTCGCGCTGCCTCATCGAGCAGCGTAGGATGCGCCCCATGGACCCCAAGCTGGCCGACGCGGCGCGCCTGACGCTCGAAGCCGAGCGCGATCGTCTCCGCCTGGAGCTCTCCGAAGAGGTCCAATTCCCCAAGGTCGCTCACGGCGCGCAGACTGCCGCCGCCACCGAAGTCACGGAGAGCCAACGCGGCCAGCAGATGCGCGAGCGGGAAGAGCTGCACCTCGTCCAGATCGAGGGCGCGCTCAAGCGCATCGACGCCGGGACTTTCGGAACGTGCCAGACGTGCGGCAAGCCGATCGCCCCCGAGCGCCTCGAAGCCCTGCCCTGGGCCACCGACTGCATCGACTGCCACTCCAAGAAGCGCCGCTGACACCCTGTCCAGGTGCATGGCCCGCCGTCCAGATCAACGAATTGTCCCGCCACGGTTGCCATGCAAGCCAAGGAGATCCATGCGCATTTCTCCGTTCTCCACGTACGTCATCTGCTGGGCACTCAGTCGCCGCCACCCCAAGCGCCTGCCGTAGAACGAACGCCACTCCCGCGCCTGGCGCCCCACAGCGAGCTGTGGTTGGCGCACAGGCGCAAGGAAACCGCCCCGGCTGACTGGGAGGCGGTTCTTCGTTCACTCGGGCGTACGCCAGCCTGCGTCCACCTTGGGAGTCTCCCACGGCCCGGCGGTCGCGACTTGCATCTCGACCTCCCACGGCCCGGGTCCCGCCCCACGGTGCCGTGTCGGTGCAGTAGGTTAGGTCATCGACTCGGACCGAACCACTCGGCTCCGCGTGGGCGAAGCTGAGCTCGGCGAGGGCAGGCAGGCGCTCGACATCGCAGCCGGCTGGGTGCGGACGAAGCTGGCGCCGAGGCCCATCAGCACCACCGATATCTGCGCTTGACACGGACAAGGGTGAAACATCGACCGCCTGATCAACCAGGCGTCATCGATCAGGAGCGATGGGCGCGCAACGTCAAGCACTGCTCGTCGAGCCCGAGCACGATGCTCAGCAAGAGAGCCTGGCTGACGGTGTCGTGCGCGCCGACCGGGTCCAGGCGGGCCCGCACCCGGTCGGCGACGAGCCTGACCCGCGCATCGAAGAAGGCCAGAACGTCCTGATCGCGCAGCTGACCCGCAGGGAGAGGTTCCAGCGGCGTGCCGGCGGATACGGTGGCTATGCGTCCGTCGGCGGCGACGCCACTGGCGGCGAGGCGCTCGGCCACTTCGTCGTACCAGTCGCGGTACTGGTCGGTGAGTTCGTCAAGGAGGAGATGAATCGCCTTGAAGCTCGGGCCAACGAGGTTCCAGTGAGCCTGCTTGGCCTGCAGGCTCAGGTCGATGAGTTCGACGAGGGTCGCCTGGAGCGATTCGGCCATCTTCGCGGCCTCTCCGGTCGGATCGGTCACGGGCAACTCAGTCACCCGACCCGTTGCCTGACCCGCGGCCGTCGCGGGTCCCTCGAAACGGACCGTCCGGTTGACGTGATCGTTCGCCATGACTTCTTCCTTGGCCCTGCGCACCCGAGGAAATGGACACGAGGGCGCCGCTCTCACAATGCCGTGCTATGAGTCTGGGCTGGATCCGGCACCGGCCGCGAGGATGAGAACCCTCCTCGCACGCGCCAAAGTCCCAACCGGCGCGCGGGATACCTGGTGGAGGAAGCTCGCTGCGCCCACGGTGGATCTGCTTGGCGACGGCAAGGCAGGACGAACTGCGCGAGACCTCCCGCACCTCCTGCGTCGTTTGCTGCGGGAGGACCCGCCTGCTGCACCCATCGCCGTCGGCGTGGCGTCCTCCCTCGCCGCTGGCAAACGCCCTCCTGAAGGACCCGATCAAGATCGGTTCTGTGGTGACCCTGGCTCAGATCCGCGTCCTTGTGCCCGAGGCATGGCCGGAGTCAGAGACCAGCGACGAAGCGGAGCCGTGAATCCGCCCCGTCCCTGTCTGGCCCGTGTTCGCTCGCGCTGATCCGTGGCTGAGAGACGCCATCACGATAAGGGCATCTATCGTTACGGTCGGCGGACGGCCAGCCTCACCCCGGTCGCTCAGCCACGAGTCGGAGTGACGCGTCAACGACGGCTGGATAGAGTCGCGAGGTGCGCAGCGACTCGGCCAAGGACTCGGGCAGGTCGCCTACCGA
>JBEKKR010000030.1:0-34528 GCA_050010635.1 Candidatus Limnocylindrales bacterium
TTGCCCTCGGCCTTGCCGCCGCCCCAGGCGTAGATGTAGCGCTTGGCGGCCTTGTAGGTCTTGGTGCCAGAGTCGGCCATGGGGATCTCAATCTCCTTGGATGCGGGGCTCGCACCTCGAACGGCGGGGAAGCGCCGGGGGCGACCGAATCACACGCTGTCGCGGAGATTGTACAGGGGGCCGGCCAGCGCGCTTCGCTGCCGACAGACATCGCCCGCTGGTCCGACGGTCCCGGCACGGCCGGTCCTTCGGCCCCACGCAGCGGGACACTCGGCCCCGCCAGGCTCGAATAGCCTAGTTGTGCCGCCCGGCCAATCCCCGATCGAGCCAGGCGAGCCAGTCATCGAAGCCCGCGCCGGTCGTCGCCGAGATGTCGATGATCGGGACGGTGGGGTTGAGCAGCCGCACGTCCGCCTCGAAGCCAGCCCGGTCGAAAGTGAGGTAGGGCGCCAGGTCGAGCTTGTTGAGCAGGATCAGATCCGCGGCAGTGACCAGGTAGGGATGCTTGGCGGCCTTGTCGTCGCCCTCGGTCAGGCTGAAGAGGCCCACCTTGGAGGTCTGGCCCAGGTCGAAGCCGACCGGGCAGATCAGGTTGCCCACGTTCTCGATGAAGAGCAGGTCCACGCCCTCCAGGTCCACGTCTCCCAGCGCGTCGCGAACCTGGCCGGCCTCGAGGTGGCAGCCCTCGCCCGTGGAGATCTGGACGACGCGTTCGCACCAGCGAGCCAGCCGGTCGCCGTCGCGCCGCGTCGCGAGGTCACCCACGAGCACGGCCGGCCGCCGCCGCCCCGCCAGCCGCTGGAGAGTGGCCTCGAGGAGCGCCGTCTTGCCGCTACCCGGCGCTCCGATCAGGTCGATCGAGAAGATGCCGCGGCGCCCCAGCTCGGCCCGCGTCTTCGCCGCGATCTCGTCGTTGGCCTCGAGCACGCGCTCGACGATCGGCACGCGAACGGTCCTGATCGATTCGCCCATCTACGTAGCTTCCTCGCCGTCTTCCTCGTCGACCGTGACCGCCAGCAGGTCCAGCTCGTCGCCGCCCGTGGGGCTGGGCGTCTGGTTGCCGCACGAGCAGGATACGAAGGGTACGGGGCTCGTCCACTCCCGGCCGCACTCGGAGCACGTGATGGACCACGGGCGCTGGTCCACCGCCAGGACCGACTCCGCCATCGAGGTGCCGAATGTCACGGCCTCCCAGGCCATCTGCAGAGCCTCCGAATCCAGGCCGCGGAGGGCTCCGACGCGGATTTCGACGCCTCGCAAGCGCCTTCCCACGGGGGCGTAGGAGAGCACCTGGGTGGCGATGGCCTCGGCAATGGAGAACTCGTGCACGACCGGCATCCTATCTCACTTCCTTAGGCGGGACCCCTAGGTCACCCTCGAAAGCTCGGCAGTCACGATCTTGCAGGGCCGAAATGACCGGCCCGAAGGAGCCGGACCGCGGGGCCGCGACGGCCTGCCCGATGCCTGCGGTTCCCGCTATGACCTGGGGGTCCCGGATCGGCATTAGCCGTCTTGTCGGCTGCTCGCCCGTGCCCGAGCGGCTCGGTCGGCTTACTAGACGTGCGCTAGGCTTCGGCTATGTTGCGTCGCCTGCCGCGTTCGCGCCGAACCGCCCTCGGCCAGGAAAGCGGGCGCCGACTTCGTCATCGTCATGCCGCACTGGGGCGTCGAGTACACCGACGCCGTCCCGGCAACGGAGTCGGCCGACGCCCACCGGATGATCGCCGCCGGAGCGGACCTCGTCCTCGGCAGCCACTCGCACTGGCTCGGACCGATACAGCGGATCGGCGCCGACCACCTGGCGTTCTACTCGCTCGGCGACCTGGTCTTCGACTGGACTCGCGACGAGCGGACGCAGGAGAGTGCGGTCGCAGATCTCAGCTTCGTCGGCAGGCGGCTCGTCCAGGTGGATCTTCACCCCACGCTCATCATCGACGGCCAGCCCAACCTGCTGGAGGCGGCCGGCGGCGGCAGCCGCGTGCTCGACCAGGTCCGCAAGACCTCGGCTTCGCTGCTAGGCTGGTAGGCGGATCGGATCTCCGGCCCCACCCGAATGCGTACCCAGGAAGTGACCTTCGGCACCGTCGGTAGGTACGGACCGGGCGTTCCGGCGAACCCTTTCGGCGAGCACCATACTAAAGAACGCATACTGACTTAGAACACATTCCGCCGCCCTACCCACCGGAGCAAGATGCACCCCATCGTCAGCAAGGCGCAGCTATCGCCGAACGTCACCCGCCTTGTCGTGGTGGCACCGCGGATCGCGGAGATCCGCCAGCCAGGGCAGTTCGTGATCGTGCGGCGCGGCCCCGGCGCCGAGCGGATTCCGCTCACGATCGCCGACGTCGACAAGGCTGCCGGGACCATCACCCTGGTCATCCAGGCGATCGGCAAGACCACCCACGAGCTGACGTCGATGAACGTGGGGGACGCGATCACGGACATCGCGGGCCCGCTCGGCAAGCCGACGGAACTGCTGGAGAGCGGCCACGCCGTCTGCGTCGGCGGTGGCGTCGGCACGGCCGTCGTCTACCCGATCGCCCAGGCGCTGGCCAAGCGCGGCGTGAAGGTGACGAGCGTCATCGGCGGGCGATCCAAGGAATGGGTCATTTGCGAGGAAGAGCTGCGGGCCGCGGGCGAAGTGATCGTCTGCACGGACGACGGCAGCTACGGACGGCACGGCTTCGTGACCGAAGCCCTCAAGGACCTGTGCGAGGCCGGCGGGATCGACGAAGTGTTCGCCGTGGGCCCGGTCCCGATGATGCGGGCCTGCTCGGAGCTGACCCGGCCGTACGCGATCAAGACGACCGTGTCGCTCAACTCGATCATGATCGACGGCACGGGGATGTGCGGCGGCTGCCGCGTCTCGATCGACGGCAAGAGCCAGTACGCCTGCTGCGACGGCCCCGAGTTCGACGGCCACCTGGTGGACTTCCGCCAGCTGGCCGATCGACTGAACACATACCGGGAATTCGAACAGGCTGCCCTCGAACGGTGGCAGACCTCCCACGCCGAGGCCCACTGATGGACGACCTGACCCTCGCCGCTCGACTTGCCGCACATGCCGAACCGCTCCCCAAGAAGGAGCGGATGAAGATCACGCGCGGCTCCATGCCCGAGCAGGACGCGATGGCCCGCGCCCGCAACTTCGCCGAAGTGAACCTCGGCTACACCGAGCAGCTGGCCATCATGGAGGCCGATCGCTGCATCCAATGCCCCAAGCCGTACTGCGTGGACGGTTGCCCGGTCGCGGTCAACATCCCCAACTTCATCCGCCTCTTGGGCGAGGGCAACGTCAAGGCGGCGGCCGACTCCCTGCTCGGCGACAACGCCCTGCCGTGCGTGACCGGGCGCGTCTGCCCGCAGGAGACGCAGTGCGAGCAGGTCTGCCTGCGCGCAAAGACCGGCACGCCGGTCGCTATCGGCTACCTCGAGCGCTTCGTGGCCGACTGGGCCATCAACAACCGCGACGCCTTCACGGCCGCCCACCCCGCGCCCTCCGGCAAGAAGGTCGCGATCGTGGGCTCCGGCCCGGCCGGCCTCACCGCCGCGGGCGAGCTGGTCAAGCACGGCCACGCCGTCACGATCTTCGAGGCCTTCCACGCCGCCGGCGGCGTCCTGATCTACGGCATCCCGGAGTTCCGCCTCCCCAAGGACATCGTCCAGAAGGAAGTGGATCGCCTCGTCGCCGACGGCGTCGTGATCGAGCCGAACCAGATCATCGGCAAGACCTACACCCTGCCCGAGCTGCGCGAGAGATTCGACGCGGTCTTCGTGGCCGTGGGCGCGGGCCTGCCGGTCTTCATGAACGTCCCGGGCGAGAACCTCAAGGGCGTCTACTCGGCCAACGAGTACCTGACCCGCGTCAACCTGATGGGCGCCTACAAGCCCGACTCGGACACGCCGGTCCTGCGCGGCCAGCGCGTGGCCGTCGTCGGTGGCGGGAACGTGGCCATGGACTCCGTCCGGACCGCCCGCCGGCTGGGCGCCGACGAGTCCGTGTGCGTCTATCGCCGCTCCCGCACCGAATTGCCGGCCCGCATCGAGGAAGTCCACCACGCCGAGCAGGAAGGGATTCGCTTCGAGTTCCTGACCGCCCCGGTGGAAGTCCTCGGCGACGAGAAGGGCTGGGTCTCGGGCCTCAAGTGCATCCGGATGGAGCTGGGCGAACCCGACGCCTCCGGCCGCCGCCGCCCGGTCGAGATCCCCGGCTCGGAGTTCATCTTCCCGTGCGAGATGGTCGTCGTGGCCATCGGCACGAAAGCGAACCCGCTGCTGACCTCCACGTCGCCGGACCTGCGGATCAACAAGTGGGGCTACATCGAGATCGACGACAACCTCCAGACCTCGATGCCGGGCGTTTTCGCCGGCGGCGACATCGTCCGCGGCGCGGCCACGGTCATCCTGGCCATGGGCGACGGCAAGAAGGCGGCCCAGAACATCAACGCCTACCTCGCGGGCGAGCTCGCGGCGCCGGCCCCTGCGGCGGAGACTCCGGCGGCGCACTGAACCGGATCAGGGAGATCCCTGTCGGGGCTTCGAAAGTCGGGCTGATCCCGATCGTCCCGCGTCAGCCGCCGGCCCAGGCGACGTGCCAGACGCGCCACAGCGCGGTCGGATCTGAGAGTGGATCGCCGTGGACCAGGCTGAAATCGGCTGGGCCACCCTCGCGGATCACGCCCGCCTCCGGTTCTCCGAGCAGCTCCCCACCGCGCCATGTGGCGGCGCCGAGGGCCTCCCAGGGTTGCAGGCCGGCGGCCACGAGCGACTCGACTTCCCAGGCCAGCTGATTGGCCCGGATCGACCCTCCGCCGAAGTCGGTGCCGGTTGCGATCGCCACGCCGGCGGCATGGGCGAGGCGAACGCTCTCCACTGCCCTCTCCTCGCGGGCCAGCACTCGCGCCCGGCCTTCCGGCGAGGCAAAGCGCGGGATCAACGTCGTGTGACCGAAGCTCTTCCACGAGCGGAAGATGGCGAGAGTCGAGACGAGCTCGGTTCGCTCAGCGGCCATTGCGGCGGCCACTTCGGCGTCGAGTTCCATCCCGTGCTCGAGCGCGTCCACGCCCGCGGCCACGCCCTCGCGCGCCCCGGCCAGATTGCCCGAATGCGCGGTCACCTTGACGCCGCGGGCATGGGCCACGGCGATGACGGGAGCAAGCTCGGTGCGCGTCCAGGGCGAGACGCCGGGCTCGGGGCCGTCCAGGTAGAGCTTGAGGAGGTCCGCCCCGTCATCGAGCTGGCCGATCGCCAGCATCAGCAGCTCGTCCGCATCCTGGGCTTCGACGGATCGTTCCCCGGGCATCGTTCCGGCCCGGTCGACCCATGTGCCCGCAGCTCGCACATGTGGGAAGCCCGGCCGGCCGCGCCAGCGATCGCGGACTCCGAGGCTCAGCGCGCGTACCCTGCCATCAACCGGATCAGCGACCCTCGGCGCGCCTACGTCGCGCGCCCAGCGGACGCCGGATCGGGTCATGAGGCGGCCATTAGCGTCGGCGACGGCCAGAAGCCGCTCCGGCGGGTCGTCAATGCGGGCGATCCAGTGGGCTCCGCCCGGCAGCGTCAGGTGACTGTGGCAATCGACCATGCCGGGAATGAACGTCGAGCCGCTCGCGTCGATCACGTCGGGCGCGGCCTCGCCCCCGCCGGGGTGGGGCCCCTCGTCATCCTGCGGCCTGATCCAGGCGATCCTACCGTCGACAACCAGGATGCTGACTCCCAGCTGCAGGCGGTCAGACCGGCCGTCGGCAAGGGCGCCATCCTGATAGAGCGTCGAAGTCATATGCTGGGACCCTGTCGGCCGCGCCTTCGGTCCAACGTTCTTAGCCTCGCGCCTTCGCCAGCCGCTCCAGGATGAGTGGCTTGACCTGGCTCAGATCCACCCGGACCTGCTCCATCGAGTCGCGGTCGCGGATCGTGGCCTTGCCGTCCTCAAGAGAATCCACGTCGATCGTGACGCACCACGGCGTGCCGATCTCGTCCTGGCGCCGGTAGAGCTTGCCGATGGCGGCCGTGTCGTCGTAGACGGCCATGATGTCCTTGGCCAGGTCGTTGCGGAGGCCGTGGCACTTCTCCACGATCTCGTCGCGCTTCTTGAGCAGCGGCAGGACGGCTACCTTGTACGGCGCCAGCTCCGGGTTGAAGCCGAGGACGACGCGCTTCTCGCCGCGGACTTCCTCCTCGCGATAGGCGTCCATCAGGAAGGTGAACGCCGCTCGGTCGCCGCCCGCGGAAGTCTCGACGACCCACGGCACGTACTTCTCTTCGGTGGCCGGGTCGAAGTATTCGAGGTTCTCGCCGGTCGCCTCCTGGTGGCGGCCGAGGTCCCAGTCGCCGCGGTTGTGAATGCCCTCGAGCTCCTTCCAGCCGAACGGGAAGCGGTACTCGATGTCTACCGCCTTCTTGGCGTAGTGGGCCAGCTCGTCCGGGCGGTGCTGGCGGAAGCGGAGGCGGGCGGGGTTGACGCCGTAGTGCACGTACCAGGCCAGCCGGCGGGGCATCCATTCCTCGAAGACGGCAGCGGCTGTCTCCGGCTTGACGAAGTACTGCATCTCCATCTGCTCGAACTCGCGCATCCGGAAGACGAAGTTGCCGGGGCTGATCTCGTTGCGGAAGGCCTTGCCGATCTGGGCGATGCCGAAGGGCAGCTTCTTGCGCGCTGTCTCGCGGACGTTCTTGAAGTTGACGTATATGCCCTGGGCCGTCTCCGGACGGAGGTAGACCTGGGCGGCCTCCTCTTCGACCGGGCCCATATACGTCTTGAACATCAGGTTGAAGCGGCGCGGGGCGCTGAGGGGGCCGCCGTCGGCCGGGCACTTGAGGCCCAGGCGCTCGACCACCTCGGGGTCCATCAGCTCGGTGTTGGTCAGGTTCTCCGCGCCGGGCAGCTCATCCAGGCGATAGCGGCGACGGCAGGTGGTGCATTCGACAAGCGGGTCCGTGAAGTTCGCCACGTGGCCGGAGGTGACCCACACCTGTGGCGCCATGATGATGCTGGCGTCCAGCCCCACTATGTCGTCGCGTTCCTGGACCATCGACCGCCACCACGCCCGCTTGACGTTGTTCTTGAGTTCCACGCCCAGCTGCCCGTAGTCCCACACGGCATTGATGCCGCCGTAGATTTCCGAGCTCGGGAAGATGAAGCCGCGCCGCTTGCTCAGCGAGACGATGGTGTCCAGGTTGGCGACGGACGCTCCCGGATCGTCGACGGGCTTGGTCGGGTTGTCGGCGGTCACTAGGGTCTCCTCGGGCAGGGGTCGAACGCTCGGTCCGCAATTCTCGCATGAGCGCGCGGGGGCCGGGCGCGCGGGTGGCATCGACCGGTCATGATGATCGTCGCACCGAAGCGCAGCGTTGCGAAAAAGGAGAGCCCGTGGCTTCTGACCGGCAGACCGAGTCGACCCCCGTGAACCACCCGGTGCTGGGTCCGGCCGTGGAGATCTACTCCGACCGGCGCCAATCCTGGGGGACGCTCTTCCTGGACCTGGCCTTCCTCTGCGTAGCCCTCCTGGGCTTCGTACTCGGAGCCGGGGATCTGACCGGCGGGACCTCTAGCGTCGGGAGCCTGACCATCCCCCCGATCCTCGGCCTGGCCGAGATAGCCGGCGCGGCCGTCGTGGCCGCCTGGGCAATACGAGCCGCCTGGCGGGCGATCGGGCGGATTCGCGGGCCGGCATTCCTCGTCGTCGGCAGGGACGGGTTCGAATACCTGGCCGGCAACGGGCCTGTGGGCTGGGACGAGGTGGAGAGCGTCAGCGACGCGAATTCTCCGGACGAACAGCCGCGGGCGTTGAAGGTCCAGCTCAAAGATCCCGGCGACTACGCCCGGCGCCACAGCCTCTCCCCGATCGACCGAGCCTTCTCCCTTCTCACCCGCGGCGATCTGGTGATCGGCCACGAAACCATCATGCCGGTCGCGGAAGTGCAGGCCTTGATGCGAAAGCGCCTGACGGAGTTCCGCGGCGTCGATCGCTCGGGCGTGGCCATCTCGCCGGCCGCTGTGAGCCGAACGCCCAAGCGGCGCCCCCAGCGGCGAGAGAAGTAGCGACCCTGCCCCCGGATTGCGGAGTCGTGGAGACAACCCAGATACTCATCCTGGACTGTGTGACCGGCGACTTCCTCGAAGCGCAGTCCTGGCCCAGGATCTCAGCTAGGGCCGGTTGGTCGCCCGGCCCAGGGGCCCTCGGCCGAGAGGCCGACGGACCTCGTCGAGGAAGGCCAGGGATCGGGCGTCGCGATCAAGCGAGACGTGCAGGAAATCGCGCATCGCCCCCTCCACCTCGCGCTCGACGGCCGGCGCGAGCCGCAGCGCGGCGAGGGCTTCGACGTCCATCCGCTGGTACGCCTTGAGCAGTTTCAGCGCGTCCATCGATATACCGGCGCGCTCCGCCGGCGGACCGGGGCAGCGCGAGCACAGCACGCCGCCGAGCGGGGGAACCCACCGGAACTGCTCGTCTGCCTCGAGCATACGGTCGCACTCGACGCAGCGGTCCACCTCCGGCCGGACGCCCAGCTCGTCGGCGAGGTGCATCTCGTACCAGCGGGCCACCCGGCCGGTGGCCATGCCGGCGTCGAGCAACTCATATGCTCGCTTGAGCAGGGCGTAAAGCCCCTCCGTCTCGTTGCGCTCTTCGATGGAGCGGTCGGCGAGCTCGGCCAGGTACCACGCCGTCGCCGCGGACTCCAGCGAGTCGCGCAGCCGCAGCCAGGCGTGGGTGACCTCGACCTGGGTCACGACGTCGAAGGTCCGGCCGCGGGCCAGGGCGACTCTCAGCTCGGCAAGGGGCTCGAGGCTGCCGCCGAGACGGCTCGTCGTCTTGCGCACGCCCTTGGCGATCGCCTTGAGCTTGCCGTGGGCGGGCGTGAAGAGCGTCATTATCCGGTCGGCCTCTCCGTAGTCGAAACGGGAGAGGACGATGGCGTCGGTCACGTACAGTCGTGGGGCGGGCACGAGGTCACGCTACCACGCGGCGTTCCGAGCCAGCATCAGGGACGACGCGATGGTCCGTTCCGACGCCTCGCGGGCCGGCTGCGCTATCCTCGCCCGATGGACGACACGACCGCCCGCCCAGACGCCGCCCAGGCCACCCAAGGCCGGCCCCTCGATCCCGGCCCTATCGGGGCGCGCCCCGCCGGACCGCCGGCGCCGCGTACCGACCGGACCCGCATCCGCCGCCACGCCGATCGCGCCGTGCCGGACCGGATCGAGGAGTTCCTGCGGACCGGGACGATCGCCCATGTCGCGCTGGTCGAAGACGGCGAACCACGCCTGATCCCGTTCCTCTACCACTACGAGGCGGGCCACCTCTACCTGCACGGCTCGCCCGGGAATGCCACGCTGCGCCTCATCCGAGACGGACGATCCGTCGCCGTGGCGGTCACTCAGCTCGTGGACCTGATCGCCTCCAAGACCGCGGCCGACCACTCGGCCAACTACCGTAGCGTGGTCGCGTACGGCCGCGGCCGCCAGATCGCGGATCTCGCGGAGAAGCGGCGCGTCCTGGACGCGATGACGGCGCGCTACTTCCCCGGCCGATCTACACCCGCCGACTACGCGCCGGCGACCGACGACGATCTCGTCAAGATGGAGCTGACCGACATCGAGATCGACGAGGCCTCGGCCAAGATGCGAGAGGGAGGCCCGATGGGCCCCCACGACTCGGACTCCGAGTTCCCCGGCTCGGCTTACGTCCTGCCGGTCTGAGGCCGGACGGCCGCGCTCGGGCGGCCCGCCCGGTGGGCCGAGCTCGGCCCGGATGTCCGCGATGCCGGATTCTGAAAGCGGGTTGCTATGATCCGCGCGTGGAATTGACCGTCTCCCTGCCCGAACTCCTATCCGCCACCGAACAGGAGATCATGCGGCTGGTTTCCGATCGGGACGCGCCCACCTCGGGGCTGTACGAGATGTGCCGCTACCACCTCGGCATGGACGGCAGCGGGTCCTCGGGGAAGCGGATGCGGCCGCTGCTCGGGCTGCTTGCCTACGCCTCCATCGCCGGTGACTATCGCGCCGCGCTGCCGGGCGCCGCGGCCGTGGAGCTCGGCCACAACTTCAGCCTGGTCCACGACGACATCGAGGACGGCGACAAGGAGCGCCGCCACCGCCCCACGCTCTGGGCGCTCCACGGCATCCCGCAGGCGATCAACGCAGGCGACATGCTCTTCACCCTGAGCCGCAAGGCCCTCCACCGGCTGACCGAACTGGGCTTCTCGGACACGAAGGTTCTGCGCCTGATGCGCCTCCACGACGACACTTGCCTGGCGCTGTGCGAGGGCCAGTACATCGATATCTGGGCGAGCGAACGGGCGGAGCCGATGTCGGTCGAGCTGTACTTCGACATGATCGGGCGCAAGACGGCGGCCCTGATCTCCGCCTCAGTGGAGGCCGGCGCCGTCCTGGCCACCGACGACGAGGCAGTGATCGAACGCTACCGGGCTTTCGGCTGGGCCCTCGGCATCGCCTTCCAGCTCAACGACGACCTGCTGGGCATCTGGGGCGAGCAAGCCATGACCGGCAAGGAGCCCACCGACGTCGCCCGCCACAAGATGACCCTGCCTGTGATCTACGCCTTCGAGCACGCCGGCGCCGCGGACCGGGGGCGCCTGGAGGCCGTCTGGCAAACCCAGGATCCCGACGACACGTTGGTCGCCGAGGCCGTCGCGCTGATCGAGCTGCTGGGCGGTCGCGACTACACCCGCGACCGGGCCCGCGACTACCGCGACAAGGCCCTGGCCGAGCTGGACGCCGCCGGCGTCGTGGACGCGGGAGCCCTGGAATCGCTCCGTGACATCGTCGTCGGAGTGATCAAGGCGTAGCGTCTACGGATAGCCCGAGACGTGTCTCGCGATCGTGGCGCCGCTGACGGCGTCGATCACGACGATCCCCTTGGCCGGGGCCAGGCCGCTCGGCAACGGCGCCAGCCCGTTGCGCGGCCACTCCAGGGCCACGGCCCAGGCCAGCTTGGCGTAGCCGCCGTGGCACGTATCGTGCTCCGAGACGAGCACGACCTGCCGGACGTACGCGGCGGGATACGTCCTGCGGGCGGTCTGCGCGGCGGTCTCGGGCTTGATCGGCGGGTTCGCCTCCGCCGGCTCGAACCGCAGGCAGAGCAGGTTCAGCTCGGGAGCGCTCCAGCCGTCGATCGGCTCGGTGCCGACCGTCTTGAGGTACTGGTAGACGGGGCTGTTGTAGTCGTAGACCACCCATAGGGCGCCCCACGTGGCGATTACGAGGAGAAGCAGGAAGACGGGGATCTGGTGCCGCTTCAGCCAGCGCATCATCTACCTCCTTCCTCCAATCGGGTGCCTGGGTAGCTCCGATCTACCGAACCGCCCCCCGGGTGGACTCGCCGCCGGTCTTCGTGTCGTCCTGGTCGCGTTCGCCGCCTCCGCGCCGAACCGCCAGGACCTTGCCGACGCGGTGACCGTCCGTGACCTCGACCGTCAAGGTCAGACCGTGCTCCGCCAGCTCGACCTTGTCGCCGGGCCGCGGCACGCCACCGATGCGATGGTAGATGAGCCCGCCGACGGTGTCGTACTCGTCGGCATCCTCGAGCCCGCCGAGCTCGATGTCGAACAGCTCGGCCAGGTCGTCCACCGAGGCCCGACCGTCGACGCGAGCCTCGTCGTCGGAAAGCTTGACCGCCAGCGGCTCCTCCACGTCGTACTCGTCCTGGATGTCGCCGACGATCTCCTCGAGCAGATCCTCGATGGTGACCATGCCGGCCGTGCCGCCGTACTCGTCCAGGACGATCGCCAGGTGAACCTTTCGGCCCTGGAGCTTGTGGAGGAGGTCGTCGATCGACATCGACTCGGGCACGAAGAGCGGCGTTCGGAGGAGCTTGCGCAGGTCCGGCTTCAGCCCGCCACCCTTGAGGAAGGGCAGCAGGTCCTTGGCGTACAGGACGCCGACGATCTCGTCGATCGTCTTCTTGTAGATCGGTATCCGGCTGTGGCCCTCGCGGATGAAGGTGTCGATCGCCTCGTCCATGCTGGCCGTCACCGGCAACGCCGTCATGTCGGTCCGAGGAATCATCACCTCGTGAACGCGGCGCTCGCCGAGCTCGATGACGGCGCTGATCATCTGCTCTTCTTCCGCCTCGAGGACGCCGGTCTCCCCTCCCCGTTCGACGATCAGCTTGAGCTCCTCGGTGTTGATCTGGGCCTGGCGAGAGAGGCCGGCTCCGAAGCCACCGGTGATGAGGCGCGTCAGCCACGTCAGCAGGTTCACCAGCGGACCGAAGATATGGCCGACGAGATCGAACGGGCCGGCGAGAGTCAGGGCAATGCGATCCGGGTAGGCCAGGGCGAGGGTCTTGGGAACCAGCTCCCCGAAGACGATGGTGAAGGCCGAGAGCAGGATCGTGATGATCAGGAGGGCTATACCGCCTGCGGCATCCTTGAGAACCGGCACGTCCTTCAGCGTCTCCGCCAGCCGCGCGGCCAGGTTTACGGCCGCATACGCCGAGGCCAGGAAGCCGACGAACGTGACGCCGATCTGGGCCACGGCCAGGAAACGGCCCGGGTCTGCGACGAGCCGCTTCACCCGGCGCGCGTTTCGATGCCCCTCTTCGATGAGCTGGTCGATGCGGCTATGGCGCAGCGTCACCAGGGCGATCTCGGCCGCGACGAATACCGCCTCGATCGCCACGAGGACCAGGACGACCAGCAGCTGCAGTACAACGTCACTCATCTGCGAGTTCGCTCGGTGGCCTCCCCGGCTGGTGGATTGTCGGACGCCGCGCCCGGTGCCGTCTCTGCTCGAGGCTTGCGCAGCCTGGCGGGGACGCCCAGGGCCAGCATCCCGGCCGGCACGTCCTTGGTCACCACCGACCCGGCCCCTGTCCGGGCGCCGTCGCCAAGCTCGACCGGCGCAACGAGCATCGTGTCGGAACCGAGGAAGACGCCTTTGCCGATCTTGGTCTTGTGCTTTCTCACGCCGTCGTAGTTGCAGGTGATCGTGCCGGCCCCGACGTTGGTCCGCTCTCCGACCTCGGCATCGCCGATGTAGCTGAAGTGGTGCTGCTGCACGCCCGCCTCGAGGCGGCTGGCCTTGACCTCGGCGAAGTTGCCGAGCCTGGCCTTGCGCCCGATCGAAGCACCGGGACGAAGGTGCGAGAAGGGCCCGATCTGGACCTCGTCTTCCACTTCAGAACGCTCGAGGATGCTCGCCCAGACGTAGCAGTCGCGGCCGATGACCGAGTCGATGATCTGGCTGCCCGCCCCGATCCGCGTCCCCTCGCCGATCCTGGTGCTGCCGCGCAGGATGACGCCGGGCTCCAGGACGACGTCCGGCGCCAGCTCTACGGTGGAGTCCACGTAGGTGCTCGCCGGATCGACCACCGTCACGCCGGCCAGCATATGACGCTCGTTGATGGCCAGCCGAAGCTCGAGCTCGGCCGCCGCCAGCTGCGCCCGGTCGTTGATGCCGGCGAGCGTGCCGTCGTCCTCGACTTCGAGCGAGACGACCGGCCGCCGATCTTCGCGGGCCAGGATCACCAGCTCCGGCAGGTAGAACTCGCCCGAGACCGGGGAACGCGTGACGTCGCCGATGCGGCGGCGGAGCCAGGCCGCGTCGAAGGCGTAGATTCCGGCGTTGATCTCCTCGATCTCCAGCTCGTCCTGCGTTGCGTCCTTCTGCTCCACGATGCGGACGACCTGCCCGCCGTCCTCGGTCCGCACGACCCGGCCCAGGCCTTCGGGTTGCCCCGTGTGCACGGATACCAGGGCCACGGCGGCGTTGCGGGCCCGGCGAGTGTCTATCAGGTCGGCCAGCAGGTCGGCCTGGACCAGCGGCACGTCCCCCGAGAGGACGAGAACCTCGCCGATCTCCTCGGGGACTCCCCCCATCGCCGCGCGGACCGCGTCGGCCGTGCCGAGCGGCTCGTCCTGCAGGGCGAAGTCGGCCTCCGCGGCGAAGACCTCGGTCAGGGCCGCCGTCGCCGGCGAGTAGACGACCAGCGGCCGGCGGCCGGTGACCTTGCGCGCAGCGTCCAGGACGTACGCAAGCATCGGCCGCCCGCACAGCTCGTGCAGGATCTTGGGCTTGCGGGACTTCATGCGCGTCCCGAGGCCGGCGGCCATAACCACCGGGAGAACGCTCGGCGTGGTCTGATTCATGGCATCGGACGGTAGCATGCCGCGGCGCGGGTCACTAGCTGGACCGCCGCGCGATCGCCTCGATCTCGACCAGGGCGGCCCGTGGGAGCGCGGCGACCTGAACGGTGCTACGAGCGGGCGCCGGCCCAACGACATGCCTGGCGTAGATGGCGTTCACCTGGGCGAAGTGCGAGAGGTTGGTCAGGAAGATGGTCGTCTTGGCGACGTCGGCCATGGACAGGCCGGCAGCCCGCAGAACCGACTCCAGGTTGAGGAGGGCTCGCTCGGCCTGGTCGTCGACGCCTTCGACCAGCTGGCCGGTCGTCGGATCGAGCCCGAGCTGGCCGGAGCAGAAGACGAAGCCGTCGATCTCGATGGCCTGACTGTATGGACCGATTGCGGCCGGCGCGTCCGGCGACGCGACTGCCTTGCGACTCATCGAGACTTCGCTCCGTTCGTTCGACGCGCTATCCGGCCGGCTCTTCCGGCCCATGCTCGGCCGCGTCGAACCCATTGTGGACCGTGCGAGGCCGGATCGTACCCGTTGTACCGTCCGGAGGCTAGACGTTCGAGGGCGTGGACCGGCCGGCGATCGTGGTGGCCGCGACGAACGGCTCGCCCGATCCGACGAGGGGCAGCGTGCCGTTCACGGCGGCCAGACGCACGAAGCGCACCGCCTTGCGAGCCTCGGCCAGGGTCGGGTAGAGCGACCACAACGTGGGGCCCGAACCGGACTGGCAGACCGGCCGCCCGACCAGCTCCTCCAGGGCGGTGACGAAGGCGCCGAGACCGGGCGCGACCGATGCGGCTGCGGTCATCAGGTCGTTGGCGCGGGCAAGCTCACCGGCCTCTTGCAGCAGGTCCGCGGCGGCCAGACCGGTTCGCATTGCTGAGGCCAGGCGCTCCGAGATCTCCAGGGCCGGGGATGCCGGGCCCAGGCGCGCCCCGTCCGCGTAGGCGGCGAACACGGAAGCCGTCGCCACCGGCAGCCTGGGCGTGACCAGCAGGACGGCCGGCGGATCCCCCTCGATGTCGGGCAACGGTTCGACGAACTCGCCGCGACCGGTGATCAGGGCAGCGCCGCCGACGAGGAAGAACGGCACATCCGAGCCGAGCGACGCCGCGAGCTCCGCCTTCTCGGCGGGGGCGAGGTCGGCGGCCCAGGCAGCGAGGGAGGCGTCGATTGCCGCCGCCGCGTTGCTGCTGCCGCCGCCGAGCCCCGCGGCGACGGGGATGCGCTTGGCCAGGCGTGCAGCAAGGGGTGGCGGCGCGGCCGGCGCACCGGGCCACGTCCGGGCCACGGCGGCCCGGGCGGCGGCGATTGCCCGCACGACCAGGTTGTCCGGCGCCGAGGAGAGGGCCAGCCCCGTGACGCGGAGGGAGTCCCGGGTCCCTCCACCCGGCCTGGTGGCCACGGTCAGGGCGTCGCCCAACGAGAGCGGGACCATGATCGAGTGGATGTCGTGGAAGCCGTCCTCACGGCGGCCCACCACGGCCAGGGTCAGGTTCAGCTTGGCCGGCGCGAACCGGACGACGTGGATGCTTGCGCCGGCGGCGCTCTCGCTCACCGGACCGCCTCGCCCGGGAGCGGCCCGAGCGAGATCCGCAGCGCCAGCCACTCGTCCACGGAGAGCGTCTGGGGGCGCCGATTGCCGTCGATCCCGGCTGCGGCCAGCGCAGCCTCGACCTCCGCGCCGGAGAGCGGCATCTGGCGCGCCAGGACGTTGTGGAGCTTCTTGCGCCTCTCGCGGAAACCGGCCTGGACGACCCGCCACAGGCCGTCCTCCTCACCGGGCGAGAGGCGCGGGCGCTCGCCGCTCGGATCGAGCGGCCGGATCTCGACCACGGCCGATTCCACGTCCGGGGCGGGCTCGAAGGCATCGCGCGCGACGGCGAACGCGATGCGGACCGCGGCGTGGTACTTGACGAAGACCGAGAGATAACTCATGGCGCCCGGCGCCGCCGAGATGCGCTCGGCCACTTCACGCTGGAGCATCAGGACGAGTCGCTCCGGGCGCGGCGCCACGCCCAGGAAGCGATGCAGAATGGGGCTGGTGATGTGGTAAGGCACGTTGGCCACCACCTCGTACGGCGCCTCCACGAGGCCCGGGATCTGCTGATCCAGGATGTCGCCCTGGACGAGCCTCAGCGCCCCGCTCTCGACGGCCTCCGCTCGTGTCCGCGCCAGCCTCTCGGCCAGCCTGCGGTCCAGCTCAACCGCCGTGACCAAGGCACCGCCATCGAGCAGCCCACCGGTCAGGATGCCGAGCCCGGGCCCCACCTCGAGGATCCGGCGACCGGGTTCGGGGGCGGCGAGGTCCAGGATCGACTGGAGCACGTCCGGGTCGGCCAGGAAGTTCTGCGAGAGCGAGTGGCGGGCCTTGAGCCCCTCCTCCCGCAGCTGTCGGCGAACGGCGAGCGGATCCAGCCTCGGCGCCCTCCGCGGCGAGCCGGCGGCTCCTTGCGGCGCGGGCGACTCGCTCACCGCCGGGCCAGCGGCAGCGAAGGCCTTGCGTCGAGATCGAGGCCGGCCCGGGCGCCGGCCTCCATGCGTCGGGCCGCCGCCGCTCCGATCATCGCGCCGTTGTCGGTGCAGAGCGACGGCCGCGGCACCACAAGCGGTATTCCGGCCGCGGCCGCGCCGTCGGCCAGTCGATCGCGCAGGACGCGATTCGCGGCCACGCCGCCACCAAGGACGACGGAGCGCGCTCCGGTCGCCCGGGCAGCCCGCAGCGTCTTCGTCACCAACACGTCTATCACCGACTCCTGGAAGCCGTACGACAGCTCGGCGACCCGATCCGGGGCCAGCGCCGCCTCGCCGATCGAGGTCCCCTGGCCGTCCGTTTCGGTCGCGATCGTCCGCCTGGCCGCGGTCTTGAGACCGCTGAAGCTGAAGTCGAACGTGTCGCCCAGCCAGGCCCGCGGGAAGACGACGTCACGGGACGTCGCCGCTGCGGCCGCCTTCATGATCTCCGGCCCGCCCGGATATGGCAGCCCCAGCAGCCGGCCGACCTTGTCGAACGCCTCGCCGGCCGCGTCGTCCACGGTCTCGCCCAGCAGCCGGTATCGCAGGTGATCGCGCATCTCCACCAGGAAGGTGTGACCGCCGGAGACGATCAGGGCGACGAGCGGAAAGACCGGCTCGGCCACCTCGCGCGTCTCGTCGGCCAGCCAGGCCGCGTACAGGTGGCCTTCCAGGTGATTCACCGGGATGAGCGGCTTGGCGTGGACGTAGGCCAGGGTCTTGGCGAAGTTGATGCCCACGAGCAGCGAGCCCGCCAGTCCCGGGCCCTCGGTCACGGCAACGGCGTCGATGTCGTCCCAGGTGACCCCGGCGGCGGCCCAGGCCTCGTCGAGAGTAGGCACGATCCAGCGCAAGTGGGCCCGCGCGGCCACCTCCGGCACGATCCCGCCAGATGCCGCGTGCATGGCCACCTGGCTGGCCACCACGTTGGCGTGGATCCGGCGGCCGTCCTCGACGATGGCGACGCCCGTCTCGTCGCAGCTGGACTCGACCGCCAGGATCAGGCCCCCGGCGGTCACTTCGTCCTCCGCATGATGCTCGGCCTGATGACGCGGGGCTCACGCGGCTCCGCGGAGGGGCGCGCGTCCGGCCCGCCCGGGGCCGTCGAACCGGCCGAGCCATCGGTCTCGATCGAGTCTTTCGCGCCACGGGGTCGGCCGACGGGCAGGCCGTCGGGCCCGATCTCGATGTCCGGGCGGGCCGCGAGCTCGGCCCGCAGCTGGGCTACTCGATCGCGCATGTGCCGCCCGTCGAGCGACTCGGTCGTCATGATCAGGGCGTCTTCGTTGTCGTCGCTGTAGTAGCGCGGCCGGACGCCGACGACCTTGAAGCCGTACTTCTCGTACAGGCGGCGGGCGGAGATGTTGGAGGGCCTCACCTCGAGCGTAGCCTCGTGGGCGCCGCGCGTCCGGGCCAGGTCCAGGAGAGCCAGGAGCAGCCGGTCCCCGATCCCCTGGCGGCGCCAGGACCGTCGGGTGGCGACAGTTGTCACGTGGGCCTCGTCGACGAGCAGCCATATTCCGGCGAAGCCGACGATCGTGTCGCCGCAGCGGGCCACGATGTACTGGGCCAGCCGGTTGTTCTCCAGCTCCTGCCGGTAGGCGTGAGGCGGCCACGGGGTCGTGAAGCTCTCCCGCTCGATGACCTGGACCTCGGGCAGGTCGTCGACCTTCATCAACTCCACGGTGACCCTCACCGGTGGTCGTGCGACCATCGAACCTCCCCCTTTGCGACCGGGACGCCCCGGGGCAAGGTCACGTACTCGGGGACGAGACGGGCGACGTCCTCGCCGCCGGCGGCGATCCCGCGGGCGCCGAGACGGAGGAGCGCGACCGCCAGCCCCGACTCCGCCCGCTGGCCGAGGGCGAGCGCCTCCGCCGGAGCCCGGCCCGGCAGGTCGACCGCGACCAGGGCCGTGCCCGCGTCCAGCTCGGGCTCCTGGCCGCCGCGCAGCAGCCGAGCCTGCCCTTCGATGACGACGACTCTGTCTGAAGGTCCGGCCGGCAGCAGCAGGGCCGCCTTCGTTCCCTCGATCGCGCCGGCCAGGCTTGCCGCTTCCAGCAGCGCCTCGGAAGTCGCCACGCCCGCTATCGGTATCCCGAGGCCGTGAGCAAGACCCTTGGCGGTTGCCAGGCCTACGCGCAAGCCGGTGAAGGCTCCGGGTCCGGTCCCGACGACGATGCCGGACAGCCCGGCCAACGCCACGCCGGCCGCGGTCAGCATCTCGTCGATCTGGGTGAGCAGCTCCTCTCCATGGCGATAGCCCGCGACCCAGCGACGTTCCGCCAGGACGGCGCCGCCGGCCTCGCCGAGGGCCACGAGCGCGTTCGTGCCCGAGGTGTCGATCGCCAGGAGACGGCCGGCCGTCATAGCCCCGCCTCCCCCGCCGATACGCCGTCCGCGGCCTCGACTTCTGGCGGCACCGCCTCGAGATACCGCGCATAGGTCGCCTCGCCCGGCCGCAGCGTGATTCGGCGCGGCTCGTCGCCGGCTCCGTCGATCAGGACGTCGAGCCGCTCGTCCGGCAGGGCGTCGGCCAGTCGTTCGGCCCATTCGACGAGGGTGACGCCCTCCGTCTGGCGGTCGTCGATGAGCCCGCCGGCCATCGCTTCGGCGGCATCTGCGAGACGGTACAGGTCCACGTGGAAGAGCGGCAGCCGGCCCCGGTATTCGGCCATCAGCACGAAGCTGGGCGAGACGATCGTATCCGTTATGCCGAGCCCGGCCCCGAATCCCTTGGCGAACTGCGTCTTGCCGGCGCCCAGGTCGCCGACCAGGCTGATCAGGTCGCCGGGCTGCGCGGCCTCCGCCATCGCCGCCGCCAGGGCGCGCGTCGACGCCGCGTCACGGGTGACGACGATCCGTTCGGTGGCCCGCCCTGTTATCACCACGCGAGGTTACCCGAAACGCGCTGGACGGCGCTCCCGAGCGCGCTCAGGGCACCGAACGGCGGCCTTGCAGCCCTGTTCAGCCGCCGACGATCCGTCCTACGACCAGGAGCGCAGCGGGCCCGGCCAGGAAGGCCGCGATCAGAACGCGCCGCTTGAGCACCTGCGTCCACTCGCTCTGCAGGCCGATCCAGTGGATGAGGGCCATGATCGACCGAACCCACACGAAACCGACCACGAACGCGGCTGCCGGCGGCCCGAATGAGGCGACTGGCGTCGCCAGTGAAGGCTTCGAGGTGAAGGGTATGGTGGCGACGAGCCCGAAGAGCGCGGCGCCCTTGTAGCCCCAGAGCGGCCCCCGGAATTGCCGCTCGAAGTCGCTGATCGCGGGGCCGGAGTTGCGCGGGGGATCCGGCCGCGTTTCGTCGTCTCGTTTGACGTCCAAGTGGGCTTCCTCTAGAAGACGAAACGCTCCAGGTCCGTGACCGGGACGATCGTCGTCTCCGTCTCGTCGGCGAATCGGACGACGGCCGCCGCCAGGTGGATCCCGCCGCGGAATCGATACGACCCGGCCGACCTCAGCCAGCGGCCCTCCCGGCCGGCGTGCGGCCCGGTGCGGGCGCGAATCCAGTCGGGCGGAAGCTCCGGCAGCGGGACCTCCTCGGCGTCGAACACGAGCAGCGGCGGGTTGGTCACGATGGCGACCTCGCGACCCGCCATCGCGGCCAGGAGGGCCAGGATCGGAGTGGCCAGCGGCCGGCGGCCGTGGCCGTCGAGAGCGATGAGGCCGAACGAGACCGACGGCGCCAGGCTGGCCTTCTGCCGCTGCCTCGAAGCCTCCAGGTCGCGCAGCTCCCCCTCGCCCACGGAGCCGGCGATCAGGCCGCGGATCGACATTGCCCGGGCCCGGCTGATCGCCTGGGCCGAGAGCCGCGTGCCGGCCACGACGACGGCACCGGCCCGGCCCACGTCCAATGCGCTGGCCCACAGGTCTCCGTCGGTAAGCCGCGGGACGTCGAGATAGCCGCGCGACGGCTCGCCGGCCGCGATCGCTCCCGGCATCGCCGCTCCGGTCACTTCGATGGTCACCTCGACGGCATTCCGGGCCTCGCGGACGACGCCGGCCACCGGCGACTCCACGATTTCGTGGCGCTCCCCGGCCGCGGCGTACCAGCGCCCGTTCGCCTCGAAGAGCAGCGTTCCGCCCAGGCGAGGGTTCGCCCTGGCCCCGGCCGGCTTGCCGCGGCGGTCGCCGCCGCCGACCCACCACTCGCCGGGGACCGGGGGCCGGCGGCGCTCCTCTCTCGGGGCGCCGGGCTTGCCCGTCCGGATGGCCATGGCCGGGCGAACGGTCGATCGCGGCTCGGCGTGCTCGGCCTCGACTTCCGCCCAGCGGGCGAGCGATCCGCCCGCGCTCGTGGCCGGCGTCCCGTCGGCCCCACCCGGCCTGTCGTCGTCGGCGCTGATGATCCGGCCGACCTCGACCAGCTCGGGTTCGAGCGTGCGCTCCGCGATCGGCGTTCCGGGCACGATGGCATCGCCTGGGGCGACGAGTGCCCGGTCGCCGGGCTCGAGCCGGTAGCGAATCGTCGGCGAGAACACGAGGATCCGACGGCCGGCCACGCGCGCCAGCTCGGGCGAGACTAGGCTGTCGGCGGGCCGTCCCGACACGCTCATTCGTCGGTCTCCGGCCACATCCCGCGCTGCCAGGCATCCAGGGCCGCCCGCCTCGAGTCCGGCCTGTCGGAGATGCGCATCGGAATGTCGCGGAGATCGACGAGGAGGCCGCCGAGCCCGCCGCCGACTTCCACCGAGAATTGGTGGGCCCGCTGGGGCATTCGAACCGCGTCGCGGAATTCGAGGTCCGCCCGGCCGGTCCGACCCGGCGGCAGGTCTATCACCTGGACCGCGCCCGGATGCAGCTCGATCTCCGACGTCGAGGCCGAGTCCTTGAGCCGGATCTGGCCGGCGCTGCGACCCGGCCTGACGCCGGCCGGCAGGATGAGACCGCCCGCCGGCATGAGGATGTCGTCGGCCAAGTTGGCGATGACGCGGCGCCGCTCCGACTCGTCCTCGATCGCGCCGAGAGGTCCGAGGAGGCGAGCCTGATCGATGGCGATCTGGCTCACGCCCGGGCGGCGAACCAGGTCGGCCAGGGCCAGGGCCACGACCGACGGCGGCAATGCGGCGAAGACGCCGCCGGCGGCAATGAGCAGTTCCGGCAGCGGCTGGTCGGCAAGCTCCGGCGTGGCCTCGACGAGGCGCCCGAAGGCCGCCTTGGCCGCCGCGAGCCGGAAGACCGCCCCATCGCCGTCGGCCTCGCCCCACGGCATCAGCCGGAGGTCGTTCAATCGGTCCATCGCCCGATGGCGATCCAGCGCGACCGTGGACCACGCAAGCACGCCGTCGATCACTTCCTCCGAAGGATTCATGGGGGCAAAGGAGGCTTCGGCGAGGCACGCGTGCGAGGAGACCACGGAGAAGTGGCCCTGGCCGAGCGGCTCGGAGCGGGCCCGCAACCCACCCTGCAGGCCTATCTCCACGACCTCGATCGGCCGGTCGAGAACGTACGCGAGCGAAGCGATCGACCGGGCGACACCGAGCCGGCTGTCATTGGCGAGCGCTCGCAGGCCTTCCAGGACCTGCTGCAGCGAAGCTCCGGCGGGCTGGCCGGCCTCGGCGTCCGGGGCGAGCAGCACGTGGGGCGATGCCGGCACGCCGTCCGAGGCCGCAACGGAGACGGGAGAACTCGAGGCGGGGGTTTCCCGGGCGGGCTCTTCCTCGGCGCCCTCTGCGGTGCCGGACTCTGCCGCCGCAGGCGCCTCCCCGACGATTCCCTCGGCCCTGGAGACCGCCTGGCCGGCCGATCCCCCATCGGCCGCCGTCTCCGGCTCGGCCGGCTGGATCGACCCCATCGCCGCCTTCGACGCCGGCGGCGCCATCTTGGATTGGCCGGCTTCCTTGTCCTCCGTGGCCGCGACGACGGGCGCCCGATTGGCAAGATCGGAAGCCGGGACCGGTCGCGTGGCTGCCGGCGGGTAGCCCGAGGGCGCGTGGTCGAGGATCGTGAAGGCGGATTCGTGAGCCGCCGCGCCGCCCGCGAGCACCACCGCCAGCTCCGGGCGGGACCTGGTGACGGCTGCCACGAGGGCCGCCAGCTCCGGCAGGTGGCGTTTCTCGTCGCCCGAGGGCGAGCGGTCCGCACCCAGGAGGACGGCGGCCGTGTCTGGCGATAGGGCCAGGCGGCTCAGCGCGACGGGATCGTCTTCGTCGGCGCTACCGCCCGCGACGAGCCAGCCGGCCCGCAGCGCGGCTGCCTCGAGCCGCCGGCGCTGCCGGCGTGAGCCGGCGAGGACGGCGAGCCGCCGTTCGGGCGTGGTCCGCGCCACCAGCCTCGGCCACGTGGCGACGAGGGTCGAGACGTCGGCGCCCTCGGCCCCCATCTCCAGGAGCATCTCGGGGTCGGTCAGCCCGATCCGAGCCAGAAGGCCTCCCAGGATTGCATCGGCGTCGACATGCGAGGGCGCCGCCGCGTGGGCAATGAGGCGCCAGCGACCGCCCACGTGCCCCAGAACGGCTCCGGACGTGGTCGACGAGCCGCGGTCGAGGGCCAAGAAGGCTCGAGGCTGGCTGCTCACCCGGCTATGCCTACCCGGCTCCCTTCCCCGCACGCCGCCCTCAGGGTCGTGCCGCTCCTCAAGCGTCCCAGGAGGTCTCCTCGTCCGGATCCTGCAGGCGCTCGATCAGCTGCTCGATGCCGAGGTCGTCGGCGAGAATCTCCGTGGCAAGAGGCAGCTCGCCGCCGAAGACGCGCCGAAGCGTGGGGTCGAAGAAGACCATGGCGCTGCTGCCCAGGGGACGATACGGGCGGCTGGCCTGCAAGAACAGGACGGCGGGAGCGGTCAAGCCGCGCAACTGGATCTCGCGGGCAACCTGCTCCACGAGGTCGTCGCGCTGCTCTTCCGAGCGGCCCTGCATCTCCATCAAGTCCGATGCTCTCCGTTGTCGTTACCGGTTGACCGGTCAGTCGCAGCCGAACGGGCCCGGCTCTTCCCTGGATGCCTACGGTCGTCGATCATGCCGGCTCCCCGGGCCACGACTAACGTCGCACGCCACTGCCCGCATTCCGACTGCCTCGGCTGCCGCATAGTACACCCGGGGTAGCCTTCCGGACATTGCGGCGACGACCTCGTGCGAGATCGTGTTGCCCCACCGCGCCACCTCCGGCGCGCTTATGCGGTCTCCACCCTGCTCCCCGAGAAGCGTGAACTCATCGTCGATAGTCACGGGCGGTCCTGCGATGTCCGTCACGTCGACCATGATGGCGTCCATCGCGACGGTGCCCACCTGCGGGGCCCGGAGGCCGCGGACGAGGACCTGGGCCGTGTTGGACAGGCCGCGCGGGTATCCGTCGGCGTAGCCGAGGGGTAAGGTGGCGATGCAGCTCCGGCGCTGCGTGACGAAGCTGGGGCCGTAGCTGACGCCGGTTCCGGCTTCCAGCCAGGCGACCCGGACCGGGCGCGCCCTCAACGCCATGGCCGGGCGCAGGGCGGCAACCACGGCCTCGTTCTCGCGGGCCGCGATCAGTCCGTCCGGGGCCATGCCGTAGATGGCGATGCCCGCTCGAACCCGGTGGTAGGAACCCGCGGTCGCCGCCAACAGCGCCCCGCTGGCCGCGAAATGGCGCATCGGCAACGTCACGCCGGCGGCTTCCAGAAGCCCGGCCGCGACGCCGAAGCGCGCCTCCTGGCGGGCGGTGATCCCGGCCTCGCCGCCGGATTGCAGGTGAGACCAGAGGCCGGCCAGACGGGCTCGCGGGCAGGCCTCGATTGCTGCCGCGACCGCGGCGACCTCCTCGGGCTGGACGCCGCCACGGCCGAGGCCGGTCTCGACTTCGAGGTGGACCGGGAGACGTTCGCGGCCGTCGCCCGCGGGCGCCGCCTCGAGCGCCGCAAGCGTTCGGCCCAGGAGATCGCGATCGCCGGCGGTGATCGAAAGGCGATTTCGCAGCGCGTCCGGCGCGAGCTCGGCCGGGATCGGGAAGAGGATCAGGATCGGGACCTCGACGCCGGCCTGGCGCAACTCGAGGGCTTCGTCAAAGGTGGCCACGCTGAGGCTGAGCGAGCCGTCGGCGATCAGGGCACGGGCTACTGCGACGGCGCCGTGGCCGTAGGCGTCGGCCTTCACCACCGGCTCGACCTCCACGTTCGGCGGCAACGTGCTCCGAAGCAGCCGCACGTTCGAGACGACGGCGTCGAGGTCTATCTCCAGCCAGGCCGTCTTCGGCAGCGGCGGAAGCATGCCGCCCGGGCCGGCCTCGACCAGCGGAAGGCGGGTCGCGGTAACTCGCAACCCGGTCTCTCGGGCAATAGAGGTCATCAGGTCAGCGCCGCGCCCGCGCCGGAGCCACGCCGGCCGCCGTCCGGGCGGCGGATCCGGCGCCGGGGAGTGCGGCCAGCTTCTTGCGGGCGAGGGGCAGCTCGGCCGTGAGGTCCGAGGCGAGCAAGCCGGCATCGCCGATGCGGGCCCGGACCGCCTCCCCGGCCATGGCGTGAAGGTAGACGCCGAGCTGGGCGGCTTCGAAGGTGTCGAGGCCCTGGGCCAGCAGGGCGCCGATCGTGCCGGCCAGCACGTCGCCGGTTCCGCCGCTCGCAAGGGCCGGGTTCTCGAACGGAGAGACGGCCGTTCGGCCGTCCTTGTCTGCGATCACCGTCCGCGCCCCCTTGAGAACGACGACCTGGCCCCATTCCCGAGCCGCCTCGCGTGCCGCAGCCAGGCGGCGCCCGTCGTCGAAGACGAGATCGCCCTGCTTGTGCGTGTCGGCGCCGTCGGCGGCCCGCAACCTCAGGAACTCGCCGACATGGGGCGTCAGGACGCACTTGGCGGCCACATCGGCGGCCCACCCATCGACGGTCGCCAGCGATCGGAGCGCCTCCGCGTCCAGGACGGCCGGCACCGGCTGGCCGTCCTCGTCCGGAGCAAGGAGGCCTCGGATCAGCTCGGTCATCGACAGGCTGGGCCGGAGCCCCGGGCCGACGACGAGAGCGTCGTGGTCGTGGTCCAGGATGCGGGCGAGGGCCTCTTCCGGGTCCACTTCCTCTACGTCGTCCTCGGGCAGCGAGAGCGTCGTCGCCTCGACGACCTTCGCGGCGAAGAGAGGCTGGAGCGACTCGGGCGTGGCCAGCGTGACGAGGCCGGCTCCGGCCCGACCGGCCGCGGTGCAGACGAGCAGAGCCGCGCCGGCATAGTCGACCGACCCGGCCAGGACCAGCAGCTTGCCGAAGGTGCCCTTGTGGCCGCGCACGGGCCGCGGCGGCAGGAGAGTCGCCGCGATGGCGTCGTCCAGAAGGACCGGCTCCGGAACGGCTCGGCTAGGCATCGGTCCCCTCCTCGACTCCGGCCGGATCGGCGCTCCGTGGTGCCGCGCCGGCCGCCAGTTCAGCTTCGCCGACGGCGACGTCCCTGGCAAGCCCCCGCAGCCGCTCGAAACGCCGCATCAGCGCGGCCTCGCGCTCGCTCAGCCGCTCCTCGATGTCGGGAGGGTAGAGGAAGCGGCCGCCGGCGGTCCTGACGCCGTAGGCGATCGCGACCGCGAACTCGGACTCGTGGCTGAGCGAGATGGCGACCCGCGCCATCCCCAGCTGCTCCGCCCGCCTGGCGGCCCGATCGTGCAGCTTCACCGCCGGCTGGCCGGTGGGCAGGCGCTCGATCTCGATGTCGCGCCAGCCGATGCCCCTGACTCCCAGACCGAGGACCTTCGAGACGGCCTCCTTCGCCGCCCACCGTCCGGCCATCGTCTCCGCGCGGCCGCGAACGTACCGGCTCTCGGCCGGCGTCAGGACGCGGTTGGTGAAGCGATCGCCGAAGCGGGCCAGAGAGTCTCGGATGCGCGAGACGCGGATGATGTCGATCCCGAGCTCGGTGGTCTCCGGCGGCGGAGGTGGCACCGCCGGCCCGGCCCCGGCGCCCGCCTCGCGCTCGTCCCCCGAGTTCGATCGCTGCGGCGGGCCGGCCATCTACTCCACCGTCACCGACTTGGCCAGGTTGCGCGGCTGGTCCACGTCCCGGCCGCGCCTGACCGCGACGTGATATGCGAAGAGCTGCAGCGGGATCACCGCGAGGATGGTGCTCAGCGGCTCCAGAGTGTCCGGAACCCAGCACACGTCCGTGGCCAGCCGCTCGATCTGGGCGTCGCCCTCGGTGGCGATGGCCAGGACGCGGGCGTCGCGGGCCTTGCCCTCCATGAGGTTGCTGATCAGCTTCTCGTAGACGGCCGAGCGGGTCGCCACGGCGACGAGCGGCACCTCCGGGTCCAGCAGCGAGATCGGGCCGTGCTTCAGCTCGCCGGCGGCGTAGCCCTCGGCGTGGAGATAGCTGATCTCCTTGATCTTGAGCGCGCCCTCCAGGGCGACCGGATAGCCGAAGGCCCGGCCGATGTACATGAAGCCGGCCGCGGCGGCGTACCGCTCCGCCATCTCCTCGGTGGAGGCCGCCATCTCGATCGCTCGCTGGGCCTGGGCGGGAAGCCGGCGCAGAGCCTCCACCAGCTCGCGTTCCTTCGCGGCCGGCAGGCGGCCCAGCCGGCGGGCCACGTCGGCGGCCAGCATCACCACGGTTGCGACCTGGGTCACGAAAGTCTTCGTCGCTGCGACGGCCACCTCGGGCCCGGCCTGCAGGAAGACGGAGGCGTGGGACTCGCGCGTGATCGCCGAGCCAACCGTGTTGGTGACGGCAACGACGACGGCCCCGCGGTCGCCGGCAAGGCGAGCGGCCGCGATAGTGTCGGCGGTCTCGCCCGACTGGGTCACGGCCACGACCAGGGTCCGAGAGTCGAGCGGCGGCGGGCTGTAGCGGAACTCGGAGGCGACCGTCGCGCGGGCGGGCACTCCGAGCCACTCCTGGAAGAGCGCCGCGCCGACGAGCGAGGCGTAGTAGGCCGTGCCGCAGGCGATCATCTCGACGCGGTCTATCTCGCCCAGGCGGTTGGCGATCGGGTCCAGCTCCTCGAGGCAGACCGACTCGCCGCGGAGCCGGCCGGTCATCGCGGCAGTGAGCGCGGCGGGCTGCTCGTGGATCTCCTTGAGCATGAAGTGGGCGTAGCCGCCCTTCTCCGCCGCCTCGGCCGACCACGGGATGACGTCGATCGGGCGGTCCAGCACGGCGCCGGATCGGTCCGTGATCGTGGCCGAGCCGGGTCTGATGTCCGCCACGTCGCCGTCGGACAGGAAGATGACGTTCTTGGTGTAGGCCACGATGGCCGCCGCGTCGGATGCGAGGAAGCTCTCGCCTTCGCCTACGCCTACGATGAGAGGGGCGTTGAGGCGCGCGCCGACGAGCCTGTCGGGCTCGTCGCGATGCATCACGACGAGGGCATAGGCGCCTTCGAGCCGGCCCAGGGCGGCTCGAACCGCCGCCGCCAGGTCGCCCTCGTAGGCGTCCTCCACGAGGTGGGCGACGACTTCCGTGTCCGTCTCGGACTGGAGCGTGTGGCCGCGTGCGACCAGCTCGTCGCGCAGCTGCCGGAAGTTCTCGACGATGCCGTTGTGGACGACCGTGATCCGGCCGCTGCAGTCGCTGTGGGGGTGGGCGTTGAGATCGCTCGGGCGGCCGTGCGTGGCCCAGCGAGTGTGGCCCAGGCCGACTCCGGCGCTCGGCGGACCGCCGCCGAGCGCATCCGTCAGGACGGCTACCTTGCCGGCTCGCTTCTCGACGAAGAGATCGCCGTTCTCAGTGACCAGGGCAATCCCGGCGGAGTCGTAGCCCCGGTACTCAAGGCGGCGCAGTCCGTCCAGCAGGACTGGCCCGGCGTCGCGAGGCCCGGTGTAGCCGACGATTCCGCACATAAGCTCTACTCCCGGTCTCGACGACCATGCCTCCGGCGAAGGTGGCTAGTTTAGCCGCTCCCCGGCGAGGGCAGCCAACTCGTCGGCCAGCTGCGCCACCAGGTCTGCCTCGCGGCCTTCCACCATGACCCGAATGGAGGGTTCCGTGCCCGACGGGCGGACGAGGACCCGGCCCTCGGGACCGAGACGCGACTCGGCCCTCGTGATCGCCTTGCGAATGACCGGATCGCCTTCCCACTGGTCCTTGTGGCGAGCCGGAGTGGCCCGTTGCTGCTGGGGCAGCATCGGCACCTGGGTTGCCAGATCGGCGATGCTGCGGCCGGTTCGGCTCATGACGGCCAGGATCTCCAGGGCCGTGACGATGCCGTCGCCGCTGGTCGCGTGCTCGAGGATGATCACGTGGCCACTCTTCTCGCCGCCGAGTCCGGCCCCGTTCACCAGCATGCCTTCGAAGATGTACTTGTCACCGACGGGCGTCCGGATGACCTGCCCGCCGGCACCTTCGACGGTCTTCTGCAGCCCACCGTTGGAGAGGATCGAGACTACCAGGGCGCCGTTCGGGAGGCGGTGCCTGGCCAATCGATCCAGGGCGAGCACGCCGAGCACGGCATCGCCGTCCACGACGTTGCCGGCGGCGTCCACGGCGATCAGGCGATCGGCATCGCCGTCGAGGGCGAAACCGACGTCGGCACCGCGGGTCAGAACCTCGCATGCGAGTGCCCCCGGGGCCGTGGCTCCGCAGCCGTCGTTGATGTTGTTGCCGTTCGGGTCGTTGAAGAGGACCTCGACATGGGCCCCGGTAGCCTCGAGGATCCTGGCCGCGGCCATCCCGCCGGAGCCGTTGGCACAGTCCACCACCAGGCGCAGTCGCGTTGAGATGGTCGAGGCCAGCTTGAGCCGGTGGTCCACGTAGAGGTCGAAGAGGTCGCGGTCCTGGATGGCGAGACCGAGGGCGTCGGCGGGCGCGCCGGGCAGCTCGTCGGCGGTCCATATCAGCTGCTCGAGTTCGTCCTCGACACCCTCGTCGAGCTTCAAACCGTGCTCGTCGAGGACCTTGAGGCCGTTGTCGTCGGCCGGGTTATGCGAGGCCGAGACCATGATCCCAGCCGCGAAATGACCCGCTCCGGTGATGTAGGCCAGGGCCGGCGTCGGCACGACACCCACCAGGTGCACGTCCACGCCCATGCTCGTGGCCCCGGCCACGATGGCGGCGGCGAACATGTCGCCCGAGCGGCGCGTGTCCTGGCCGACGACGATGGGTCTGCCGGGGCCTGCCAGGCGATGGGCGGTGGCCCTGCCCAGAGCGTACGCGGTATTTGGCTTCAGATCCACGTTGGCGGTGCCACGGATCCCATCCGTGCCGAAGAGACGGGGCAAGAGGCGCTCCTAAGGGACTGGCGACGGCGAAGGCGACGGCGACGGCGGCGCAACGACTGTCACCGTGATCTGGACGGGACTGATTGCAACGACCTTGATCCCCGGCGGGACGACGATCGACACTGTCACGGAGTGGGTGCCGACGTCGAGACTGCCCACCGATACGTTGGCAACGAGGGTCGACGTGTCGAAGGCGTTCAGAGCGGCCGTGGCTCCGCCCAGAGTCACGATCACGCTCGGGATGGAGAGAGTATAGGTGCGATCGGTGCGGGCGCCGACGGGTACGACCCCAACGCTTACGCTCCGGGTCGAGGCCGGTGACTGGAGGTGGATCACCACAACGATCGACCCGGCGCTCGAGGTTACGCCGTTCGGCAGATCCAGGTTCACGGTCGCCGACACGTCGCCCGTTGCGCCGGCTATCGATATCGCGCTGGTGTTTGCCTTGCCGCTCAGGGCGGCGAGGGCGTCGGCCTGGCCGCTGACGACTGCCGTCGATGGATTGATGTCGATCGATGTGATGTAGTAGCCAGCCGCCGGAGAGCCGCCTATGACCGGGTTGACGGGCACGGTCTCGGAACGGACCTGGCTTCCGACCAGCGCCTGGACGTGAACGGTGCGTGGGTTCAAGGTGACGTAGTTGACCTGGGCGCCGGAGGCATCGCGGGCCACCAGATCTACGTCCGTGTTCACGTCGAGGCCGGAGGCATCGACCCGGACGCCGGCCTGAGCGTACGCGACGCTGCGAACGATGGAAGATGCCCCCGAGACGTCGACGGTGGAGGCGCTCAAGACGGGGGTCCCGGGCTGGAGGCCGGACGGCACCGCGATGTAGTCGACTACCACGCCTACCTGTTTGTGGACTATCGGCTGGAGATTCACGGAAACCTGCTGCGGCCGGTAGTCGATGATCTGGATCCTCGGATCATCGGCAGCTAGCTGGACCTTCACCAGGGTCGAGCTCGTCTCGCTGGGCATGATGTTGGCCAGGTCGGCGGTGGCTCGAAAGGAAGACTGCGAGACCGGCACGTCGGGCGGGGCGATGTACCGGATGTCGCTCACCGGCGGGATCGATTGGGGATCGACCAGGGACGCATCGACCGGCTGGTTCACCATTTCGATGGCGATGGTGCCGGGCCACTGTTGCGTGGACTGCAGGGCCACCATCGCCACGTACAGGATGACGGCCAGCAGGACGGCGCCGATCTTGAGCGGCAGGTTGCGGAGGATGAAGCGCAGGACTCTCACGACGCCTTCTCCTGGCCGTCGGTGCCGTCCGTTGGGATCGACGCGCGAGGTCCGTCCGGGCCCTTCTGGGAGCCGCCTGATCGGCGGCCCAACCCGCCGAGCCGGGCCCGCCGGGCGAAATCGCGCAGCGACGGGCCGCCGCGTCGGGGCGGCGTAATCGGCCTGGTGCGGAACAACCCGCCTGCGGCCTGTGGCCGCAGCAGCGCGGAGAGGGCCCGGGCGAGCTTGGGCTCGTCGAGGTTGCGGACGATGCGAGCTCGCTCGACCAGGCTGATCTGGCCGCTCTCCTCGGACACGACCACGACGATGGCGTCGGTCTGTTCGGTCATGCCCAGGGCGGCCTTGTGCCGGGTCCCGAATCGCTCCAGCGGGATGGTGGTCTCGGCCGACGGCAGCAGCGCTCCGGCCGCCAGTATCCGGTCGCCTCGGATGACGACCGCGCCGTCGTGGAGCGGCGTCCGCGGCGAAAAGAGGGTTACTAGCAGATCGGCCGATACGTCGGCGTGGAGCATCACGCCGGTCTCGGCGATCTCCTGCAGGCCGGTCTCACGCTCGAGGACCACGAGCGCGCCGTGGCCCTCGTGAGAGAGCCGCTCGGCCGCGCTGGCGACCTCGGTCGCGACGTGAGCGGCGATCGACTGTTCGGCCGGCGACATCAACCAGCCGAGCGAGCCCAGGCGGCCGATGCGATCGAGTGCCCTGCGCAGCTCGGGCTGGAACACGACGACCAGGGCGAACAGGCCGACGTAGGCGCTCGTCTGGAGGATCACCTTCAGCAGCCGCAGATCGAAGGTCACGGCCGCGCCGTAAACCAGGAGAAGCAGGCACACGCCGACGACGAGTCGAACCGCGCGCGTCCCCCTGATCAGGCTGAAGAGCCAGTAGATCAGGAGGGCCGTGATCGCGACATCGGCCAGGACGTTCGGGCTGATCTTGTCGAGCGCCGACTGAATCAGTGGCATCGAGGCCTAAGTGTATACCGAGGGGCCGGCGCCCCCGCCGTACGGGCCGGTGCAGACGCGTCCGAGGGCGGCCTCGAGCGGGCCTAGGAGCAGAGCGACTCGAGCCGCTCGTCCTTCGGGAAGGCCCGGCTGGCCACTACGCAAATGCGCTGGCGCGTCTCCTCGTCGTCGTTCAGGTCGGCCAGCCGGCCGAGCAGAGCCAGCTTCTCGGCCGCCAGGGCGTTCCAGTTGCGGGCAACGTACAGCTCGACTAGCACGAGGTGAGCGTCGACGTCGCCCGGCGCGCGCTGGAGCAGGCGATGGGTCACGTCGAGCTCGGCATCGAACTTGCCTTCGCGGGCGTAGGCGCGAGACGTCCACAGCAGCAGCGATCGAAGAGCCTTCTCGTCGCCAGCCAGGTCGGCCGCCTCGGCCGCGGCCAGCAGCTCGTCGCCGGTCGGCTGGTGCTCGCTCTCGCCCACGGGTCCCGGCAGCGCTGCCGCATCAAAGGGCTGCTCCATTACTGCGACCACCGCGGCTGCGATCTCGTCGGAGACGCCGGTGCCTTCTTCGGATGGGGCCTCGGAGACGGCGACGGGCTCGGGCTGCTCCGCCGCGACCGGGACCGACTCCGGTGCCGGGGCCGGCGCGGCTTCCGGCTCGGCTTCGGCGGCGGATTCCGGCTCGACGGGACCCGTCCTGATCGGATCCTCGACCCGCCAGCTCCCCTCCGCGACGGCCGGCGCCAGGATCGGGCCAGACGCGGCGATGATCGGGAAGCCAGGTCTGATCGCGGGGTGGGTCGGCGCGGCCGGTCGAGTCGAGTCGGGCGCAGGCATCGCCGGCTCGTCGCGGATGCGGAGTGCCTTCGCCAGCAGCTGCTCGGCGGCTTGATCGCCCGCTGAGAGCCGGGTCTCGAGCCGCAGGCCGCGCTGGCGTCGCGTCCGCTCGTGCGACTCCTCCAGCTCGAGCGCCCGCCTGAGCGTGTCGGCGGCCTCGGGCAGCCGGCCGGCAGCCTCCTGTATCTCGGAGACGTGCTCCAGCACCCGGGCGGCCTCAGTCTTCTGACCGGCCGTGGCCAGCGCCTCGGCCTGCCCGAGGAGAGCGCCCTCGTCGTGCGGCGCCCGGGCGACGGCAGCCGCGTACTCCACCAGGGCTTCCTCGACGTGACCGAGCCGGAGCAGCGCGGTGCCGAGGCTGGTGTGCGGGAGGGCCCGCGACGGGGCGATATCCGCGGCGGCGCGGTACGACGTCAGGGCTTCCTCAAGGGCGCCGCGAAGGACGGCCACGTGGCCAACCTTCAGCGCTTCCTTGTATCGCTCGTATAGATCGTCGGTCATGCCCTACATCATGACTTCTGGCGAGTCGCCCGTCGCGGGTACCTGAGCCGGGAGCCTTCCGTCGCTTCGTCCTACGCCAGCTGCCCAAGTTGTCGGGAAGCAACGGCCCAGCTGTGAGCAATCGGCCACACTGGCCGGCCAGAAGGCAGCCGTTGCCAAGCCACGGAACGACCCCAATCAGACGTGCTTGAGCGAGGTCCGCAGGCTCCAACAACGGATCGGCTCGTCGCCTCGCCACGCAACTCCCAGGCGCCGAGCCGGCCGTTCAGGCCGACGCCGGAGCCGAGGACGAGCCAGGCAAGCCTGGAGTTGGCGAGCGCACCTGAACGTGCGTGAGCAAGGACCGCAGGCGACAACGTGCCAGCTGCGCTGGCACGCGGCCTGGACGGCCCCGCGAGGTGCCTAGCGCTTCGTGTACTGAGGGGCCTTGCGGGCTCGCTTGAGTCCGTACTTCTTGCGTTCCTTCATTCGCGGGTCGCGGCTGAGAAGGCCGGCCTGGCGAAGAGGAAGACGGTAACCCTCGGGGTCCATCTGGAGCAGGGCCCGGGCGATGCCGTGGCGAATGGCGCCGGCCTGGCCGGTCACGCCGCCGCCCTCGACCTTGATCTGGGCATTGAACGCGCCCTCGGTGCCCGTGACGCGGAACGGCAAGCGGACGTCCGCCTCATCGATCGCGTTGCCGAAGTGCGCGTCCAGGGTGCGATCGTTGACGACGATCTCGCCCGAACCCGGCACGAGTCGGACACGAGCCACCGCGGTCTTGCGGCGACCGGTCCCGTAGTAGAAGGCAGGGGTGGTCATGACGCTCCTCGTCAGGCGAGCGGCTCAGGCCGCTGGGCCTGGTGCGGGTGCTCCGCGCTGGCATAGATCTTGAGCTTGGTGATTTGCTGGGCACCGAGGCGGTTATGGGGAAGCATTCCCTTCACCGCGCGGCGGATCACTTCTTCGGGCCGGCGGTCCAGCAGGTGACCGAGGCTCTCGGCCTTCAGGCCATGCGGATATCCGCTGTGGCGCATGTACAGCTTCGTCTCGCGCTTGTCCGAGGTGACGTGGATCTTGCCCGCGTTCACGACGACGACGTGGTCGCCGCAGTCGAGAGTAGGGCTGTAGGCCGGCTTGTTCTTTCCCTCGAGGACGCGAGCGATGCGCGACGCCAGACGGCCGAGCGTCTCGTCCGTCGCGTCCACGACGTACCAGCGTCGCTCGATCTCGCTCTCACGGACCGTATATGTCTTCGCGGTCATCGTTCTCCGTTCTGGCGGTCGTGCTTGCC
>JBEKKR010000031.1:0-31552 GCA_050010635.1 Candidatus Limnocylindrales bacterium
TGGGTCCGGGCGAACCGGGCGCTGCCTAGCTGAGGCTCGCGACCGGTCGCCGCCGAAGTTCTTCGTCGGGCCATCTCGTGGAGACCAGCGGCAAACCGACCTTCCGACATTCCTCGCGTCTGGCAGACCTACGCCCAATCGCGCTCTTCCGCGGCCTTCGCGCGATCTGCTATAACTGCGCTTGCTCCGAGCGGGAGTAACTCAGCTGGCAGAGTGTCTGCTTCCCAAGCGGATCGTGATGCCTTCGGAAGGCTAGCCTTCCGAAATGCCGGAACCCCCGCTTTCCCTCCCCCCAGTCACCTATCCGGCTTGCCATTCCGGCCGTCTGAAACCAGTACGACAGTAATGAATACTAAGAAGGTTAGCGCCTGGTTAGTGAGCGGGTGCCTGGAGGACCCGGCTAGCTAATCGCGAGCCGGGTCGTATGCCGCCATACCGCTGGGGCGTAACATTCGATGTGCGTCTCGCCAGGCGTCGATAAGGGGGCCCTTGACGTACTCTCGGCAGGAGCAGCTTCCGGCGGTCGGACCACGGCCCGAACTCGGTCAGCCGAGCGAGTTCCTGATGCTCGTCAAGACGTACCCCGTACCGAGCAAGAAGTACGGCGAAACCGTCTGCTGCGCCGGGGTCGATGCCGCCACCGGCAAATGGGTGCGGATGTACCCGGTCAACTTCCGCTCCCTGGCCGAATACGCCAAGTTCAGCAAGTGGCAGTTTGTTCAGGCGTCCTGGACGTCCTCGGCTGACGATAGCCGACCGGAATCACGCAGAGTCTTCCAGGACACCATAAGAGCCGGGCAGAAGCTGGAGGCTGGCGGCGGCTGGGCGCAACGCCGACGCTGGCTCGACCCGCTGGTGGACCAATCCATCGAGACCCTTCGTCTCGAGCAGCTCCAGACGAAGAAGTCGCTAGGTGTGATCAGGCCCCGCGTAATCAAGCGCTTGATCGTCCGCCCCACCGATCCTTGGGATAGCGAGAGCCGAGACAGCCTGGTCCAGCTGAGCCTCGACTGGACGAACTCGCCGACGCCGGCCGGAAACCTCGAAATGCTGCCGTATGACTTCTTGTACGAGTTTGAGTGCAACGGCCCCGATTGCCCGGGCCACATGATGGAGATCTTCGACTGGGAGCTCGGCCAGGCGTTCCGCAACTTCCGCCGGCTGTACGGGCCAGACGGATGGGAGGCGAAGTTGCGTCAGAAGTATGAAACCGAACTACCGAGCCGCGACCTGCACCTGTTGCTTGGCACGCACCATCGCTGGGGCAACTGGCTGATCGTCGGCGTGATCGCTCCCCCGTACCCGCAGGTGGCAAAACGCCAGCGGTGCGCGACGCGCCAACTCGGCGGCGAGGGGGAGACGATGACACTGCCTCTCGTCGGCTTCGAAGCAGAGCAGAGCGATCTGTCCTGAGCGGGTCAGCTGGGTGACCCGGCCGAGAGCATCGTCTGCGCCTCTCAAGAGGCGATGGTATTGAGCTACGAAGGAGCCACGATTTGTCGTGGCGAGCGGGCGATACCGCTTGGGAACGCCCAGCGACGGTTCCCAGTAGTAGCGGATCTGGGCGCCGAGGAGGGTGGTCTGCAGCCGGCGCTGCCTGTACTCGGGGCGCCGCGAGGTCGGGTTGGCACGAGTGTCTACCACGGAACTGACCCCGTTCGCACGCAGAGTCTCGATGAAGCGAGCCTCGTCGGCTCGCTCGTAGCCGATGGTGTAGGCGACCTGCGGCGTCATACCCGAAGCCTACTATCTGGGCGAGCTTCGCGATGCCGTCCCACGACGGATCCAATCCCGCTCGACCCCCCGGGGGGTGCCTGGACTCCGCGCTATCCAGTCGCGGGCGCGGTCAGCTAAAGGCGCCCGAGCAGGAAGCCCATGGCCAAGCCCAGCACGAACACGGTCGCGACGCTCGCCAGCTCCCGGCGCCAGGTGAACCGGAACCGCGCCGTCACGCGCGTGTACCAGAACGGCTCTTCGGCGAAGAAGACCTTCTCCACCCCAAACTCCGCGGCGAGCTGCGCTTTCCGCTCGGCGGGGATGGGGTGACGGTGCGGGAGCTTCACGGCTCGCTCTCCTGATTTGCCCCGCAGATTGTGGCGGGGTCGGATCGGAGGGCCTCTCTAGCCGGTGCACGTCATGGCTCGATCATGCCACACCTTGCCCGCTGCTAGGTCTCGCCCACGACCGTCCGTCGCCCGCGGTCCATACCCGCCTACGCCGCCGGGCGCTCGAGCGTAGACGGTCGACCCGTCGACGCCTATCGGACGCTTGATGGGGAGGAGCGATGACCCCGCGAGCGGTAGGTGAGGGCCAACCGTTAGGAGCAAGCGCTCGCGTAGACCGGACGGGCGTGGACGGGCTTGCGAAACTGGAAGCAAAGCCCACAGCCGAGGAGATCATCCGATGAGCACAACCGCAGGTTCCACCCGGCAATCGCATCGAAGACCCGCCCGAGCCACGCGCCGGCAAGGCCGTGACGTTCCCCAAACCGGGCCGACTCTGCCCGCGGGCGGGGTCGGCCGGCAAACCCATGAGGCCAAGATCTCCCCCCAGCTGCGCAGCCTGGTCGTGCCGATCGAGAGCGTCACCCTCCATCCAAACAATCCGCGCCGAGGCGACGTTGACGCGGTGGCGGCGAGCCTGGCCCGCTTTGGCCAGCAGAAACCAATCGTCGTCCAGGCGGGCACCCGCTATGTCGTAGCCGGCAATCACATCGTGAAGGCCGCCCGATCACTCGGTTGGACCGAGATTGCCGCCAACGTCGAAGCTCTCGATGACGCCTCGGCGATCGCATTCATGCTCGCGGACAATCGCAGTTCCGACCTCGGCGGCTATGACGACGCCCTGCTCGCCGCCATCCTGGCCGAGCAGGAAGCATCTGCTAACCTGGCCGCCACCGGATACGACGCGGACGATGTGGCGGCCATCCTTGCGGCTGCGCAGATCGCCGACACCCGCGACGCTGATACTGCACCACCCGCACCAGAGCCCGCCGATCTCTATGTCGAGCCAGGCGATCTGTGGGCCCTGGGACGCCACCGCCTGCTGTGCGGCGATGCCACCGACCCCGCCGCCGTGGCCAGGCTCGTCGGCGAGGAACAGGTTGATCTGCTCTGGACCGACGCTCCGTACGGCTGTGCCTATACGGGTAAGACCGCGGCTGCGCTGAAGATCGCCAACGACGATCTCGGCATCGAAGGCACCCGCAAGCTCGTGGCCGCGGCCCTGCGCCTCGTCCCGCTGCGTCCCGGCGGTGCGTTCTACCTAGCCTCCCCTGCGGGTCCTGGCCACCTCGCCTTTCTGCTCGCCCTCGCCGACGCCGATCTCACGGTTCACCAGACTCTGGTGTGGTTAAAGGACACCCTGGTGTTGGGCCATTCCGATTACCACTACCGCCACGAGCCGATCCTCTATGGCTGGCGCGCGGGAGCGGCCCACACCTTCCGCGCCGATCGGCGCGAGGATAGCGTCTGGGAGATCGCTCGACCGTCCCGCAGTGATCTCCATCCCACGATGAAGCCGGTCGAGCTCGTCGAGCGGGCCATCCGCAACAGCTGCGCTCCCGGCGATACGGTGTCTGACCCATTCGTCGGCAGCGGGACAACGATCATCGCGGCCGAGCGAACCGACCGGCGCTGCCTCGCCATGGAGATCGACCCTCGCTACGCGCAGGTGGCCATCGAGCGCTGGGCGGCGTTCACCGGGGGTACCCCGACGCGGCTAGGCCGAGCCGGCGATAGCGAAGTGACCGCGGCGGCGATCTCGGCAACCGAGCCAGTCGGAGCACGCTCATGAGCGGCCGTGGCCGGCCGGCCGAGGCCGAGCTGGCCATGATCCGCGAACGCATCGAGAGCCTCATGCTCGCGGGCTATCGCGCGCCTGCGATACACCGCGCCCTCACGGGTCCCGAGGCGCCCAAACCCATCGACATCTCCGAGCGGGCGGTACGCTCCCACAAGCGAGCGATCGAACGCGCCTGGCGGGAGCGCGCTAGTCGCGAGCAGCTCGAGGCTGAGCACGCCAAGGCGATCGCGATGGCCGAGGAGACCGTCAGAACCGCATTCGCCCGCTCGAGCCTCAACGCCCGCGACAACGTCGGCGTCGGCTATCTCAACACCGCAGTCCGGGGCCAGGAGCTACTCGCGCGCCTGCGCGGCCTAAATGCCCCGTTCCGTACCGAGATCGCCGGTCCCGGCGGAGGCCCGGTCACGGTCATCACCCTGGCCGATCATCCGGCCGAGCATCTAGACCCGCGCGAGGAGGCACGCCGGCTCCGCCAGCTCGCTGCCGACGCCGAAGCCGAAGCCGAAGAGCTCGATGACGAGCCTGGATCATCGTCGTGACCAGCCAATACCGTCAGCTCCTTCGCGAGGAGGCGGCTCGCAGCGACGCGGCGTTCGCCGAGTACGTCGGCGATCTCTTCTTCCCCGAGCATCTCCGCGCGGCGAGCCGCTTTGCTCAAGGGCACGAGCGCGGCATAATCCTCGCCCCCCGGGGCCATGCCAAGACGACGCTCTTTCTGTATCGCGCCGCCCGCCTGATCGGAGCGAGCGAGGGCCGGTGCCGCCTCGGCATCCTGACCGCGGTCGACGCCGACGCGGAGAGCCGCTCGCGGGGCATTCGCAACATCGTCGAGTCGCCTCGCTTCGGCGAGGTGTTCGGCTGGGCTCAGGGCGGGGTCGAGGGTCGGCCCTGGACCGATGCGGCCTGGAGCATCCGCGGCGTCGATCTCGGCAAGGACTTCACCTGTCTCCCGATGAGTCTCGGTTCGGTCCGCGCCGGGGCACGCCTCGATGAGCTGCTCGCCGACGACCCTGTGGGCCAGCAGGAGAACGGGACCGCGGCCGGACGGGCCAAGGCTCTCGAGACGTATCTCACCGTCGTCGACCCGATGGTCACGCCCTCAGGCAAACGCATATTCCTAGGAACCCGCTGGCACGAGGACGACATGTACGCCGAGCTGATACGTAAGGGCTGGCCGCATCTGACCTACAGAGCCATAGGCGACGACGGGGGCGCACTCTGGCCCGACTACTGGTCAGCGGAGCGCCTGGCGGCGAAGCGGGTCGAGCTCGGCTCGGCGATCTTCGATCTGCAATACCAGAACGACCCAGCGGGGATGGGCGGCAACATCTTCAGGCGCGATTGGTTCAGCTGGGTCGATAGCGTGCCCGTAGGAGCGAGACGCGTCGGGCTCGACCTCGCGGCCAGCAAGAGCGAGCGCTCCGACTACACCGCCGCTGTTGAAGTGGTCGAGGACCCCGGCAACCACGACCTGTACTTCGTGGGGGCATTCGCCGCCCGACTCGACGAGGGCCATCGGCGCTGGCTGACCGGTCAGGCCGACGACGGCACGCTCGTCGAGACGGTGGGCGCCAACCCGCCTGGGCCGCGGCTCCTGTGGCCGATCAAGCTGCTGCCGCCCGGCTTTTGCGGTGCCTACGGCTATCCCGAGGTGCCCCGAATGCTCTCGGCGCTCAACATCGAGGCGACAGCGCACCAGAGCACGTTCGTGCGGGAGGTGCTGAACCAGACCCGCCTGCCCGCGATCCCGGTCCATCCCGATGCCGACAAGGTGACCCGCTCGCGGACGCTCGCCGCTCGGTTCGAGGGCCGCAAGGTCTACTTCCTACGGGGTGCGCCTGGCATGGGCACTGGAGTGACCGATCCCGGCGAGTTCCCCCGACAGCTGCTCGCCTTTCCCAACGGCGAGCATGACGATCTCGTCGACGCCTCCATATACGCTGCCGACCTCAATGGCACCGGCAACGACTTCTACTTCACCTCGGCGCGCCGGTAGGCGAGGCGGTCGGGACGCGGGAGCCGACTCGCGCCTGCGGAGCCGTGCCTCCCGGCGCAGGCCCTCAGCCTGCTCAGCCGCCCCGGGTGCGACTCGTCCGACGAGACAGAAGGAGCTCGACGAAATCCGCCACGAGGGTCCGCTCGTCCCGGGTGAGGCGACGCATCGGGGCATCGAGCCCGCCAACGTCGCGGAGCCCACGAAGCTCGCCGGCAAGGCGCCCGGAATCGATCCCCCAAAGACTCTCGAGGAGCTCGACAAAGGCGATGCCTGTCGTATCCGATGCCGCGAGCAGATCCGCAGGGGTGGGGCGGGCTCGCGACGGCCGGGAGGGATCCAGAAGTGAGGCGACATAGCCGGTATCGCGACCCATGGCGGCCGAGAGCGCCCGCATCGAGAAGCCGGATCGGGCGAGAACGTCGCGAAGCGCGTCTCGGAACTGTGCATCGTTTGGGGCCATTCGCGATCCTCCCGGACTCGACTGAAGGCGGTAGACGGTTGCTGAGAGCGTGAGACTGACGTAATATAGCATCATGCTAGCCGAGATGGACGAGACTGTCCAGACTGGTCCGGTACCGGTGTTTCCCAGGCGCCGGGTCCGTACCGACACCCTCCCCGCCCTACCCCTGAGACCGCTCATCGCCGAGTACACCGCGACCTTCGGGTCGACCTGGGCGCCGGTTACACGGCGCAAGCATCGCGACGACTTCGCCCGTCTGGTCGACTACCTCGACGCCCACGGGCTGCCGGTGACGACGGCATCGCTCGACTTCATGATCCTCGTCGACTATGTGACCGATCTTCGGTCGCGGCCCAAGGTCGCTGGAGTCTGGCGAGGGTCACCCGATGCTCTAGGACGCTCGTCGGCGGCGGGCCCTGTACAGACGCTGTCGGCCAATAGTGTCAACGCCTATGTGCGCCCCATCCGATCGCTCGCCATCTGGCTCGTCGACGAGGGCATCCTCTCGATCAATCCGTTCCGGCGGTCTCGCCGCCGAGCAGCGCTCAATCCCCTACTCCCATCGGAAGAAACACCGACCAAGAGCGCGACCCTTGACGATCTCCGTGCCCTCGAACGGGGCTGCGCCGGCGATAGGCCCCTGGACCTACGCGATCACGCCATCGTCTCGGTCCTCGTCACGACAGCTGCCCGCAACTCGAGTGTTCGACTCCTGCGCATCGGGGATGTCGACTTCGAACGGGCGGTCATCCTCTTCAGGAGAGCCAAGGGCGGCAAGACACTCGAACTCGCCCTTCAGCCGGGAACCGCGACCGCGATCCGCACCTACCTCGAACGCGGCCGAACGGCCTTCCTTTCTCCCTCCCCTGCCCCGACCGATGATCCTGGCTGGCTCTTCCTCTCGCATGCCGGCGGTGAGCCGCGGACACTCTCGATGAACGCCCTCTCGCTCATGCTGACCCGCCGCTACCACGCTGGCGGCGGGAGCCTGCGCTGCTTCGGCTCGCACCGCATCCGCCATGCCACGGCGACGCTCCTCGTGAACAACGGTATGCCGCTAGAAGAAGTGAGCCGGTATCTGGGCCACAGCTCGACGGTGCCGACTAGGCGGTATGCCCAACAGACGGCGGAGGCGTTAGGCGTCCGGGCCGCGGGTGCCCTCGCGAGAGCCGGTCTCGTGGCGGGCTGACTCTGCCCGGTCTCTGGGGGCGCCGTCGCCCATCTGGGGCGTCAGCGGCAGCGTTTGCTGCGCGGCTTCGGACCGACTTGGGAGGCTAGGCTGGCGGGGCAATGCGCCGTTTGAACCGGCGCGTCTCATCGCGCCTGGAGCGCGGACGCCAGCTGTTGGTCAGCCAAGCAAGGGTTTGTCGCTCCGCGTAACGTGGAGAGCCCCACCGGACCCGGGCCGTCAGAGGATCGTCACCACTCATATGTCCCCAAAGCCATGCGACCTCCTCGTGGTCGGGACCGGCGCGGCCGGGTTGACCGCGGCGCTTGCGGGCGCCGATCGCGACGCGAACGTGAGCTGTGTAGCCAACGGACCGGGCCCTCCTTATGTAGTCTCGCCCTAGCCCCCGCGCCGCGGGTCGCGGACGATCCCGACGAGATGTTGCGAGTTCGTGCGGCTTCGTCGGAGACAATCGGCTTCGACTAGAGTGATCCACCTCATCCTCTAAGTGTGTCGATTCGAGGGAGAGTCGATGAGGACAAGCCGCTCGCCAGCATCCAAGCCGGGGCACGACGTGGCCCGCGCATTCTGTAAGCGCGGTATGAAGGGACGTGCGCAAGTCGGGCGACTGAGTGCTCGCGTTCGTGAACAGCATGGGCGGTACGCCCCTGATCGAGCTGTACGTCGTGTACAACGCCGTCAACAGAATGCTGAAGGGCCGCGGGATCACGATTGCCCGGAACCTGGTTCGACCCGCCCCGAGTTCTCAGGCACCTGGAGGCACTCCCGCCGGCTGACGAGCGGCGCGCGGTCCGCACCGTGCCGGTCAGATTGCTGGCCGGAGGGCTCTGCACCGCCCGGCCGCCCGATCACCCAAGCAGGTGGGGAGGCACCTGGTTCTCCAGCGGCTCACCGGCCGCGAACCGCCGGATCTGATCGCCGGCGAGGGCGAAAGCACGGGCTAGCGACCGGCTCGAGTCGCCGGCCACGTGCGGGCTGATCAGGACACCCGGCAGCCGCCAGAGCGGGTGATCGGCAGGCAGCGGCTCGGGATCGGTCACGTCCAGGGCTGCGCGCAATCGACCGGCCCGCAGGGCATCGACGAGGGCCGGAGTATCCACCGTCCCGCCGCGCCCGGCATTCACCAGGAGGGCACCGGGCCGCAGCAGCCCGAGGCGGCGGGCGTCCAGCAGTCCGGCGGTTTCCAGACTGAGCGGCAGCAAGTCGATCAGGACGTCGGCGGAGGGGAGCACCTCGTCCAGGTCAGCGAGCCCCAGGACTCCTACGCGCCGCACCCTGGCCACGCCGACGACCTCCACATCGAAGGGCCGCAGCCGCTTACCGACCGCGGAGCCGATCGATCCGAAGCCGAGGATGATGACCCGTTGGCCAGCGAGCTCGTCGGGCTCCAATGGGCGCCAGTCCATCGCCAGCTGGGCGTCACGGGCCGCGATCAAGCCGCGCTGCGTCGCTAGGATCGCCCCGACGACCCACTCCGCCATCGGGCCGTCGTATACGCCCCGGGCGTTGCAGACCACGACCCCCGCTGGCACCCGGCCCCGGAGCCAGTCGACGCCGGCGCTGAGCGTCTGGACGACCCGCAGGCGGGCCATCGTGCCTAGCTCGGCCAGCACCAGCTGCCTCGTCCAGCCGGCTGGGATGAGGAGCTCCACCCGGCTCAGATCGGGCAGCAGGCCGGGCTGGCGGGGTAGGAGGACGACCTCGACGTTGGCCGGAAGCTCACCCACGCTATGCCACTCAGGCAAATCGGGCAGACAGACCACGACCGCCTCAGGTCGGTCCCGGCGTCCCTCGATCACTCTCCGCCTCCTCCTGCGCTGCCGGGTCGGGGTGGACCCCAATGCCGCGGGCTCGCAACGCTCCGACTACACCGCGGCGGTCGAGTGGTGGGAAGACGACGAGCACAATCTCTATCTCGCGGGCGTCTGGCGCGAGCGACTCTCGGAGGGCCACCGGGCCTGGCTAACGAGACGCACCGAGCCGACCGAGTCGAACGCGCCCGCCGAGTTCGGGCGACCCCAAGGGCCACCCCTATTGTGGCCGGAGATGCTGCTGCCCGAAGGCTTTGCCGGCCTCGCGGGCACCCCGCGATGCTGGAGTTTGCGGGCTAGGATACTCACCAACCATTTGCTTCCTGCGCTCATGCTAGTGGCGGCTCCCACCGAGGAGCCGGGTACTCCGAAAGGCCACCGCCGTCAACTAGTAGCATCGTGCCGGACACGAAGCTGGCCCGGTCAGAGCATAGCCACAGGGACGCCTCGGCGATCTCCTCGGGATCCGCCAGCCGCCCGATTGGGATCGTCTCTTCCTCCGCCCTACGTCGGTCCGGGATAGTCCTTGGTGCCAGGCCGAAGTACATCATGTCGGTCTCGGTGCTCCCCGGAAGCACGCAGTTGACTCTAATGCCCCGTCGCGTCCACTCGAGCGCCATCGAGCGCGTGAGCCCGATGATCCCTGCCTTGCTTGCGCTGTATACCCCGCAATCGCGCATGGACGCGAGCGCAAGGACGGACGAAGTATTGACGATCGCCCCCCTTCCGCGTCGGAGCATCTGGGGGACGACGGCGACCGCGCACAGGAAGTGGCCCTTGAGATTGACTGACATGAGTTGGTCGAACTCAGCTTCGGACGTATCGAGAAGGGGCTTCCCGATCTCGATCCCGGCGTTGTTGACTAGGCAATCGACACCTCCGAACGCCTCAACCGTAGCGGCAACCAACCGCGCGACGTCGTCGGAGAGTGATACATCAGTGTGGACGAAGAGGGAGCGGCCTCCCGCGGCCGCGATCTCATCCGCGACCGCGCGTCCCTCCTCATCGGAGCGTCCAGCCACCGCAACGGCCGCGCCTTCCCGCGCAAAGACCCGTGCAGTCGCGCGCCCGATTCCTCGCGTGGCCCCGGTCACAATTGCCACCCTTCCTTCGAGTTCCATCTCAGCGCCTCCCTGCGTCTATAGGCCTTGCTGGTCCAGCGGCCGCACTCCCTGATTGCCAGCCACGACCGATTCAACACGATTGACTCGAGCGTCCGGGTCGTGGTCCACAAGAACGAGGTCGTCGGCAGCTATCTTCATTTCCTCGAGCGACGCACACGATCCGAACCACAGCGACACGATGTCGCGACGAAAACGGTCGTCGGACAGTTCGAGCAGTCACACGTCTTGTCCGCGATGACACTCACGGGGCGAGTGCCTCACTAAATGAATCAAGACGCTGATACCCGTTCTCGGTCACCAAGTAGTTGCCCTCCACCCGCACGCCACCCATCCCGGATAGATACGCACCCGGCTCGATCGCAATCACATCGCCCGCGACCAAGGTGCCGGAGGACCCGCGCCCGATCCACGGCTCATCCCACGCAAAGATGCCAATCCCGTGTCCCGAATGATGCGCCATCGAGAGGTCCAAGTCGCCGGCGCGGCGGAGCGAGGTGCGAACCGCGTTATCAACTTCCGCAACCGGCACGTCGGGGCCAAGGACATCCTCTGCCGCACGAAGGGCATCGATGACCGCACGATGCAGCCGCTCGCCCTCGACAGTCGGCCTCCCGATCGACCAGGTCCGACAGAGGTCGGCGAAATAACCATCGAGTGGGGGATACAGATCGAGCAACAGTAGGTCACCCTCGACGAGCTCGGCAGGGGACGCCTGTGGGTTCCGCTCCGCGCTCCGCGGGCCAGCTCCGATGCTGTGGTCGAGTCGAACGGGACCACCGAGAGCGCCCGAGATGTCTCGCGCAGTGGCCGCGAGTACATCGATTTCCGTTGCGCCAGAACGGGCGACGGCTCGTGCAGCCGTAAGCCCGCCCTCCAGGATCTTCACCCGCCGCCTGAGCTGATCGATCTCCCAAGCGTCCTTGGGTCGGCGGATCGATGCGAAGGTCGCATCAAGGTCGATGACCTCGCCGCGATGCAGGCTGCCGATTGGCCCGCAGACGCCCCCGAGGTCGCAGCCGAGTCGTCGAGGTTGCCACGTGACGATCTCGGCATCGGTCGCGGCCGCGGCGGCCATCACGGGATCGATGCGGCGTTCGGGGTCGTAGGCGGCATACTCGACGAGCCCTATCCCCTGCCGCTCGAGCTCATCCGAGCGGGCGAGACCCTTAGCCGCCACGAGGGTGGTGCGAAGCGGGCAGATCAGCAGTGCGTAGGCGTCGACTCCAGACAAGTACCGGACGTGCTCGGGTCTCGTTACCACGACGACGTCGATAGCCCGACGGGCGGCGGCATCGAGGACCCGAGTGCGGCGCTCACCGAGTAGCGTGAGCGGAACACGCTGGGTTGTCACGGTGAGAGAGGCAGCAAGCGCCGTACGGGCGGCTCGACGAACGGTAGCGCTGCCATCGGCCTCACAGGCATGTGCGTTGCTTCCAGAAACGCCTACCCGACCGTATCGGAGAGATCATGGAACTGCACTGACCCAACGATGTCGGCGACAATCTGTCGCCACGTCGGACTGTTCCGCCGGAGCGACCGAGTGACGGAACCCTCTGCGCGGCCTGGTCGTGCACGTCAGCGGGGGCCCACGAATTTGAAGGGGTCGAGGGCGTCGCGTAGCCCGTCACCGAGGTAGTTGAGCGCCAGGATCGTGATGAAGATCATGAATCCGGGCCAGAAGGTGATCCAAGGGTAGGAGCCCATGGTGGTGAACGCGTCCTGCAGGATGTTGCCCCATGACGCCGTTGGCGGCTGGATGCCATAGCCCAAGAACGACAGGCCCGACTCGAGGAGGATCGCGTCCGCGACCCCGCGTGTGGCCGCGACCAGGAGGGGGCCGATCGCGTTCGGCAAGATGTGGACGAACACGAGCCGGACGCCGTGGGTCCCGTACGATCGGGCTGCCGCAATGAACTCTTCCTCTCGGACCTTTAGGAAGCCCCCTCGTACGAGGCGGGCTACCGCCATCCACGACGTGAGACCGATGACGGCCACAACTTGAGCGAGGCCGCTACCCAAGTTACTGGCCCCGAGTTGACGCAGGACCGCCGAGATGAACAACAGGATGAAGATCTGCGGGAAGCACAGGAAGAAGTCGGTGATCCGCATGAGCAGCGAATCGACCCAGCCGCCACGGTAGCCTGCGATGCCCCCGACGATGATACCGATGATCATCGATGTGCCCATCCCGAAGAACCCGACAATCAGCGAGATACGGCCGCCATACGGGATCCGACTGAGCATGTCGCGGCCTTCCTTGTCGGTTCCCAGCCAATGCGCGAACGATGGCGGTGCCCACCGATTCGGGAGGTCGATCGAGTTCGGGTCGTAGGGCGCGACGATCGGAGCCAGCACGGAAACAGTGATAACGATGGTCAATATCGTCAACGCGAACAGGGCAGCTGGATGCCGCCGGAACTGGCGCCAGACGATGGCTCGCATTGAATCCTGGCCGCGCACCGTTCGGATCAGCCCATTCGCAGTAGGGTCGGCGGTCGCCATCGTCAGCTCGCCCCACGCTCGTACTTCACGCGTGGATCGAGCCACGCGTACGCGATGTCGGCCAGTAGGTTTGCGATAATCACCAGAACTGCGATAATCATGATGATCCCCATGACCATCCCGTAGTCGCGGCGCTGAATTGATTGGTAGAAGAAATTGCCGATGCCCGGCCATCCGAAGATAATCTCGGTGAATAAGGCCCCGGCGAACAGGAACGGCAGATCGAGCGCCATGACGGTAACGAGTGGGAGGGCGGCGTTCTTGCCGACGTGCTTGAAGATAACAGTACGTTCGCGCAGGCCCTTGGCCCGCGCGCTCCGTATGAAGTCCTTGTGAATGACGTCGAGCATACCTGCGCGGACGTATCGCGCATACCACGACACCCAGCCGGCGCCCAGCGCAATCATTGGCATGATCATGTGGGCACCGAGGTCTAGGACGTTCAGGCTCGTCCCCGGTGTGGTCATCCCCCCCGTCGGGAGGAATGGATGGCCGGTCGCCGGATCACGGATCGCCGAGTCGATGAGGATGAGAAGGAGGCCGAGCCAATAAACGGGCATAGCGGCCCCGGCGAATGAGACCGTCGTAAGGACGATATCGAGCCTCGAATACTGCCGGACGGCCGAGATCGTGCCGATCGCAATCGCGAGGACGAGCACGACCAGGAAGGTCGAGGTCATGAGGATCAGCGTGGGGCCGAGTCGGACCTCAATTTCGCTCATGACCGGCTGCTGCGTGTAGAGCGAGAACCCGAGGTCACCGGTCAGTGCAGGCCCGAGCCAGTGGAGGAACTGGATTGGGAGCGGATCATTGAGGCCAAGCCGCGCCCGGATCGCCTCCAAGGCCTCGGGGCTGGTCCCGCCGCGGGCATAAACGGCCAGCGGGCCCCCTGGGATAAGGTGGAGGGCGAAGAACGTGACCGTTGCGACAAGGAAGACGAGCACTGGCAGCTGCGCGAGCCGCCTAAGGATGTAACGCTGCACTTGCCGCTCCCACTATCTGTGTCCAGGACCGCCGACAAACGGCCCTGGACACAGCAACGGCGATCCTGCCGCTTCGATCAGGGTTCTAGGTACCAGTTCTCCGAGTCCGAGCCAAAAACGACGTACTTCTCTGCATCTGTCCAACCCTTGAGCTTGGGACTGGACATCTGGAAGTTCGGGATGTAGCCGTCCCAACGTTCTGCCCACAGCTGTTGGTCGACACGTTCAAGGATCTGGCAGTCCAGCCCGGCACGGACCTTTGGATCGAGTGAGGCCGCTGCCTGGGTGATCCATGCATCGACCTGAGTGTCTTGGATACCGTTCATATTATGCCCAAGCGCATTAGATGCGGATGGGATCATCGAACTCTCATAGAAGCTGGTCACGTCGCCTTGGGCGTCACCATATTCCCCGACTGGGATATCCCAATACAAGATGTCAAAGTCGCCGGTGTAAACCGGGGACTTCTCAGAGAAGCTGCTGTAGAAGACTGTCACGTCAATTGGATCGGCGATGCCCTCGATACCCAGCTTCTTGAGCTCGGAAATGATGACGACGACGTTGTCCTCTTGGCCGTACCCCGTGTACGTGCCCACCCGAAGCGTCATCTTCTGGCCATTCTTATAACGGTACCCGTCACTGCCCAGCTTCCAACCAGCCGAGTCCAGTAACGATTGTGATGTAGCGAGATCGTATGGGACGGGTTGTATGCCACATGCTTGGAAGGCGGGACCGTACGGGCTGAAGCGGTTGGGGTCTTGCTTCGCCTGGTATACGCCCGGAATGTCCCAGTTGTAGATGACGTTGTCGACGTTGATGCCTCGGAGAATCGCCTCGCGCACCTTCACGTCGCCGAGGATAGGATGCGGCTTCGTGCGGGTCGGATCCTTTGGATCGAAAAGGTTGAGCTGAATGCGATTGTTGTACGGGGACGAACCTGACCCAACCGTAAACCCTTTTTGCACGAGTTCCTGAACGGCGGCCGGAGCCGGCTGCGTCAGCCACGGCGAGATGGTCGCCTCGCCGTTCATGATGGCCTGGCGCATCGTCTCCTGGTTGTCGCGCATGACGATGTTGATTCCGTCAAGGTAAGGCTTGCCCTCGCTGGCAAGATAGAAGTTGGGGTTCCTAACGAGTTTGGCGCCCTGGCCCGACGTAAACGATGCGACCGAGAAGGGGCCGAGGTTGGGGTTGTCTGTCTGGTTGTACTTCCACTTGGCGATATCAGCCGGCGCGCCCACGTCGGGGCTATGGCGTGGCAGGATCCCCCAGCGGAACTGGGTCTTGTAATTGAAGAACGGCTGCTTGTAGTGGAGGACCGCGGTCCGCGCATCTGGCGTGTCGATGGACGCGATGTCCGCCATGCCCTCCGCTTTGGCGCATCCGTTAGCCGGAGTACCGCAGACCTCCCACGTGAACTTGATGTCATCCGAGGTGAGTGGCGTCCCATCGGACCACTTGACCCCCTCGCGAATCTTCCAGGTCACGGTCAGCAGGTCGGCCGAGACATCACCGTCGGCCGGATCCGGGACCTTCTCAGCTAGTACGGGGACAACGCTTCCCTGATCGTCAAACTGGCTAAGCCCCCTGTTGACCAACTGACCGACCTGATTGTTTGTCGATTCTGGCGGCATGACAGGATTGAAGGTCGACACGTTCGTGAAAGTCATGAACGTGATGGTGCCGCCCCTCGTCGGCGAGCCGCCGCTCGTCGGCGAGCCGCCGCTCGCCTGGTTCCCAGCCGGCGTCGACGTTTGGCCGGCACATGAAATTGTAAATAGAAGTGCCACAGTGACACAAATGGCCAGCTTCGGATAGCCATGATGTACCTGTGAGGGCAGACTCTCAGTTACACCGGGCCCCAACGTCCGCGATCTCATCTCTGTTGTGCTCCTCTCTTGCGTTTCGCTCTGGTCTCATATCCAACGTTCGTCGCACGCGTCCTCCTTCGTCCTCGGCGCCTCGTGGCCGTACTACTCCGATCGAATCCATATCGCCCCGCTCCACGAAGTGGCAGCGAACGAACTGTCCCTGACCCACATCGCGCAGGACCGGCTCTACGTCGACGCATTCGGCAGGCCGGCCCAGACGCTCCCGCAATGGACAGCGCGTCTGGAAACGGCAACCATTCGGCGGGTTCGCGGGAGACGGAATCTCTCCGCTCAAGGGCGGATCGCGTCGGGCTCGCTCTTTTGCTGGATTGGGAACGTGGACCGCGGCCAGTAGCGCCTTCGTGTACGGGTGCTTCGGTTCGGCGTAGAGCCGATCGCGGTCCGCCACCTCCATCAGCCGCCCCAGATACATCACCGCGACCCGGTCGGACACATGGCGGACGACAGCGAGGTCGTGACTGATCAGTAGGAACGCCAGGCCCAACCGCTCTCGGAGGTCGCGCAAGAGGTTGAGAATCTGCGCTTGGATAGAGACATCGAGTGCGGAGACGGGCTCATCGCAGACGACCAACATCGGGTCGACTGCGAGCGCGCGGGCGATCCCAACCCGCTGGCGCTGGCCGCCGGAGAACTCGTGGGGATAGCGGTTCACGAGCGAGGCGTCAAGCCCTACAAGGTCAAACAGCTCGCGCACTCGCTCCCGGCGCTCGGCTTCCGTCCCAATGCGGTGCACGCGGAGCGGGTCAGCCACGATGTTGCCGATCGTCATTCGGGGATTCAGCGACGCAAACGGGTCCTGGAAGATCATCTGGACGCGACGTCTACGGGCCAGCGTCTCCCCGCCACCGTCCGACCGGATGTCCCGACCCTCGACCAGAATCCGTCCGCGCGTCAGGGGGACAAGTCCGATAATCGCTCGCGCGATTGTCGTCTTGCCCGAGCCCGACTCTCCTACCAGACCGAGGGTTTCGCCAGCGCCAATCGACAGCGAAACCCCATCGACCGCGCGGACTGCGCCGGTCACGCGGCGACGAATGATCCCGCTCGTGACCGGATAGTGCACGGCGACGTCACGGAGCTCGAGCACAGGAACCGTGCTGGCGGCCTCGGGCGTCCGGGACATCACCGTGCCGCCTCGCGAAGGGCACTCGTGGCGGCCCAGCACGCCCGACTATGGACACCCTCGACGACATCGAGGTCGGGCGTCTGCGTCGCACAGCGCTCCAGACGAAAGCTGCATCGCGGGGCAAAGGTGCAGCCCGCAGGCAGGTCAATCATACGTGGTGGCGAACCAGGGATAGACGTGAGGCGATCTGATCGGTCCCGGTCGAGCCGCGGGACGCATGAGAGCAAACCGAGGGTGTACGGGTGGAGCGGGTCGTTGTAGAGGGTTTCCACGTCGGCCGACTCCACGATGCGACCGCCGTACATTACCTGCATCCGATCGGCGAGACCGGCCACTATCCCGAGGTCGTGCGTGATCCATATGACGGCCATGCCGAGATCGCCTTGCAGACGTCGAATGAGCTCCAGGAGCTGCGCCTGCGTGGTGATGTCCAGAGCTGTCGTCGGCTCGTCGGCAATCAGAAGACGCGGCGCGCACGAAATCGCGATAGCCAGCATGACGCGTTGATTCATCCCGCCTGAAAGCTGGTGCGGATACGCGTCCGCGACGCGGTCGGGGTTAGCGATGTTGACCATAGCGAGGAGATCGAGCACCCTCTCACGGAGTGCCCGCTTCCCGAGTTTGAGGTGGCTACGCATCGCCTCTTCGATCTGATTGCCAATCGTAAAGACAGGGTCGAGCGAGGTCATCGGATCTTGGAAGATCATGCCGATCGTCGAGCCCCGCACGCGCCGCATCGCTTCACCGTTAAGCTGGAGGAGATCCGCCCCTGCGAACCACGCTTCGCCCGTCACCCGAGCCGGGGGGTCAGCGATTAGCCGGGTGATCGAGAGCATGGTCACGGTCTTGCCAGACCCGGATTCGCCGACGACTGCGAGCGTCTCGCCATCATCAAGGTAGAAGCTGACACCGTTCACGGCCTGGACGACGCCATCCTCGGTCGCAATGCGTGTCGTTAGATCATGAACCTCGAGCAGGTGACCGCTCGGCCCTCCGCCGCTCATCCCGGCCACTTCACCCCAGGCTCGATGTTCTCGGCCTCGGGCGATCGCAGCTGGGCGACCAGCCCGCCGTCAACCGTGATCACCTGCCCGTGGACGTACGCGGCATCGGCGGAGCAGAGCCATGCGACGGCTCCGGCGATATCCTCCGCCGTACCGAGCCGTCCCAGCGGGATGTTTCGCGCTCGCTTCTCGAGTTCATCCGTGGGGAGCTCACCCCAGGCCTCTACCACGATCGCTCCGGGGGCGACCGCGTTCACTCGGATGCCGAAGGGCGCGAGGTCGAGGGCCAGCGCTCTGGTGAACGCCTCGGTCCCTCCCTTCGAGGTGTCGTAGGGCACACACATGCGGTGAGCCCGTGAGGCGCTCACTGCCGAGATGTTGACGATGGCGCCCGCCCGCTGGCGTGCCATCCGATGCGCAGCAAAGCTGGAGCACAGGAAGAGCGTCCGGAGATTGGCCGCCATGACCTCGTCCCACAACGCGACGTCGACGTCGAGGAAGTGCCGCTCCGTGCCGTAGACCAGTGACGCGTTGTTGACAAGGATGTCAAGGCGCTCGGACCAGCCATCGAGGACGCGAAAAACGCTGGCGACCGCTGCAGCGTCGGTCAGGTCCGCGACAAGCGGCAGGGCGTCACCGCCGGCGAACCGAATCTCTGCCACCGCGGCCTCGAGGCGGTCGCGGTCGCGAGCGGCGAGGGCCACGCGTACACCCTCAACGGCCAGCCGACGCGCGATTGCGCGCCCGAGGCCTCGGCTGGCACCGGTGACGAGGGCCGTTTGCCCCTTGAGTGATACGCTAGAGATCGCAGACCTCCGTTCCGGGCTGTCTGGACATTGGATCGCCCAGGGTTTCGCCGATAATGGAGATTGCGGCGTCGATATCCGCCGCATCGATCCCCAAGTGGGTCACGAACCGGATCGTGCGTTGCCCGACGCTCGGGTGATTGACGATCACGCCGTGCCTCCGAAGCGCGTCGACAAACGCGTGGGGCGTGATGCCAGCGCGTTCGACCTCAGCGTAGAAGATGTTCGTCTCCACGAGAGGGCGATCGACTCGGATCCCATCCAAGCGCCGGATGCCCTCGGCTAGTCGCCGGGCGTTAACGTGATCCTCTGCGAGCCGCTCGACATGGTGTTCGAGCGCGTAGAGCCCACCTGCGGCGATGATGCCGGCCTGCCGCATCGCGCCGCCTAGTATCTGGCGGTTCCGTCGCGCCCGCGCGATGAAGGCGGTGGTCCCCACTAGCAGCGACCCGACCGGCGCGCCGAGCCCCTTCGACACGCAGAACATCACGGAGTCAGCGTGCCGGGCGATATCCGCTGCCGAGACCCCCAGAGCGATGGCTGCGTTGAAGATGCGGGCCCCGTCGAAATGGACGGGAAGCTCGCGCGCCGCGGCCAGCCGCGTCAGAGCTTCGAGGTCAGACAGAGGTACGACGTAACCCCGGGTGGGCTGTTCGACCCAGATTAGGGACGGGCTGGGGGAGAGGATCGATGCCCCATCCATAAGCGACGCGTACCGCTCGATGTCGAGACGTCCGCCCTGCTGGGCCACGGGGCCTACGGTCATCCCGGCCACGCGCGCGACGCCTCCACCTTCGCTCATGAAGGTGTGCGCGTGCTCGGGACCCAACACCATGCCCCCGCCAGGCGCGTGGCTCAAATGCGCGAGCAGATTGCCCATTGTGCCCGACGGGACGTACAGTGCCGCATCCTTGTGAAGCAGGGCAGCAGCTCGCGCCTCGAGCGCCTCGACAGTCGGATCTTCTCCGTAGAAGTCGTCGCCGACAGCGGCCTCCGCCATGGCCGTCCTCATCCCCGGCGTGGGCAGGGTGATCGTGTCGCTCCTCAAATCGATCGGCGCGCGGGTGACAGAATCGGCACGAATTGCGGGGCCAGGGATCTCTGACGGAGACGTCGCCCCCTCATGTCCTGCTGCTGGTTGTCTAACAATAGACACGCGGGCGAAGCTAGTCGCTCGTGGAGTCAATGTCAAGACCCCGAAATCGGGGCTGTGAACGGACAGCGATTCTGTCCGAGATAAGGGGACAGCGACTTTGTCAGCCTCGTTGCCATGAAGACGAGGGAGATGATCACGTTGGACGGTCACGAACAACGCCGGTTGTCTCGTGCTCACCCCGGGCGAGCTCAGCCTCCCCAAACCGCCCGGCGCTGGTGCTTTCGGGGCGCCAGGTCCGCCGGCTGATTGAGCGGTCTCGAGCCTACAGCGGCGCGGCGCTGGTCCACGCCAACCGGGGCCGGCGGCCAGCCAACCGGGTCGACGAGCGGACGCGCGGCCGCATCGTCGAGCTTGCAACGGGCGAGTTCGCCGGCTTCAACCCGGTCCACCTCGCCGAGTGTCTGGCCGAGCAGGAGGAGCCGATCGAGGTCTGCCCGCGGACGATCCGGCGTATCCTTGGCCAGGCCGGCGTGCGCAACGCGCACCCGCCGCCGCAAGGCGGGTCACGATCGGCGCGAGCGGATAGCGGCCGCCGGCATGCTGCTCCAGGCCGACGGCTCGGACGAAGCCTGGCTCGAGGAGCGCGGGCCGAGACTGACCCTCGTGGCCGCCATCGACGACACCTCCAACGTCGTCACCGCCGGCTACTTCGCTACGCTCACCGAGACCGCCCACCCCTATGGCCTGCCCCTTGGGCGCTCTACACCGACCGCCACAGCATGTTCGCCAAGCGTTCCAACCGCCCGGCGCCGCTCACCGAGCAGCTCAGGGGCCAGCGGTCGCTCACCCAGGTCGCGCCGCGCGCTCGACGAGGCCGGCATCGCCTGGATCGGCGCGAGCTCTCCTAAGGCCGCTTAGTCTGCCGGCAAGCTGCTAGGCCAGCGCTGGGAGCCCGGTTGGGCTCCGCGTGCGCGGTCCCCTTTCGGCCGGCGCGACGGAGTCTTCCTGCGCACGAGGGAGCCGCTGTCCGAGCGTGGGCGTCGGCGAGCGCGGGGTCTTTCGGGCTGCGCCCGGCGCCGGGACTGAGCCTGGGTGCCGCCGGGCGGTCAGCCGCGAGCGGATAGCCGCGCTAAGCCACGGGTGTGACGCTTTGAGCCCATGGCGGAGGTCAGACTCGACTCGACCGACAACCGGTTACGGTTCTCCTGGGCCGCCACGGACGGCCGGCCGCCGACCGACGCATAACCTCGTTCTGAAGCTAGCCGGTATCCTCGTCGGAGCCGAGACTGCGAGTCGAGCCGTTAGCGCCATCCTCGGGGTCCTCGGGCATCTGGGCTTGGATTTGGTCGCCGGAAGTACGGATATGTTCCCGTGTGGCCGACTCCGCTCGGTCGGCGTCGCCCGATAGAACAGCCTCGACCAGGGCCCGATGCATCGCCAGGCTCTCGATGAGCGGCGCGCTGAAGGTCTTGTTGTATATGAGCAGGCGGCGGGTCTGCAGGTTAAGAGTCGCCAGCATGTCGAGCAGTAGTTGATTGCCACACCGCGACCAGATCTCCTGATGGAGAGCACGTTCCATCTTAATCATCTCCATCGGGTCTCCGCTGCCAGCCGCAGCCTCCAGAGCCCTAAGTCGCACCGTCACGGCGTCACGCCCTTCGCCGCAGAAAGCGCCCTCCGCAGCCGCGCATCGCACGGCGTACGCCTCGAGAACGCCCCGGACACCGTACATATCGCGAGCGCGGCGCCTCGACACGCGCGACACAAACAATCCACGGTGGGGAACGACCTCGACGAGCCCGAGGTCCGCGAGGCGCAGCGAAGCCTCGCGAACCGTGCCGCGCGATGTCCCGAATTCGCGAGCGAGCGGGATCTCCGGGAGCGCACTCCCCGGCGCGTAATCGCCGTGCACGATGGCGTCTCGGATGTGGCGCGCCACTGCCTCGGTCAGAGTCTCGGGGCGCTCGATAGGACTCACGTCCATGAAACCTGTCTGCGGTTGATTGTCCTACAAGCGTTAGCATACAGAGATCCTGAACGAAGGAGAGCCCCACCGGCAGGCAAGACCATCTCTCGATCGGGCTCCACCGTCCCCACCGAGCGGCACGGCAGCCTTAACTACAACATGAGGACGAACGCCCTGGGCACCCCGGTGCCCCGCTGGAGGACCGAGCTGCTTGGCAGGAAAAAGGGCGCGACGACCCGCCGACGGCCTATCCGGCCGCGATCGCGGAACGTCGCACGGTCGACGCGAACGCCACCATCGCCTTCCGCGGCGCCCGCTACTCGGTTCCGCCTGGCTTCATCGGGGCGACGCTCGTCGTCCGCCAGCACCTCGGAGATCCTGTTATCGAGATAGCGGATGGCTCACGGCGCTCGATCGTGGCCGACCACGGCGTCGGCCGCGGACTGGTCCGAACCGCCGAGCACCGGGCACTCCTCGAGCGCGCCGTCCTTGGCGCCTTCATGAGCGAGCCTCCCCCGCGAGCGCAAGGGCAATCATCCGCCTGGACCTGCTGCATGGGCCGCGGCTGCGGCGCTCCTGCGAGGCCACGATGGCCGCGAGGTCGTCGTCGATCTCGCGCGTTAACTCGCGGACCACATCGCCCCAGCTCGTAGCCGACTCCCGATACGCGAGCTGCTTTCTGTGCCGTCTTCGCGGGCGCGCCGACCATCACGAGCAGGCAGTCCTTCTCGTCTTCGAGCCCCGCGCCGACATACAGGCCCTCCGCCGCTTATGCGGTGCCACAGGCCGTCAACCAGTGCGCGACGATCATCGCGCGCGGTCTGTTCATGATGAGTCGCGGAAGGGTCAGCAACGTCAGATCGCTGGTAGCTCTGCCGGGGCCGGCACCGAAAGATACTCGAATCCTGTGTCCGTGACGACGACATCTTCCTCGACAACGAAGTAGCCAACCTCGCCACGGAAGGCCGGCTCGAGCGCTATGGCCATCCCAGGTTCCAGCACGGTCGGATCGTCCCCCAGTATGGACGGGGGCTCTGACAACTCGAGGCCGATCCCGTGCCCGATCCTGGTCGAGTTGCCGATTCGCCTGCCGGCTCGGGCAAATGCTAACTCGCAGATCGCCATGAGGTCGCGACACGCTACGCCGGGACGAACCGATGCGAGCAGTTGTTGGGCGGTGTCATGGACGAACGCGTAGGCCCCCTGCCGCTCGGCGTCGGGCTCGCCGATGGACAGCATCCTCGTGTAGTCGGACCAGTAGCCGCGGTATGCCGTCCCGGCGTCGATCCATAGCAGGTCACCGCTCTGGAGCCGTCGGTCGGTCGGCCATCGGTTCGGCCGAGTGTCTGAGCCTCGGCCAGAGTGCATCGCGAAGTAGCCCGGGGTCTTGGCGCCGAGCTCAGCGCAGCGTGCCGCGAAACGACGGTACACGTCCTCCTCCGTGGTCCCGGCTCGGACTTCGCCCAGCGCAGCCTCATAGGCGTGGCCAGTGATCTGCCCAACCTCCTTCAGATACGCGATCTCGGTCGGCGACTTGTGCTTCCGTGCCGACCATAGAATCTGAGCGGCGTCCACGAATTGAGCGTCGGGCAGACTTTGGCGCAGCGCTTCGAATCCAAGCCAGCTGATGCCGAGGCGTTGCTCCTCGCCGAGTTCGCAACCGATCGACACCCGGTCCAGGCCACGATCTCGGAGGGCGTCCGCGATCACGCTCAGGCTTTCCCGCTCGAACCCGTCGAAACCACGAACGTCCTCTACCCACGAGCAGGCGACGGCGTCGCGAGTGTGCGCCTCCGCGACCACGAGCACCGGATCGCTTTCGAGCGGGAGGATCAGCGACAACGGTCGAGCCCGGCTGAGAAACGACGGCGTCGGCATCCCGCTCAGATAGATGAAGTTCTGCTCGGATGTGATAAGCAGACCTTCGATCCGCTGTTCCGCCATGCGACGTCGGATACCTGCGACGCGGCCCTGGTACTCGTCGGGCGCGAACCAAGCTTGGCAGGGCAATTCAACGGTCGCCTCGGGCATTGATCATCTCCTCCCCAGCTGCTGGACACGCTGCGCGCGGCCTTAGCAGCTGGTAGTATAGCTGATGATTGTCGGACAATCGGAGTGGATATGGGAAAGCCCAAGACTGTTGTCCAGGTACCCGCACCCGAGGATCTGACCCCCGGACGCCACCTTTTCTGGCTGACCGCGGGCTCCGCCCCCAATGTGGACGATTCCGTCCCCGTTATCGTCCATCGGGGCGAAGAGTCGACGCCTTCGATGGCGATCGTAGCCGGGGTACACGGCGACGAGGTCGAAGGGATGCGCGCGGTCCACATGATCGACCGCGAGCTAGCCCGCCGACCGCCGGCCGGCTCGACGCTCCTCATTCCGACAGCGAATCCGGCGGCTTTCAGGGCCGGCGCTCGTCGCCACCCCGGCGACCTGGTCGATCTCAATCGCTCGTTTCCCGGTGATCCGAACGGCTCGGTCAGCCTGCGACTAGCCGCTCGCTTATTCGAGACAGTCGGTCGCTGGGGTTTCGTCCTCTCGCTCCACAGCTGGTTCTCGTCCGGGAGCGTGACACCGTATGTGGAGGTCCCTGCCGGAGGAGGCATCGCGGAGGCTCGCTCCAAAGCCGTCGCCGAGCTGCTCGGGCTCGACCTAGTCCGATTAAGCGATTGGCACCCGGGCCTGCTCGTCGCATCCGCGCTGCGTATCGGAGTGCCGGCGGTTGAAGTCGAGGTCGGCGGACTCGGCCGACTAGCGCCAGAATACCGGGGGCGGTGCTTACAGATAGTGCGATACGCCCTCGCGGCGGTCGGCGTAATAGACGGCGCGACCTCGACCGCAGCCACGGACACCTACCGTCACCACTACCTGCCCGCCAGCTGTGGCGGCTATTTCACACGCGAGGTGGAGCTGCGCGAAAGGGTTCGTCCCGGTCAGCGCGTCGGGGCCGTCGTCGACCCGTTCGGACACACGCGCCAAGTCGTCCGGGCCATTCAATCCGGCCTTGTCGTCGGCTATCGAGACCGCCCGGCGGTCTACGCCGGTGACAACCTGATCTATGTCTTCACGCCGGCCTCGGCGTCCGATGAAGGGCTGCGGAGAGACGGCACCTGAAGGAGTTGGGAACGACAGTCACAATGCCAACTCGTAACGGGAGTTCCAGGGCGCCGCGGCTTGCCGAGCATGGCGTTCGCATCGGACCGGGAGGCGAACCGGTCGAATCGTGAGACGCTCCGCCGCGCTCGCAGGCGATGGACTCGTCCCGGTGCTCCCACGCCATCGCCTGGATGTTCTTCAAGGAGGCGATATGACGGCGACCTACTTCAGCCAGCTGAGAGCCCAGAGCCCGACGCGGGTTTGGGTCAACAATCCGACGATCGAGGAGATTGGCCTCGCCCTCAGCCAGGGCGCCGTCGGCTGCACGACCAATCCAGCCTACGGTGGCGGGCTTCTGAAACGCGCCCCAGATGAGATCCGACCCATCATCTCTGAGGCGGTAATGGCCACCGACGATGACGAAGCAGCGGCAGCCCTCGTCCAGGAGCGCCTTGTCGCCCGAATCGTAGAGCGCTTCCGCCCCCTCTTCGACGCGACCGGGGGGCGCCACGGCTACGTCAGCATCCAGGGCGCGCCTGAGGCCGACACCGACGTTAGGCGCATCATCGCCGCGGCTCGTGCTGGGCACGCCATCGGGCCCAACGCGACGCCCAAGATCCCGGCCACCGCGCCCGGCCTTGAGGCCTTCGAGGCAGTCGTGGCGGACGGATATCCGACGATCGTGACGGAGGTGTTCAGCCTAGCGCAGGTCGTCGAGACGTGCGAGCGTTATCTGCGGGTAACGGAACGGACAGGGCTCCGGCCGCCCTTCTTCATGAGCCCGATCACCGGCATCTTCGGCGATCACCTCAAGGCCCTGGCCGCGCGAGATGGCCTCGCCGGAGGGAAAGGGGGCGTCACCAAGGAGGATATGGAGCTTGCTGGGATCGCTCTTTCCCGCGCCTGCTATCGGCTGGTGGTGGAGCGCGGCTATCCGGTCACCCTGCTCTGCGGTGGCGCCCGGATCAGCCTCGACTTGACCGGGCTCGTTGGGGCCGCCGTGCACTGCACAATCAACTGGAGTACCTTCGCCGAGGTCCTGGCCAATCCCGAACCCTTCGCGCCCGACTACGACGTGCCGCTGGATGAGGCTGCCGTTGAGCGCCTCAAGCGCACCTTCCCCGACGTCGAGCGAGCACTCCGCCTCGACGGGCTGAGCCTCGCCGAGTTCGAGGATTTCGGGCCAGTGCAGCACTTCCGCAACAACTTCATCGCCGGCTGGACGGCCGTGAAGGCGGCCATCGCCGAAGAGAGGGTAGCCTTGGCCGGTGCCACTCGATGACCGGCGACGGTCCCGTCGGGGCGCGTTACCGTCGCCGAATCGCGTGGCATGTCACCTGCCCCTGCGCCAGAGCGGACGAAAGCTTCAAGGTCACCGAGGGCATTCCTCTTCCGTCAGGGACAAGGCGATTGCTCCATCCAGGACCGTAATCACAGGTCGCTCGGCGGGTTATCAGCGCCGGCGACCCCAGGTTGAACTCGCGAACGTTGTCGGGCAGAGTCAAGCCCGCCGCCCAGCGGCCATGAGGAAAAGCGATGTTGCGTAGCCTCCGCGATATGGTGCTCCACCGCGACATCTCGGCGGTCGAACTGGTTCAATGCGCCCTAGACCGCATCACCCAGCGTGATCCGACGCTCAACGCCGTCGTCGCCCTTCGGGCGGAGGCCCTGGCAGACGCAAACGCCCTGGACGAACGACTCCGCAGCGGTCTCGCGGTCGGGCGGCTTGCCGGTCTTCCAGTCCTCGTAAAAGACGTCGAGGACGTCGAGGGATTGCCAACCACCTATGGCTCGGTGCTCCATGCGCACGACGGACCGGCTAACGCTGACGCCCATGTGCCGGCGCGTCTCCGGGCAGAGGGGGCAATCATTGTCGGCAAAACGAACGTTCCCGAGTTTGCGTGGGAAGGCTATACGTCGAATCCACTCTTTGGCGCCACTAAGAACCCGTGGAACACGGACTGGTCACCCGGAGGGTCAAGCGGAGGCGCCGCAGCCGCTCTGGCCGCCGGAATGGTGCCAATCGCTACCGGCACAGACGGCGCTGGTTCGATTAGAGTTCCGTCTGCCCTCTGCGGCCTCGTCGGTCTGAAACCGAGCAATGGCATCGTGGGACGCCAGCCGATCCCAACGTGGATGGACCTGTCCACAGAGGGTCCTCTCGGCGTATCCGTCGACGACGTCCGCCTGCTCTTGGAGATAGAGGCGGGCGCCGTCCCCGGCGATCCTACCGCGCTGCCCACGTGGCCACTGGGCCCGCGGCCTCCATTCCAGCGCATTCTTGCCACTACTCGCTTGTGCCCCGGGGATCCGCCGACTCCCAGTATTCAGGGCCTCTTTGAGAACGCACTGCGTCGGCTCGCAGAAGTCCTTCATTTGCCTGTTGAAGTCCTTGAGCCCGCCTCGATCTTCGAGGGCGGCAACCCGGATGACGACTCTCTGACCATCGGAGGCGTAGAGCAGATTCAGTTCATAGGTCGCAATCAGCTCGACAGCCTCGCTGATCTGCTCGACCCACGCTTCGTGAGCTGTATGCAGGATGCGGCAAGAGTCAGCATCGACGAGTATGTAGCCGCTCGCCGGCGCCGGTTCACGTACGCGCGGCAGATAGATGAACTTCTGCAGAACAATTCCCTGCTCGTCGCGCCAACGGTCACGGTCGAGGGTTGGACGCCAGACGGCCGACTTCCAGGATCCCATGACGTCGGCCTTCCAAATGCCATCGTAAACACGGTAGCGCACAATCTGACCGGCCATCCCTCGGTTTCGTTGCCGGCTGGTGTCGGACCGCACAACATCCCCTTCGGGCTTCTCCTCACCTCGCCGCGGTATTGGGACGACATGCTGCTCGATGTGGCGGAGCGGTGGGAGGAAGCCTATCCGTGGCCGTTGACGGCTCCCGGCTACTCACCGTTCGCTCCATCCAAGACGTGACGGCAATGACAAGCGAAGAGGACCCCATAGAGGCACTCTGGGTTTATCACATGATTTCGCGGACGAAACCGTCGAATGACATTGCCTGCCGCGGTTCGCGCGGCGAGAGGAGTCTGAGAAGATGCCCACGGTCGCCATGCTCCACACGAGCTTCGTGTTCGTGAACGTTGAGCCCTTGATCAAGGACTTGTTCCAGGAATTGCTCCCCGACGTCAAGCTCGTCGACTTCGTAGACAGCGACGTCCTGGCGACGGTCCAGCGCGAGGGCGAGGTGTCGCCCGCGAGCGTCCGGCGAATATGCCGTCTGGCCGAGGCGGCCGAAGCCGCCCGGGCAGACGTCATCTTTTCCGCCTGCTCGTCACTCGGTCCCGCGATCGATGTCGCCCGCCGGATGGTCGATGTCCCGATCGTGAAGATCGACGACGCGATGGCGCGCGTGGCGGTCGAGGGCGGAGGCCGGGTAGGAGTCCTCGCCACCGTCCCGTCGACGCTGGGCCCGACCACCGACCTGATCCGCGCCGCCGCAAAGGAGGCCGGGCAGGAGGTCGAGGTGGTCCCGCGCGTCTGTGAGGGTGCGTTCGCCGTTCTCATGAGTGGCGATCGCGAGCGACACGACGCGATGGTCGGCGAAGGAGCGTCCGCACTCGCACGCGACGTGGACCGCATCGTTCTCGCGCAGGCGTCCATGGCGCGGCTCGCGCCGCGACTTGCCGAGGAGACCGGCGTGCCCGTGCTCGCGAGCCCACGCCTCGGCATCGAGGACGTAGCCCGCGTCCTCGCCACTCGAGTCGGCGTCCCCGCGTAGGCTTCGCTCATGCCCTCGGTCGAGCCGCTCCAGCCCGAGCTCGTCGCGGACGTGCGTGTGTAGCTGTGCGCTTCGACGTCAACCTGTCGATCCTCTTCACGGACCTGCCACTGCTTCGTCGGCCGGCCGCGGCCGCGGCGGCGGGCTTTCGCGCCGCCGAGCTGTGGTGGCCGTTCGATGACCCCGTCCCCAGCCCGTCGGAAGTCGATCGCCTGATCGACGCCGTCGGCTCAGCCGGCCTTACGCTCGCCTGCCTCAACTTCGACGGCGGTGACTTCTCGGCCGGCCAGCGCGGATTGCTTGCCGACCGCGCCCAGTATTCTCGCCTCGCGGACAACATCCCGGTCGCGCTGTCGATTGCGGCTGCCCTGGGCTGCCGTGTCCTGAACGCGCTGTACGGGAATGTGGAGCGAACGGCGGCGCGGGATGCGGCGGCGGTCGAGGCGCTCGTGGCCGCGGGAACCGCGGCGGCCGGAATCGGCGCCAGTGTCGTGCTCGAGGCCCTCAATGCGGCGGAGTTCCCGGAGTACGGTCTGCACACGCCCGACGCGGCCTCGTCGCTCGCCGGTCGGGCGCGCGAAGTGGCTGGCTGCGATGTCGGCATCCTTCTCGACGTCTATCATGTGGAGCGGAGCGGCTCGGACGGCGTGGCCGCCCTTGTGCGACACGCCCCCTCGATCCGCCACGTCCAGATTGCCGACGTACCGGGTCGGCGGCGTCCCGGGACAGGCGTGGTCGATTTCGGCCGCCTCTTCGCCGCGCTCGACCGCGTTGCGTACGACGGGTTTGTTGGATTGGAGTACCTCCCCTCGCCCGATCTGGGGGACACGTTCGCATGGCTCCCGCTTGCCGAGCGAGGTCGCCGCTGACGCTGTAACGGCAGGAGGTTCCTCTTGGACTTGGAGAGGTGTGTAGCCGTCCCGTTCAGTATCGGGCGCGCTCCAGTTTGCGGCTTTGCGGCGAACAGCGTATCCGCCGAGGCATGCGGAGCGCCGGGGGTCCAGCTGGGCGCAGTGGCCGCCTTCCCCCTCGAGGTCGGTGGCTTCCCGCAGCGGTGGGCTCATCGGGGGCCGACAAGTGGGAGACGGCGCGTGGCCGTCTGGCGCCAGGACGATGATCGTCTGCGGATAGGACCGTCGTTTCGGCTCCCTCAACACCCGCTCGAGCCGACGTCCCGTTGTCCAAGTAACTCAACTCGCGCGCGCTAACGCGACGCGCAGATGAGCACTGGCGCGGCGGTGACTGCCACGCTCGGTTCCGGCCCCGTGCTCTCCCTCGGCTCGGAGCTCATGTGTTCGCGGTGCCGCAATCAGGCCCGAGAGTCGGACCCGACGCACAAGCTCCTATCTTGTCAAGCGGCGACGGGCAGGGAGCGAGCACCGAGTTCGAGCAATCGGAACACCGTCCGCACTAACTGGCGTTTGAGGGCGCGAATGGCCTCGAGCCAGGTCTTGCCCTCGGCTCGCTTGCGCTCGATGTACGCCCGGGCAGGTGCATGGTGGGTCGCCTGGGCTAGGGCGATCGTGTGGCCGCGGCGCCATATCCGGGCAGCAGCGTCCGCAGGTCGGCGTGAAGGCGATTGCGGACCCGGGTCATCTCGGCCACGACATCGTCACGAGCCTCGACGAGCAGACGGACCTCGAGGCTCGCGTCGACCGACCGGACAGGCGGCAGGTCCGGCTCGCGGGCGGTCACCCGGGCGATGGCGAGGGCGTCACCCGGATCGCTCTTGCCGGCTCGCCGCGTCCGCGTCCGTTCTCGCCGGGAGAGCTGCGGTGGCACCTCGCGGACTATCCAACCGGTCGCCACGAGGAACCGGGCGAGGGGTGCCCCGAAGCTCGCCGAGCCCTCGATGCCGATGACCGTGTCACGCCCGGCCCCGGCCGCCCAGTCGAGCAACGCGCGATGACCAGCCGGGTTGTTGTCGAATGTCCCTTCACTGACGGCCGTGCCGAGCTCGTCGACCTGGCACGCCGCCAGCGTCGCTTTGTGGGTGTCGATCCCGATGGCTGCCATGGTCGTCCTCCTACCGCGTCGATACGATGACGCGGGCCAGGCAGGCAGCAGTGCGTCGAGTGAGAAGCCCACGCTCCTATGAGGCCATGCCTGGTCCGCTCGCTCCGAGGCGGGGGCACTTGAATGTCAGGCCATCGCGAACGAGGCTCTGCTGCGCCGAGCCACCCGCCTTCAGAACGAACCCTGCACCTCGTGAGAGGGCGTCGCTCACGCTACGCACTGCTGGGCCGGCAGACCTAGCGAGCGCGAGGTCGGAGGTTCAAGTGGACTTAGGGCCGAGATAACAAGCGAGCCGGCGAGGCGGTAGCGGAAGGGCGGCGAAACGCATCGCGCCACGCCCTGAGCGGCTCACCGACATGACAGGGGACTCAGAAGGTGACCGGCCGAAGCGCAGAAGCTTGTGCCCGGTATGCAGCCGCGACTCCGCTTACCGATAGGCTAGCTCCACGTCTTTGAAGCAGCCTGCTGTTGAGTTCTCAAGAACGGCGATGGGTACGATGAGGCTCGTGAGGCTAGAGTCGAGGGCCCAGCCGGCGGGACGGTGGGTGCCGCAGCCCGACTGTCGGACGGCCAGAGCCGCCCGATGCAGCCGCTGCGCGGATTCGAACCGATCGGAAGAACGGGCGTCGAGAGGTGATGGCAATGGACGAGAGAACGCGCAATCGGGTCACGCAAATCCTCGCACAGCGAGTCGGGAACCCACCCTGGCGGATCACGACTGAGGACGATGGCACCGATGTGATCCAGGAGGTTCGCGGCGATCGCGCCGTGAGCGTACGGGTGCGCGGCGTCGAGTTTGACGATGCCTACAGGATCGTTCAGGCATGCGCCACCGCGCACGACATTGCAGAAGGGCTGAGCCGCGACGCCTCGCTCGCGGTGAGCGTCCAGGCGTACCCGAAGCGGTAGAGCCGATTGCTGGATGGCGCTCCGAAAGGG
>JBEKKR010000032.1:0-30513 GCA_050010635.1 Candidatus Limnocylindrales bacterium
CTAGCGAGTCGGAGCGACATGCCGGGTGCCCGTCGCTCCTCAGGTTCCGTGGAGGACCCCGTCAGATCGCCCGTTGCGGCGCGGCGGGGTTCCACTGTTTTCGCCCCCGGCTCGGTCGACGGCAGGATCGAGGTCGCCCTCTGGCATCATGCCCAACTGGACCCCGACTTCGCCGAGGAGCGGATCCTCTGGTCCCGCGGATACCGCCACGTCGCCGGCATCGATGAGGTCGGCCGCGGCTGTCTGGCCGGGCCCGTCACGTCGGCGGCTGTGATACTCCCGCCCGACTGGAGCCCGCGCGGGCTGCGTGACTCCAAGCTGCTCAAGCCGGAGGAACGGCGCCGGCTCGACGTCGAGATCAGGGAGCACGCCCTGGCCTGGTCGATCGCCTTCGTGGGGCCCGAGCTGATAGATCGGATCAACATCCTCCAGGCTACCCTGCTGGCCAGCACCCTGGCCGCGGCCCGCCTGCCGATCCGGCCCGACGCGCTGCTGCTCGACGCGGTCTCGCTGCCCGAGGTACCCGTCCACCAGCGCGTTCTGGTCTCCGCCGACCGTCTCTGCGCCTCCGTCGCCGCCGCCTCGGTCATCGCCAAGGTCGCCCGGGACCGGCTGATGGAGGAGTACGACGTCCTGTATCCGGGCTACGAGTTCGCGAGTAACAAAGGCTACGCGGCGCCCGAACATCGAGCCGGGCTCGAAGCCCTGGGGCTTTGCCCGATACACCGGGTCTCGTTCGCGCCGTGCCGTGATCGCCAGCAAATGTCGTTGTGGCAGGATGCCGCCGCGGACGCAGCCGATGATCCCGAAGAGGCCGACGACGACTTGCTCGCCGGCGAACTGATGGACTAGCGCCCGCAGGAGCGGGCTTGACGCGGACCCAGCGACAACTGGCAGGCGACGCCGCCGAACTGCTCGTGGCCGAACGCCTGGCTTCTCGGGGCTGGGTGGTCCTCGCGCGGAAGGTCCACGCCGGCCGCAGCGAGCTGGACATCCTGGCCACTGACCCCGGCCCGCCCGCGCGGCTCGTCGTTGTGGAGGTTCGCTGGCGCGCCTCGCGCGGCTACGGGCGGCCGGAAGAGACGTTCGACCATCGCAAACGGGCCCAGCTGCGGATGGGCCTGGCGCGTCTCCTCGAGACGGGCCGCCTTCCGGACGGGTCGGCATTGCCGCACCTGCCGATCGCCCTCGATCTCGCGGTCGTCGAACCCGGACCGATGGGCAGCCCGCAGGTTCGCCTCTACCGCAATGCCCTGATGGGGTAGCGCCTACCAGCCGAGCAAGCCGCGGGAGGCCCTCCGGATCGCATCGAGGACGGAGCGGCCGTCGCCGGCGGGATCGAGAAGGGCGACCTGGGCCCCGTCGACCATGACGGTCGGGTCCAGGCCGACCTGGAGGAGCTGCGTGCCCGAGAAGGTCAGGCTCAGGACGACCGCCTCCTGCGATTGGATGTCGTGGTCGAGGTCGAAGAGAAGGTCGCCGAGCGAGTAGTCGACGAAGGCGGGACCCTGCGGCCGGTCGATCGACTGGATGGCTCCCACCCAGTGAGAGTGGCTGCCGAGGACGAGGTCTGCGCCGGCGGCTACGAAGTCGGCGGCATCTTGCTTTTGCTCGGTGCTCAGCCAGTAGCTGTACTCCTCGCCCCAGTGCGGCATCACGATCACGATGTCGGCGCCGGCCGCGCGAGCGGACCGGATGTCGTCGAGGACGTATGCCGGATCGAGCGGCGCCGCGCCCGGGCTGTCCGTCCCGGCCCAGTTGGCCCTGCCAACATTCGAAGAGGCCAGGAAGGCGACCTTGAGACCCGCCGCTGCCAGCCAGGCCGGGGCGCGGGCGGCCGCCAGATCGGCACCGGCGCCGGCGTGGGCGATGCCGGCGTGGTCCAGGTTCGAGCAGGTCTCGATCACGCCCTGATCCCCGCCGTTTCGGATGTGGTTGTTGGCGAGCGAGACGGCGTCGATGCCGGCGTCGTGCAGACCGGCGAGCAGCGCGGGATCGAATGTGAAGATCAGGCTGGCGGGACGGTAGACGAAGTCGTTGGGGGCCGAACCCTCCAGGGTCACGAGGGCCAGGTCCGCCTGTGAGAAGCGCCGGGCGAGAGCGCCCGGGTCTATCGTCGGGCGAGCGACCATAACGGACCCGCCGTCGAAGCTGCAGCACCGGTAGCCGCTGATCACGGCGTAGCCGCCCGACCACGGGTAGTCGGGTCCGTATCCCTTCTGGACCGCCTTGACGTAGACGCTACGGTCGAGGTTCACGTCGCCGCCGGCGGCCAGCGTCCATTCGGTCGTCAGTGAGAAGGTGGAAGGCTCGGCCGATCGAACGAGCAGCGGCCAGTCTTCAAGGGTCTTGATTCGGCCCGAGCCGAAGAGTGAGGTGCCGTTGAGCGACAGGGCTCTGACGTCCGGCGTGACCTCCTCGGCTGGCAGCAGGCCGAGGGTCGACTGAGAGGCGCGGACGGCGGCCTTGACCCCGGCAGGATCGAGTACCGCCACGCTCTTCGCCGGAGTGATGTCGAGCACCGCCGCGAGGGCGTCCACGTCTCCGGCCGCGACGGCCAGGGAGCCGTACTGCTTCTCCGTCGTCGTGTCGGGCAGGCCGGCCCACAGCCTGGCCACGTCCACCAGGGTCACGTTGCGGGTCGTCGACCAGAACGACGCCACAGGGACCAGCGGAGAGAGTGGGACCGCCGTCGTAGCGGCGACCGGAGCCGCAGTGAGGTCGGCCAGCGGCAGCGCTGAGGGTGAGAGTGAAGAGGTGCTTTGGACCGAAGGCGTGGCGTGCCGAGCCCCCTGGACGGGCCCAACGACCAGCCCCGATGCGGCCAGGGCCGCCACTGCCAGGCCGGTGCCGAGCAACGCTGCGGCCCCGACGACGCCCGCGACCTTCGACGCTCGGCGGCTTGCGATCGCGGCCCGGCCGAACCGGCCAACACTGGGGCGTTTCATGCGGGTGAGCGTACGCTGGCCGAATGGGCGGCGTTGGGCGGTCCCGCTCTGGCGCGGCCTGCCTCTGTGCTACACTCCGCGCCGGCTGTCGCATCGCGACGGCCCCCGTCTCACGGTCGCCGAAACGCGGGCGGAGACGGAGATCACACGCAGAGCCGCCGTGTCGGGAGCGGTGCCGGATGAACCATAGAGGTTCCCGGTTCCCGGCAGGAGCGCTGCGGAGGAATCAACCGCAGGAGGTCCGTTCATGCCGTCCGTCTCGATGCGACAGCTGCTGGAGGCCGGGATCCATTTCGGCCACCAGACTCGTCGCTGGAATCCCAAGATGCGCCCGTTCATCTTCGCGGAGCGCAACGGGATCCACATCATCGACCTCGCCCAGACCGTCAAGCGGCTAGACGTGGCCCTCGAAGCCGCCCGCGACACCATCGCCCGCGGCGACGGCGTGCTGTTCATCGGCACGAAGAAGCAGGCCCAGGAGCCGATCGCCCAGGAGGCGATTCGAGCGGGTCAGCCCTACGTCAACCGCCGCTGGCTCGGCGGCATGCTGACCAACTTCGTCACCATCAAGAAGCGCATCGCGCTCCTCGACCAGCTCGAGGCTCGGCAGGCAAGCGGCGACTTCGAGCGGCTGACCAAGAAGGAAGTCGCGAAGCTCGTCGAGGAGATGGATCACCTGCGCGACCACTTCGGCGGCATCCGCAAGATGAAGCGCCTGCCCGGCCTGGTCTTCATCGTGGACCCGCATCGCGAGCGCATCGCGGTGACCGAGGCCCGCAAGCTCGAGATCCCGATCATCGGCACCGGCGACACCAACGTGGATCCAGACGAGCTCGACTACATCATCCCGGCCAACGACGATGCCATCCGAGCCATCCGGCTGCTCTGCCAGCTCGTGGCCGATGCCTGCATCGAAGGCCAGCGCGACCGCGGAGCGCGGGCTGCGGGCGAGCCGGAAGCGCCCGAGGCTCAGGCCGAGGTCGAGATCGAAGAGGTGGCTACCGAAGAGCTCGTCGCGGCCCTCGCCGGCGGCGCGGCTCTCACGTTCGAGCCCGACGTGGAGGAAGAGGAAGCCCTGCTGCCCGGCGTGAAGGTTCCGTCGCATCCGCGCGACGCCGAGGCCGAAGAGACTCCGCGCTCCCACTGAGTTAGCGAACACCCGCCCCGCGAGATGGTTCGGGGGAACCCGAGCCGCAGCGGGGCGCCGACTACAGGAGACACGAACCACATGGCGACCATCACGGCCGAGACCGTCAAGACCCTCCGTGAGCTCAGCGGCGCGGGTGTCATGGAATGCAAGCGAGCGCTCGAGGAGACCGGCGGCGACGTCGAGAAGGCCGCAGCCCTCCTGCGCGAGCGTGGTCAGGCGGCCGCGGCGAAGCGAGCCGACCGCGAGGCCAACGAAGGTCTCATCGCCAGCTACATCCACACCGGCGGCAAGATCGGCGTCCTGATCGAGGTCAACTGCGAGACGGACTTCGTGGCTCGGACCGACGAGTTCCAGAAGCTCGTGCGCGACCTGGCCATGCAGGTGGCCGGCCTCCGCCCGCTCTACCCGACCATCGACTCGATCCCCGCCGCGGATCTCGAGGCCAAGAAGGCCGAGCTGGCCGCATCCGACACCCTGGCAGGCAAGCCCGAGGCGATCCGCGGCCAGATCGTCGAGGGCCAGCTCAAGAAGTGGTTCGAGGAGGTCGTCCTCGTCGAGCAGCCCTTCCGCGACCAGGATCGGACCGTTGGTCAATTGATCACTGAAGCAATCGCCAAGACAGGCGAGAATATCCGTGTGCGACGCTTCGTCAGGTTCGAGCTGGGGGAGTAGATGAGCGAGGCCACCGCGGCCAAAGGCGATGCGACCGGGGCCGTTCAACCCGGCCCGGCCGCGAGCAGTGCGAAGACCCCGCGCTACAAGCGCATCCTGCTTAAGCTGTCCGGGGAGGCTCTCCTCGGCAGCCGCCAGTACGGCGTGGATCCGAACTTCTGCGCATTCATCGCCGCCCAGGTCGCGGAGGTCCATCGCTCCGGAGTCCAGATCGGCATCGTCGTCGGGGGCGGGAACATCTTCCGTGGCCTCGCCGCGGCCGCGCGGGGGATGGACCGGGCCACCGGCGACTACATCGGTATGCTGGCCACGGTCATGAATGCCCTGGCCTTGCAGGACGCCATCGAGAAGGCCGGCGTGCAGACGCGAGTCATGAGCGCCATCGGCATGAACGAAGTGGCCGAGCCTTACATCCGGCGCCGCGCCGTCCGCCACCTCGAGAAGGGCCGCGTGATCATCCTTGCCGCCGGCACCGGCAACCCCTACTTCACGACGGACACGGCGGCGGCGCTGCGGGCGGTGGAGATCGGGGCGGAGATCATCCTCAAGGCTACGAAGGTGGACGGGGTCTACGACTCGGACCCGGTCGCCAACCCGGGCGCCCGACGCTACGAGCACCTCACTTACTCGCAGGTTCTGGAGCAGCGACTGCGCGTCCTGGACGCCACGGCCGTGTCGCTGTGCATGGAGAATGACACTCCGATCATCGTCTTCGATCTGAACGAGCCCGAGAACATCACCCGGGTCGCCGCCGGCGAGCCCGTCGGGACCCTGATCACCGGAGGCAGCCCCGCATGAGCAGCGAGACGTTGTCGACCACCGAGCACAAGATGATTCGCGCGGTAGAAGTGCTCGAGCGTGATCTGCAAGGCGTTCGCACGGGGCGTGCGTCGACCTCGATCGTGGACCACCTGGTGGTCGAGGCCTACGGCTCGCCGATGCCTCTGAACCAGCTCGCCGGCATCAGCGTGCACGAAGGTCATCAGGTCGTGATCCAGCCGTGGGACCGGGGCGTCCTCACGGCCATAGAGAAGGCGATCATCAAGAGCGACATCGGCCTCGTGCCCAACGTCGACAGCTCCGTCATCAGGCTGAACATCCCCCCGCTTACCGAGGAGCGGCGGAAGGATCTGGTCAAGCAGGTCCACAAGCGTATGGAAGAGGCGCGCGTAGAGGTCCGCAACCTCCGCCGCGACGCCGCGGATCAGCTCAAGAAGGAAGAGCACGACGGCACGATCGTCGCCGACGAGCTACGCCGCGAGATGGAGCAGCTTCAGCGCGTCACCGACAAGCACGTCGCCGACGTGGATCACGTCGGGGCGGCCAAGGAGCAGGAGATCCTGGAGGTCTAGTGGCCGGTCGGATACCACGCCCGACCGACTCCCCGGCGCTCGTTCACCGGGAGTCGGGGCAGGCGACCGATACCGCCGCGCCGACGGTCGCATCTCCCGACGCGGCCCCGACCGAGACGTTCGTCGTGCCCCGGGACGAGTTGCCCCGTCACGTGGCGATCATCATGGACGGGAACCGGCGCTGGGCCAAGGCGCGCGGCAAGACCGAGATGGACGGTCACGCCGCCGGCGTGGAGGCCATCCGAGAGATCATCCGCCACTCCGTCCGCCGGGGCATCGAGGTTCTCTCGCTGTACGCCTTCAGCCGCGAGAACTGGGCTCGCTCGGACGAGGAGGTGAGCGGTCTCATGTTCCTGCTCGAGAAGGTGATCCGAAACGAGACGGCGGAATTGAGGGAGCAGGGGGCCCGGGTTCGACTGCTGGGGCGCGTCGATGAGCTTCCGCCCGAGACGAGAGCCTCGATAGAGGCGGCGCTCGAGGCCACGGCCGGCGGGACTCGGCTTCAGCTGAACATCGCCTTCAACTACTCCGGCCGGACCGAGCTCGTGGACGCCGCCCGGAAGCTGATCTCGCAGGGCCTCCGGCCTGACCAGGTCGACGAAGAGACGCTCGCCGGCGCCCTGTACACCGCCGGGATGCCGGACCCGGACATCGTCATCAGGACCGGTGGCGACGAGCGGCTCTCCAACTTCCTTATCTGGCAGGCCGCCTACGCGGAGTTCTACTTCAGCTCGATCCTCTGGCCGGACTTCGGGCCGGACGCCTTCGACGATGCCCTCGTCGAGTTCGCGAGCCGGCAGCGCCGGTTCGGCAGGTAGGGGCAGGGAGTGCGTCAGCGCGCCCTGAGCGCGGCCATCTTCGTGCCGCCGCTCCTGATCGTGATAGCCCTGGGCGAGCCCTGGTTCGGCGGGCTGATAGCCATCTTCGTGGCTGTAGCCGCCTGGGAGACGGTCCGGCTCATCCGAGCCGCGGGCTACCCGGCTGTCGCGCCGGTTGCCGTGGTGGGCGCCCTCGTCGTTGCGGCGGATGCAGCCTCGATCGGGCAGCTTCGACCCTACGCGGACCTGCTCGTGGCGGCGGTGCTGGTCCTGGCGGCGTTCGCCGTATTCCTCCGGCCGGACGTGAAGGTCGGTTTCGCCGCCTGGATGGGCACGACGTTCTCGGCTATCTACGTGGGGATCCTGGGCGCGCTCGTTCGCCTGGGCCAGGTCGCGCCACCGCTGCCGGGCGGCGCGCCGGCCGCCGGGTTTGGTGCGGAGCGAGGTTGGATCCTTCTCGTCATCCTGCTCGTGTGGTCCTTCGACACGGGCGCGTACGGCGTCGGCATCGCCCTGGGCAAGCGCAAGTTCCTCTCGCACATCTCACCGTCGAAGAGTTATTGGGGCTTCTTCGGGGGACTGGCCGCCTCCACAGCCGTGGCCGTCGCGGGTCTGTGGGCCCTGGGCCAGCCGCCGGTCATGGGCCTCGCGCTCGGGCCGGTGATCGGCGCCGTGGCTCAGGCCGGGGACCTGGCCGAGTCGATGCTCAAGCGCGCCGCGGGCGCCAAGGACTCGGGCGGGCTGATTCCCGGGCACGGCGGCATACTCGACCGCGTGGATTCGTTCATCTTCGCGGCGCCGGTCGCCGCCATCTTCGTGACCGCACTGGTCCGGTGACGTGACCGCGACGGCGGGGCAGGGGAGCGCAGGTCGGGGCCGGGACCGTGGCGGGCTCGCCGGACCCGTCCGCGTGGCCCTCCTCGGCTCGGGCGGGTCCATCGGGCGCCAGGCAGTGGATGTGCTGGCCCGTAACGCCGGGGCCTTCCGAGTGGTTGCCCTGGCCACCGGGTCCCAGGGCCGAGTGCTCGAAGAGCAGGCGCGGCTGCTCGAGCCACTCGCGGTCTCGCTGGCGGACGAGCGAGCCGCGGCGCGCCTGGATCTCCCTGCCGGGACGGAGATCGTCGGCGGGGAAGACGCCCTGGAAAGGCTGGCCACTCGCCCAGACGTAGACCTGGTGATCGTCGCGACCGGCGGCCTCGTGGCCTTGCGCTCCGTACTGGCCGCGCTCGAGGCGGGCAAGGTCGTGGCCACCGCCAACAAGGAGACCCTGGTGGCCGGCGGCCACCTGGTCATGCCGCTCGTCCGACGTCTCGCAGCCGGGGCCGCCGCCGCGACGGGCGACGACCATCACGCACTTGCCAGTCCGCTCGGCTGGCTGCGACCCATCGACTCGGAACATTCCGCCATCTGGCAGTGTCTAGTGGGCGAACAGCACGCCGCGGTAGAGCGGCTGTTGCTCACGGCGTCCGGCGGGCCCTTCCTGGACACGACCGTCGCGGACCTCGCGACAGTGACGCCCGAACTGGCGCTACGCCATCCAACCTGGACCATGGGGGCGAAGATCACGATCGACTCTGCCACCCTGGCCAATAAGGGCCTGGAGATCATCGAAGCACGCTGGCTGTACGATGTGCCCCTTGCGGCCATCTCGGTCGTCATCCACCCTCAGAGCGTCGTCCACTCGGCTGTGCAGTTCGTGGATGGCTCCATCAAGGCACAGCTGGGGACTCCCGACATGCGGCTCCCGATCCAGTACGCGCTCACATACCCGGACCGCTCGCCGTCGCCGACGGCCGCGGTAGACCTGATCGCCGCGGGCCCCCTGGAGTTTCGCGCTCCGGACGAGGGGCGCTTCCCGGCGCTCCGGATTGCCCGCGACGCGGGGCTCGCGGGCCCCCGGGCCAGCACGACCCTGATCTCGGCTGACGAGGTCGCTGTGGCCCGGTTCCTGGGCGGCAGCCTCGATTTCAACGGGATCCCGCGTCTCCTGGATGCCGCCGTGGATCGTTTCGGCGCAGGCGAGCCGGCCGAGCCGTCGCTCGACCAGTTGATCGGCCTGGACCGGGAAGTCCGGCACTTCGCGGAGGCCTATCGATGAGCATCGCCGGACTCACCATCGGCATCTCGGGCGTCATCGGGCTGTTCGTGATCCTGATCCCGCTGGTGCTGATTCACGAGCTGGGCCACTTCATCATGGCCCGCCTGGCCGGCATCCGGGTCCTGGAGTTCGGGCTGGGCTTCCCGCCGCGGGCCAGGGTTCTCGGCCACGACCACGAGACCGAGTACACGCTGAATTACCTGCCGATCGGCGGCTTCGTGCGGCTCGAAGGCGAGGAGACCGACTCCGACGACCCTCGCGCCTTCACCAACGCCCCTCTGGCGAAACAGCTCATCGTTCTGGCCTCGGGCGTAGGCATGAACCTGCTGGTAGCTCTATTCCTGTTCTTCGTCGTCGCCTGGGCGTTCAACCCGGTCGTTGCGTCCTCGATTGCCTCGGTCCAGGCCGATTCGCCGGCCGCTGCAGCCGGTATCCAATCCGGCGATACGATCGTCTCGATCGACGGCCGCTCCTACGCGAGTGCGTCAGTCCTCGAATTCTCGAATGCTGATGCCACGCAGCCGTTGCGGCAGGACCTGCTCAGCCACGCCGGCCAGACGGTGCATCTCGTAGTCGCCGACTCGGCCGGCAAGCAGCGCTCGGTCGTCGTGACGCTGCGCGTGCCGACGGCGAATGAGGGCGCTCTCGGCGTGGTGATGACCACTACATTGGCGACGACCTCGGGCGACCCGGCCAGCGCGGCGAGTCTGGCCGTCGGCGCGACCGGACGGGCAATGAACCTGATCCTCGGCGCTGTCGGCGACATCGGCCGGCAGCTCGTGACCAACCCGGCGCAGGCGCCCGCGGGCGTCCAGGGACCGGTTGGAATAGCGTCGGACATCGGCCACGTGGTCTCCCAGCCGAACGCTCTGATGGTGATGCTGCTGTTCGCCGCGGTGATCTCGGCCAACCTGGCCCTGGTGAACATCCTGCCGTTCCCGGTTCTCGACGGCGGGAAGATGGTGATCATGGTGGTCAAGAAGATCTTCGGAGCGCGGGGCGTGAGCGCCTTCGAGGCCTTCGCCTACGTCGCCAGCTTCGGCCTGCTCCTTGCCTTCATGGGCTGGATCACCTTCTTCGACATACTCCGGGTCAGCGGCCAGTAGCCATGGGCGGGTTCGATCTCGAGGCGCGGCGGGTCGCGTTTGCGAGCCGGCGGCGATCCGTCGGGGTCGACGTCGGCGGTGTGATCGTCGGCGGCAGTCACCCGGTCGTCGTGCAGTCGATGACGAACACGGACACGGCCGATGCCGACGCCACGGCCATCCAGGTCGCCCGGCTCGCCCATGCCGGCAGCGAGCTGGTCCGGATCACCGTCAACACCGAGGCGGCCGCGGCGGCGGTTCCTGAGATCGTTCGGAAGGTGCGAGGCCTCGGCGCCGCCGTCCCGATCGTCGGCGACTTCCACTACAACGGCCACAAGCTGCTGCGCGACTTCCCGGAGACCGCGCGCGCGCTCGCCAAGTACCGCATCAACCCCGGGAACGTCGGGTCGGGGCGCCATCACGACGACCATTTCGAGGCGATCGTTCGGGTCGCCATCGAGAACGGTAAACCGGTCCGGATCGGGGTGAACTGGGGTTCGCTCGACCAGGCCGTGCTGGCCGAGCTGATGGACGCGAATGCCCGCCTGGCGGAGCCGCGCGACGCCCGCGAGGTGATGATCGAGGCGATGGTCGAGAGCGCCGTGAGGTCGGCCGAGCTGGCCGAGGCCACCGGCCTCGCCCACGACCGCATCATCCTGTCGGCCAAGGTTTCCGGCGTGCGGGACCTCGTCGAGGTCTACCGGCGCCTTGCCACACGCGGCGACTATGCCCTCCACCTCGGCCTGACAGAGGCGGGCATGGGCATGAAGGGGATCGTGGCCTCGTCGGCGGGCCTGTCGCTCTTGCTGGCCGAGGGTATCGGCGACACCATCCGCGTCTCCATCACGCCCGAGCCGGGCGGCGATCGAACCGAGGAGGTAACGGTCGCCCAGCAGGTCCTCCAGTCGCTCGGCCTGCGATCCTTCCTGCCGCAGGTGTCGTCCTGCCCCGGCTGCGGCCGGACCACCAGCACCTACTTCCAGGAGCTTGCCCGGGACATCCAGGTGTATCTCCGGGACCAGATGCCGTCCTGGCGCGAGCGGCACCCCGGCGTGGAGGAGTTGCGTGTGGCTGTGATGGGCTGCGTCGTCAATGGCCCCGGCGAGTCGAAGCACGCCGACATCGGCATCAGCCTGCCCGGCACGTTCGAGGAGCCGGTGGCGCCGGTCTTCATAGACGGAGCGCTGGACCGCACCCTGCGCGGAGACCACATCGTCGACGAGTTCAAGGCGATCCTGGACTCGTACGTAGAGCGGCGTTTCCCGGATCCCGGCGCGGCGCGGTAAGCAGGCAGAAACCGCTCGCCAGCCGGAAGATCGGTCGCCAGGCTGGGTCTCGCCCGGGGCCTGTCAGGCCGGCTAGTAGCCGTTGGTACCGCCGCTGTTGTTGCACGCGGCGACGATCAGGGGGAGAGCGGCCAGGGCGAGCCACAGGGCTCGCGATCTGGCCGTGGCGGCAAAGGATTCGAGCTTCGACATCGGGCATCTTCAGCGGAGGGGTTCACCTCTCCCTACGCTCGGATGGATCCGGAGCGGCCGGCGGTTGCGTCGAGTGCGACTCGGCGTGCGACCGCGGCATCGGTTCAGGCGGTACGATTGCGCGCAATCAGCGCGTCCGGTCGACCGCAGGAGGAGGATCTAGCGTGCCCAAAGAGGGATTCGTCACCAGCATCACCCGCCAGTCCGAGGATTTCCCCGGCTGGTACAACGACGTGGTCCTGAAGGGTGAGCTGGCCGACTACTCCCCGGTTCGCGGCTGCATGATCATCCGGCCCTACGGCTACGCCATCTGGGAGTCGATGCAGGCCGAGCTGGACCGCTACATCAAGGCGACCGGCCACAGCAACGTCTACTTCCCGCTTTTCGTGCCCAAGTCGCTCCTCGAGAAGGAAGCCCAGCACGTCGAGGGGTTCAACCCCCAGGTCGCCTGGGTTACCCATGCCGGCGGCAAGGCCCTGGACGAGTGGCTGGCTATTCGCCCAACGAGCGAGGCGATCATCGCCGACAGCGTGAAGGGCTGGATCCAGTCGTATCGCGACCTGCCGCTGCTGATGAACATCTGGAACAACGTCGTGCGGTGGGAATTGCGCACGCGCCTCTTCCTGAGGACGGCGGAGTTCCTGTGGCAGGAGGCGCACACCTTCCACGCCACTGAGAAGGAAGCCGCCGACGAGGTCGCCACGGGCTTGGAAGGCTACCGGCAGGTTTCCGAGGACTGGCTCGCGATCCCGGTCATCAAGGGCCGCAAGACGGATAGCGAGAAGTTCCCCGGCGCGGACTGGACGTGGTGCATCGAAGCCATGATGCGCGACAAGAAGGCACTCCAGGCCGTCACGAGCCACATGCTCGGCCAGAACTTCGCGCGGGCCGCGGGCATCGAGTTCCTCGACACGGACAACGTCCGCAAGAACCCGTACGGGACGTCTTGGGGGTTCTCGACCCGCATGGTCGGGGCGACGATTATGGCCCACGGCGACGACTCCGGCCTTGTCCTGCCGCCGAACGTCGCCCCGGTGCAGGTCGTCATCGTCCCGATCTTCCGCAAGGACGAGGAGAAGGCCGCGGTTGCACAGGCGGTCGAAGGGTTCCAGGCCGCCCTGGCGGAGACGCCCGATGGGAAGGCGGTCCGGCTCAAGGTGGACTGGCGGGACGACTCGCCGGGCTTCAAGTACAACCACTGGGAGCTTCGCGGCGTGCCGTTTCGGCTCGAGATCGGGCCCCGGGACGTGGCCGCCGGCCAGGGCATGCTCGTGAAGCGCGTCGACCGGTCCAAGGAAGCCGTCCCACTGACCCAGCTCGCGGCGGAGCTGCCCGCCCGTCTGAGCGCCTACCAGGCCGAGCTGTTCAAGCGCGCCGTCGATTTCCGGGCGGAGAACACCCACCGAGTCGACACGTATCAGACGCTCAGGGACGGCCTGGACACCGATGGCGGGTTCTTCATGGCGCCGTGGTGCGGCAGACCGGCTTGCGAGAGGCAGGTCAGCGACGAGACGGGCGCCACTATCCGGTGCATACCGTTCGATTCGCCGGCGGAGGCCGGCGAGTGCATCGTTTGCGGCGGTCCGTCGGAACGTCGCGTGTTGTTCGCCCGGGCGTACTGACGGTGGGGCGCTCCGGCGGCGCGGAATCAAGCGGAAGTCGCCACTGACCGAAGGGCAGGGGACAGCGGGGGAGTGCAAATGGCGAAGGCTTCCGGGGGGATCGAGGCGGCCCCGGCGTCCGTCGATGTCGTCGTCATCGGTGGCGGCATGGCCGGTCTGGCCGCAGCCGACGGCCTCGTCCGGGCCGGGTTCACCGTCCACGTCATCGAGGCGGGGCCCGCAGTCGGCGGCCTCGGCAGGTCGGTCGTGGTGGGCGGCGAGGAAGTCGAGGCGTATTACCACCACGTCTTCCCGCAGGATCGCCAGTTGCGAGATCTGGTCGACCGGCTAGGACGATCCGAGCAGATGGAATGGCGGCGGGCGTCCACCGGCGTGCTCCACGAAGGACGGGTCTACCCGTTCGACTCGCCGCTGGACCTGCTGCGGTTCAAGCCGCTGCCGTTCCTCGATCGTCTTCGCCTCGGTTTCGGCTCCGTCGTGGCGCTGGTGCGCGGTCGGGGCCGGCGGCTCGAGAACGTCGGCGTGGGCGAGGCCGGTCCGCGGTGGTTCGGCTCGAGGGGCTACGAGGTGCTGTGGCAGCCGCTGCTCGAGGGCAAGTTCGGGTCGTTCGCCCCGAGGGTCACCATGGCGTGGCTGGTGGCGCGGATGAGGCAAAGGGCGAACGCGCGAAAGAGCGGCCTTGGCGACCGGCTGGGCTACGTCCGCGGCGGCATCGGCACGATCGCCAAGGCATACGGCGAGGAGGTTGCGCGAGCCGGCGTGCGCATCACCACCCGCGCGAAGGTGCAATCGGTGGCGCGGGCGGGCGATCTCTGGCGGGTGGTCTTCGACGGCGGCGAGGTCGGCGCGAGGGCGGTCGTTGCCTGCGTGAGCGGCGAGGTGCTGGCCGGGATCGTCGAGCTGCCGGACTCGTTCCGGCAGATGATCGAGGCCATTCCCTACCGAGGAGTGGCGTGTCTGCTGCTCGAGCTCGACCGGCCGCTCGGGCGTCACTACTGGGTCAACCTCGTGCAGCGGACCGACCTTGCATGCCTTGCCGTCATCGAGCACACGAACTTCATCCCGGCGGAGCGATACGGCGGCCGGCACCTGGTCTACCTGACCCACTACGTGGAGGTGGGTGGTCGCGCCTGGGAGGCAGGAGTCGACGAGATCGTGAGCGCCGCCGAGGAGGCGCTGCGGGCCATCAATCCCGGCTTCGAGCGGAGCTGGATCGTCGGCGCCCATCTGTCGCGCGACCGCTGGGCCCAGCCCGTGCCCCTCGTCGGCGGCCCGATGGCCGGACTGCCGGTCGAGACCGGGTTGCCGGGCCTGTTCCACGCGAGCCTGGCTCACGTCTATCCGGATGATCGAGGCGTTTCTCTGGCACTCCGGCTGGGCTCACGGGTAGGTTCCCAAGCCGAAGCCTGGCTGGGCGGCGATGGCGCGCCACCCGGCGTCCACCACTGAGGGGCTGATTACGCGTCGGCCCGATCTTGACTTGACGCCGCGCGGCGACAAGACTCGACTCCAGGTGCCCGGGCGCGTCGCCGGACGACCGCAATGCTTCGGGAGGGGTGCATGACTTCGTCGCAGGATCCCAATCAGCCCGGCCAGCCGGGGGCGCCTCCGCCCGAATGGGGGCCGCCTCCTCCGGCCGCTCCGCCCGCCTGGGGGACACCACCGCCAGGCTACCCGCCGCCGGGCTACCCGCCGCAGCCGGGCTGGGGGCCGCCTCAGGGCTACCCGCCGCCGGGCTACCCGCCGCAGCCGGGCTGGGGGCCGCCTCCTGCTCAGAACCGATCGTTCGTGAGACGACATGGCTGCTTGCTGTCGTTCATCGTGGTCCTGGTCGTCATCCTCGTGGGAGTAGGCGGCTGCCTTGTTGTCGTCGCCCCGGCGGTCTCGACCACCCTCAAGCTGAATGGGGACCTGGGAGCGAGAGGCTCGAAGGTCGAGGTTCAGTTCATCAACGGTCAGACCATCTGGGTGATCCACGTTGCGCCCGGGTATGAAGGCGGGGCGACGGACATGGCCTGCAATGTCGTTCGACCGGACCTGCAGGGCACGCAGTTCGCCAACTCTTCGTTCGAGCTGGTGGACCAGAGGGGGTATCTGCTGGCCGACGACACCACGCCCTGCCCGTAGATCGGACGGCCGAAGCCGCCTTCGAGACCCCGGACCCCTGAAGGCGGTCCGTCCTTCATCCGAAACGGCAACGCGGGCGGCGCCCTTGGATGCCCCGAGGGCGCCGTGTATACTTACTGCAATCTACCGGCCGCTCGTGACGTGGGTGACCCCCACGTCTTTTGTTGAGCGGCGGGTGGCGGACCGGCGGCCGAGTCGACCGGACGTTTGGTCCAGGTCGGTCGCACAGGACGGCGGCCGGGCATAGCGGACGGGAGGCGCGAAGTGAGTCGAGATTTCGTTGGCGCCCTCCTGCAGCTGAACGCGGAAAAGGGCGTCTCCAGGGAGCAGCTGATCCGGACCGTCGAGGAGGCGATCCAGTCGGCCTACCGCCGCTCCCCGGGCGACGAGGACATCCACGTCCGCATCGACGGGGAGTCCGGCAAGGTCCGCGTCTTCCGCGCCCGACTGGTGGTCGAAGAGGTCGATGACCCGGCCACCCAGATGACCGTCGAAGAGGCCCAGGCGGTCCAGCCCGGAGCCGAGGTCGGCGACCTTGTCGAGACCGAGCAGCTCGACCAGGAGGCATTCGGCCGGATCCACGCCCAGACGGCCAAGCAGGTCGTGCTGCAGCGCCTTCACGAGGCGGAGCGCAATGTCGTCTTCGACGAGTACGCCAGCCGTGAGGGCGAGCTGATCACAGGCACGGTCTCGCGAGTGGAGCCAAGGGCCATCGTCCTGGACGTCGGCAAGGCCGAAGCTATCCTGGCCACAACCGAGCAGTCGCCGCTCGAGCATTACCGGATCGGGCAGAACGTCAAGGCCTTCGTCCTGGAGGTCCGGCGCAGCGCAAAGGGTCCGCAGATCTACGTCAGCCGAACCCACAAAGGCTTCCTCCGCCGGCTGTTCGAGCTCGAGGTTCCTGAGATCCACGCCGGCACGGTCGAGGTGAAGGCCATCGCGCGCGAAGCCGGCAGCCGGTCCAAGGTCGCTGTGACGTCGCGCCAGCAGGGCCTGGATCCGGTCGGCGCGACCGTGGGCCAGCGTGGCGCACGTGTGCAGGCGGTCGTTGCCGAGCTGGGCGGCGAGAAGATAGACGTGATCGAGTGGTCCGAGGATGCCTCCACGTTTGTGGCCAAAGCCCTGAGCCCGGCCCAGGTGATCGAGGTCCGGATCGACGAAGAGCATCGCATCGCCAACGTCGTCGTGCCGGAGCGGATGCTCTCGCTGGCAATCGGCCGCGAAGGGCAGAACGCTCGGCTGGCCGCGAAGCTGACCGGCTGGCGCATCGACATCAGGAGCGACGTCTCCGTGGCCGAGGCCGCGAAGGCGGCGGCCGACGAGGCCGCCCACGTGGCGGAGGCCCTCCCGGTCGAGGCGGAGACGGCGGCCGCTCCCGAACTCGTAGCGGTTCCCGCGGCCGAGGTGACCGGCGACGCCCCGGCCAAGCCGAAGCGGCGCAAGACCGCTCCAGAACCCGCGGCGGTTCCAGCGGCCGAGGTGGCCGGCGACGCCCCGGCCAAGCCGAAGCGGCGCAAGACCGCGAAATCAGCACAGCCCGAAGACGCCGGGGAGGTGTCTCCGTAGCCCGGGGCGCGCCTCCGCGGCGGTATCCGACCCGGTCGTGCGTCGTCTGCCGGACGGCGCAGCAAAAGCGCGACCTGCTGCGCATCGTCCGGACTCCGGACGGCCGCGTAGCGGTTGACCGGACCGGCAAGATGCCGGGCCGCGGGGCCTACATATGCGATAAGGAGGAGTGCCGAATCGCGGCGCTCGACAAAGGATCGCTCCAGCGAGCGCTGGAAGTGCCGATCCCGGCCGAACTCCGGGCCGAGCTGACAGGGGAGGCGAGCAGGATCGAATCAGGAGGTAATCGTGGCCAAGAGTAGGAGCGGCACGCGGGGCCGTCGTGGACCGCGCAAGCCGGTTCGCCGCGACCTCGGAGTCCAGGGCGGCGCGGCTCAGAACGGCGACGCGCGGGAGCGCGGCGCGATCGAGCTGCCGTCGAGCATCACGGTCAAGGATCTCGCCGACCTTCTCGGCGTGAACCCGGCCGACGTCATCCGCGAACTCATCAAGAGCGGCATCTTCGCCAACATCAACCAGGGCATCGATCGCGAGACCGCCTCCCTGGTCGCCGAGGAATTGGGCTACGAGGTGTCGGAAGCGGTTCCGGCGGGCGGGGGTGCGCCGGGCGGCGACGGCTCGGGCGGCGAAGCGGCCCCGGTGAGCGCTGCCACCAAGGAGCAGCTGTACGAAGAGGACGACGCGAGCCTGCTCCAGCCGCGCGCTCCTATCGTCACGGTCATGGGCCACGTCGACCACGGCAAGACCTCGCTCCTGGACGCGATCCGCACCACCAAGGTCGCGGCCGGCGAGCGCGGCGGCATCACCCAGCACATCGGCGCCAGCGAAGTGGTCATGAAAGACGGCCGCCGCATCGTCTTCCTGGACACTCCGGGCCACGAAGCCTTCACTGCCATGCGTGCCCGCGGCGCCAAGGTCACGGACATCGCGGTCGTGGTCGTGGCGGCCGATGACGGCGTCATGCCCCAGACGCTCGAAGCGATCGACCACGCCCGCGCGGCAAAGGTGCCGATCGTCATTGCCCTCAACAAAATCGACAAGCCCGACGCGAACCCGGACCGGGTCAAGAACAGCCTGGCCGAGGCCGGCGTCGTGGTCGAGGAGTACGGCGGCGACGTGCCCATGGTGCCCGTCTCGGCCAAGGCGCGATTGGGCCTGGACGAGCTGCTCGAGATGATCATCCTCTCGGCAGACCTGCTCGAGCTGAAGGCCAATCCGAAGCGCGCAGCCGTCGGGACGATCGTCGAGGCGGAGCTGGACAAAGGCCGCGGCCCTGTCGCCACAGCCCTGGTCCAGACCGGAACGCTGCGCGTCGGCGACGTCATCGTCGTGGGCGAAACCTACGGCAAGGTCAGGGCCCTGGAGAACGCCCTCGGCAAGCGCATCACGAAGGCCGGCCCATCGAGCCCGGCGGTGGTTCTCGGACTCGCCGACGTGCCGCAGGCCGGCGACATCCTGCGGGTCGTGGAGGACGAGAAGACCGCCCGAACCATGGTCGAGGAACGCAAGAACGCCTCGGCCGCCGGCCGCGAAGGCACGAGCAAGGCGACTCTCGAGGACCTGTACGCCCAGATCCAAGCCGGTCAGACCAAGGAGCTGCGGATCATCCTCAAGACGGACGTGTCCGGCTCTCTTGGCGCGATCACTCACGCCCTCCAGCAGCTCTCCACGGACGAGGTCCGGATCAACGTCCTGCACGAGGCGGCCGGCGACGTGACGGACAACGACATCATGCTCGCCGCGGCATCCAACGCCATCGTCGTCGCTTTCAGCACGAAGGTGACCGAGACCGCCCGGCGCGCGGCCGAGTCCGAGAAGGTGGACGTCCGCCAGTACGACATCATCTACAAGCTGACGGACGACATCTCGGCGGCCCTCCGCGGCATGCTCGAGCCCGAGCAGGTCGAGACGGTTGAAGGTCGGGCGGAGGTCCGCAAGATCTTCAGGGTCGGCAAGGTGGCCGTCATCGCCGGCTGCTACGTCACCGACGGGCGCATCGTCCGCAGCGGCGGCGTGCGCGTCTGGCGCGGCGGCAAGGTCATCGCCACGGACCGGATCGAGTCGCTGCGGCGCATGAAGGACGACGTTCGAGAGGTCGCGACCAACTTCGAGTGCGGCATCGGCCTCGCCGGGACGAACGACCTCGCCGAAGGCGACATCATCGAGTGCTTCACCCAGCAAATGGTGAGCCGGGCGGCCGGTTGAGCCGGAGTAACGCGTCTCGATGACACAGCGAACTCAGAGGATCGACGAGCTTCTGCGCCAGGAGATCGGCCAGGCCCTGGAGCGCGAAGTGACCGACCCGGGCATCGGCTTCGTGACGGTCACGAAGGTAGAGACGGCCCCGGATCTGTCCCGCGCCCGAGTCTGGGTGAGCGTCATCGGCTCCGACGAGAAGCGCAAGGAGACCCTCGCGGCACTGCGGCGGGCCATGCCGTACATCCGCCACAGCCTGGGCTCGAAGATCAGGCTGCGCCGCATCCCCGAGCTGGACGTCCACCTGGACGACTCGATCGAGCGCGGCTCGAGGGTCCTCCAGATCATCAACGAGCTCGAGGCCGGCCACATCCCAGACATCCTGGATACACACGGGGAGTCGCTGCCGACGCCCGTGCCGCGCTTGCGGCATGAGGGCGACTTGGTCGAGGGGCCTATTCCAGGCGTTCCGGCGTCCGAGCCGGGCAAGAAGCCCGGTGCCAGGCGGCCGCGAAGCGGCGGGGTCAGGGGCGACCGCGGCAAGGGAGCCGGCGGCGGCAAGCCTGAATCGAAGCGGAGGCGGCCGTGAGAGGATCCGAGCCGCCGGTCGATCTCTCCGCCTACCTGACCGCCGTCCCCGACGAGGTGATCGAGCGGCTTCGCGGCGCGCGGCGGGTCCTGACCATCTGCCACGAGAATCCGGAGGCCGATGCGCTCGGAGCGGCCCTGGCGATCGCGCTCCTGGCCGAGGCGAGTGGGGGAGTGGCCACGCCGGTCTGCGCCGACCCGTTGCCGGCCATGTACACCTTCATGCCGGGGATGGACCGCTTCCACCGCGAGCCGGACGCGTCGGTCGACTACGACCTCCTGGTCGTCGCCGACTGCGGCGAGCTGGAGCGGATCGGCCCCGTCCTTGAGTCGCACCGCGAGCTCTTCGAGCGGGTGCCCATCCTGGACATCGATCATCACAAGTCGAACCCGCGATTCGGTGCGGTGGACTGGGTCGACTGGACCAGCTCCGCCACCTGCGAGATGGTGACCCTGCTGGCGCGGCGGATGGACGTGCCGCTGACGGCCGGCGACGGAATGCTCGCCACGGCGCTGGCCGGCGGCGTAGTCATGGACACCGGCAACTTCCAGCACCCCAACGTGACGCCGCGAACCCTGGTCGTGTCGGCCGCCCTGAGGGAGGCCGGCGCCGACTTCAGCGAGCTGGCCCGGCGCCTCTATCGATCCAAGCCGAACACTCAGCTAAAGCTCTTCGGGCGCGTCCTCGCCCGGATGGAATCCGACCTGGATGGCAGGCTCGTGTGGTCCACCCTCGAGCTGGCCGACTTGGCCGCCAGCGGGGCCGACGCGGCCGAATCCGAGGGGCTGATCGACTTGCTGGCGCAGTCGGAGACGTCGGAGGCCGCAGTCCTGTTCAAGGAGGCCGACGGCGAGACTCGAATCAGCATTCGTACGCGTGACGGCGGCGTGGACGCGATCGTCCTGGCCGGGGCCTTTGGTGGCGGTGGACACGCACGCGCGGCCGGGGCCACCGTTCCGCTGCCGCTCGACGACGCTCGCAAGGTAGTCCTGGGCCGGGCGGCGACGCTCGTGGCCGCGGTCAAGCGCTAGCGTGCCGAACCGGGACGCGGGCATGGACGGGATTCTGGTCGTCGCCAAGGACCCCGGCTTCACCTCTCACGACGTCGTGGCGCTGATCCGGCGGCTGACCGCGACTCGCCGCGCCGGCCACGGCGGCACGCTCGATCCCTTCGCTGCGGGCGTGCTGCCGGTATTTCTTGGCCTTGGAACACGCACCGTCGAGTACCACATGGCCGACGACAAGGCCTACCGGGCGACGATCTGCTTTGGGGCGACTTCGGAGACGGACGACCGCGACGGCGAGCTGGTCCCCGGGAGCGGGCCGGCGCCCACTCGAGACGCGGTCGAGGCGGCGCTGGTCGACTTCCGCGGCCGGATACTGCAGCGACCCCCGGACTACAGCGCACTTAAGGTCGGGGGCCGGAGAGCCTATCAACTCGCGAGGCAGGGGACTCCGGCCGATCTGCCGCCGCGCGCCGTCACGATAAAGCGGCTGGATCTCGTCGAGTGGGACGCTTCGGACCCGGAGCGGCCGACCGCGGTGCTGGAGATCGAGTGCGGCGCCGGCACCTACATCCGAGCTCTCGCCCGCGATCTGGGCGAGCGGCTCGGCTGCGGTGCCTACCTCGGGGCTCTGACTAGAACCGCCAGCGGCCCGTTCCGATTGGCGGCCGCGCGCTCGCTCGACGAGATACGCGGGGCGGCCGCGCGAGGCCCGGAGGCCCTGGCCGCGCTGCTTCTGCCGATCGACGCCGGCCTCGAGGGCATTCCGGAAGCGACCCTGACCGCGGACGAGGTGATCGCCGTCTCACGAGGTCAGCAGGTCAAGCCGGTGCACCGTCCGCAGGTGGAGCCCGGGAGCAGGGTTCGGCTGATGGCCGAAGACCGGGCTCTCGTGGGCGTCGCGTCGTGGAAGGCGGGCCGGCTTGTTCCGGAGAAGATCTTCCTCGCGCCGCCGCCCCCCGCAGGGCGCGCCGCCGAGGCTGAAGCCGGGGCTGATGGCACATCAGCTCCCACCACGCCGCCGCCGGTGGAAGCGCGGCTTCGGGTCGTCGACCCGGACAAACACATGGTCGTCGTCGGGGGCCTCGGGGCTCTCACGGCCGAGTTGGGCCGTCTCTACATAGCCGTCGGGGTCTTCGACGGGCTCCACCGGGGTCATCTCTACCTGCTGCGAGAGCTCCGTCGGGCCGCGCGCGACGCCGGTGCCAGACCGGCCGTCATCACCTTCGACGCCCATCCGGAGGAGCTCACCGAGGGGATCGCACCGCCGCTCCTGTGCGACCCGGACGAGCGGCTCGTTCGGCTCCAGGCCGCCGGCGTCGAGGTCACCGTCGTTCAGCACTTCGACCACGCTCTCCGGATCACCCCGTACGATGCCTTCGTCTCCGCAATCGCGGAGCGGGTGGAACTCGCCGGGTTTGTCATGACCCCGGACGCCGCCTTCGGCTTCGAGCGTGGCGGCACGCCCGAGGCGCTGACGGCCCTGGGCGAGGAGCGCGGCTTCTCGGTCACCGTCGTCTCGTCGTTCCTGTCGAACGGCGAGCAGGTCCGCAGCTCGGAGATCCGCCGCCGGATCTCGTCGGGCGACCTGAGCGGGGCGCGTTCGCTGCTGGGCCGCAACCACGGCTTCACGGGGCGGCTCGCCCCGGACGATGGTTCCGCCGATGACACGTTCCCGGATGAGAGGCCGGCCCAGTTGCCACTCGAGTTCGAGCTGCCGGTGTCCCTGCCCCCTGCGGGCGGCTATGACACGCTGGTCGGGCCGTCGTGGAAGCTCGGCCGGCGGCCCCTTCCGGCAACCTCACCGGCCAGGGCATCGATAGCCGGTGGAAACGTGCTGCTGAGCGCCGCCGGCAAATTGCCGAGGGGCGACGTGCGGGTCGTCCTCATCGGCCCGATCGCGGGCGAGCCGCAGGGCGCTTGAGAGCGGCCTCAGAGCCTGGGAAACCGGGTTACCGCCCAAGCTCCGGCCCGCCGGGCCTTGATCTCGGCTGGCACAGGCGAGCGAAGCCTGCTACCATCCGCCAGGCATTTAGAGAGTTAGGAATACCCCCAGTAACACAGAGCTATTCGGAGGATCGTGTGCCGCTCGCGCGGGAGACGAAGGAACAGGTCATCACGGAGTACGCCGTCAAGGACGGCGATACGGGCTCCGCGGAGGTGCAGATCGCTCTCTTGACCGAAAGGATCAAGGAGCTTACGGAGCACCTGCGAAGCTTTCCGAAAGACAACCAGTCCCGCCGCGGCCTCCTCAAGCTCGTCGGACAGCGACGACGCCTTCTTGCGTATCTGATCAAGAAGGACAACGCTCGCTATCGCGCCGTCATCGCACGGCTCGGACTGCGCCGCTAGCGCAACCGCCGCGACGCGAGGCGCAGCCTCGCGCGGCATCCCCGCCCCGGCTCGTCCAGGCGAGAGCAAGGAACACATCCCTCCTCCTAGGCTCAGGAGGAATAGAAACCCGTGTCTCAGACATTCGAGACGGAGTTCGCCGGCCGCACGCTGACCATCGAAACCGGCAAGCTCGCAATGCTCGCAGGCGGCTCCGTCACCGTTCGCTACGGCGACACCATGGTCCTGGGAACGGCCAACCGGTCCGATCCGCGCCCTGGCCTTGACTTCTTTCCGCTCACCGTCGAGTTCGAAGAGCGCATGTACGCCGCCGGCAAGATCCCGGGCGGCTTCATCAAGCGCGAGTCGCGCCCGTCCGAGCAGGCCATCCTGGCCTGCCGCCTGACCGACCGCCCGATCCGCCCCCTCTTCCCCGAGGGTTACAAGGACGACGTCCAGATCGTGATCACGGTCCTCTCGACGGACCAGGAGAACCAGACGGACGTTCTAGGCACGTTTGCCGCCTCGTGCGCGCTGACGATCAGCGAGATCCCGTTCCTCGGCCCCATCGGTGCCGTTCGCATCGGCCGCATCGACGGCGAGTTCGTGGTCAACCCGACGATCAGCGACCTCGAGCGCTCGGACATCGACCTGGTCGTCGCGGGCACCCGCGACGCGATCATGATGGTCGAGGCCGGCGCCTCGATCGTCCCCGAAGCGGTCATGGCCGATGCCATCCTCTTCGGCCACCGGGCCCTCCAGCCGCTCGTCGACATCCAGGAGCAGATGCGGGCCGCCGTCGGCAAGCCCAAGATGATCGGCTACCTGGAACCCGGCACCGGCTCGGTCCTCGACTTCGTCAAGAAGGTCAGCCAGCCGAGCTACGAGCTGGTCGTCCTCGACACGGAGACCACCGGCCGTGACCCCAAGGTTGCGGAGCTGATCGAGATCGGAGCCGTTCGCATCCGCGACGGCGCGGTCGTCGACAAGTTCTCGACCTTCGTCAACCCCGGCCGCGAGATATTCGGCGCGCAGATGCACGGCATCACCGACGCCGACGTCGCCGGCGCTCCCGTCGCCCGCGAGGCGGCCCAGAAGCTTCTGGCGTTCATCGCGGGTGCTCCGGTCGTCGGCCACAACGTCGGCTTCGACCTCGGCTTCCTCGACCTCGCCCTCGGCGAGTCGGGCAAGCTCGTCGAAGGCGGCTACTTCGACACCCTCGTGATTGCTCGCGAGGCCTACCCGGACCTCGAGTCGTACAAGCTGGCCGACATAGCCCGCTTCTTCGGCATCACCGTCGAGACCGTCCATCGCGGTCTGGCCGACGCCGAGACGACGGCCGGCATCGTGGCCAGGTTCGCCGGCGACCTCCCGAACCGTGTCCAGAACCTGCAGGACGCGATCGCCATCTCGATCCGCGCCAACCGCAAGGACGGCGAGGATCCCGCCGGCCTGCTCGACGCAGCCCGCCGCCAGGGCCGCGTCAGCAAGGCGCTCTTCCAGCTGATCCAGAAGAAGACCGTCCGCAAGGTCGTCATCGATGAAGGCATCCGCATGGATGGCCGCGGCGTGGACGAGATCCGGCCGATCTCGGTCGAGGTCGGCGTTCTACCGCGCGCCCATGGCTCAGGGCTGTTCACCCGCGGCCAGACCCAGGCCCTCACCGTGGCGACCCTCGGCCCGGCCTCGGACGTCCAGCGGATCGACACGATCAGCCCCGAGACGGAGAAGCGGTTCCTCCACCACTACAACATGCCCCCGTACAGCACCGGCGAGAACAAGCCGATGCGCGGTCCCGGGCGGCGTGAGATCGGCCACGGCCATCTCGCCGAGCGGGCCCTCCTGCCGGTCCTGCCGTCCGAGGACGAGTTCCCGTACGTCATCCGCCTCGTCAGCGAGTGCGTGACGTCCAACGGCTCAACCTCGATGGCATCGACCTGCGGCTCCAGCCTGGCCCTCATGGACGCCGGCGTGCCGATCAAGGCCGCCGTCGGCGGCGCCGCGATGGGCCTGATCAGCGAGCCCGACGGCCGGTTCGTCGTCCTGACGGACATCCTGGGCAAGGAGGACGCCTTCGGCGACATGGACTTCAAGGTGACCGGCACCCGCGAGGGCGTCACGGCACTGCAGATGGACATCAAGGTCAAGGGCATCAACGAGGCGATCATCCGCCGGGGCCTCGAGAAGGCCCACGACGCTCGGATGGCGATCCTCGACAAGATGGATGCGGTCATCCCGACCAGCCGCACGGAGATGAGCAACTACGCCCCGCGCATCATCACCATCAAGATCAACCCCGAGAAGATCCGCGACATCATCGGCAAGGGCGGCTCCGTGATCCGCAAGATCCAGGAGGAAACGGGCACCGAGATCAACGTCGAGGACGACGGCACGGTCCAGATCGCTGCCATTTCGGGAGAGAACTCCCGCAAGGCGGTCACCTGGATCGAGTCGCTCACTCGCGAGGTCGAGGTCGGCGGGCTCTACCTGGGCAAGGTCACCCGGATCATGGGCTTCGGCTGCTTCGTCGAGATCCTGCCCGGCAAGGAAGGCCTGATCCGGATCGGCGAGCTTGCCGACTACCACGTTCCCACCGTTGAGGACGTGGTGTCGGTCGGCGACGAGGTCATGGTCGTGGTGGTCGAGATCGACCGTCAGGGCCGGATCAACCTCTCGCGCAAGGCCGCGATGCAGCGCCATCTGGCTCGCACCGAGGCCTGATCGGACCTAGATGGGCCGGCCGGCAACGGCCGGCCCTTCGCGTTTCATGCATCGACAGTCCGCATAGGACGCCGTGTATGCGCCGGCCGGGGATTCGGGCGGGCCGCTGATATACTCGGCCTTCGTTCGTCAACTAAACATATCCGAGTGGAGCTATGCCCGCAGAAGTCCGCCCGCTCACCGTCGCCATCCTCGGCGCCACCGGCGTCGTCGGGCGAACGATGTCCCAGGTCCTCTCCGAACGGCACTTCCCGGTCGGCGAGCTTCGCCTGCTCGCCTCCGGCCGCTCTGCCGGATCGACGATCAGCTCCGACGGGCGGACTCTCACGGTGGGGGAGGCCACACCGGAGGCCTTCGAGGGCGTCGACATCGCGCTGTTCTCGGCCGGATCGGACGTCTCGCGCCAGCTCGCGCCCGAGGCGGCCGCCAGGGGGGCCACGGTGATCGACAACTCCAACGCCTGGCGGATGGAAGCCAACATCCCGCTGATCGTCAGCCAGGTAAACCCCGACGACGCGGAGTGGCACGAGGGCATCATCGCCAACCCCAACTGCTCGACAATGCAGCTCGTGCCCGTGCTCATGGCCATCCGTGATACGGTCGGCATCGAGCGCGTCGTCGTGGACACGTATCAGTCCGTTTCCGGCACCGGCGCCGAGGCGATCGCCGAGCTGGAGACCCAGATTCGGGCCCACGTTGCCGGCGAGCCGAAGGTCGCCGCCGTGTACCCGCATCCGATCGCGTTCAACGCCCTGCCCGAGATCGACGCCTTCCTCGAGAACGGCTACACCCGCGAAGAGTGGAAGGTCGTGACCGAGAGCCGGAAGATCCTGCATCTGCCCGAGCTGCGACTCTCCTGCACGGCCGTGAGAGTGCCCGTCTTCGTGAGCCATTCCGAGGCCGTCCACGTGGAGACGAGCAAGCCGATGAGCCCCGACGAGGCCAGGCGCGCCTTCGCGGCGGTCCCGGGTGTCGTCGTGATGGACGATCCCGCGGCTCACGTCTATCCGCTCGCCACTCTGGCGGCCGGATCGGACGAGATCTACGTCGGGCGGGTTCGCACGGACCCCTCGGTCAGGAACGGGCTGGCCTTCTGGGTCGTGAGCGACAACCTGCGCAAGGGCGCAGCCACGAATACGATCGAGATCGCCGAGGTTCTCCTCGAGCGTGGCTGGATCAAGGCACGGTCTCGCCGCAACGGGTCGAGCGGGGCCGGGGCAGCATCGTGACCGAGGTCGAGCGCCGGGCGGCGCTCGACGCCATCGGGGCGGAGGTAGCGGTCTGCAGGCGTTGCCGGCTGCACCAGACTCGAACCAAGGCAGTTCCGGGTGAAGGAACCGCGGCCACAGAGGTGATCTTCGTGGGCGAGGGACCCGGTTTCAACGAGGATCGTCAGGGCAGGCCCTTCGTCGGCCAGGCCGGGGCGCTGTTGAGCGAGCTGCTCGGCTCCGTGGACTGGGCCCGAGAGGAGGTCTTCATCACCAACGTCGTCAAATGCCGACCTCCGGGGAATCGCGATCCCGAGCCGGACGAGATCGCCGCGTGCGCGCCGTTCCTGACGCGCCAGCTCGCCGCCCTCGACCCGGCTCTGGTGGTCACTCTCGGCCGATTCTCGATGGCGCGCTTCAATCCCGGAGCTCGGATCGGAGCGGTTCACGGCACCTTCCGCGCCGCCGATCCCGAATCCGGTGCTCCCGAGGCATTGACCTACGCCATGTACCATCCGGCCGCGGCCCTTCACCAGGGTTCCCTGAAGGCCACTCTCCTTCGCGACATGGAGGGCGTGCCGCTCGCCCTCCTCGAGGCGCGCCGGTTGCGCGGCGAGCGGACAGCGTCCGGCGCATCATCTGAACCCGCGGCGTCTTCAGTGGAAGGCGCCGCGGCGCCTCCCGCCGCCGCGGGATCGGTCACGCAGATAGAGGAACAGATTGAGGAATCTGAGCCGACGGATCAACTCGGCCTCTTCTAGGATGAGCACAACTTCACGGTCCCGTCACTCGAGAATCGATGCCTGACAACCAGATACCGCTCCGGATCATCCCCCTGGGAGGCGTGGGGGAGATCGGCAAGAACATGTACGTCTTCGAGTACGGCGACGACATCGTCGTCGTCGACTGTGGGCTCATGTTCCCCGACGAAGAGATGTTTGGGATCGACCTCGTCATTCCGGACGTCACCTACCTGCGGGAGAACAGCGAGAAGGTTCGCGCCTTCCTGATCACCCATGCCCACGAGGACCACGTCGGCGGTCTCGCGTACGTGCTGCCGTTCTTCCCCGGCGTGCCGGTCTACGCCTCCACGCTGGCTCGCGGGCTGCTGGGTATCAAAATCAAGGAGCACAAGCTCCACAACAACCCGCTCCTACCTCTCGATCCAGGAGACCAGCTCGAAATCGGGCCGTTCCGCGTCGAGCCATTCCGCATCAGCCACTCGATCCCGGACGCGATGGGCATGGCCCTTCACACGCCGGTCGGCACGGTCGTCACCACCGGCGACTTCAAGTTCGACCACACGCCCGTGGACGGCCGGCGCTCGGACTTCGCGGTTCTCTCGCGCCTGGGCGAGGACGGCGTGATCTGCCTCCTGTCCGACTCGACGCGCGCCGAGAACCCCGGCTACACGCTCTCGGAGCGGACGGTGGGGGAGACGTTCCGGGAGATCATGGAGCCGCTGGACGGCCGGGTCATCGTCGCCACGTTCGCCAGCAACATCGCCCGCATCCAGCAGGTCCTCGATGCGGCGGCCACCTTCGATCGCAAGGTGGCAGTCATCGGCCGATCGATGGAGCAGAACTTCCGGATCGCGACAGACCTGGGCTACCTTACGCATGCGCCCGGGCAGGTGATAGGCAAGGATCAGATCGGATCCATGTCCCCGGGCAGCCTCGTCATCGCCACGACCGGCGCCCAGGGCGAGCCGATGGCCGGCCTGGCCAGGATGGCGAACCGCGACCACCGGTTCGTCGAGATCCAGCCCGGCGATACCGTAATCGTCAGCGCCAGCCCCATCCCCGGCAACGAGGAGTATGTGGCGCGCACCATCGACAATCTGTTCAAGGCCGGGGCGAACGTCTACTACCACGCGGTCAAGCACGCCCACGTTTCGGGCCACGCCAGCCAGGAAGAGCTGAAGCTGATGCTGGGCCTGACGCGTCCCAAGTACTTCATCCCGATCCACGGCGAGTTCCGTATGCTCGTCCAGCACGGCCGGCTGGCGGTGGAGACCGGCGTCGCGCCGGAGAACGTCTTCATCATCGAGAACGGTCAGACCATCGAGTTCTTCGCCGACGGGAGCGCCCGGCGCGGTGCCCCGGTCACGTCGGGCTACGTCCTCGTGGACGGGCTGTCGGTCGGGGACGTGGGCGAGGTCGTCCTGCGCGACCGCCGCGCCCTCGCCAGCGACGGCATGTTCATCGTCGTAGTCACGGTGGACAAGCAGACCGGCAAGGTCGTGGCCCGGCCCGAGATCGTGACTCGTGGCTTCGTCCACGGCAACGAGCAGGATCCGCTCATGGAGGGCGCCGTCGATCGGATCATGGCCGCCGTCGAGAGCCCCGGCGATCGCACCAGTGAAGTTGGATTGCTCAAGAGCCAGATCAAGGATGAGATCTCTCGCTACCTGTACGAGCATACGCGTCGGCGGCCGCTCGTCTTCCCGGTAGTGGTGGAGGTGTAGTGCCCGCTCGAACCGCGGCCGCCGGCCGCAGCAGCGCGACCAGGACCAGCCGAGCCACTCCGCCGGTCAGGCGACGACGCTCGAGTCGGCGCTGGACCGTCTCGGCCGAGATCGTGCGCGTGGTCATCGGCCTGGCGATGCTGCTCGTCGGCGTGTCGCTTCTCATCGGGCTGACGATCCAGGGTGGCTCGCTGACGGACTGGGAGCGGAATGCCGTTGCGCCCTGGTTCGGGAGCGCCAGGTGGCTCCTGCCGGTGATCCTCATCCTGCTCGGCTACTACCTCGAACGCGCCCAGGGCACGAAGTGGGACTGGGAATTGACCCTCTTCGGGAGCGCCCTGGCATATGGATCGTTGCTGGGCCTGGTGTCCTTGTTCTCGGGCAAGTTCGGTGGGACCGTCGGCCGCGCCCTGGCGGGCGCCCTCTCGCCGCTTCTGACCAAACCCGGCGCCGGCGTGATCCTGGTCCTGGCGATGATCTCGGGCACCCTGCTGGCCCTGGATATGTCGTTGCCGGCCGTCATGGCTCCGCTCGGACAATTCGTCACGCGCGCCATGACCGCCCTCTTCAGGCCGGCTCCGCAGGCGACCGCCGCCGCCGGAACGGTCGCCCCGGCCCGGACCGACCGGCCGGACAAGGCGGGCAAGGACGTGGCTCCGGGCGACGGGCGTCGCTTCGGTGACGACCACGCGCCCGCCATTCCCACCGCCATACCCAACCTGGGCCCGACGTCCCAGACATTCGCGCCGCAGGTTCCCGCCGGGCTCACCGCCCGCGACGGCGGGCCGCTCGGCGACAATTCAGCTCTTCGCCAGGGTGCGGGCGGCGAAACCGTGAGGCGCGATGGAGCCTCGGTTCGAGAAGGCGCCCCGATTCGCGGAGGCCGTCCCGGGATCGACGCGCCGGCGCAGTCGAAGCTGGGGGGTCTGGCGTCGCCGGCCGAGAGAGCCCGGCCCGAGTACCACCTGCCGCCTCTTGCGCTGCTCGAGAACATCGCCCCTCGCATCGGCGAGAGCGGCATGGATCACGAGCGCAACGCCGCCATCATCGCGGCGAAGCTGGCCAGCTTCAGCATTCCGGC
>JBEKKR010000033.1:0-30511 GCA_050010635.1 Candidatus Limnocylindrales bacterium
GCCCTCGGTCGTGCGCTTCATGCGACGTACCACGCCAAGTCGGTGTCATCGGACAGCGGGCGGGTCCTCAAGCCCCCTTGGGGGCACTCCCGCTGCTTTTCGAAGAACGGTCTCGCCGGCGGCGTCCTCCAAATGACTCGGCCGGAAATCGACGTACTGCAACTTGCGAAACGGACATGCGAGGACGCATGACCCGCAGCCGGTACATAGGCCGGTGGATACGACCTCTCGATACAGGTCGGCCCAGTTGCCGTTGCTGAGTAAGGGGTCCGCACCAGGATCTGATACAACACCGACGACAGGCGTCGTCGTAAGGGGGGCGACGCTCATGCTCTTTGGGGCGCTCCGGCCCTACGGTCGTCGCACACCAACCCGACGCTGTCGTCTCGGCCCCGGATTACAAGCTTCGCCGCCAGGGCACGCACATGCTCTGCCCGCGCCGCGGACAAGGCCGCCCGGGCCAGCTCGTCGAGTTCGGCTCGCGTCGCCTCGGCCAGCGCCGCCCGGACCCCATCAAGACAAGCCGCATCGGCCGAAAGCTCGTCGACACCAAGGCCCACCAAGACGAGCGCGCCGGCCGGATCGCCAGCTAGTTCGCCGCAGACGCCGACAGGGATGCCCGCTTTGTCCGCGCCCGCGACCACACTCGCAATCAGTCGCAGGACGGCGGGATGGAGCGCGTCCTGCAGCGGCGCCAGGATGGCGTCGCCGCGGTCGGCTGCGAGCGTGTATTGCGTCAGGTCGTTCGTCCCGATGCTAAAGAAGTCGATCAGCTCTGCGAGTTCGGCCGCCAGGATGGCCGTCGACGGGACCTCCACCATGATCCCGGTAACCATCCTCTCGGCGCAGGGGAGACGCTCCGCCAGCACACCGGCCCGAGCCTCATCGCGGAGGGAGAGGAAGAGCTCCACGTCCCGACCGTAGCGATCATGGGTGCCATCACGTGCGGCACCACACCGGCGAGGACGCCGGCCCTCCAGATCGCTCGAAGCTGGGTTACGAGCAGCTGGCGCGACGTGTAGGCCAGGCGGATCGCCCGCACTCCCAGGAACGGGTTGGCTTCGTGGGGCAGTCCCAGGTACGGGATTGCCTTGTCGCCCCCGATATCTGCCAGGCGAATGATCACCGGTCGATCTGGCCCGAACGCGGCCAGGACGCGCCGGTAGGCAGCGACCTGCTCTACCTCGGTCGGCGCGGTCTGGCGCCTCATGAAGAGGAACTCGGTTCGGAACAGGCCAACGCCCTCTGCCCGGGCCTCCAGCGCCCGCGGCGCATCGTCGGGCGAGCCGATGTTGGCGACCAGGAGTACCCGCTCCCCGTCCGCGGTGGCGGCGGGGCGGTCCCGCAGCGAGGCGGCCGCCTCGCGCCTTACCGCCAGGGCAGCCCGTCGGCCCTCGAACAGGACCTCCTGGGAGGGCTCAGGGTCGAGGACCAGCAGCCCGGCTTCGCCGTCCAGGACCGCGCCATAGGGTTGCCCGTCCAGCGGCTCCGCGGCACCGGCGGCCTCAAGGAGGCCGGTCACGCCAACGATGGCCGGGATGGCCAAGCTGCGCGCCAGGATGACGGCGTGAGCGGTGCGTGACCCCGCCGCCAGAGCGATGCCCAGCAGCAGCCCGGACGGGATTTCGACGGTGACAGAAGGGGGTAGATCGTCCGCGAACGCGATCGATGGGACTTGCGGCAGTTCCAGCTCGTCGCCCTACAGGATGCGAGCGATCCTCGCACCGACATCGCGCACATCGGCGGCCCGGGCGGCAAGCAACTCGTCGTCGAGGGCGGCCAGAATTGCCGCGACGACCTCGGCCGCGGCCTGCACGGCCGATATCGGATCCTCGCCTGCCATGATGCGTTGGGTAGCTTCGTCCAACAGGGCTACGTCAGCGGCCATCAGCGCCTGGGCCTCGAAGATATCGGACTCCTGTGCGTGGCCGAGTTTGCGAACCCGGGCCGCCAGCTCTTCCAGCTGCCGTGCTGCCTCTTCGCTGGCCGCCAGGAGTCGTAGCGCGGCGCCGTCCGCTCCGCCGGCGGGATGTCCATTCGGTTTGGTCCCGCCCGCTGCTTCAGCGGCCTCGACCGGTGGCGGGCGATAGCGCCAGATCGGGCCGACGACGATACCCGGCGCGGCCGCGATGCCGTCCACCTGAAGAGCCTTATGGCGCGTCACTCGACCGACTCGCCGATGCCGCTGGCAACCAGCTCGCTCAGAGTCAGGACGGCCGCCTCCTCGTCCTCGCCCTCGGCCGAGAGCCGGATGAGGTGGCCCCTTGCGACGCCACTGGCCAGGACAGACAGGATGCTCTTGGCGTCTCTCGGGGATATGCCCAGGGTTACATTCTGCAGCGCGATCCGCGATCTGAAGCCGAGGGCTGTCTTGACGAAGACGGCGGCCGGCCGCGCGTGCAACCCGGTTGGGTTGCGGATTTCGAGTTCGATCGTTTTCATCGCCGGTGCACCTCGTCCTTTCAGTTCCTTCCAGGCGCCGGCCTGGCACCCCCAAATGTCGCGACGGCCCGCTCAACCTGTTCATTTCGGCAGATCCGGCAAACTGGCTCCCGGACCGAGCATATCGAGGCCAGCCGGCGTCCCGGCCGCGCCCGCGAAGGGGCCAAAGGCTCGATGCTCGGCCAGAGCAATCCCGACCAGCACGATCACGCCTCCGAGCGCCTGGATGGGCTGCAGCAGTTCGCCCAGCAGCAGCAGCGCAATGACTGCCGTGGCCACTGGCTTGACCAGGAGGATCGCCGCCGATGACGCCACTTCGAGCCGACGGCTACCGGCAACAAGCAGCATCTGAGCTGCAACTCCCGGCCCGAGCACCAGCCACCCGAGGCCCATAGCTGCGTCGAGCCGAATTCCGCCAGGCCACATCGCTCGCGGCTCGATCAGGAGCTCGAAGGCGACCAATCCGATCGCGATCGTGGCCGCGTTGGCGAGCGCAACGAGACAGTTCGTGAGGCCGAACCGACCCGACCAGCGCCTCGCCAGGACCAGGAATAGGGCGAAGCACACCCCTCCGAAGAGCCCGGCGGCGACGCCGAGCGGTGAAGCCCCCGGGACCGACCCGGCCAGCCCCGTCATCAGCGCTGTCCCGAGCACTGCTATCACGAAGCCAAACAGCGCCATGGGCCGAAGTCTTTCCGGCAGGACGAGCGGCGCGATGAGCGTTGCGAAAACCGACGCCAGCGCGATGCAGAACGAGGCGACAGTCGCACCCGCCGATGCAATCGCGAGGTTCATCCCGATGACGAGCCCCAGACCACCCAACACGCCTAGCACCGCCAGCCGCCACAGGACGGCGAGGCGGAAGACGTTGCGCCTGCCCCGCAACTCGAGCACGGTCAACGGAACAAGGACGCACGTGGACAGCAGCCCCCGCCAGGCCGCTGCCGCCATCGGCGTGAACGAGCGCAGAGCAAACGCCGTGGCGACGTATGAGGTCGCGAGAAGGATCGCCGCCAGCAGGGCAGAGAGCCGGCCAATCCAGACGGCGGTGCCGGTGCTCACCGCGAATGGAGGGCCGAGACCCGAGAAGGCGGACTGTCAGTAATCACGATACCAACCTTCGGCGAGCGAGCCCACAAGCGCGCCGGCAGCTGGGGTCCTCCACGGTGTCGCGCGGCCCTCGACGAGGTCGGTCAGTTGGCGCACACGTTCACAACCCGTTGTCCCGAGGAACTCGGTCCTGGCGACCGGCCCGAGCGTGAGCGCGTCACCCCAGACCGTCTTCCCCGCCAGGATGCCGCTGGCTCCCGCCGTGGCGGCAAGCTCGGCCTGGCAAACGTAGGTCCCGAAATCGGCCGGACCGGCAAGCAGCAACCACGGCTTCGAGCAAGCTTCATTGAGCGCCGCGCAGGCTTCGGCCGAAGCGGCTCCGTCTCCGAGCGCCGGATCCCCCGGGAACTGAGCCATATACACGTCGCCCCCAACGGCGGATAGGCGACGAGCAGCCTCGATGATGGCCTCCGTGCGCAACTGCCCGGTGAGGTTCCCGCCGGTTTGCGGTGAGAACACCAGCGTCTCGACAAACAGAGGGAGCTCGCTGCGCAGGCACTCGGCGGCCACACGCTCGAGGAAGCTCTCCTGAAGGCTTGCGCTCGCCGCGTCCGCGTGGTAGTAGACGAGGAGCTTGGCGGCGGATGCCCCCATGCGCTTCGCCTTCTCTACGCTCCAGCCCTCGAGCTGTCTGCTGAGACGATCAGTGGCCGGCCCGACGTACCCGGTCTCCTCGAGCGCCACGACCAGGCCTCGCTGCCCGGGTTGCGTGGCGTCGATAAGGCAGTGCCCGGCTCCCATTTCGGGATCGAGCAGCGATCCCGTGACGACTGGGCCCAGGGACCGTACGACGGTTCGCTTGAACTCGATCATCTCCGCTGCGCTGACGGCATTCGGATCCGTTGGATTGAGTTCGGCGCGCAGGCGCTGGCGCACGTCGATCGACAAGAGCACGAACTTGCCGGAGGGGAGCGCGCAGGCATCCAGGCCCCGGACCACACCAAGGGGAAGATTCGTGCTCATCGGGACTCTCCGAAAACCACTGGCTCGGCCGACAGAGCGGCTGTGGTTCGTTGCTTGCTGGGCTCCACGACCTCCTCGTGGAAGCGCTCGACTGCCGCCACGACACGGTCCGGCTCGTTTTCACCAAAGGCGACCACGAGCTGCTGGCAGCCGGCCGCGGCGAACGCGTGGACGTCGCCAAGCATCTGTGCGGGGTCGCCGGCGAGCCGGTAGCGGCCGCTGGCGGGGGACGGTCCGAAGCGCACACCGACCCGGGCGGACAGCTGAGGCCTGGGGCGCCCTGCCTTGCTGGCGACGGCCTGCACGAGGAGGGCCCGCCGCCCGAACTCGGACGGACCGATCTGGCCAGAGTGGTACCCGTCACCGAGCAGCCCCGCCCGCTCGAAAGCCCGCTCGCTCTTCCCGCCAATCAGAACGGGAATGTGCTCCTTGTTCGCGGGCAAAGGACCGAACGTGAAGTCCATGAGTTCATGGAACTCCCCATGGAACGGGGCCTCGCTCCCCGACCACAGGTGGCGCCAGAGGCGAATCGTCTCGTCGAGGTAGGCCCCGCGCACAACGAATCTCTCCGCGTGCCCGAGGTTGAGGTACTCGTCTGGGTCGTTGCCGACGCCGACCGCGACGATCAACCTGCCACCGGTGAGGGCATCCAAGGTCGCGAGCTCCTTGGCCAGCATGATCGCATCGCGTTGAGGGGCGACGAGAACACTCGTCCCGAGTCGAAGATCGGCGTATCGAGCCCCGATGAACGCCAGCGTCGTAAGGGCTTCGAATACGGTGCCGAACTCGGCCGCTGCGGCGTGGGGAACAAGGACATGGTCGCTAACCCAGACCGATCCCCATCCGAGCCGCGACGCAGTCTCCGCGGCAGCGTCGATCCCTTCGCGGGATGCGCCAGCAGCCATCGTGGGTAGAACAAGGCCGAATTCCATCGTCCCTCCTCGGAACCTGGCGACGACAAACGCTAGCGGTCGGCCGCTGGAAGCCGCGTCGCGAGCTTGATGATCCGTTCGGCGAGTGCCCGCTCGCTCATCGCGGTCATGATGAGATCCTGGGCGTGCATCAGAAGTGGGCTGCTGAAGTCGAGACTTGCACTCCCACCGGCACCGGACGAGCCCGGCTGACCCGTGTCTTCCGACAGGGTCGCGGCCCACAGCTGGAGGACTTCGGCTTGCGCCTTATGCGCGCGATCCAACCACCCGTCGGCTTCGAGAAGGCAGGCCTGAGCCCTTGCATTGTCGCCACTGATGCACGCGTCGAGGGCCTCATAGACCGATGACTTGGCGCTACCGCCTCCGGCGATCATCTCGACGTAGATCGCATTCATATCCATGGAAATCGCTCCACCTGGGGATCTGGGGCACGCGCCGAAGGAGGAGGCAGCGTGCCCCAGCATGTCGTACGGAGAATGGCTCGAGATCAGGCCGGCACCGGCGTCACCTGCGGGGCAGGCGCGAGCCGTCTCTGCTCCTCTTGTTCCGCCTCGTCCGCCGCCCTTTCTTCACCGGTGAGCTGCTTGTCGTAGATCTTGAAGAACGGGTACCAGACAAGCCCGGCAACACCGATGTTGACAAGGCTGACGATTATGGCCTTCCAGTCGCCGCCAGTCGAAAGATATGCAGCGATTGGATTGGGGATCGCCCACGGAACCATGATGAAGGTCTTGTGGACGAAACCAGCCCAGAAGGCGAAGTAGCTGACGGTCGCGACCGCGATCGGGGCAAGCATGAACGGGATCATCATGATCGGGTTGAGCACGACCGGCAGACCGAAAATGATGGGCTCGTTGATCTGGAAGATGGCCAACGGCAGCTCGATGCGGCCAATGGTCCGCATACGAGCAGACTTCGCGCGAAGCAGCATGAACACGAGTGCGAGAGTGCAGCCGGAGCCGCCCGTCATCGCAAAGATCGTGTAGAAGTTCTTCGTGACGATGTGCGGCAGTTCGGTACCGGCGGTCTGCGCAGCGGCGTTCCCAGCGAGCATGCCCAGAGTGATCGGATCCGCCACGGAGTCGATGATCATTCCGTGGACACCCAGCAGCCACGGGAAGTTCCAGACGAGCATGTAGGCGACGACGCCAGGATAACTGTCAACAGCTACCACGAAGGGTTTCATCAGCGTGGAGACTGCGGCGTTGGGATCGAAGCCCAGCGGTTCCCGGATGAACCATACGACTATGGCAACGACCGCTGCCGGGATCAGCGCGGCGAACGATCCACCTACCGAAGGTGGGACGCCCGCGGGCATCTTGATCGTGATCTGGTGCTGAATCAGAACGCGGTAGACCTCGACCGCAAAGATGGCGGAAACGATCGCGACGAAGTATCCCTGGGGCCCGAGGAAGTCCGTCGGGATCTTGCCGTCGGTCGCCGGATTGAACAGCAGGAAGGCCATTATGGAGAGCATGCCGGCGTGCGGACCGCTGACCCCGTAACTCATGGCGAGCGTATAGCCGATCATGAACGCGGCCATTATCGCTGCGAGGCCGAAGGTCATCCCATACGCAGTCAGGAACCAGCCATACCAGGGCCCGAGGAATTTCTGCCAATAGTCGCCGTCGCCAATGGGAAGAAACGCGGCGAGAAGGAAGAACGCACCGACGATGATGAACGGTATGGTCGAAACCACCCCGTCGCGAACCGATCGCATGTGGCGCTGGCCAGCGAGTCGTTGGAACGGAGGCGCCAACACGTCCTCCATCCATTTCGCAAACCGATTCATCTGAGTTCTCCGCTCCTAACGATTCCGCCACCGCGAATACGCGCGTCACCTCGCGGAAGTCGGTGAAACCTAGCAGTTATCTCGTCACAATCGGGCCTGTCGTCGCGATGATCGTATCCAGCACCTTCCTTCCATCTGCAGTGGCATAGGTAAAGTAGTCAATGACCGTGTAGGTGATCGCGAGACGCTCGCAGGCCTGGGCGACAGCGCTCTTGAGATATGTCGCTTGCGGGGCTAGGAGGATGGTGTGGGGACCGAAATCCTGGATCACCGACTCGATACTGCCAGTCCCCACGGCCAGGAACTCGAGCGCTATGCCACGTGTCTTCGCTTCACGTAGGACGTTTTGTTCTATCAGGCTCGACGAGAACCCCATCGAGCAGATAATCAGGACCCGGATCGGAGGCACTGCGATCTCCTTCATGCTTCAGTGCGTCCCGGGAGGGAATACGATCCCGTTAGCCCGGCCGTAGCGTGGCTGGTCGGTGCGGATCAGATCGGGGTTGTAGCCGAGCGCTACGGCGAGTTCGCACGCCAGGATCTGCGCCGGAACAATGTTCACGAGCGGGGACAGCAGTGGATCAGGCATCTCCGGCACGCGGATGAGGTCATCTGCGAGCGGAGCGAGCGTGGTCTCCGCATAAGGTGCGACGACCGTGATCCGCGCTCCGATCGCCTTCGATGCTTCCAGGATGTCGACGAGTCGCCTGTCCGCCGAGGGGTCGGTCGCGAAGGCGACAACCATCGAACGCTCGTCGACGGGCTGTAGCCGGCCATGGCCAGCCTCTTCCGTCTCGAATCCCTCAGCCATGACATAGCTGGTCTCCTTGAGCTTGAGAGCAGCCTCCATTGCCATGACAGAGTTCACATTCGAGCCGACGAAGAACCAGTAGCCGATGTCCGTCGCCCCCCGGACGTAGGCCCTTATTTCATCCTCAATCGCTACGGCCTCGTCGATTGCCGCGGGCACTTCGGAGAGCAGGTCTTCCCATCGCTGCCGGCCGGCGGTGGTGAGGCACCCCGTGCGGCTGCCGAGCTCCAGCGCCAGGAGGGTGTTCGACAGCATCGTTACGGTGAAACTCCGGCTTTTGGCGAGTGCCGTGTCCCTCCCTCCCGGGACGACGACGGTGTGGTCGACGACCTCGGTAAGCGGAGTGCCTGGGACGTTGACGATCGCAACCGTCACCGCGGTCGAGGCTGCACCTGCCGCGTCAACGGTCGCCTTCGAAACGCCGGAGTGTGAGTAGACAAGAAGCAGTGATCGATCGAGTCCGACTGGCGGGCATTGCACAAGGTCGGACGTCCCGATCGTCGTAACATCGATCCCTGCAATGGCGCGGAAGAGGTATCTCGCATGCGTCGCGGCGTGAAATGAAGTCCCGCACCCGGTCGCGTAATAGCGTTCTCTGCCGGCAGAGACCATTCGTTGGGCTGCCTCGGCGACCACGGCCCGGAATGCTGGTTCGAGCGACAGGCGGACCGAGGAGCCGGTAGCCCTGATCTGCTCTTGCATGTGATAAGTCGCGGTTAGTTCGGCCGTCATCGGTAATCTCCAGCGCTCGATGGGTAAGCTGGTCACTGGTCCGTCGACCCGCCCAAATGCTTATTGCACCATCACCGATCCAACGGGCGTCGTCGACCAGAAGGGCAAGAACGCTCGATGCGCCTCGAGGTACTTGTCGAGCAGTTCGCGGGCAACGTCGTAGTTGCCGACCATCGGGTGGATTGTGAGGGCCTTCAGCGCCGCCTCATACGACCCGGTGAGGGCCGCCTCGATCGTGAGCGTTTCGTAGGCCTTGTGGATCTGAACGGTCCCGCGGATCTCCGGCGGAAGATGCCCGACGGCGAGAGGCCAGATCGTGTCACGCCGGACGAGGACGGAAGTCTCGACCGCCACGTCGTCGGGAAGGTCACTGATTGCCCCGCCGTTGCGAACGTTGAGCGCCATGAGGGTGTTGCCGTCGTTTTCGAGGCTGTCGATCGTGGTGAGTACGCCGGGCGTGTAGCCGGATGGCCCATACATCCGGCCCTGCTCGACGCGAGACCCACCGCGGCCTGGCGTCGCGTGAATGAGCTCCTCGAGCGACGAACTCCGGCTCATCACCTCGAGCATCGTCTTCTCGATCTCGAGGACCTCGTGCGCCCGGATCTTGCCTTTCTTCTGGTACTCGCGAGTCTGGCGTTGCCAGGTGTACGTCGTGGCACGGTAATCGAGCGACCAAAGGGGCCACCGCCACAGGCGATAGAGATCGGGGTCCCCGATGAATTCGATGCTCCGGCCAAGCCGGTCCGCCTCCTGGGCGAAGACCTCGGCGACCTTGTCTCGCGCGAGTTCTTTCCCGTCGATGAAGACACCGAGGATCCAGCCGAGGTGGTTGAGCCCGGTATAGCGGACGCTGACTCGCTCGACCGGCACACCCAGGACTGCGGCAATGTGGGGCAGGATCGTGATGCCCGCGTGGCACACCCCGACAGACTTGGCATGAGTGTTCTGCAGCACGGCCTGGCTGACCATGCCCGTGGGGTTGGTCACGTTTATGAGCCAGGCATCGGGTGCGTACCGGGCCACGTCCTGGGCGATCTCCACCATCGGCGGAATGACTCGCAGGGCGAAGGCGAAGCCGCCCGGACCATGGGTTTCGGAGGGGTAGAGGCCCATATCAAACGGGATCTGCTCGTCGAGCAGTCTCTGTTCATTGCCACCTGGGCGAATCGACGAGATCACGTAGGAGGCGCCGGTGATCGCCTCGGCGCGATCTTCGGTGAGAGTTATCTCGACATCGGGAAACTCAGGCTCGATGACCCTGCGGATGAAGTTGCCAACGATGTCGAGCCGCTGCCCATCGATGTCCATGAGGGCGATCCCGGTGGCGTGCAACCGAGGATGCCGGCAGAGCTCGCGCACGAGCTCGGGCGTGTAAGTGCTGCCGCCGCCGATGATCCCGAACTTCATCTCTTCGCTCCCGACATGCGATCAAGCCGATCGGCGTCCGTTCAGAGCGATCAGGGCGGCGGATCGTGGTGACAACGCGACCGCTACCCTCACCGTCGATGCCAGTGGGCCATCCTCGGGCGCCTGGTTGTGCACCGTAGACCAGCGGATGCGCCATGTCAATACCACCGGCCCATTCTGGTAACTAGATGGCCTTATCATCTGATACCAGCGATCCTTGTGGCCTGGTGTAGAATGGCACAAGCGCGCCACTCCAGGCCGCTGGTCTGCGTCGGGAGGACCTCGCGCATTGGATGCCACCGCCAACGAACCCCGCGAATCCTTGTTGTACTTGCAGGTCTCCGACCACATCGCCAATGCCATCGAAAAGGGACAGCTGCAGCCCGGAAGCCGGCTCTCCTCAGAACGTGACCTCGCACAGCAGCTGGGTTTGAGCCGCGTCACGGTTCGACGAGGCCTTCAGGAGCTCGCCCGATCCGGCCTTATAGAGGCGGCCGCTGGTCACGCCTGGTTCGTGAAGCCGAAGGTCATTGAAGGACCGACTAACGCGTTGCAGGGCTTCACGGAAACGGCCCACGAACGGGGCCTTGGAGCAACCTCGACGATTCTCTCCGCAGGCCTCAGAGCCGCCACCCTCGACGAGGCAGAGGTTTTCCGGGTCGCGCCGGGCGCCGAGCTCGTCGAACTCCTCCGTCTCCGCCTCCTCGACGGGATCCCTACGGCTGTTGATTACAGCCTGGTGCCCCATGCCCACGCCCCGGGACTTCTCGAGGTCGACTTTGTGCATGCTTCGCTCTTTTCGGTTCTCGCCGAGCGCTATGGGTGTGCGCCGACTCGGGCGGACTATGCAGTCGAGGCCGCCGCCGCGGACCCCGACATCGCCAGGGCCCTCGGAGTCACGCCCGGAGCGCCAGTGCTCGTTACGGTGGGAACCACCTTCGATGCCGAGGGCAGGCCTATCCACTTCGGTCGAACGACGTATCGAGCCGACCGCTATCGCTTCCACGCGAGTCGGACCCTGCCCGGTGCTGCCAGATCCGTGGCCACAACGCGCTTGCTGCCGGAGTGACAGGGCACGTGGGGGTGCGGCTGCTCGCGTGCGACGTCGACGGCACCCTGATCACCACAGGTGCACGGCTATCGGAGGAGACCCGCAAGGCGCTCCTTGACCTGCGGGCGCTCGGCATTGAGGTCGTACTTGCCACGGGTCGCTCTCCCTGGGGCATCCGTGACCTCTGCGAGGATCTTGGGCTGCTGGGGCCGCAAATCACGATGCAGGGCGCGCTCGTGGTCTCGCCGCTGTCCGGAGCGATCATGAAGGCTTATACGATGTCGGCTTCGAGAGTATCTGAGCAGGTGGAGTTCGCCCGCTCACTCGGCCTCGACTGCGTCGTCTGTTCCCCATTCGAGTATCGGTTGCAGCAGCTGACGCCCGGGCTGGCCAGTCCCGTTCCGAGACGCTTTCTGGAGCGAGGACATATCCGAGAAGTCGCGTCCATCGCGGAGCTGGCCGGCGACGGCGCCCTCCGCACGTTCGTGTTCACACCGGAGGGGCTGCATCAAACCGCCCGTGCCGCCGTCGAGCGTGAGTTCGGGAGCCGGTTTTCGATTACGTGGGGTGACGAGGACGCAGTCGAGATCCTCGCCCACGGGGTCAGCAAAGGCTCCGCCCTCGTCGCGTTGGCGTCCCACCTTGGGATCGATATGGCCGAAGTTGCCGCAATCGGCGACGGACGCAACGATCTCGAGATGTTAGCCGCAGCCGGCAGGTCCGCCGCCATGGCTTGGGCCCCATCGGAGGTTCGTGCCGCTGCGTCGCTCGTGGTAGGCGACGGCGCTCTGGAGGCGCTCCGACATTTCTTTCCGCGATTGGCTCATCTTGCCCGAGGAACCATATGAAGAGGCCGACGTTCGCAATGCTCAGCTGCGCCGTGGGCGTCAGCCCAGCGCGGCCGCCTCAGCCAGCAGCTAGTGCCGTGTCGGGGCCTCGGATCCCGGCCGCGCTCGTGATCCTAGGCGGCCTTCTTGCGATCGCTGGGTCAGTCCTTCCCTGGGAGACGGTGTCAAGCTCGGTCGGGGTGGTCAACCGCGGAGGGCTTGAGACGAGCGACGCCGCGGTGAGCCTAGCTCTTGGCCTGGCCGTGGCTGCTGGAGGGGTGTTGGCGTTGAGACGAAGAGCATCGGGCTATTGGCGCGGGATGCTTGTGCTCGCGAGCATCATCATCCTCGGGGTGTTCCTCCTCGATGCCAACGAGCTGCACACCTCGACGACCGCGTTCAATGCCCTAACCGCCGGCAAGGCCATTGCCGGGCTCGGCATCGGTCTCTATGTGCTCCCTCTGGGGGCAATCACGGCCATAGTAGGTGTGATCCGACTCCCGGGTGCCAACGGCCGCGCAACGAGGTCGCGATCCGCCAGGGGCCAGCCGCGATGAGTAGGCCGGTTTGCGCCCTAGATGTCGTCGTCACGCCCGAGACGTAACAGGCGAGTGGCGAAGCTCGCCGTCCGGGTGCTCGAAAGGATCAGCGGATGCATTGGCCAGATAGTCGAATAAGCGACTCCGGCCAGCGAGCCGTCGGACCGACATGGTCAGAAGGAGATTCCCGTGGATGAGAGTATTCAGACGGTGGCCTCGATTCTTGAAAAGGCCGAGCAGAGCTACGGTGGCGGGCCGTCCCACGGCCGGCTCCCAGGGTGGGCGCGCTTCTACGCCTGGCGTCTGCTCGGCTGGCCTGGACTGGCAGAAGCTCTTGGCCGATCGCCGGGCATCACCGAGTTGACCGAGACACTTGAGCGCCTCGACGATCGGTATCGGCGCGAGCCGCGGGACGACTCGTGGGCGGAGTTCTGCGCGCGCGAAATGCTCGCGAGCCCAGTCAACCCCTAACGAGTTGCCGGGATGATCGCCCCCCAACGTAAGCGCGGTGCCGGGATCCCGGATAGCGCGTGCGCCGCGGCTGCACCTGCGCCACAAACCTAGGGCGAGACGTCGAAGGGTCGGGTTTGGCATTCCTCGGCGTCGTGGGTTTATCGGGCGCATGGCTGGATCGCGATTGCCCGCAATATCGTCCGCAGAACGGATGACGCGACCGCGCAACCAATACCCAGTCCAAATGAGCTGCAGGTACGACGTCAACTGGAGTTGAACAGTCCCCGTGTCCGCAGTTGACTTAGAAGGCAGCCATGACCGAGCGCTTCCGGGCGGCGACCTGTACTCGGTTTGCCGCCGCCGGATGGCTACCGCACCGTGGACGAGGGAATGGACCTAATTCGAAGCCGTGGTCTTCTTGCAATCTCGATGGTCGTATCAGCCGTGCTAGCACCGTTCTGAGCGCTGTCTCTGTTAGCGAGCTCGCCAGCGACGCGGGCGGCGATCTGATGGCGACGCCGGCGAGCCGTCTGGCTCTTGCCACCTTGCTCGTCGGGACACTCGCTCTTCTAGTGCTGGAGACGGTGCACGCGCTGGGCCGCCGCGCTAGGCGCTCGGCGATCCCCACGGTGTAGCCGTGCGCTCCACGCGAGGCTGAGTTCTGGCCATGGACGATCTCTACAAGAAGCTTCAGGTAACCCGCTCGCGGAGACCGAAGTCATCCGCGCTGCCTACCACGCGCTCGCTCGCAAGTACCACCCCGACGCGGGCGGCGATGTGCGGCACATGGTCGAGTTCAACGCCGCCTGGGCAGTGCTTGGGAATCCATCGGCGCGAGCGGCCTACGACGCCGAGCGGACCCAGCAAGTAGTCCCGACGGTTTCAGCGAAGCCCCCCGAGCCCGGCAACGCTACCGGGCTGTGACGTTACCTCTTCCGCCGAGGAATTGTCACTGCAATCAGGTGGACTCAGAGTCGACACTGCCGTTCGCTTCTCGGCATGCCGCCCGACGACGCCCGTGAGTTCCTGCGAGCCTTCGGAGACGCCATTCGCGCACGGCGCAAAGAGCGGGGACTCTCACAAGAGGCGTTTGCCGACGAGATTCCGCTCTACCGGAGTTACGTCGCCGACATCGAGCGAGGTGCGAGGAACCTCGGGTTGGTGAACTCACTGCGCATCGCCCGCGCTTTGTCGGTCCCGCTGTCGCAGCTCGTGGCAGAGGCCGAGGAGCGCCTGAGCCGCCGTTAGCGCCCTGGGCGAGAGGTCCAACCGGTCCGCGGCACCGACCCCGACCCTCAAGAGACTACGGCGTCCCGCCGAGGAGCCGAGCCGAAACACGAGGCGCCTCCGAGTCGGGCCAAGCCCAGACGAGCCTCCTTGAGCCATCGAGGCCCGATTCGTCACTCAACTCTGGTCTGAGCGCAAGTCCACCGTCGGTTTCGGCCGCCCGCCGCAGGACATAGAGACCCTATGAGGCCATGCCTGGTCCGCTCGCTCCGAAGCGGGGCACTTGAATGCCAGGCCATCGCGAACGAGGCTCTGCTGCGCCGAGCCACCCGCCTTCAGAACGAACCCTGCACCTCGTGGGAGGGCGTCGCTCACGCTACGCACTGCTGCGTCGGCAGACCTAACGAGAGCAATGTCAGGGCGTCTCCGCTGGATCTCGCCCGTGCTCAAGGTAGACACGACGAACTTCGAGAGCATCGACCTAGACGAGGCCGTGCGCTGGGTGGTCGATACTCTCGACTTGCCAGATTCCGTCCGGTGGGGGTGAAGGGAGCCGGCGTCTGCGCTTGGGCTGAGCGAGGCTCCAGCGCCCTCCGCGCTAACCAGCCCACGGGGCCTAGAACTGAACCGCCCTGAGAACCGGGAGAGCCTGGTGTGCCCTGCCTCTCGTGGAATCGGATTGCTGGGACATCATGGGGTCACGCCGTCGACCGCCTACCGGATGCTCCGGTTGGCCGAGAAGATGGGTGCGTCCGCGGGACCTACGCGGCCCGACCCGCCGTACCGAAACGAGGCTCGGCCCTTTCGGTGCCGGTGATCTCCTCGTCAAATGGGACTGGACCTCCGGTCCCCTAGGCTAGTACAAACGACCTACAGTAGACCGGCAACGGCGCGCGCTTACTGGTGCGGCTCGGCAGCACATACCGCTACAAGGTGGGTCCCCACGAACGGCAAAGTGGTGGTCGGTGAGGTCTCCACCCAGTCCACCGAGGCGTGGACGTAACCTCCCGACTGGAGTGTGGGCGTGAAGAAGGGCGAGGCCGGCGGCGTCCAATGGCGCGGCACGGTCGGGGACATCGACACTCAGCTTGATGAAGCGGAGCGCGCCCGCCGCATCAACCGCGCCCGCACCGCGCTCATCGAGTGCCATCGGGCCCTGACTCGCGCCACGGACGAACAGGAGCTACTCGACGCGATCTGCCGCATCGCCGTGGGCCTGGCCGGCTACTCGCTCGCGTGGGTCGGCTTCGCCGAGGACGACGAGCGAAAGACCGTCCGACCCGTGGCCCGCTACGGCGAGGCCGCACCGTATCTCGACGAGATCTCGGTGACATGGGGCGACGATGAGCTCGGGCGCGGCCCGGGCGGGACGGCGATCCGGACCGGCCGCGTCAGCCTGGCGCGCGACCTCGTCGCGGAGCCGAGCTACGAGCCGTGGCGCGCTACCGCCGCCGGGCATCATCTAGCGTCGTCGCTCAGCCTACCCCTGCTCAAGGACGACGTCGCGTTCGGCGCCCTCATGGTCTACGCGCCGGAGCCAGACGCATTCGGCGACACCGAGACCGAGATCCTCGTGGAGCTGTCCGGTGACCTCGCCTTCGGCATCCGGACGCTCCGCGAGCGGTCCGAGCGCGATCGGCTCGCCTCTGGCATCGAGCAGGTGGTCGAGTCAATCATCATCACAGACGCTGACGCCCGGATCACCTACGTCAATCCCGCCTTCGAGCGGGTGACCGGCTATACCCGCGACGAGGTCATCGGCCAGAACCCAAGCCTCCTCAAGAGCGGCCTCCAGCCGCTCTCGTTCTACGCGGCGATGTGGGCCGCTCTCACGAACGGCTTGCCCTGGCGGGCCGACCTTGTCAATCGGCGCAAGGACGGCAGGCTCTTCACCGAGGAGACCGTCATCTCGCCAATCCGGGACGCCTCGGGCGCGATCACGAGCTACGTGGCCGTCAAGCGCGACGTGACGCATGAGCGAGAGCTTGAGCAGCGCTCGACCCGGCTCGCCCGGGAGCGGGCGCTCATCGCGGAAACCATCCGAGGCCTGAGCCGGGGCGACACGCCGGAGGCGACCGCGCAGGCGATCTGCCGTCGGGTCGTGACCCTCACCGGCGTCAGGGCCGCAGGTCTCTTCCTCTTCGAACTCGATGGACGCGCGTGGCCGATCGGCTTCGTCGTCGCGGGCCGGCCCGACCCGCTGCTGCGACGGCTCCCGTTCCAGCGCAGCCGGCATCTCCTCGAGCGGGCCGCCGAAGGCCCCTGGATCGAGCCGTGGGTGAACCGGCCCTGGCACCCGTACAACCAACTCCTGAACGGCCTCGGCGTCCACGCGGTTGCGTACGCGCCCGTGCGACACGAGCAGCAGCTCATCGGGCTACTACTCATCTGCGCCAAGGGATCAGTCGAGGAGGTCGCCGTCGCCGAGGCGCTGCCCGCCCTCGTCGAGGCCGCGGACCTGGCCGGGGCACTCATCGGCCGCGACGTGGCCGAGCGGACCGAGGCGAGACGGGGCCGCGACCACATCTCGGGCATCATCGCCAACCGAGCCTTCGGGCCGGTCTTCCAGCCGATCGTCAATCTCAAGCGCAATGCGATCGTCGGCTACGAGGCGCTGACGCGCTTCAACGACGGTGCCAATCCGGAGCTCATATTCGCCGAGGCGACCGCCGTCGGCCTCGGGGTCGAGCTGGAGACCGTCACGATCCGGGCCGCCCTCGCGGCCGCGGAGGCCTTGCCAGGGGCGGTGTGGCTCAACCTGAACGCGTCGCCCGATCTCATCATGGCGGGAGAGCCGCTTCGCACCCTCCTCGCCGGAAGCCGCCGACGCCTCGTGCTGGAGGTTACCGAACACACGGCCATCGCCGACTACCCGGCGTTCCGGGCGGCGATGGACGCCCTCGGACCGAAGGTAAAGCTAGCCGTCGATGACGCGGGTGTCGGGTTCGCCAGCCTGCGCCACATCCTCGAACTTCACCCGGCGTTCGTGAAGCTCGATCGGTGGCTCGTCGCCGACCTCGAGTCCGATGAGGCGCGTCAGGCCATGATCGTCGGTCTGCGTCACTTCGCTACCTCGACCGGCTGCCGGCTGATCGCCGAGGGCATCGAGACCGACCTTGAGCTCGCCGTCTTGCGTCTCCTTGCCATCCCGCTGGGCCAGGGTTACCTGCTGGGTCGACCCCTGCCGATCGAGGGCGTCCGAATGCCTCTCGCACGACAGACTCATACGGCTGCCGCGGTCAGGCGTGAGCCCCGAGGTCACGCCGCGGCCTTGGCGCCGCCCTCAAGTCTAGGCACACCACCGGCCCATGATTGACGCCACGATCGCTGGATCGTGGCTGATCGCCCCGCAGGACGCCTGTCTTGCGGTGGCCGTTGCGGGCCTATGGGCACGCCCTCGCTGTTACGCCCGTCGGCTCGCGTGCTCGACCATGGCTGACTCGGCCAACCACCCCGAGTGGGTCAAGGCCCAACGAGGTCGGCGAACACGAAGCCGTCGCGGTCTACGATGACCCCGGTCCTCACCCGGAGCGGATGGGCGAACATGGGCCCGTCAGCCACAAAGGTATGGAACTCGCCATTCTCGCCGCACGGGTCGACGTCGGCCGGGAGCGCCGCGAGCAGCTCAGCATCGAAATCCCGACCCGCGAAGGAGCGGTCCAGGCGGGACGGGTCGACACAGACGAGCCGGGCCTCGAGTCCCGCCGCGATCATCTCGCGGGCGAGCGATGCCGTGTCGCGTCCCCACAGCGGGAACACGCTGGTGAAGCCGGCCGGGGCCAGCTGTGCTTCTCGGTAGGCGCGGACGTCTGTCAGGAAGAGATCCCCGAACACGACGTGAGTCACACCGCGTGCGGCAGCGGATGCGAGGGCCTCTGCCATGGCCTGCTCGTACACCTCGTTAGGGCACGGATACGGGATCTCCACCCGGGCGAGCGGCAGGCCGATCGAAGCTGCCTGTGCCTGGAGCAGGGCCTCGCGAACGCCATGCATTGCCACGCGCTCGAACGTGTGTGTGACCGTCGTGAGCAGACCTACCATCTCGAGGTCGCCGGCCCGTCGGACCTCGTGCAGCGCGTAGGCCGAGTCCTTCCCGCTGCTCCACGCCACGAGCGCGCGTGGGCGGCCGCGGACATGCATCGTCGAGCCTTCGAGCGAGTGGATCCGCCTGGGATCAGGCCTTCTTCTTGCGTCCGCCACGAGCGCCTGGAATGGGCTCCAACCCGACGTAGGCGACTCCGCCCTTGATCGCGTAGTGCAAATCACTCGAGCGTTCGTTGCGGGCGATGACGCGAGCGAGAGAAGTGCGCAGGATTGAGACCTTCTCGTCGGTCGGTTCGAAGACCGCGACCTTGCCGCTGGTCAGTTTGGCGATGGCCTTCTCGTATTCCGACTCGCGCTTCATGGCCGCGAGCTGACGCGGCGATGGCTGACGCTCCTTCGGCTTGGGTGAGACAAGATCACTTGCCGACACGAACTTGATACGAGCCACGGCCTCTCCTAACTCAACGAAGCTATCTCTGTGAATGGTAGTGCTTCAGCATCACCGCGGCTTCTCTTGGAGATGAATGCCGAATGGTCGGGGAGCACGATCTGCTCATGTTGTCGGTTTTGATGGCGCCGTGGCCACGGCATTGAGCCGGAGAACGTACGCCAGGTAGTGGTGCGACGCGGCGACCGCCAGCTCGGCTTCCCACTGGTCAAGCGGCATCTCCAGGCGCTCGCCGACTGTCGTGTCAACTTCAGCGTCCAAGTGATAACCGACCTTGTTCAAGTAAGTGCAATGCCCTGAGAGCGCCTCGGCGAGTCCTGTCTCCTTTTGCTCGGGCATCTGCCAGCGTCGGCGCCACGTTTCGACCCTGTAGGACTTGCCCGCCAACGCCTCGAATTGCTGTAGGCACTCACGCAGGGCGGCCCGCCCCTCCCCGGCGCGCAGGCGGTCTCGGGCCTTAGTTAGCCGTTTCTCAGCTTCGCGCCAGCTCGCATGATCGAGGCTCACCTGGGTGAGTACGGACCGGGCAGTTGGGCCAAGTCCGTAGCCCATCTGATGAACCAGCGTCTCCCAGTCGGATGCCGCGATGGTCAGGGTGCCGTCGCCCATCGAAGCGACGACCCCGTTTGGGCCGGAGGAGAGGCCCTCGACCGTAACTCGGAACGTCCACGGAGCGCCTGGTGCGGAGCCAATGCCGTGGTCGAGTTCGATCCGCTCGATGTCCTCGGGCAGGAGTACCCATTGCACTTCGATCGGACCCGGAGTCGCCGGTGACGGAGGCCGCATCCCTCGCCACTCGACCCGCGGCGTCCCAAACCGGCGAGGTGGGGTCCGCTGGCTCGCGATGTCCACGTCCAGTCGAAGCCACCGATCCTGGTCGGTCCCATCAGCTGGATCGTATTCGAAGGGCAGAATCAGGCCAGACCGGCCGTTATGGTCGTACGTAACAGGCCCGAAAGTCAGTTCTCCAATCCAGCTCGGCGGCTCATCCCCGCCACGTCGCCTGTAAAGCCAGATCTTCTGCGCGCTCATTGGGCTACAACCTCGCTCGACGCTCCTGCCAGATCCGCGTTCTCGCCAGAGCGTGCCAGGTTCAACTCAAGCAGCCTGCCGAGCAGCGCGTCGCCCGCGAGATCATGCGACCAACCGTAGGCGGCGAGAACGGCCGCATCGAGACCCTCGTGCGCCTGAGATAGCCATGTGGGGCGGGCGTTGTACAGATTCGTGAGCGTCCGCTTGGCGAGATCCGCAAGCGAAAGGCCGGTCGGGTTGAGCCAGCCAGTCCGTAGGCGATCGAGGTCGCGGGCAGCCTCGGCAATCGCCTCCCGCTGTGCGTCGGTCGGACGCGGAAACGGGAAGGTCTCAAAGCAGCTCGTCGGCGTGTAGCGGAAACCCGACTCGACTTCCCGCAGCTGCGTCCCAGTGGCTCGCGTCCATGCCTCATGCACGCGGGAGTGCAAGACCCCGAACGTGTAGTCGTCGTCGCGGGCAACGACGATGATCTGGTGATCCGGCAGGACCTTCGCATCGAGCCATGCGAAGAGGCGATGCTTCGTTAGGTTGGGTGTCGCCAGGTAGCGCGGCAGACCAGCTAGGGCCTTGCGCATCCCCGAGCGAGCCTCGACATGGAGCCACCAACGCTCAGCGTAGGCGGCGCGCTTGTTGCCGATGCGCTCGGGGCGAACATGCTCGCGGACGTACTCAAAGGGAGCCTCGTAGAGCGCGGCTTCGGTTTCTGCCAGGTCGATCCCGAAGTCGACGATCCACATGTCGCGTGGGCGGCGCGTGATGTCGAGCCCGTTAGCCCACGGTCGAACGACATCGGCATTGCCACGGCCGTCGGGATTCGGCGAGGCCAGCAGTCGGCGAGCGGTGTCGGCATCGATGTCGAAGGGGCCGCCTTTAGTGTCGCCCATGAAAGAGAGACCCAGGTTCTCCGGCAGGTGGCGGGCCTGGGTCAAATCAAGGCCAGAGGTCAGATCGGCATTGATGTGGGCAACTGGCGCTCCGTCTAGCGTCCGCTCCGCTTGAGAACCGTCGTCCTGGCCGACGAAGCTGATGTGGACGTTCGCCCCGGCAAGGACCCAGGGCTCATCGGCGTAGGCGAAGAAGACGTCGCCCGTCCTCTTGATTCGTTCGAGGACGTGCCGGTTCGCGCCGCCGCGTATTCCTTGAGTCGCGAGTAGCCCGGCCCGCTTGAGACGATCGGACTCGATCTGCGCCCGCGCCTTCTCATGCCAGTAGGCACAAAGGTCCGCCTCCGCGGGGACCCGGCCGTCATAGACCTCGAACATCGCCTCAACGTACCTGTCACCGAGGTTGGTCCGCAGGAGCTTGCCGCCCAGGAACGGCGGATTGCCGACCACCACGTCCGCCTGGGGCCACTCAGCCTCGCGCGGATGGCTCGGGTCGGAGATGTCGAGCAGAGCGTCCCTCTCCCGGATGTTGTTGAGCGGCTGCAGAACCGGGTCTCTGGGGTGGCCAAGACCGTGCGCGAGCATCCATTGGATCTGGCCGATCCAGATCGTGACCCTGGCCAATTCGGCTGCGAAGGGGTTGATCTCGATGCCGAGCAGGTTCTGGGGTCCAACCTGCGGGAACTCCTGTGGGATTCGCAGCACCAGGGAGCCCCACTGGATGGCCTCGTACTCGAGGTCTTTGAGAAGCTGGAGCGAGATGTACAGGAAGTTGCCGCTGCCACACGCGGGGTCCAGGACGCGGATGACGCGCAGACGCTCGAGGAACCCGCGGAAGATTCGTTCGGGGTTCTGGTCGGCCGGCGTGCGAGCGGTCACCTTGCGGCCGGCCAGGACCAGCGGCGTGATCTTCGCCTGAGTCTCGGCCCAATCGCGTCGCAGCGGCGCCATCAGGACAGGCTCCACGAGCCGCAGGATTGAGGCGCGGTCGGTGTAGTGGGCACCGAGCTGGGTGCGCTGGTCCGGGTCGAGCCCTCGCTCGAAGAGTGTGCCGAAGATGGCCGGCTCGATCTGGCTCCAGTCGAGCTTCGAAACCCGGCCTATCGTTTCCATCTCCGCCGGCGCCAGAGCGATCACTTCGGCGTCATCAAACAGGCCGCCATTGAACCACTCGATGCGCTCGACTCCGAAGAGGCCGCCACCTTTGGCCATCTTGCCGAACAGATCGTGCAGGGCGGCGGAGAACGCGGAGGCGTCGCCCTTGGTCGCACTCGACAGACGATCGATCAGGTTCTTGGGCAGGATGCCCGCATCCTCGGCGAACATGGCGAAGAGCAGGCGATCGAGGAAGTGAGCGACCGCATGCGGGTGGTGGCCGCGGGATCGGAGGGCCGTGGCCAGAGCGGCGAAGTCCTGAGCGGCACGCTCGGTCAGTTCCTCGCGCAGACGCGTGGGTCGCAGGCTCTCGGGATCGGTGAAGACTGATCGCAGGATGCGGAGCGGCTCGCCCGGGTCGGCTGCGAGATCATCGAGGGTGAAGCGGTATACCCGCGGCACGGTGTTGGTGAAGTTGGTGTGGATCTCGAAGCGGGCGAGGTCGCACACGACCAGCAGTGGCGGATTGCCTAGAGCCTCGCGGTAGCCGTTGAGCTGTGAGTAGGCCGCCGCCAGATCCTTGCGCTTGCCCTTGTACTCCCAGGCAAAGTGGTCGCGCATCCAGACGTCGGCGAAGCCTTCGCCACCCTCGGCCTTCCCTGCGCCCTTCTCGAAGGCGTACCAGTCGCCGGTCGGGTCGGCGTCGTTGGGCGTCGGCTGGCCGAGCATCCGGCACAGGTCGATGAAGTGCTCCTGCGACGCCGCCCGCTCGGACTGCGTGCTGCCCTGCCACTTCGCTGCGAACTCGGCTGGCGTCCGCAACCTGCCCTCCTGCTCCCGTGTCTATCCGCAGCCTGAGTGTACAGACTGGGCGCGGCGCAATGGGGCCCGGGGAAGCTGCGACGACGCGAACATCGTGGGCGACACGGACCGGCCCACAAGTCGTCCTGTCCGGGCCCTAGCGGTTCGACTTCCTGGCTAACGCATACCGTTCGAGGGATTGAATGAGTCCATCCACCACGTCGTGGAAGGTGGACCCCGCGGACTCCGCGAACGGGAGTCCGATGTTCTGCGAAACGCTCAGCGGTCGTAAGGCCCCGAAGGATGTCCGCCCGGCTCTATGAAGGAACAGCGCCTGGGCGGGCCTGAGCTCACTTGCGAGCGCTATCAGCCGCTTAGCTTTGGCGCCCGCTGGCCGCCTAGCCTCGGCGTCGTCCGAGGCTAGCCAGTCCTGGAGGTCTGAGACAGCGTCAGAGCCTGCAACACGTATGCATGGGTTCAGCGGCTTCGACATGGCCACACTTCGTCGGCGCGGGCACGAGGTCCATCCTACATCGGTAAGTAGCCGGGCAGCCCGGCTGGCTGCACTACATAGCCGACCAGGGGAACCTGGGTCGCGACAAGGCCTCTTCGCTTCGCAGGTGGGGGCGACGGCCGCGACTCCCACTAACCGCGCGTCGTGTCGGCGCTGCCCTCGCCGAGAGCGTTTTCTTCTTGGGCAAACGCGCGGTAGGCTGTCGTTCGGAGACCACAACACGTCCGGGAGGTAATCGTGAACAACTCACCCGTAGTGCGGGAGCTCCGCGTCGTCGTGACCGCTCCGGATTACGATGCGGCGCTTCGCTTCTACCGCGATGCCCTCGGTCTCCCGGAACGGGCTGCCTACGCGTCGCCGGGTGGTCGCGTGACGATCCTCGAGGCCGGACGCGCGACCCTCGAGCTGGCAGATCCCGGCCATGCCGCGTTCGTCGATGACGTCGAGGTCGGCCGACGGGTGGCGGGGCAAATTAGGCTCGCCTTCGAGGTGGACGACTCCCGCTCGATGACCGCGACCCTCGCGGCAGCCGGCGCGGCCGTGATCGCAGGGCCCACCATCACACCGTGGAACTCGCTGAACTCCCGCCTCGAGGCACCTGCTGGACTGCAGTTGACCCTATTCACCGAGCTTGGCACCCCGTCTGATCGCTGAGTCCTGGTCGACCCATTGCAGCAGCCGCCAACGCCGTGGTCACGCTGGCCCTCAAGTCACTTTGCTGGCCGCACACGACGTGGTCATCGTGTCGTCGCCAGTGGCAAGGATCATCGTCCGACAGCACCTGGCACACGGCCTCCTGGTCGCCACCCTCATCTGCGTTGCCCGCTAGTATCGTGTCCGCGCGCGTCGTCTGGCGACGAGGGCGAGTCAGGCCCGCCGCGGAGTGCAAGGACCCATGAGCAGATCGACCCCACCCTTCCAGCTGGACCCGGAGGCCGAATTGATTCGGCCCAACCGATCGAGCGCCATCTATCTGCGCGCCCGAAGCAGCGCTGCGCAAGTCTGGAGCCGCATAACGCCGGCGGCGATAAAGGTTCCGGAGATCACTCTTCTCTTCTGGGTTGTCAAGGTGCTGACCACCGCCATGGGTGAGGCGACCTCGGACTTCCTAGTCTTCGAGATCGATCCGGTCATCGCGGTCATCCTCGGGGCCATCGGCCTGGCCGTCGCGATGACGCTCCAGCTATTGGTGCGGCGATACGTGGCATGGATCTACTGGCTGGCGGTCGCCATGGTGGCGGTGTTCGGCACGATGGGCGCCGACGTGGTGCACATCGGGCTCGGCATTCCGTATGCCATCTCGACGGTGTTCTTCGCCAGCGCTCTCGCCGTCGTCTTCGCGGCCTGGTACGCGTGCGAGAAGACTCTCTCGATCCACAGCATCTACACCCCTCGGCGTGAGCTGTTCTATTGGGCCACGGTGATGACCACCTTCGCCCTTGGCACTGCCGCGGGTGACATGACCGCGAGCACCATGGGTTTGGGCTATTTCACCTCGGGCGTGATGTTCGCCTTCTTGTTCGTCCTCCCGGGTCTGGCCTATCGGCTGTTCCGTCTCAACGCGATCGCCGCCTTCTGGGTCGCCTACATCCTCACACGACCGTTCGGCGCCTCGTTCGCCGACTGGGCTGGTAAGGCGAAGAACCTGAGCGGACTCGGGCTCGGCACCGGGTATGTCAGCATCGTGTTGGCCGTGCTGATCATCATCCTCGTCGGCTACCTGAGCGTCACCCACAAGGACCGCGAGAGCGAACAGTCGGCGACTACGCAGACCAGCGCCGGTTAGCGAGGTTCTGCCCTGTTCCCAAACGTCAGCGCCGGCCGATACGGCGGCGCTCTACTGACTCCCTTCGGCCACTAACAAGCCATAGCGTCCGCTATGGTCCTCGTCAGCGAGCAGGAGGCCCGGGGCGCTGGAGGGGGTTATCCGCAGCTTGTCAGGCCCGGGCCATCGGCGGCGACTCCTGACCCACGACCGCGGATGATGGGTCGCCGAGACTCGCTTTCACACCTGGATCGTCGTGTATCACAGCTCGGACGTATACGGCGATCCGCGCCAGCGTATCTATGTACTCGACCGCGATCGATCGAATGAACGGCTGGAGGTGCTCACCCATCTGCTCCCCTAGAGCTTCACATCCTCGAAACTGCATTTCCGGGGCGAGAGGACTAGCCCCGACCCACAAGGACCCCACTGTGATGATCAGATCTGGCTCCACACCAGACGACGTGATCAACTCTCGCAGGCGGCTCCCTTCGCGGCCCGGCTGAGGCGCAGGCGGTAGGACTCGGCGCCGGTTTCGATGATGTGAACCTTGAACGTCAGGCGGTCCACGACGGCCGCGGCGAGGGCTGAATGGAAGGTCTGTGAGGGCTCGGGCGGTCGGCGAGCCCTACCCTCAGAAGCCGAAGGCTTCCTTGCTCGGTGGGTCGCGATGGTAGGCGGCCTGATAGACCTTGAGCCCCACGGCTCCCAAGGCCGTATAGAGTGCCAGACCGTTCGGGGCCTGCAGGAACAGCATCAGGGCGGCGAGCACCTTCTGTGCCTGAGCCGCCTTGATGGCGTTCACGAACGCTTCCGTCGCTGGCTTGTATTGGTCCGATAGGGTGCGGGCCGTGATGTCCCATACCCCCCAAGCGTTCAGGAGGCGTGCCTCAGCCGAGCCGGGGCGAGGGCGGAAGGGCAGCGCATGGACAGCGAGCGTGACAGCCTTCACTGCAAGTTCCGGCGGCTCCATAGGGTGGTCACCGAGCGCCAACCTGTACCGGTTCATTGCCGCGACTACCTCAGCGAACCCGGCGCCTCTGGCAGCCTCAACCATCCGGTTCATCTCGGCAAGCTGCCCCTCAGCGTCGCGCCTTTCGCCCGCCCGGATCACGACTAGGTAGTGCTCTTGGATCGCCGCTGCAGGAGTTCCTGCGGCTGGCCCCGTGCCCTCGATGACTCTACGGCCAAACCACGATGGCACGGTCCACCTCCTTGCCCGGCGGCGCGAGTACGCGCACCCGCATCCGGTGCAACTGTAGACCTCGCTGCTCCTCGACGACCAGGGTTCGGGAGATCCTCTCGATGAAGTCTGACTGAGGCAAACGGACGATTGTCTGGTTTTGCTCGATCCGAACCCGAAGCGAGGAGGAGGACGTGAACGCGTCATCAGTTCTTGACCCGCTGGTGGTGGCGGCAGACACTGACTCCCGAGTTGATGCTCCGCCCGTGTAGGGGAGATCCAGGAGGGACGGAAGTCGTGCGACATGTCGTTTCGTATTTGGCGTTTTGTCTCGCAGTTGGCGCGGTGCTGGCCGCGTTCGTCCCAATGCTCCTTCCGTGGTACGCGGCAATCGCGGTCGTCGGCGGCTTGCTAATGCTGGCCGACCTCGCGAGGGGACGGGGGCCAGGTCGGCCTCGCGAGCGCTCGAGCCAGATGTTCGAGGACTCTGCGGCGAGGAAGGTCGCAGAAATGGAACGCGCTTCCGCCGAAGCGGCGCTAGCGAAGCGGGACCGGAGGTGGGACGTTCCTCACCCTAAACCGCCAACCAACATGGTGTTGAAGGCTGCGGATGGCAGGACGAAGTTCGGGCTGAATGGGTGTCAGGTCCTCAACCTTCTCATCATTCTCGGCAATTCCTCCCCAGAGCGATGGTGGGAACTCCTGCGCGCTCACGCTGAGGCTGAAGGGAACCCCAAGTTGCGAGATGTCCAGCAACTCGTCCAACGAGCGGGGGAACGCGGGTTGGCCGCGAGAGGGGGCTTCACCCGAGAGGATGTACTCGACGCCCAGCGAATGGCCTACGAGACAGCCACCAAGTTACGCCCGCTCATCATCGATCAGGTCGTGGCGCATTTAGGAGGTCCTCGTGCTTCGGCCGAAGAGACCTTCGGCGAGGGCTTGCGCGACCTGACAGCCATGATGGCCACACTCGTCGTGTTAGGCCCCTGGTTCGAGCCGGGCGAATTCGAGTTGCTCTGGGGGCCATACGAAAGCGCCTTACCCGTCGCTGCCCTCGCATGACTAACTCTTCTCTCTCCTGAGCCGGTTTCTCGGCCACGTTGTCGGGATCGTTCCGCCCCACGGTCGCGATCTTCCGCAACTTCGAGCAATCCCTCGAGCGCCGCGACGGGAGAGCATCTGCCCACGGGTTGTCCACCCGGTTAGGTTTATCGGCGCGGCGACGGGTGTCAGGCTCTACGCGGGCCTTACCCGTGAGGAACCTGCCCAACGACTAGGTCGTCAGGAGGTGCTGAGGGGTGAGCGGGGGTGCCCAGATAGTGCACGAAACTGCCCGGAAACTGACCAGAAACTCACCAGTTGGGCAGGCAACTGAGAAGCTATCGGTGCTCCGGTGTCCCGCCTGTCTACCCGATCTCCGAAGCCCGATGAATGTAGGTCGGAACGTTCGAGACGGGGATCAGCAAGGATGGTGACGGTGTGTCGGGCCTACTCCGCTTGCCCCGATCACGATCGTGTGATCGTGCCCCCATTGACCTGGCGTCGTCGCTCCGGGTGCGGCAGCATCGGCTTCAGGATCGCTACGGGCCACAGGCGATAATGGGTGCCCGCACCCGGCGGCATCCCAAGCAATCTCTCAGGAGCAAAGATGGACCCCAAACCGAATTCCCAAGCCACTACCGACGCGGACCAGCCAATCGCCTGGCGCGCCGTGCCGGAGGACGCAGCGGTGCGGTCGGACGGCCAGCAGGTAGGAAGGGTGTATGACGTCCTGGGGTCCCACGAAGAGGACATCTTTCACGGCATCGTCGTAGAGCTCCGGTCGGGGTCGCATCGCGTCTTCGTGCCGGCTGACGACGTGATCTTGATCACGGCCGCGCACGTCGATGTGTCCCTCAGCGCAGGCGAGATCGGCGCGCTGCCGGAGCACACCGAAGAGCGCCAGTTCGAGCTCGGGATGGTCGGGCACCTTCGCAAGCATCTGGGCTGGGTGAAGGAAAAGGACCGCTGAGTCAACTGACCGCAGACGAGGAGCACCCGAATGAGATTCGTGATCGTTCGCAACGAGGGTGGCAAGTTCTGGTGGAGGGCCGTGGGCAACAATAACGAGATCATGGCTGCCTCCCAGATGATGGAGCGGAAGCAGTCGTGCCTCGACTCGATCGCCACGGTGCAGCGCGAGGCCGCGAAGGCGGAGATAGTCGACAAGACCGACGAGGCCAGCAACTAACGACGGGACGAACCCCGTTCCGTCCACCTCAGTGAAGCGCCTATACAACCGCGCCGAGGCTGACGGGGATGGATATCGGCATCGTCCTGATCGCAACACCGAGCCCCATCAACAGGTCACAGGCTTGAGTCTGCGTCTTCGAGAGACCTCAATGCCGTGAGGGTCGGGGAGGTCTCACTCCGTGGGGGCACCCAACCACAGCTCCTGCCTTCTCAGCCTGTAGCAGGCCGATTAGGTCCTCGAAGCGAGACCAGAGCGTGGCGAAACCATCGACACTGCCGTAAGGCCTCATGGCAGCGAGCATCAGGACATCCCGGGCTGCCTGACGAAACGGATAGCGATCTTCTGGCGCCAGAAACTCGAGCCGGGTTCCCTCGATTTCGCCTGTCCAGCCCGATGCGCTCACAGGAATCTCAAGCGCACGGAGCTCACCGCGCAGCGTCTGACTCGCCTGGGTCGCGGCCTCCGCTACCTCGTCGGCAAGACTGAATACCGCACGCACCAGATCGTCCGACCCGCGACGCTTCACCTCCGCGACTGCGTCTTGGAGCGCATCCTCGCTCTCAGCATCTTTGGTCAGTTCGGCCAGGGCGCGCCAGTCGTCAACGCCCATGCGCTGGAGGCGACCGAGGACCCATTCGACCTGTCGCGAGTTTGGGCCACAGTTGTCTGCCATCAGTGAGCTGCCTCGGCGAGGTACAAGCGGATGATCGGCCGCCTACGTTCGCTTTACGTTATAGCGCTGACACGACCTGGATTTCGTCGGCCACTCCACCATGCGCAGTCCGAACCGCCGCTCGACGCTACGCCGCGATGGTGGACGGAGGTGGCGCAAGGTTTCGGCCCACCTTGGGAGTGGCGAGGGATGACAGCTACTGGAGCGTCTGACTCGTCCTTTCATAGTGTTTGAGCCAGCCGACTGTGGCTACGCATGAGATCGCCAGCGCGACGGCGGCCGGCGATTCCGTAAGGCTGGGTCACGTACCTCGGCGTGGTGGAGCAGTTCGGCTTGGGCCCCCGTGTTGGCACGTGAGCCCACACGGCCACGGAGTGCGCCGATGGCGAACGGGTTGGCCGGTCGGCCGACGTCCGCTCCGCCCCGCTCATGCCACGCGTCAGCGTTCGCACTAACACCGTCACGTAGCGCCCGGACACTACCCCGGGATGTCGGGACGGGAGCTCAGCAGAAGGTCTATCTGGTGTCGCCACCGCGACCAGGCGCGCCGAGACCCGGACGAGTACCGGTGCGATCCCGGCGGAGTGGTGACCCGAACGATCGGAGGCTCGGGCCAGCGACACCAGCCGCTCCCCGGCCGGTGCGGCCACCTATAGGCAGCACAGTGGCAGGGGATCGTGCGTGAGCTGGCCGACCCGATGCGCGAAGGTCGAACGTCGGCGTGGCGTATACACAGCTGACCTGGCACGCGCCACAGCGCCCACGCCTGGCATGGCTGGCCGTCCTTTCGAACGCCCAGGCAATGACGCATCTCCCGGGCCTTAGTGCCGTACACGGAGCCCTCGATTTGGGGCCACGCCGGGTCTGAAAATGGCGGATAAGTCGGACCAGTCCACCCGACTGAGATCCCTCCCTGGCTCGTCGGGATATGACGCCTTTGAGGCGCAAGGGGCCGCGCGGGATGCGTCACTGGCTACACATCGGACCGGCTCGGGCGCAGCCCGCTGTGCGCGCCCAACGCTGCGCCAGGCCGCCAACCGGCCCTCGGTCGTGCGCTTCATGCGACGTACCACGCCAAGTCGGTGTCATCGGACAGCGGGCGGGTCCTCAAGCCCCCTTGGGGGCACTCCCGCTGCTTTTCGAAGAACGGTCTCGCCGGCGGCGTCCACACGATCTCGTCCGCCTGGCGGCCGACCATCCCCACTTGGTCCACGGCGCTCCAACACAGCTCTTCGCGACGAGCCGGTGAAGCCGCGACGACTGCATTGGACAGCGCACGGAGGTCTCTCGCGAGGACGGTCGTGACGGTCATGCGGATTTCGCCCGTGCGGCAGCGAGCCACTCATCACGGCCTTCAATCGGAATACGGCAGGCTGTTAAAGCGCGTCCGAATCCCTCCGGGCGCGCCATAACAGCCTCGGCCGTCCCCGAATCAAGGGTTTCCATCCTCGCAGCGCTGGCTCGCCAAGGCCTTCGTGGTGGGGAACGAAGGCGGCGTCACGGGCTCGGTGAATGTGGTCATCAACGACATACCCTCGTACCTGCAGAAT
>JBEKKR010000034.1:0-30033 GCA_050010635.1 Candidatus Limnocylindrales bacterium
GGACGACCCGCTTTCCAAGTACGTCCCGGACTTCCCCAACGCCGCGAACATCACCCTGCGCGAGCTGCTCAATCACACGAGCGGCATCGACGATCTCTTCGACGGCAACGGCACGATCGGCCCGGCTCTTCTCTACCGCCCGACGGTCACGTGGACCCCGGCTCAGGTATTCGCCAGACTCCTCGGGCCCAGGTTCCCCAAGCCGGGCTCGAACTACTACTACTCCAACACCAACTACATCCTCCTTGGCCTGGTCATCGAGAAGGCCACGGGCCAGACGGTCGCGGCTCTGGTCCGCTCCGAGTTCCTGACACCGCTCGGCCTGACCCACACGTACCTCCAGACCGAGGAGACGGCGCAAGGGCCCAAGGCCCACGGCTATTGCACCGGGACGACGGCCACGTGCGGCGTTGACCCCCCCACCGCGGCATCGCCTGCCCGGGGCAACTCCGCCGGCACGATGCTTCCATTCACTTCTGAGGCGACTGCGGTCGGCTTCGCCGGCGCCTACGTCTCCACCGCGTCGGACCTTGCGATCTGGGCGAACGCGCTCTACGGCGGCGCGATCCTCGATCAAGCCACGCTGGCCTCGATGGTCGACATCTCGCAGACGGCCGGCCTCAAGACCAAGCCCAAGTATCCCTACGGCATGGGCTTCGAACAGGCGTCGGTGGCCGGGCAGCTCGCATGGGGCCATCGCGGCAACCTGGACGGATTCTGGTCGACGATGGAGTACCTGCCGGCCCAGCATGTCACCATCGTGGTCATGGCGAACTGCCAGTGGGTGGTTGACCCGATCCCAATGGCGTCCATCCTGGCGAAGATCGCCATCTCCTAGGTGCGTTCTCTGAACGGTGTCGCCGAATTGGGAGCCGCGTCGCTTGGTCTCTTGGTTAGCCCGCGTTCTAATCGAGGGTGATGGGCGGAACCGCAGCCGCCCATCTAGCACAGACGTACGACGCGGCTCGCAAACCGCCGGCGCGAGCGTGAGAGAGAGGTGGTTCGTTCCTCCTACATCCCGAGTGCGGCCACGAGCAGCGCGTAGGTGTTGGTCACGGGCTGGTAGGCGACCTCGCCTCCCGAGTCGACGAACCAGCCGTTCGAGATGATCGGCCGCAAAGTGGCGTCGGCCGGCAAACCTTGGACCTGGCGCAGGCCGCCTCCAATGGTGGCGACCAGAAGCGACGAGCGATTCGGGATGCCGCCTGTTCCGTTCCAGGTGCAGTAGGCGGCCACATGACTCGGTGTCGATGCTGCCAGCTGGCAGGCGAGATCGATAGGAGTCAGGCTCTGCGGCGATCCCGCTCCGATCCTCTGATACCAGACCGAGGTGTTGCCGAGTCCATCCCAGCTGATCTCATCGCCGACGAGCCTCACGGCCGGAAGGTCACGCCCGCCGGACACGGGCCCGGAGGTAACGTCCAGCGGCGCAGGATTGGTCGCCGTCGAAACCCGGAACTTGACCTGTTCGGGCTCGTTGGTGAGCAAGATGTTCTGGCATTCGGCCCAGGCGATGGTCGTTCCGGACAGATGGACTTCGTACACCATTTCGGTGGCGACGACGCTGCGCACAGTTGCGCCGCCGGCCAGCGATCGAAGGAGAATCCGCGAGCCCATCGGCCGCGCCGACGTCACATCGTCGACCGTGTAGGCGATCATGCCGGCGTCGACCGCGAAGACGGTGTTCTGGTACCAGGCGTTGCCGCATTCGCCGGCTCGCGGCGCGTTGAAGACCCGCTTCATCACACCCGAAGCGAAGACGGTGAAGCTACCCGACGGCAGGCCGGTGGCCGGGTCAAGGGGTGCCACCAGAAGCTGCCAGTCGCCGCCGCTCGAGCCGCAGCCGGGGATCGCGATTGGGCCGGTCGGGGGAGCGGAAGGGTGGTGGGCATAGACGACCAGGTAACGGCCGTCGGTCGCCGAGTACACCTGCGTCGGATGTGTCGGATCTTGGGGCACGATCTCGTTGGCCGGCAGACGCACGCCCGCGGTTTTGGCAGCGCCGGTGCTCAGGTTGCTGACCGTCACTTCGGCCGCAGCCTGTCCCTTGCTGGCGATGCTGTAGACCAATGCACCAAAGGCCGTGCTCGCATACGCCCCGCTGCGGTGGATCTGGCTCGCCGCGAGGCTCGTGACGGGCAGGCCGGTGAGTTCGGCAGGAACCGCGAGTGTCGGCGCCGGGGAGGGCGTGACCGTGGCGCCGGGTGCGGGAGGCGTGTAGACCTCGGCCGAGGCGTCATTCGCACCACCTGCGACGACGACCCGGCCATCCGCCATCACCGTCGCGGACTGCCCGAGCCGGGGGCTGGTCATCGTTCCAGCCGGCCCGAAGGAGTTGGTGTTCGGGTCATACAGGTCGGCCGAACCGTTTCCGCCAGCGCCGGCTAAGTAACCGCCGAGCACCAGGACTCGTCCATCGTGCAGCAGAACAGCGGTATCCATGGAGTGCACGGCCATTCTTCCGGTCGCCGAGAATGAGCCCGTCGTCGGGTCGTACAGCTCAGCAATCGACGAGCCGTAGGCGGTCGCCCCTGCGATGAAGACCCGGCCGTCCGGCAGTGTCATGACTGCCATGACGGATTCCGCGATGAGTATCGATCCGGTCGGGCTGAATGTGCCGCTCTTGGGGTCGTAGATTTCGGCCGTGGAGAGGGTGTTCACCTGCGCGTCCAGACCCCCGACGATCAGAACCCGCCCGTCCCCGAGCAGAGCAGCGCCGGCACGTAGGCGGGCCGTCGTCATCGATCCGGTCGGGCTGAATGTGCCGCTCTTCGGGTCGTAGATCTCCGCCGAGGCGAGCGGCGTCTGGGAGTCGCCCCCGGCGGGATCTCCGCCGGCGATCAGGACTCGACCATCCGCCATACGGGTGGCCGTATGGTTCTCGCGTGGGGCATCAAGTGAACCTGTGGGACTGAACTTGCCGGTCTTCGGGTCGTAGAGCTCGGCCGAGGCCAGTATCTGGTCGTTCTGGCCCCCGACGATCAGAACCCGCCCGTCCTGGAGCAACGTGGCCGAGTCGGACTCACGCGCGTCGGCCATGGACCCGGTTGGGCTGAAGGTGCCGGCAGCCGGGTCGTACAACTCGGCCGAAGAGAAGAAGGAGGCCGAGCCTTCCGTGACCGTCTGCCCTCCGACGATCAAGACCCGGCCGTTGTCGAGGAGGGTCGCCGTGTGGTAGCCGCGTGACGGCGAGACCATGGAGCCGGTTGTTGCGAAGCCGGGCTCGGTCGCCTGCGTGACCCGGGAAGTGGGTGCGATTGTCGGTGCGGCGGCAGATGGGGAAACACCCAGTGTGGCCGAGATAGAGGAGCAGCCCGCCACAGCCAGGGTCAACAGGACTGCCAGCAGGCAGACCGAACGACTCAGCGAGCCGTCCACGCCCGTCCCGTCCAGGTGGCGAACGACACCACTACCAGAATGGCCGCCGCTCATCTCTGTCCCTCCACGGTTGGCCCGGACCCGGAGTGCTGTTCGCTCTCGATCTCGGATCGCCGCTTCTTGGACGACTCGGCGGACTGTGGGGTGACGAGGTGCCGAGGACACAGCGATCAACACGATGGCTGAATGGTGCTACGTCAGAGTCGGCGGTCGCGGCAAATACTCTCGGCCCGGCGCTCGGGCGCATATGCTCAGTCATCATTATCAGCCAGGGCCCGGGTCGCCAACAAGCAGATAAGATGCTCGTATCGCGCACTTGACTTGCGCGTTATCTGCGCGACAATCTTGCCATGGCACAGCCAATGGACCGCACGGGACTTGAAGGGGCTCTCGCCGCGCTCGGCGACGTCCTCGCCTACCGGGGCGAGGCGTACGAGATCGTGCTCGTCGGGGGCGCGGACCTCGTCCTTCGCGGGATCGTCTCGCGGCCTACCAAGGATGCCGACATCGTGGGCCAGCGTCTGGGCAACGGTCGCATCGTGCCGCTCCACAGGCTTCCCGACGCGCTCGCCAGAGCGGTATCCGAGGTCGCGGACGCGCATGACCTCGCACCGGATTGGCTCAACGTCGGGCCGGAGTCGCTCCTCGAGCTCGGGCTTCCCGCCGGATTCGAGGACCGGCTCACCGCGAGGCGCTACCGAGGTCTGACGGTGTGGCTGGCAGGTGTCTACGACCTTGTCTGCCTCAAGCTGTACGCGGCCGCCGACCACTGGCCGAGCCAGGACCGGCATCTCGATGACCTGCGCGCCCTCCGTCCTAGCGAGGCTGATCTCCTGTCATCGGCCCGCTGGTCGATTACCCACGACCCCTCCCCTGCATTCCGCGGCCAGCTCGCCGCCGTGCTCGCGCACCTCGGGGTGGAGGACGCCGATGCGCGCCTCGACTAGCCTGCGACGCCGATCGATCGGATCGCGGCCGGCTGGATCGCCCTCGGCGGGCAGCTTGAGGGCGATCCAGATGCCACCCTCGTCGATCCCGAAGCCCTGATCGCCGCCACCGCCGAACTCGCCAGTGACGAAGACCGCATCCTCGGCGTGGCTCTCGACTGGTGCGTCGCCTACGGCGACGCCGTCAACTCCGCGCGCCTCCGGCGCATTGCCCGAGCCATGGACGCGACCGCCGCTCTCGCCTCCTTCGCGGTCGTGGTCAGCGCATCCGGCGGCCCGAAATGGTCCGAAGGCGGGGGGGCCACACCGATGGCGGCTTCGTTGCGCGGCAAGGTCGCTGTCCGGGACCTTTCGGCCCCCGCCCGTCTCGTTTGGCGGCTGCGCTCGGCTTTCGGCGTCAACGCGAGAGCCGACATCCTCGCCTTGCTGCTCTCGTGGCCGGCCGGGACGGAGATGCGCGTCGCCGACATCGCCCGGCGAACCGGGTTCTCCAAGCGCAACGCCGCGCTCGCCATCGAGTCCATGCGGCTCGCGGGCGTCGTCGAGGCCGACCGGAAGGGCAACGCGGATCATGTGGCACTCCCGGTCGATTCGCCGCTTCGCGCCTTCCTGCCGCGTACCGTCGCGGCGCCCGATTGGACCTCTCGCTGGACCGTTGCGATCGAGATGCTGCGCCTCGCCGAACGCCTCGCAGACGCTCCCGATGGAGCGGTAATCGTGGAAGAGCGTCTCGCCGCCGAGTCGCTCGGCCCGAGGCTACGCGACGCCGGCCTGCCTCGTCCCGACCTCACCGTGCGCGGCTCGGCCTTCGCCGCTTCCTTCGATGCATGGATCGCGGCCCTCGCCGCGGTCTTGTCCGATCTGGCGCAGTAGCTTCCCGATTCACGCTCGATGAGAGCCGATAACTGAGCCCGAATCGCTCGCCGGAACCCCTCGTCCCACGCTTGCAAGTTGACCGCTCAGCGGTGGCTGCATGCCATGCAGGCGCTCTCCCAGCTGAGCTATAGCCCCACGCGACCGCGAATGTTACAGCAACCGGGCGAGATTGCGCGACTGGCGATCGCTATCCCGGCGCCGGCGAGTCCGGCCGAAAGTGGCGCCGGAGGTTGCCGGGCGACCACGCACCTTTGGCGCCGCGCCCCGAACCCTTCGCCGCCGCGCCGCGCTACCCTAGCCGCGATGGCCTCGACGACGACCGAATGGCGCGCTTCCCTGAGGCTGGCGGGCGGCAACCTCGAATGCACGGTCCGGAGATCCACGCGGGCGCGCCACCTCCGGCTGACCGTGGATCCCAGGCATGCGGCGATCGTGGTCGTGCCGGCCAGGTCGGCCCGAAACCGGGGCGAAGCCGAGCGGCTCGCGGAAGCGTTCGTCGCGGAGCGCGAGCCGTGGCTTCGCAAGCACCTCGACAGGCAGGACCGCCAGCGCGAGGAGCTCGCGTCGATGGGCCCTCTCCGCGACGGCGGGCTCTTCCGGTTCCGCGGCGAGACGCACCGGCTGCGTGTCGTCGCCGCGGCGCGGCGCCGGACGACGGTCAGCCGCGAGGGTGGCGATACCGGCGACGAGCTGGTCGTGCGCCTGGCCGCGTCGGAGAAGCGGGCACTGGACGTCATTCTCGAGGCCTGGTTGCGCGAGAAGGCCCGCGTCGCCATAGACCGCGAGATAGAGCGCCACGCGACGGCGTTGGACGTGGTCCCGACCGCGGTCACGATCCGCGACACGCGGACCCGCTGGGGCAGCTGTTCCCGGGCGCGGCGCCTCTCATTCTCGTGGCGGCTCGTGCTGGCGCCGCCCGAGGCGCTAGAGACCGTGGTGATCCACGAATTGGCCCACCTCCGCGTCTTCGGCCACGGGCCGGGCTTCTGGGCCATCGTCGCCAGCCGGAGGCCGGACCATCGCCTCTGGCGGCGCTGGCTGCGCGACCATTCCCTGGAATTGCATGGGGCGCTCGCGGCCGGCGAGTAGCCCGGCGCGGCGCGGCGGCGGCGCGGCGGCCTGAGCCGGCCGCCTCTTCGAACGGGGCATGACGGCTCTTGGCACGGGCTGGACGCGCGACTTACAGTGAGGCGGCGCCGATCGAGCCCCGCCGAACGGACGCCGGCGGTCGACGCGAGAGCCGAAGGAGGTCGAGATGCCAGTCGTCACCATCTCCCGCCAGTACGGCGCCGGTGGCTCGAGCGTGGCGGGCATTGTCGCCTCCGAGCTGAAGGCCGAAGTCGTCGACAAAAAGCTCATCGAGGAAGTCGCCAAGCGGCTCTCGATCCGGCCGAGCGACGTCGAGGCGGAGACCGAGCGGCCCCGCACCTTGCTGGAGCGCCTCGTCCGGTCCTTCTCGACCCTCGAGCCGGGCATGGGTGCGGGCTGGACTCCGCCCTATCCGGACCCCCTCTACGACCCTCGCAAGGAGATCATCCAACTCACCGAGCAGGTGATATGCGAGGTCGCCGATAGCGGCAACGTCGTCATCGTCGGCCGCGGCGCGGGGTTCGTCCTGAAAGACCGGCCGGACGTCTTCCGGGTCTTCCTTCGCGCTCCGGAGGAGGCTCGCCTCAGGACCCTGATGGCACGGCTTGGTCTGGCCGAGGCGGCGACCCGACGCAGTATGCACGAGACGGACTCGAACCGAGCCGCCTACAGCAAGCAGCTCTACGGCCGCGACTGGTGCGACCCGGACGAGTACGACCTGGTCGTGAACACGGGCAGAGTGAGCTATCAGACGGCTGCGCACATGATCCTCTCCGGGGCCCGAGAGCGAGTTCCCTCACCGGCCTAGACAGGCGCGGCCAACCCGCTTCTATCGGACGCCCGCTCGCGGCCTACTGGGCCGGGTCACTGCTCGGGATCACCCAGGCGGGGCCGTTCTGGGGCGCCGACGACCACTGGTCGGTCCGCAGATTGGCATGGGACAGGGTAACCATCGACCAGCCGAGGGCGAGGGCAAGAACCCAGACAACCACCACTACATCGAAATGATGGCCAAGCGTCTCGCGCACGAGGGCCATGGCGACTTCCTACGGGACGCTGATACCGCCGGCCGCACGGCCGGTTCGAGTCCGAATATGGCCTGTCGAGCGCGCCGGAGACAGTGCCCCAGGGGCCTTTCCGAGCGGGTCTGAGGGCCCTGAGCTACCTCGTTAACGTTGAGGGTGTCACTCGTGTTCATTAACGTTGAGGGTGTCACTCACGAATGCGCCGGAACGGGATCCTCGGGGCGGGCGGCCTCCTCGGAAACGATGCGACCGCCCCGAAAGGCGGCCGCGTGGCGACTGTGTCCGAGGCGGGGGTCAACCCACTGCGACGGCCTCCGGCTCGACGTCGAAGAGGCCGGGAACCGAGAGGTACCGCTCACCCGTGTCGTAGGTGAAGGCCAGGATGCGGGCTCCGTCCTTGATCTCCGGCAGCTTCTTCGCGACGGCCGCGAGGACCGCCCCGGACGAAACGCCGACGAAGAGGCCTTCTTCGCGGGCGGCTCGCTGGGCGAAGATGAACGCATCCGGGGCCGCTACCTGGAGCACGCCGTTGACCGCGTCGGGGTGGAAGTTGCCCGGCACGAACCCGGCGCCGATGCCCTGGAGCGGGTGCGGGCCGGGAGCTCCGCCGCTCAGCACCGGTGAAAGCTCGGGCTCCACCGCGAATACCTGGAGCTTGGGCCAGCGCGGCCGCAGAACTTCGCCGACGGCCGTGGCGTGGCCGCCCGTGCCGACGCCGGCGAAGATGTAGTCGAGGCCGTCGGGGAAGTCGCGAGCGATCTCCTCGGCCGTGGTTCGCTTGTGGACTTCGACGTTGGCCGGGTTGTCGAACTGCATCGGCAGCCAGGCGTTGGGGGTCGCGTCGACGATCTCGCGGGCCTTGGCGATCGCGCCCTTCATGCCCAGCTCGCGCGGGGTGAGCTCGAAGGTCGCGCCGTACGCGGCCATGAGCTTGCGCCGCTCGACGGAGAACGACTCGGGCATGACGAGGATGAGCTTGTAGCCCTTGACGGCAGCCACGAGCGCAAGGCCGACGCCGGTATTGCCCGAAGTCGGCTCCACGATGATGCTGCCCGGCCGCAGGATGCCGCGTTTCTCGGCGTCTTCGATCATCGCCAGGGCGATGCGGTCCTTGATCGAGCCGCCCGGGTTCTCCCGTTCGAGCTTGACCCAGACCTCCACGCGCGGGTCGAAGAGCTTGTTGATGCGGAGCTCGGTCGTGTTGCCGATCGTGTCCAGAACTGAGTTGGCCTTTGCCATTGGTTTCTCCTGGTGAGTGCGGGACGCACGCGACCGTGGCCGGCCGCGCAGCGGTTGGCGGGAGCTAGATGACGAAGTCGGGCGCCTCGAAGTCGTCCCGGCCCTGCCGGACGTGGACCTCGCTGCGCTGATAGACGATGGAGTTAGGCGGAGTGCTGGCCGTGATCCAAACGTTGCCGCCGATCACGCTGCCGCGACCGATGACGGTCTCGCCGCCGAGGATCGTGGCGTTGGCGTAGATGACGACGTCGTTCTCGATCGTGGGATGGCGTTTGGTGGATGCCAGCGACTTGTTGACCGAGAGCGCGCCCAGGGTCACGCCCTGGTAGAGCTTGACGTTGTTGCCGATGACGGCGGTCTCGCCGATGACGATGCCGGTGCCGTGGTCGATGATCACGGGGTGGCCAAGCGTGGCGCCGGGATGGATGTCGATGCCGGTCCGCTCGTGGGCCCATTCGGTCAGCACGCGAGGCAGGAGCGGCACGCCCAGCTCGCTGAAGCGGTGGGCGATGCGGTAGACGGCGATGGCCTGGAAGCCGGGGTAGGCCAGGATGACCTCGTCCACGCTCTCGGCCGCGGGGTCGCCGCGTTCGATGGCAGTGGCGTCGATCATCAGCTGGCGGTGTATCTCGGGCAGGGACTGGAAGAAGGCGGCCGCTATCTCGGCCGGATCGTCGATCTCGTCCTCGAGCGGCCGCAAGAGCGACCGGAGTTCGGCCGCGGATGCGTCGAGGGCGTCGCGCACCTCGCCGGTCGTCGCCGGGGCCTGTTCGGCGGCCTGCGGAAACAGGGTGTCCAGCAGGCCGCGGATCCAGGCTGCCACGCGGGCCTTGGCCAATCGCGTGCCGTGGCCTTCGGCGAGGACGCCGTGGAGGCGCTTGGCCAGGCCGTCGAGCGGATCGCTCGGGGTCCGGCTGTGCTTGCTGCTGTTGATGGATCGAAGCGGGAGAACCATGGATGCCTCGGAACTGGTGCTGCCTTGGAGCGGCGGGAGGGGCGCGGGCCGCCAGCGAGAAGGGCTGAACGCGTGGCGCGCTCGGGAGCGCACCCGCTGCGTTGCGCGGCGCGTCCGGTGGGAGGTAACAAAAAAGCCGCGGTTCCCGACTAGGACCGCGGCCCCTGGAGCGACTCGGCGGACTCCCGATTGGGAGCGCGAAGCAGTCGGCTACCTCCTACGGCGGGGCCGCCGGGGACAGAGGCAGGTGAGTCGGCGAGAGTGCATGCAGGAATGATGCATGGCGCTTCGCCGGCCCGTCAAGCGCGAGCGTCCGGCGGGCAGCCCCCGGCCCGCGGTGCGCGACGCGGCATCCGAGCCGCCTCGGCTGCCGAAAACGGCCTCCGGCTCCGTCTTTCGGTTTGGGCCGCGGACGGGCATCGTGATACCTTGATCGCGGAGCCGGCGTTCCTTGCCCTGGCGTAGGGGGTGTCGGGTTCATCAGGCATGACTGATCCCATGGGCTGCCATGGATGAGCGGAGGTAGACGTGTTCCAGCTTGCTCCTCGGCACGGCCGTGGTCTGCTGATCCTCACCGCCGTGATCGCCATCGCCTTCTCCGCGTGTTCGGGCGGCTCGGCGACGCCGTCCCCGGCCCCCACGGCCGCTCCCAGCAGCGGTGCATCCACACCTCAGCCGACCGCGGCCAGCACCTCGACGGACACCGGCGCCGGCCTGGGCGGCGCCGCCGCCGCGATGGCGAACATGAGCAGCTTCATGTTCACGATGACGGTCGCGGGGGACAACCTCTCCGACACGCTGGCGACGCTCCCCGGCGCGGCGAACTCCGGCAACGGCCCGTTCAGCCTCAAGGGGACCTTCGTCCTCAAGCCGGCAAAGGCCGCGGACGTGACCGTCACCGGCGCCCTGCACATCATCTCGGTCGACGGGTCCGACTACCAGGACCCCGGCATCACGGGCTCCTTCACCAGGACGGACGCCACGGGACTGGTGGATCAGCTTTCGCCGATCGCCGTCTACGCGGAATTCAACCCGAACGCGAGCGGCTTCACCGACATCGGGATGGAAACGAAGGATGGCGTCGACACTGATCACTACCAGGCGGGCAAGTCGGCCCTGGCCGAGCTCGCGTCCATCGCAGGCGTCGACAATGCGACCTGGACGGCGGACGTCTGGATCGCCCGGAACGGCGGTTATCCGGTCAGCGTCTGGGTCGTGGCCAAGGCGGCCGACAACAGCATCCCGTACGAGATCGTCTTCGATCTCACCAAGGTCGACGACCCCGGCAACAAGGTGACTGCCCCCACGAACGTTACGGGCGCCTAGCTCGCAAGCGGCGCCCGCCGCCTAAGTCGGGGGTGTCGAGGATCGAAGGCCCGCCGCAGCGCAACCGGCGGCAGGTTGTCTGGCGCGACAATGAGGTCCGGAAGCCGCCCAGAAATGACCGTTGGCCTAGATTCGCGACTGTCAGGCCGGACGGTGTCACGCCCTGACCGCCTACCCAACTGACAGGAGGACAGGTAATGACAGTGTCTCTGAAGAGGACGCGCGGCTTCGTCGCGATCGGCCTCGCGATCGGGCTCATAGTGGCCGCCTGCAGCAATTCCTCGCCCGTGCAGAACCCGCTCAACCCCGGCGGCGGCAACAACGGCGGCGGCAGCAACGGCGGCGGCAGCAGCTCGCTCGTCGCCGGCCTGTCGAGCAACCTCGACTCGCTCACCAGCTACCAGTTCAGCGAGTCGATGGCCGGATCGTCCTCGGGAAGCCAGGCTACGCCGGCCAGCACCTCGTCCGTTGTGATCAGCGGCACGGTCGTCAACAAGCCGACCAGGTCGATCTCGATGAACGCCTACGGCGTCCAGTACATCCTCGTCGGTACCCAGGCCTGGACCTCGTACGACGCCGGCAACACCTGGACGTCGATCGATCCGACCGACGCCTCCTTGACCGATCTGCTACCCGGCAAGAACTATGCGTCCTGGTTCGACGCGTACTCGACCAACTTCAAGGTCGCGGGCGACGAGTCGAAGAACGGCGTCCAGTGCACCCACTACAAGGGCGATTCGTCGCTCGGCAGCCTCTACCAGGGGATCACCGGCGTGAGCGCCAGCTTCCAGGCCGATCTGTGGGTCGCGAAGGACGGAAACTACCCGGTCAGCGGCGTGTACGGCTTCTCCGCCGCTTCCGGCAACCAGGCCGGCAGCTTCGGCTACAGCTTCGACGTCACCCACATCAACGACGGCTCCAACCAGGTGACTCCGCCGGCCAACGTGGTCCCTATCCCGAGTTGATCGAGCCTGGCGTTCTCCCGGCGGCAGCCGCGGCTCGCTCCGGGCGACCCTCCCGCCGAATGGCAGGAAGCCCCGGTCACCCGACCGGGGCTTCGTCTTGTGCCGAACACGGCTGGACTGCACGCGGAGCTACCGGGTCCTCATCCTCACGCCAGGCGACCAGGCGTAGTCAGACTCGATGCGGGTCTATTCCGGCTCGTCCATGTTGGTCGAGTGGGCAGGCTCGATTCGGGAGACCTCCATGTTCCGCAACAACAAATCGCTGCTGATCATCATCGCCTGCATATGCTTCGCCATCGCCGTGCTCACGACGGCCGGAATCCTCTCCATCGGCAGCAAGATCGACTGGACCGACCTGGGCCTGTTCTTCGGCTTCCTGGCCTTCATCTTCTGACGCCCGCCGGACGCGCGGTCGTGCTGAGGTTCTGAGCAATCCGAGGGGAGCGGAGGGATCCCGTCGCGCCCGGACCGTGGTCAGCGTCGGCCGCAGTCTGGTCAGCGTCGGCCCGCCAGCCCTCAATCGGACGTCGTGACTCGCAGGAGTTTCCATCCTCACGCGCGCAGGCGTGGACGAGCATTCTGGTGTCGAAAGAGGTGTCCGGTGTTGGAACTGATAGTCATCGTCCTCATTCTGCTCTTCCTATTCGGTGGGTTGCGATTCAGCCGTCGCTGACGGTCTGGCATCAACCTCCACTCTCAGTCCGTAGCTGCGCCTGCCACGCCACCAGCTGGCGATAGATGGCGGGTGCCCCCACTGGCGGGTCCTCGGCCAGGGTCAGAGTCGCCGGGCACATGATGAACGGCTCGCTCTGCCAGCCGCCGAGGCCGCCGTGCGAGCCGATCAGCTCCTCGAAACCGGTGACCTCACCGGAGACGCGGTCGACTGCGCCCAGCAGGATCACGTCACCGGCGTTCGCGAAGGCCTCGAGGTGCAGCAGGTTCTCGGCCGCGCGGGTGCCGTAATCCGCCAGCGGATCCCCGCCACCCGCCCCGCCACCTGCCCCGCCGCCGCGCTTCGCCGCAGCACTGGCCGGGTCGGCCCTTCCCGTGGTCAGATCCAGCCGCCCGTTCTGCCCGAGCACCACCGCGTGGCCGGCGTCGGATCTCACGAGGACCGCTCCGATGCCCGGATGACGCGCCAGCGCCTCGATCAGGCCCGGGTAGCGCACCTCGATCGTCTCGGCCGTCATCCGGCCCGGCTCGCTCGTGAAATACACGTGGGCCAGGCTGCCGGACGAAGCCACGACCACGTCCGGGCGAGCCGCGGCGGGGCCATTCCTTCGGCGACCCAACCGTCTCAAAGCGCCCGGCAGCAGGCGTGCCAGCATCGATCCCACGCCCTGGCCTCGGCCCAGCTCGGCCACGATGCGCCGGCCCATGCCGGCCGATTCGACCGAGTCCGTGGTGCCGACGACGCTCATGTAGCCCGGCAGCAGGGCGGCGATGATCGCCTCGAGCGGCTGGCCGTGCCGCTGGCTGAAGGTCGCGCCCAGACACTGGCCGTGGTCCGAGAGCACGATCAGCCGGTACGCCCGGCAGGTGTCCTGACTGGCCTTGAGCAGCGACCCGATCGCGCGATCGATGCCTTCGAGCGCGTCGATCGCCTCCTGGCGCTCGGGGCCGCAGTGGTGGGCGATCGCGTCGTAGCCGGTGTAGTCCACGTAGATCGTCGGCGCCCCGCCGTACATCTCCTCGATGACGAAAGCGGTGGAAGTGGTGCGCAGGGCGATATTGGTGACGGCTCGTTCGACGGCGTAGTGCAGGTCGCGGTGCATCCGAGGCTCGACCGACCGAGCCCGCTGGCGTTCCGCCTGGTACAGCTCCTTTGCCATCTCGCCGACCATCAAGACCAGCAGGCGGAGATAGTTGACCGATGTGGCCAGGAACCCACGCAGCCGCCTGGCGTCGTCGGACGGCGCGCCCTCGCCGATCGTCGCCATCGTCAGGTAACTGCGCGGCGCATCTCCGTCCAGGAGGTTGCCGATGCTGGCCCCATCGTCGGCCAGCACGCCCGTGCCATCGCTGACGCGACGCGCAATCTCGGCCGCATCGTCTGGATGGTTGGCCACCAGCAGCCTGGCGGTTGCCTTCTCGTACCAGCGAAAGCCGGCGACGCCGTCGTTGCGGCCGTAGAGGATGCCTGCCTGACTGGCCGGGGTGGTGGGCGGCAGCAATGCGACCCAGGGGTGGAGCGTGGCCGCGCCGTCTCGCACGAGACCCCCGAGCACCGGAACCCGCCCGGCCCTCATTGCGTGGCGGAGGACGGGCAGGCTCAGCCCATCGACCTGGACCACAAGCAACCCCGGCGTCGATTCCGCGGCGCGCTTGAAGTTGCGCGCCACCAGGCGGCGGACCAGCACGCCGTAGTAGGAATCGTCGTCGCTCACCGCGACGAGCTCGGCGAACAGGCTGTTGAGGATGGTCAGCAAGACCGCGGCCCAGACTGCGGTCGTGTCGCCGTCCACGCTCACGCGCGGGACCGCCCGGCCGGCCGCAAGAATGGCCAGGAACTGCACGAGGAGCCCAAGGGTCTGGGCGACTAGGATAGCCCGCGAGACGAACAGCCACTGGAAGAGGACGTCGGCGCAACTGTCGAGGGCCAGGAGCAGGAGCGCCACGATCAGCAGGGCCGCGGGTCCGTCGATCCTCAGCCCCCGGAGCACAGAGGCGGTGATGATCAGAGCCAGGCAGGCCCCCAGGTAGGACAGGACCGTGCGGCGCAGCATCGCCAGGCGGGTCGGTCGCCACGTCCACATGAGGCGCGCCTGGAGCCGGTAGAAAGCAAGCAAGCCACCCGCCGGCGAAGGTGCCGCGCTGACTCCGGGTGTCATCGACCGGCCCGCCCGTCCAGGGACATCGATTGTCCCGGCTGCAGGACACGCACGTCGATGCCTGCGGCGCGCGCCTCAACCGCCTCCCGAAAGGCCTCGCCCGGTCGCCGGAACCGGCGGACGGCCACCCGCCCCACGCCCAGCGGGTAGAGCGTGCCCCAGTGGATCGGCACGGCGATCGCGGGGCGGATTCGCACGGCCGCCTCGGCCGCTCGCTCGGGGTCCAGGTGACCGCGCCCGAGCCTTGGGCCCCAGCCGCCCACCGGCAGGAGCGCTACATCGACTCTTCCGGCGAGCTCCGACATTCCCGCAAAGAGGCTGGTATCGCCGGCGAAGTAGATGCTCGTCGACCCGGCGATGAGGACGCCCAGCGGCTCCTCCGCGGACGTGAAGGGCGAGCGGCGGCGGCCGTGTTCGGCATGGACGGCCTCCAACGTCAGTCCCCCGACGGCCAGTCGGTCGCCGGCGCGCATCTCGTGGACGGCTCCGCGGGCCGCCTTCGCGACGATGCGACCGAGGCCGACCGGGACGAAGAACTCCGGCTCACCCGGGAGAGCCCGCAGGGACTCGAGATCAAGATGGTCGAGGTGACCGTGGCTGATGAAGACCGCCGAGAGATCTCCGAGCGCCTCAGGGTCAACGGGAGGCACCTGACGCCTGATGGATACGGCCAGGTGACCGAACAGGGGATCCGTGAGCACGCGGACGCCGTCGAGGTCGACCAGGACGGTCGAATGGCCGAGAAACGTCAGCCGATCCGCCACCTGGACCTCCGACAGTGCACGCTTGTCCGACGGCCGGCGGTCGTCACCGATCATCACGGAGCACAGGGCCAGCGAGCCCTATGCGCCCGCGCCGGTTTCGAGCAAAAGCCTCGGCGCGAACTGCCCTGCGGCGTGAATCCACGGCACCTCGGCCAGGGGGGCAACGACGGCGTTGGACAGCATTCGAAGCGTCCGTGGCCCCACGCGGAAGAGGGCGGCCTGGGTGCCCGCGGCCGCCCAGACCCACTGGCGGTCGCACAGGCCGCGGTCCATCAGGACTTGCACGTCGCGGCCGTGTCCGAACGGCGGGACTTCGCCGATCGAGTAGCCGGTGAGGTCGCGCGTCTCCTGGGCTGTGGCCGCTCGAACCGAGACTTCGCCCGCGACCGCGGCGACCAGCGCCGTGTCAACCTGGTTCCGCCCGGAGACGAGGCACACGACCGGGGCGAGTCTTCCGTGGGGGCGATCGGCTACGAATACGAGCGACTTGACGATCTGGCCGAGATCGGCGTCGACCGCAGCCGCAGCTGCCTCGACGGTGGGCGTTGAGTCGGGCATGAGCCGGATGTCCAGCGTGACCCCCTTGCGAGAGGCGATGTCCACGAGCCGTTGAATTGCTGGATGCGAGATATCGGTCACGTTTCGGAATCCAATGTGGGTTCGGCCTGGGCGTTTACTGGAGAGCAGGAACGGCCCTCGTCCGGGGACCGTTCCTGCTTTGGATTTGCGAACGACGCGAGCGCTTGGGAGCGCCCCTGAGATCAGTGTCTGCCGAAGACGCGACCCCGACCGATGAGGCTGTCGTAGACCACGATGACGACGAGCGCACCAATCACGGCGACGATGATGCTCGTCAGGTTGATGCCGGTGACGTCGGCGATCTTGAAGACGTCTGCGGCGAGCCAGCCGCCGACGATCGCGCCGACGATGCCGAGGATGACCATCATCAAGAGGCCCTCACGGGTGCCCATGATTTCGCTGGCCACGAAGCCGGCGATCGCGCCGACGACGAGCCAGGCAAGGAGTGTCATCTGGGGGATGTCCATGGAAGTCCTTCCTTATTGGAGATGCGCGGGCCGAATGCCGGCCGGCGCGGGTGGATCGCTTAGCGGGTTGATCTAGCCGGCCGCGGGCTCGCGCCTGAAGATCGCGAGGCTCCAGATCACGATCAGCTCGATGATCGTCCAACCGACGAGGGCGACGACTGCGGCGACATCGAGCACGGAGCCTCCGGCAGATACCTGACTGAGACTCAGGATCCCTCGGAACGGCTCCGTAAGGGCCCCGCCGACGTTGTTGACGATCGCGACGAGAAGGTTGCCTTCTCGGGCGCTGAGAAGCAGCAGGACGATCCGCAGGCCGATCGCGATCTGGATCAGACCGAAGACGAGGATGACGATGCGGCGAGCTGTCTCGTTGTTGCTTGGCCGAACGTCGAGTTCGCGCCTGGTTACGGTCCGGTTGCTGATGCCACCGGACTCGGTGGGGGTCGGCGCGTCCGTTGTGACGCTCCGCTGTTCCTGATATGTCACGGTGGTCTTCTTCCCGGCGGCGGACGAGGGACCTGCACCCGGCTGCACAGCCGGTGGAACCTTCGATCCGCGGTCGCAACTCGATATTGCGCGTGCCCGGCGGGTCCCGCGAGGATGAAAACCCGATTGGCCCGGCGGCCCGACAGGAGGCTCTTACGAATCGATCGACGGGCCAGGAGAGCGGCCCGTCGATCGCGTCAGTTCGCTTGTGGTCGCCGCGGGCGACCTCGGGTTGGGGATTAGTTGAGGGCGCTCCGTCGCCGATTGAGCACTACCGCCAGACCCAGTCCGGCCAGGGCGAGGGAGATCAGCAGAGCGAACGGGGGAGTCGAGCTGTTGCTCGTCGAACCACTGGCGACCATGCTGGTGGGCGGCGCTGTGCCACCGCCAACGCCAACGACAACACCGTTGACCCTGTTGACCACATTGGCCGAGCAGACGATCAGGGATCCGCCACCGTTGGCCGAGCCGTTGCACTGGTTGATCTTGACAACCCCGGCCGAGGCCATGGTGCCGGTCGCACTGCAGGTCACGCTGGCTCCGCCACCCGTGGCCGAGCCGTTGCACTGGATGATCGCCGCGCCGGTCGTGTTGGCCGGGTAGGGATTGCACGCAAACAGCACGTTACCGGCACCGCCGGTACCGACGCACTGGTTCACCGTAGCGGCCGTCGCGGTCGAGCTGACGCCGACGAAGTTGTTGTTGAGCGTGACGCTGCAGCGAAGAGTGGCGCCTCCGCCGTTGGTCGAACTGTTGCACTGAGTCACTGCGGTCACAGGCTCAGTCAGGGAGGTGGTCGTGGTCGTGCAGGCAGTCTTCGGCGCGCCCGCGGGGCCGTGGCACTCGTAGACGGTGACCGTCGCGGAGCCGCCGGTACCGGTGAAGGTGTTGGCGACAGTGACGTCGCAGATCAGGCCAAGACCGGGGGTGTCGTCGACACCGTTGCTGCATTCGGTGGTCGCGGCGATGGTCGCGGTGACCACCTGAGCGTGGACCACCGGCGCGGCAGTCACAGACGCGGCAGCCACCGGTGACGTTGTGAGCACGGCGGCGGGCGCGAGCAACGAGAGGGCGAACAGGCCCCGCAACGCGTAGTTCAATGATCGATGCATGGAGTCACCTGCTACTGTCGAGCGTCGTGGGTCGTGGTGCCACGCCCGTTCGCGCGAGTCTTCATTGACCCGGGCTACCGTCGATCTCTGAGCGGCGACACTTTCGCCCGAATCTCAGCCAAGGTTTCCCATTTGACCCGGGATCCAGGCTTGATAGTGACCCGCCTCAGCCGGTGACGAGAGGATGGAAACCCTGCACCGCGGTCACGGGTGAGTCGCTCGAGTAGGTCGAGTCAGTCGAGACCCGGGTCCATTCCGCCGGGCCACACTCCATAATGTGAAGATCGTGGCGCCATCGGCGGTCTCCTCGGAATCTCAGCTCGTGGTGATCGGGTCATCGGCGGGCGGCATCGAGGCGCTCTCGCGCGTCGTCGCGAGCCTGCCGGCCGACTTCCCGGCGCCCATCGTGATCGCCCAGCATCTCGATCCCCGCCGCCCCAGCCATTTGCACGAGATCCTCGCCCGCCACGCCACGCTGCCCGTCCGGGTGGTCGAGGAGCGAGAGGCCCTGGAGGACGGCGTGATCTTCGTCGTGCCTTCGAACCGGATCGTGGACCTGAGCCAGGGCGACCTCCGGCTTCGCCCGGCCAAAGCCGGCGCGGTCGCGCCCTCCATCGACGTGCTGTTCGAGAGCGCTGCCGGTGTTTTCGGCCCCGGGCTCATCGCCGTGATCCTGACCGGCAGCGGGTCGGATGGATCCTCGGGCGCCTGGCACGTGAAGCAGGCCGGGGGCGCGGTCGTCATCGAGAACCCCGCGACGGCGATGTTCCCATCGATGCCGAGCTCGATCCCCCCGTCTCTGGTCGACGCGACTGCGGACCTGGACTCGATCGGATCGATCGTGTGCGATCTTCTGGCGGCCGGCAACCCGCCTGCCGACGCGCGCGACCACGACGAACTGCGCGAGCTCCTCCAACGCATCCACGAGCGAAGCGGCATCGACTTCGGCAGCTACAAGCCGGCTACGATCCAGCGGCGGTTGCGCGGCCGGATGAGTGCCACGGCCCGCCCGACGCTCGCCGAGTACGCGGCGTACCTCGAGTCCAATCCCGAGGAATACGCCAGGCTCGTCAACAGCTTCCTGATCAAGGTCACCGAGTTCTTCCGCGACCCGAAGGTCTTCGATTACCTGCGCGAACACGTCCTGCCGGAGCTCATTGCGGAGGCGCGGCGCGACCGGCGAGAGCTCCGCATCTGGTCGGCCGGCTGCTCGACGGGCGAGGAGGCCTACTCGGCGGCCATAATCGTTGCCCAGGCCCTGGGAGACGAGCTCCCATGGCCGGAGGTCCGGATCTTCGCGACGGACATCGATCATGACGCGATCGTCTTCGCGCGCCGGGGGGTCTATCCGGCCGCCTCCCTCAAGGGGTTGCCCGCAGGCGCTCGAGACCGCTACTTCGCGAAGCTGGACGGCGGTTACGAGGTCACCAAACGGCTTCGCGCCATGATGGTCTTCGGCGAGCACGATCTCGGCGAGCGAGCGCCCTTCCCGCGAATCGATCTCCTGCTCTGCCGGAACGTGCTCATCTACTTTGCCGCGCCGATGCAGCGGGTCGCCCTGGAGACCTTCGCGTTTTCGTTGCGGCCGGGCGGCCGGCTCGCCCTGGGCACCTCCGAGAGCGTCATGACTCTGCCCGAGCCGTTCGAACAGGAGAACGCGCGCCTGAGGGTCTATCGGAGGCTGCCCGGGAGCTACGCGATACCACCGATGCGACCGGCAGTGCTCCGCCCGCGCAAAGGCCAGGAGTCGCAGCTCGACCAGGCCATTCGAGTCACGCACCGCGACGTCCGGCGCGAGGTGGAGTCGTCGGCGTCGGCGGACAACCTGCTCCTGAATCTGACCGTCGGCGTCGTGGTCGTCGATCCGCGTTATTACATCCTGCGCATCAACTCCGCGGCGCGCCAGATGCTCGGGATCCACGGCACGGCCTACGACCAGGACTTCATCCATCTCGCGGAAGCTCTCCCAGCCAACGCGATCCGAGCCGCGATCGACTCGGCGTTGACCGGCAAGACCAACTCGGCCGTCTTCGAGGTCGAGCCCGCCGACGCCGCCAGCGAGACGGCCCATTTCGTCGAGGCCACCGTTCGCCCATACCGCCTCGACTCGCGTGCCATCGAGGGTGTCATCGTCGAGCTCACCGACGTGACCAGGCTCGAGCAGGAGCGTCGAGCCGACGCGCGGACGAAGCACCGGCTCGAGAAGGCCGTGGCCACCAACGCCCGGCTCCTGCGGGCCAACGAGGAGTTGACCGCCCTGGTCGCCGAACTGCGGACGGGCAACGAGGCGATGCTCCTGGCCAGCGAAGACGCCCAGGCCACGCGCGAGGAAGTGGAAACCGTCAACGAGGAGTTCCAGGCCACCAATGAGGAATTGGAAACCCTCAACGAGGAGCTGACCGCGAGCGTCGAGGAACTTCGTGTAGCGAACGAGGACCTCGCCACGCGCACAGAGGAACTGAGCGTCCAGGCCGTCGAGCTCGAACAGCAGAGGTTGAGCCTCCAGGAAGAGCACGATCGTCTACGATCGATCCTGGCCAGCCTCGGCGATGCGATCGTCGCGGTGGACCACGAAGGCCGGGTCGTGGTGACCAACGACGCCTACGACAGGCTTTTCGGAGGCGCCGACGCCGAGATAGAACCCGAAGATGCCGCAGGCTTGCCGCTTCCTCCGGCCGAACGGCCGCAGCAACGGGCCGCGCGAGGAGAGCGATTCCGCATGGAGTTCGCCGTGACCCGGCCCGATGGATCGCGGCGCTGGTTCGAGGCCGTGGCCGAGCCGCTGACCGCCGGGGATAGGACCTGGGGCGGGGTGCTGGCGATCCGGGACCTGTCCGAGCGAACGATGCGCCTCAGTCTGGAGCGGTTGATGGCCGCTGCGGGGCACGAGCTCAAGACCCCGGTGGCCGCTCTCCACGGCTATCTCCAGCTCGTCGATCGGTACCTCGACCAGGAGGACCGCGCCCAGGCTCGCGCCTACTCGAGCCGGGCACTTTCGCAAACCAGGAAGATCGGCGACCTCGTCGAGCGCCTCTTCGACGTGAGCCGGATCCAGGCCGGTCGATTGGAGCTGGTCGCCACGACAATCGATCTCGTTACGGTGGTGAGCGATGCGATCGACGTGGCCGAGACGCTGCCGAAAGCACCTGCCATCCGCATGTCGCCGACTCGCGGTCCGATCCTCGTGCGCGCGGATGCCGGCCGGCTCGAGCAGGTCTTCGTAAACCTCCTCGCAAACGCCGTCGAGCACGCGGCGACGTCGGCTATCGACGTGACCGTGCGTCGGTCCGGTTCGTTCGCGACCGTGGAGGTCCGGGACCACGGCCCGGGGATCGCCAGCAACGTGCTGCCGCAGCTCTTCCAGCCGTATGCACGACTGGGGCAGAAGCCGTCGGCGGGGCTCGGTCTTGGGCTCTACCTGGCCCGCGAGATCGTCACCGCACACGGCGGATCGATCGACGCCGCGTCCAGCCTGGGTGAGGGAACCGTCATCGTTGTTCGGCTCCCCATCGGCAAGGAGAAGATGCGCGGCGACGAAGACCCTCTGGCGGAAGCGAAAGAGTGATCCGGCTGGCGATCCTCGAGGATCATCCCGCCATCGCCGATGGGCTGACGGCGCTCATGAAGGGCGAGCCGGACGTGACCGTCGTGGGGACGGCCCGGGATAGCGTCGCGGCAGACCGCCTGATCGAGGCCCAATCGCCCGACGTCATCCTGTGCGACATCCGTCTGGCCGGGACGGTGGACGGGTTGGAGATCCTCGCCCGCCATACGCCCGGCCCGGCCTTCATTATCCTGAGCGCCTACTCGTACCCGAGCTACTACGCCACCGCGGTCGAGCGCGGCGCAAAGGGCTTCCTGTCGAAGATGGCGGCCATCGACGAGATCCTGGCGGCCGTGCGGAAGGTGGCCGCCGGAGGCACGGCCTTCCCGGACGACGTTCGCCGATCCGCGCGCACCGCCCTCCGCCCGCCGACGCCGCGCGAGGCCCAGATCCTGGCGCTCGTGGCCGAGGGACACGCCAACGCCGAGATCGCCGAGCTCCTGTCGCTGCGGGTGAAGACGATCGAGAGCCAGCTCCGCCGGATGTTCGATCGCTACGACGTGACGAGCCGAACCTCGCTGGTGCGCGTGGCCCAACGGCAGGGCTGGATCGAGGGGGATCAGTAGCGCCGCTAGCACAACGCGGGCGGACGGGGTGGTGGAGATGAGGGGACTCGAACCCCTGACCCCCGCGATGCGAACGCGGTGCTCTCCCAGCTGAGCTACATCCCCACGCGAGCGAGGAGTCTAGCACAGCCTCCGCTCCACGAGCCCCTCGAACCTCGGTTCTGCGGCGTGGGACGAAACCTACCCGGATGAACGGGTGGCGTACCCTGCTCGATCGAGATGCCGGCCCAGGCGTCGCTCCAGACATCGGCGACTTGCGGGCCGGCAACGCGTCCCAGCAAGTCATTGGAGGATGGGAATGACCCGCACCGTCACGAGAACCAGAGTGCCGTCCGCGTTGCGGGCGACGGCCGCGGCCGTCTTGATTGCCGCAGTTCTGGCTGCCTGTGGCAGCTCGGCGTCGACCCCGGCGGCCCCGGGCCCGGCCACGAATGCGCCGGCCGCCAGTACCGCTGCCTCCATGCCCGCGGCAGTGCAGACGCCGGCCGCCAGCGCCGCCGCTCCCAGCGCGGCCGCCGCTCGCACCGCCGACCCGGTTCTGGCGAATGCCCTGACCCAGCTCAACGCCCTGACCAGCTACCAGTTCAAGTTCACCCTCAAGGGCGGCAGCTACGCCACTTCAGTCGGGACGGGCGGCGTCGCCGGCACAGTCGTCAACAAGCCGAGCTTCGCGGTCCAGTTCACGTACGTGGACCTGGAGATCATCGAGGTCGAGGGCAAGAACTGGACCAAGAACGGGTCGTCCTGGGATCTGAGCAAGTATCCCGGCAACCCGACCACCTACGACAGCTACGGGCCGGCGATCCTGCTCTCCCACTACTTCCCGGCCTCAGTCGCGGCCTACTACACGGCGGTCGGTGACGACGCCGTCAACGGCGTCCTCGTGACCCACTACACGGCCGCGCCCCAGATCCTGAGCGCCTTCTTCGCGTATTGGGGCGTGAAGGGGCAGTCCTCGCAGGCGGCCGACATCTGGATCGCCAAGGGTAGCGACTACCCGGTCCGCTGGAAGGTCACGGCCACGGGCGCCACCGTGGTCCCGGGCTCCGGCGGCTCGTCGGACTTCCAGTTCCTCGTCGACATCACCAAGGCCAACGACCCGGGCAACGTCATCCACGTGCCGGCCTCTTAGCCGCGCCCTCCTCCGAACGCACCGAAGCCCGGCCACGCGCCGGGGCTTCGAGATTCGCGGCGCCTCAACCCCGGTCAGGGGGCTTGTTTAATAGAACAGATGTTCTATCATCTGTATCCCATGACGACCCCTCCCCCGAACGTCCAGGCCGCTCTGGCGTCCCTCCGGGAACGCTGGGGCGGGGCAGCTCCGCGCTGGGGAGGGGAGGTGGAAGGCGCGCTGGCGGTAGCGCCGCGGCCGAGTCCGGCCTTGGATCCTGAGGAGTTGCCGGGCTGGCCGAGTCCTTTGCCGGCGGCGTCGGATCGGGCGATACCCACCGGCTTCCGCGCCCTGGACGCGATCCTCGGACTGGGTGGTCTGCCGCGCGACGCGACCACCGCACTCCACGGCGACGGGACCAGCGGCAAGACGACCCTCGCGCTCCAGGCCGTGGCCCAGGCCCAGGCCGCCGGAGGGATCGCGGCATACCTGGACCTGGCCAGAAGCCTGGATCCGGTCGAGGCCGTGGCTCGGGGCGTCCAGCTGGACTGGCTCGTCGTCCTGACGCCGGGCTCGCTCGAGGAAGCGCTGGCGATGGCGGCGATGCTTCTACAGGATCGAACGGTGGACCTGCTGCTGCTGGACCTGCAGTCCCGGGCCCTGGATGGAACGCGAATCTCCACCTCCACTCTTGCGGAGCGATTCGGCCGGCTTGCCGCGCTGGCCCGGCGAGCAGGCGTTCAGCTGATCGTCCTGGAGCCGCCGAGCCTTTCCTCCGCCCTGGCCAGTGCCATCACCCAGGTCGCCGCGCTGAGATTGGAGCTGAGCCGGAGGGCGTGGATCCGGTTGGGGCGTGACGTGGTCGGCCAGCGGACGGAGGTCCGCGTGGCGCGGGACAGGTTCGGGCCGCCGGGTCGGGCCGCGGAGTTGCGGATCCTGTACGCGGAGGGCGGCCTGCGCGATGCCTGCCTGACCAGGGCCGAGCTTCTGCGAGAGAGCGCGCCGGGGGCGGGCCGTTTCACCATCGCCGGCAGATCGGGAGTGGCGCCGCTGGCCGGAGTGGCTCCGCCCGGGGGCTACAGGCCGAGCGCCCCGATCTCGGCGGCTCGGCCCGCGCCGCCCCTCCCTCTCCCCATCATTCCGGTTTCCCACGATGCGACTTCTCCATCTCCACTGGCCCCACTTGCTCATTCGCCTGGCCCGCAGCAGGGCTTCCGAGCCATTCGGGGCGGTGCCGATCGTCCTGGGCGGCAGGCCGTGGACGGACGGCCCGGTCCTGGACGCGAGCCGCCGGGCGCTCGAGCTGGGCGTCCGGCCCGGGATGCCGCTCGGAGCGGCTCATAGGCTCGCCCCCGAGGCCCTCTTCCTCGATCCGGATCCGGAGGCCGATGCCGGGGCCCTGAAGGCGGCGCTCGACCGGCTTGCCGGCTTCAGCCCGGGAGTGGGGACTGAGATAAACCCAACGCGGCCGGGTTTCGGGCGAGTCGAGGTGCAGTTGGACGGCCTCGAACGACTGTGGGGGCCGGAGCCGCTGCTGGTTCGCCGAGCCGGTGAGGCGCTGTCGGGGATCCTGCCCGGGCCGCCGCTGGCGGGGATCGGCGGGACGCGCTTCGCGGCCGCGGTGGCGGCCGCCCTGGCGGGGAAGGCGGCCGCGCCGGTAAGTAGCCCCGCGAGTGGCCCGGCGAGTGGCCCCGCGAGTGGCGACGTCGCCCTCAATGCCGTCGAGCCCGGCACGGACGCGGCCTTTCTGGCGCCGCTCCCCGCGGCCATGCTTAGCCGGGATCCGGAGGTTCGAGCCCGCCTGGATCGGTTCGGGCTGCGCGTCATCGGCCAGGTCGCGGAGTTGCCGCTTTCGGCGGTCGTGGCCCGGTTTGGGCCCGAGGGGGAGTGGTTGCATGCCCGGGCTCAGGGCGAGGAGACGGATCCGTTCCGGCCGTACCGGGCCCCGGAGCGATTGGCCCTGGCCCTGCCGATAGACCCGCCCGTGTCGGACGTCGAGGGACTGCGCTTCGTCCTGCACCGGTTGGCGGCGGCCTTCGGCGATCAGCTCGAAGCCCGCGGGGCGGCAACGGCCCGGGCCCGGCTTACCCTCGAGCTGGACCGCTCGTTCTCCGTCGGCGCCCTGCCGCCCACGGTCACCGTGGACCAGCCCCTGCCCGAGCCAACCTCCGAGGGGCTGGCCATCGAGCGCCTGCTGATCGCCCGCCTGGAGACGTCTCCGCCCCGGGCGCCGGTGGCGCGATTGGAACTGGAGCTTCTCGACGTGGCGCCGGCCGCCGGCACGCAACTCTCGCTCTTCACGCCGCAGACGGGTCGAACCGGGCGGCTCGGCTGGCAGCTGGCCAGGCTCGGCCTCCGCTTCGGAGAGGAGCGTGTCGGCTGGATGGAGCTGGACGATTCCGAGGCGACCCTGGCCGAGACTCGGTGGAGATGGCGCCGCGAATTGAAGTCGGCCGCGGGGGCTGCGGCGCCCGGGCCAACCCGGTCCGCCGCCCGCGCCAATCCCCCGGCGCGTCGAGGAGCCGCGCCGTGACACGGTTGCTGCGCGAGCACCCCGCCATCGACGTCGAGTTCGGCTCAGACGGCGAGCCGGTCGCTTTCCGCTGGAACGGCCGGCGCGAGCGGATCGAGGTCTGCAATCGATGGCGCGTCGAGGAGGGCTGGTGGAGCCAGCCGATCGCCCGCGACTACTTCAAGGTCGCCGGCGGGAGCTGGCTGGCGCTCCTGTATCTCGACCGGGTCGACGGGACCTGGCATCTCGAGCGCCTCTACGACTGACCGAAGCCGAGGCTCCATTGGCCGCCTACGCAGAGCTCCACTGCCACACGAACTTCTCCTTCCTCGATGGCGCCTCCGCGCCGGATGAGCTAGTCGGGCGCGCCGTCGAGCTCGGGCTTTCCGGGCTGGCCGTCACGGACCACAACGGCCTCTACGGCGTGGTCCGCTTCGCGACTGCGGCCCAGGAGGCGGGGCTGCGGCCGGTCATCGGGGTGGAGATCGAACTGGCGGACGCGGCCGTGCCCGATCCGTCGGGGGTTGTGATCCCGGGGCGAAGGCCGGCGCGCGCCGGCCGCGGGGCGGGGAGCGGCGGCCACTCCCCGGCGGGCGCGGTACCACTCCCCGATGGTGCGCGGCGCGGAGAGGGGCTGCCGGTTCGGCCACGACCGGCTCGCGCCCGGTTGCCGGGGAGCCGGGACCCCGTGAAGGAGGATTTGCGCGGCATCGGAGAAGGTCAGCGCGGCCCGCACCTCGTCCTGCTGGCACGGAACGCGGCGGGCTATCGCAGCCTCTGCCGGCTCGTGAGCCGCGCAAACCTTGCCGGTACCAAGTCGATGCCGCGCTTCACACAGGCGCTGCTGGCCGACAACACGGATGGCCTGGTGGCTCTCTCCGGATGCCGCGAAGGCGAGATCGCCCGGCGATTGCGGGTGGGGGACCGGGAGGGGGCTCGGGCCGCGGCGGAGCACTACGCCCGGCTGTTCGCGGGCCGGCGGGCCCGGCGGGACTCGGTCGCCACGTCCTCGTTCTTCATGGAGATGCAGCATCACTTGCTCCCCGACGACGACTGGCTGGTGGCTGAGACCGCCCGCCTGGCCGAGGAGCTGGGTCTGCCGGTCGTGGTCACGAATGACGTCCACTACGCCTATCCCGAGGGCCGGGAGATGCAGGACGTCCTGACCGGGATCCGCCACGGTCGCGCCCTCGGCGAGTTGCGAGACCTTCGGCGCCCGGACGGCGAGTCGTTCCTGAAGTCGGGCGAGGAGTTGATGGTTGCGCCACCGGGTGGCGGCCACTCTCTGGCGGGCGGCCACTCTCTGGCGGGTGGCGGTATTGCTGCACTGCCGCCGGGAGGCGGCACGCCGCCTTTCGGCGGCGCCTCGTCGGGTCTCGCGGACGCCCGAACTGCGGCTGCTTGGGTGGAGGGAATCGGGAATGCCGGCGAGCTGGCCGCCAGCTGCTCTGTTGACCTTGGGTTCGAACGCTATCGCTTCCCCGGATTCCCGGTCCCGAAGGGCCACACTCCCTTCTCGTACCTGGAAGAGCTCTGCCATGAAGGCGCCCGCCGCCGGTATCACCCCATCTCGTCGCCGGTCGTTCGGCAGCTGGCCCACGAGTTGGACGTCATCGAGAAGACCGGCCTGGCCGAGTTTTTCCTGATCTGCTGGGACATCATGCGGTTCGCCCGCGAGCGAGGGATCCCGGCCCAGGGTCGAGGCAGCGCGGCCAACTCGATCGTCGCCTACGTCCTCGGCATCACCCGGGTCGACCCTATCCGCCACCACCTGCTCTTCGAACGCTTCATCAACGAAGGTCGAACGAGCTATCCCGACATCGACATCGACTTCTCGTCCGAACGGCGGGAGGAAGTCATCCAGTACGTCTACGGTCGATACGGCCCCGAACACACGGGCATGGTCTGCAACCTGGTCACGTATCGAGCCAGATCGGCCGTGCGAGAGGTGGGTTACGCGCTGGGGTTCCCGCGGCCGCTGGTCGATCGGGTCGCCAAGGCGCTCGAAACCTACGACTCGGTGATGGTCCGGCGCGACCTGGAAGCCGACGGAGGCTTCGGCCAGTTCTTCGCCGTAACTGTCGAGCGGGAGGCGGCGGTGGGCGGCGGAGTGGCGGGCGGGGGAGTGGCGGGCGGCGAGCTCCGGCGGACGGCCGAAGCCGCGGCGGAGCGCGGCCTGACCGATGCCATGGGCCAGCTCAACCACCCCCGCGGCGGGTGGATCGGACGTGGCGGCGCGAGCGGCGTGAGTGGCACGGCTGGCGCGGGTGGCGCGGCCGCGGGGGGCGTGGGCTCGGTCGCCGACATCGGTGGCGGATCGGCCGTGGAGCAGGAGCGGCGGCTGGCGCGGCGGCGGCCGGTCGGGTCGGACGACGAAGGCGGCCCGGGCGACTCCCCGGCGAGCATCGCCTGGCTCGCCGGGGAGCGAGTGGCGAAGGCGCCGGCACGGGCGCTCGAGGCCGGCGGACCCGGCTCGGCGGCGGCCATGCACGCCACCACCACGTCGGCCGCCACTCCCGGCGTGACCGGCATCGTCCGGCCGGAGCCCCATTCGAGCGTGGCACGGGTCCAGCCGCAACCGCAGATCCCCGCGGAGATGCGCCGCGGCTCCACCGCCGGCATGCCCGAGTGGGAGCGCTGGCTGGCGTTCTGTGCCCGCATCGACGGCTTCCCGCGCCACCTATCCATCCACTCCGGAGGGATGCTCGTGACCGCGGCGCCGCTGATCGACATCGCGCCGCTGGAGCGGGCCACGATGCAGGATCGCGTCGTCGTCCAGTTCGACAAGCGCGACGTCGAGACCCTCAAGCTGATCAAGCTGGACCTGCTCGGACTCGGCATGCTCGCCGCGATCGACGAAACGCTCCAGCTCGTCGAGCAGGACTGCGCCGCTCGCGTGGACCTCGACCGCCTGCCGGAGGACGTGCCGGAGGTCTTCCAGATGCTCCAGGCCGCGGACACCGTCGGCGTCTTCCAGGTGGAGAGCCGGGCCCAGATGCAGACACTGCCCAAGTCGAGGCCGGCCAACCTGGACGATCTCGTCGTGGAAGTCGCGATCATCCGGCCGGGCCCGATCCAGGGCAACGCGGTCCATCCATACCTGCGCCGCCGGCAGGGCCTCGAGCCGGTCTCGTACCTCCACCCCAGCCTCGAGCCGGTCCTGCGCGAGACCCTCGGCGTGATCCTGTACCAGGAACAGGTCATGAACATCGCCATCGCGGTCGCGGGCTTCACGCCGGCCGAGTCGGACGGGTTCCGGCGGGCGATGGGCACGTGGCGCTCCAGCAGGGAGATGGAGAAGCTCCACCAGCGCTTCGTCGACGGCTGCCGCTCCGCCAACGGGCTGACGGACGAGCAAGCTGAGGAGCTATTCCGCCAGGTCGCCGCATTCGCGAGCTTCGGCTTCGCCAAGAGCCATGCCGCGGCCTTCGCCCGGACGGCCTACGAGTCGGCATTTCTCAAGCTCTTCTACCCGGCCCAGTTCACGGTCGGGCTGATCAACGCGCAGCCGATGGGCTTCTACCCGGTGGAGGTGCTGATCAACGACGCCAAGCGACACGGCGTCGCGGTCCTGCCGGTGGACGTCAACGCGTCGAACTACAAGACGACGACGGAGTGGGTGGGCCGCGGCGCCGAGTCGGGCCTCGGCGATGGCGAGCCGCTCCCCGAGGGGGCGGGCATCGCCCGGCGACCGGCCGCGGTGCGATCGTCGGGCTGCGTCGTTCCCACGGCCGAATCGCGGGCCCGCTGGACGCCGGACTCTGCGACCGGCTACGGCATCCGCCTCGGACTGGCGCTGGTGAAGGGCATCGGCGACGAGCACGCCGCTCGCCTGGATGCCGAGCTGGCACGCGGCCCGTACCACTCTCTGGCGGACGTCGTTGACCGGACGGAGTTGCCCGAGGAGGTCATCGAACGGCTGATCCGGGTCGGCGCACTAGATTCCCTCGGCCGGCCGCGGCGCGAATCGCTGTGGCAGCTGCGCGAGGTCATGGGCGCGGCTCGAGGTCGAACGGATGGCCGGGCGTCTCGATCGACCATGAAGGCGGCCGGACGGCGGGCCGCCTGCGGGCGGCCCGCCGACCTGCGCCTGCCGCCGACGCCCGCACCGGAGCTCCCCGCCCTGACCGAGCGCGAACGGCTGGGCGACTCCTACGCCGTGCTGTCGCTGGACGCCCGCCGGCAAGTGGTCTCGCTCTTC
>JBEKKR010000035.1:0-19281 GCA_050010635.1 Candidatus Limnocylindrales bacterium
GCCGTGCCGAACGACATCCTGCTCGATGCCGCCACCGTCTCCGCGGCGGAGCCACGCATCGGCGTCGAGCGCGTCGGCGAGCACCTGCTGCGGGGCCAGCGCAGGCCGGTCCAGGTCTACCGCCTTCGCAGCGAGCGGCGCATCATCAGCCACCCGTGCCGGAAGGCGGCCCCGCTCATCGGGCGTGCGGCCGAGAAGGCCCGCATGGTCGAGTTGCTACGCCGGGCAGCCGAGACGGGACGCGGCGGCGCCGTCCTCCTGCGCGGCGAGCCCGGCATCGGCAAGTCGCGGCTCCTGTGCGAGATGGAAGAGGACGCGAGGGCGGCGGGCTTCGCCTGGATGTGGCTGGACAACGCGCCGCACGGCGTGGACACGCCGTACAGGGCCGTCCGGAACATGGTGGACTGGCTCGCCGACGAGCAGGGCGTCAAGGCCGGCATAGTCGCGCGACGGCTCCTCTTCGGCCATGACATCGCTCCCGACCTCGATCGGGACATGCAGCGCCTCATGCTGGGCGCGATCGTCGCGCTGGCCAGGGACTCGGACATGTCGCTGCTGCCGGAGGAGGGTTGGGAGTCCGGCATCGCCGGCCTGGTCGATCCGGAGGAGTTCCAGTTCGGCCTGCGGCTGGCCACGCAGCTGTGGGTCAGCCGGCTGGTCTCGGACAAGCCGCGCTGCATCGTCATCGACGACTTCCACTGGATGGACCACTCGAGCCGCGTGGTGATGGACATCATGGTTCGCCTCGCGGCCGACCTGCCGGTGGTGGTCCTGACGGGCTCCAGGCCGCCGGCGACACCCGACTGGGCCGGGTTGCCTCACGTTGAGGTAATCGACCTCGCGGGCCTGGACCAGGCGGCCACCGAGGAGCTCGGGACGGCCGTGGCCGGGGCGGCGCTCGACGCCGAATCGGCCCGCTGGCTGTACCAGCGCACGGCAGGCAACGCCCTCTTCGTCGGCGAGATCATGCGCACTCTGCGCGAGAGCGGTGGGCTCGAACAGAGCGGCGAGGGCGTCAGGATCGATCGCGGCACCGCGCGAAAAGGCGTCCCGCTCAGCCTGCGGGCGCTGCTGGGGGCTCGTATAGATGCGCTGCCGCCGGCCCAGCGAGGCGCCCTGGAAGCCGCCTCCGTCATCGGCATGACCTTCCCCGAGCCGCTGCTGCTGTCCCTGTGTGGCGACGGAGTGGGCGAGGGCGACCTCCGCGACCTGGCCGAGGCCGGAATCGTTGCCGGGGCCGACGAACCGGGCACCCCGGCCGGCCAGTGGCGATTCCGCCACCAGCTCTTCCTCGATGCGGCCTACGGGAGGCTGCTCACCGACAGGCGGCAGATGCTCCACGGAGCCCTGGCGGACCTTCTCGACACCTACGAGCCGCGCCCCGACGTGGGCGAGCTGGCTCGCCATCGTGTGGCCGCGGGCGACTCGGCACGCGCGCTGCCGCTCCTCGAGCAGGCTGCCCGGGAGGCCGCAGCGGTCGGCGCGGCCACGGAAGCCGAGGCCTTCGCGCGTGCGGCGGCTGAGATCAGGGGCTCCGGGGCGGCGCTCTCGTAGACGCCCGCCGGCCCGGCCCTGGGCTTCGGCGGCCTGCCCGCCTCCCGCGACTCTAGGGCAGCGGTATCGGCGCCCAGGCATCTGCCCGCCAGGCGTCCTCGGCCATCTTCGCCTGGCCCGTCAGCGACGGGTGGAAGTAGTCGTACGTGCTCAGGTCACGTGCGGTGAAGTCGGAGTCGGCCAGCAGGGCCGCGTTGTAGGTGCAATGGAGCCCGCCGGTGGTGCCTTCGGCGGCGTCGATCTCCTGGCAGATCTTCTCGAGGCTGGCGTCGTACTTGGCCAGGTAGGAGTTCGAGTCGGCCGTCGTGGAGGGCCCATACGTGCCGAGGTAGGGCGGGCACCGATTCGAGTTGACCCAGAGGAGCAAGGCTGCCCTGGTCGCCGGGTCGGCCTGGGTCATCGCGTGGAAATGGGGGAAGTCCGGAACGGGGAGCATCAGGATCCGGCTCCCCGGAGGCAGCCCGGCCCGCAGGATCCCGACCGCCGTTCGAAGCTGTGAGTCGAAGGAGGCGGCAGCCGTCTTCGGGTCGTCGCAGAGGTCGTTGGTGCCGAGCTCGAAGGTGACGTAGGCGGTCTGGCCGGGCCCGAGCTTCTTGGCGGCAGCTACCACCAGGTTCGCCTGGCGTGGCGCGTCGATCATCTTCTTGCCCGAGGTTGCGGCGTCCACTACGACGGGTGAGGCGCCGAGGGCCTGGAACCTCTCGAGCAGGCTCAGGACGCCGTCGTCCTTGGCCGTGCCGACGACCCACGAGAACTGCGGGTGGTCGTAACGGTACTGCGGCGAGACGCTGAAGGCCTGGCTGTACGAGTCGCCGATGGCGCCGAGGAGAGCCGGCAACGGCGGCGCGGTCGGCGCCGCGGTCGGCGTGGCGGTCGGTGTCGCAGTGGGGGTTGCCGTAGGAGTGGGAGCCGGCGTCGGCACGTCGGAAGGCGTCGGCGAGGCCGCTGCGATCTCCGATGCGGCGGCCGAGGGAGAGGCTCCGGCGGTCGCGAAGATGCCGCCTCCGGCGAGCACGATGGCGACCAGCAGGATCACGACGGCCACGGCGGCCAGGGCTGCCGGAGTCCTGCCATCGGACGCCAGGCCGAAGAACCCTCGCTGCCGCCGGGCCGGATGCGGCGGTTCCTGCGGCACCGTGGCGGAGGGCGCGGGGGAGGGGACCGCGGGCGACTTCGTCTGTCCTGTCCATTTCGGGTCCATAGCCGAATCCTATAGGCAGGCGTCCCGGCGCGGGCGGAGCCCCGTTCGTGGCCACGGCCCGACACTAGAAATGGATCAACGTTCAAATCCTTTCGCGCCTCGCTACGATGTCCACATGCTGCAGGCCGAGTTCGCCGTCGAAGCCCTGGGACGATGCCGCCTCTTCGCGGGAATGGGCCCCGACGCGCTCCGAGCCATGGCCCGGACGCTGCGGGCGCGGCGTTTCCGGCGCGGCGAGGTGCTGTTTCACGAGGGCGATCCTGGCGACGCGCTCTTCGTCGTCGCCTCCGGCGCGGTCAAGGTCGTCGTTCCGTCCGAGGAGGGCGAGGAGGCGATCCTGGCCACGCTGCGCAGGGGCGATTTCCTGGGCGAGCTGGCCTTGCTCGACGGAGCGCCGCGGTCCGCCAGCGCCGTCGCTCTCGAGGCGACCGAAGTGCTTGCCCTGCCGCGCGACCAATTCCTGGCCCTCGTCGCCACCGAGCCGGCGATCCGCGACGCGCTGATGGCCTCGCTGGCCGGCGAGCTCCGGCGGCTGACGACCCACGTGGCCGAGCTCCACTTCCTGGATCTGACCGGACGGCTGGCGGCGCGCCTGGCGCGCCTGGCCGAGGAGCACGGCGATCGCCTGCCCGACGGGACCATCCGGCTGGATGCGCCGCTGACTCAGAGCGACCTGGCGGCGATGATCGGAGCCACCCGGCAGAGCGTGAACAAGCTCCTCGGCGAGTTCGAGGCGGACGGGCTGCTCAAGATGGAGCGCGACGTCATCCTCGTCCCAAACCTGGACCGGCTGGCCCGGGCGGCGCGGCGCTAGTTCGGGCCGGCGGGGCTCAGCCCGCGGAGATCACGCCCTCGCGGCCGAGTTGCAGCAGCTGGGCCCGGCTCTCGTCCAGGTGTTGAGTGGCGATCCCGAAGAGCCGCTTGAGCAACAGCTCGGATTGGGCCGAACCGCCGGCCAGGAGCTCGAGCAGGCTGGCGGCGGGCATCGAGATCAGCGTCGCCGGACCGATGGCTCGCGCCGTCGACAGCGCGGTCGGTTCCTCTCGCAGCGCCGACCAGCCGAGAAGGTCGCCGGCGTGGAGCGTGGACACGAGAACCCAGCGGAAGTCGTAGCGAACCCGGAGGGCCAGCTGGCCCTTCTCGAGCCAGTGGACTTCGGAGATCGGCTCGCCCATGTCGACCAGCGTCTCGCCGTCGGCCAGGATGCGCCGGACCGATGTCGCCGAGAGGGCCTCCAGGTCGGCCGGCTGCAGGCCTTCGAAGAGCGGCAGCCGCGCCAGCTCGACCGGACCGACTCTTTCCGTCGCGCCCATCCTTCGCTCCGATCCAGGGCCGTTTGGTGGAACCTTTCGCGGCTATTGTCCGCCAGTTGAAGGCGGCTTGCTGCGCGGCCGGCTCCCGGGCTGGTCCCGCAGGATGCCGTTCAGGAAGGCGGCCGCCGCGATGCCGGCTCGGCGCCGGCCTTCGGAGCCGCCGAGGAAGGCCGTCTGGTTGGATTCGGATGCGCCCCATGGGCCGACGGCCGCCACTTCGACCCGGGTGTCCTCGGCGGTTTCGACGGCGCGGACGGCCAGCCCGACCGCGGCGCCGGACGCCCGGCAGGCTTCCTCCGCCAGGGCGGGGAGGGCGCCGCCCGCGCCCGGGTCGCCGGCCGCCATCGATCTCGTCGCCTTGAGCCAGACTGCCTCGCCCAGGAGCCGCGCGGCCGAGCCTCCGGTTCCGACCTCGACGAGAGCGGCGTCCCAGCCGTGTGTCTCCATCGCGCGGCCGAGGACCGCCGGCCACGTGTCGTCGTCGTGGCCCCAGACGTATCGGCCGACGGCGGTGAGAACGGCGGCCGCGGCTTCGTCGACGAGCTGCGTAGCCGAGCGTCCGGCGCCCGCGACGGCCGAGACGCGGACGTCCACCGCGTCGGCCCTGGCATACGTGGCCACGACGGGGTTCTCGGCGCGGAGCAGCCGCTCGCCGAGCAGGGCGGCCACGGCCGACTCGCCGATCCCCGTCAGGCGGTACGTCCGGGTGACTCGCTGCCGTCCCAGGCCGCGTTCGCGGAGGCGCGGCAGGACCCAGCCCTGCCACATCGGCCGCATCTCGCTCGGCGGACCGGGCACGGCGACGATGACGCGGCCGTCGGGCCGCTCCACCCACCAGCCGGGGGCGGTGCCTCGGTCGTTGGGTATGGCGATCGCCGAAGGGAGCAGCCAGGCCTGCTTCAGGTTCGTCTCCGGGAAGACGATGCCGCGCCGCTCGAAGAGGTGGCGCAGCCAGCGCGCCAGCTCCGGATCCACCGCCGGCTCCTCGCCGCAGGCGGCCGCGATCGCCTCGCGCGTCAGGTCGTCGGGCGTGGGTCCCAGGCCGCCGGTCGTGACGACCAGATCCGCCTCCGCCAGCGCCGCGCGCAACTCCGATACCACCGTGCCGAGCCGGTCCGGCAGCGCCGAGATCCAGGCCACGTCCACGCCGGCTTCGCTCAAGGACCGGGCCAGCTCGCCGCTGTTTGTGTCGCGCGTCTCGCCGGTCGTCAGCTCGCTGCCAACGGCCAGGAGCACGGCCGTCAGGATGGGTCTGGCGGGGGCGCCGGGGGTTTCCATGTCCGAAGTCTACGGTGACCGGCCCGCGACGGCCGGAACGCATTTCTCAGCCGCCCTGCCGTTGCGGGTCCCACCGCTGTTATGATCGTGGTGCTGTTGACACCTACCCGAAGGAGGTCCCTTGGCTGACCGGTCCTCCTCGAACGATTCCTCATCCGGAGCCGCGGCTGCCGGCGCGGCCGGCGGCAAAGCGTCCGAAGGCCCGCCGCCCGGACTGGGCGAGCAATTCGGCCGGACGCGCGCCGCGCTCGTCGGCCTCGTCAGGTCCCACATCAATCTCGCCCGGGCCGAGTTCTCGGAGATCGCGGACGAGATCAAACGGGCCGCCGCCCTCGGTGGCATCGCCCTTCTGCTCCTCTTCCTGGCCGGCGTCCTGATCGTCGTCGGCCTGCTCCTCTTCCTGGGCGAGACGATCTTCGGCTCCATGGGCTGGGGCGTCCTGGACGGTTCGGAGCTTCTGCTCTGCGCCGTCGTCCTGCTCATCCTGGCCATCATCGACCTCAGTCCGGCTCGCGCCTTCACGGCGTTCATCGTGGCGCTGGGCGTGGGCCTAGTTGTGACCGGCCTGCTTCTCGTGGACTGGGCCTATATAAGTCGCCACAACGCGGGGATGACCGAGCCGATCGTGCTCGCCACCCTGGCCGGCGTCCTGGTCATCGGGGCCCTGGGTGCCATCCTTGCATCTCCCTTCGGGCGCGGGCCCGCAATCGCTGCGCTCGTCGCCGGCGTCGTCGTCGGCGCCCTGCTGGGCTGGCTTGCTTCTGCCGGCCCCGGCCCCCGAGTCGCGTCTGCGGTGGGGGTCGCCGCGTTGCTGCTCTTCTGGCCGATCGTGGCCGCCGTGATGGTGTTCCGCCACGGCATAGACATGGCCAAGCTCAAGTCTCGCTTCGTTCCCGAACAGACCATCGCGACAACCAAGGAGACCATCGAGTGGGTGCGCGAACAGATGCGGCTCGGGCCGAAGTCGTAGCCAGCCGCCAGCTTCTGCTGGACGAGGTTGCCGGGCTCGAGGCCGCCGGCCGATCGGCGATAGACATTCCGGCCAAGATCCGGCGCTCGCCGGCCAAGGTGGCCGCGCTTGCCGCCGGAACCGCCTTCATCGTCCTCGGCGGCCCCAAGAGGACGTACCGAGCCATCCGTCGGGCGGTTCTCGGCCCAAAGGCGGACCTGCCCAAGTCGATGCTGCCCGAGCAGATCGACAAGGCTCTTCATTCGCTCGGCGACGACGGTAATCGCGTCCGCGGGCTGCTGGAGCGCGAGTTCGTCGACTATCTCGAGAAGAACAAGCCGGTTCGGGAGGCGCGCGACCTGCGCGGCACCGTCTCCGAACTAGGCGGCAATCTCCTTCGGCCGGCCACGGCCGAAGCCGGCAAGCGGCTCGCCAAGGAGCTGTTCAAGCCCGAAGGCGGCAGCTTCCACCCGGTGATGGATCGAATCCAGGCCAGACGCGAAGCGCGCAAGTCGGAAGGTGCCGGGCCCACCGCCGAGGCCGAGCCGAAGGCGGGGGGCAAGCCGGCTTCTTCCTCCGGTTCGGGCCGTCGCGGCATCTTCGACCGCCGGAGCGTCCGTCCCAGCTGACCCGAACCGGCCGCCACCGGGGGAGTGCATACCGCACGCGCCCGCTTCGCGCCGTCCCGCTAGACTCTGTGGCCGCGGGCGAGTGGCGGAATGGCAGACGCGTCAGCCTTAGGAGCTGGTGCCGGAAACGGCGTGTGGGTTCGACCCCCACCTCGCCCACCAGGACTCGTCTACCGCCAGAGGTAGGCGAATGTGGCGAAGGACATCGCCGCGGCCACGATCGTCAGCGCGGCGAACGTGAGCGTCGGACTCAGCAGGCTCGCCCGCTCGGGATCGTGCTGTCGCGCGCGCATCCGGTCCCGGCGATCCCACGCCTCCCAGCGGCCTACGCCGATGTGGGCGAGCACGAGGAAGGCGACGACGATTATCGCCGTGCCAAGGCCCCATTCGCCGAACGATCGGAGCGCCTCGGGCCACCTGGCCATGCCCGCCGGCCCGTCCAGCGGGTCGGCGATGATGCCGTGGCCCGGGACCGTATTCCACCAGCCTGCGGCCTCGGCGCCGAGCCGGCCGGGGCCGGGGTGCCCCGACAATCGTGTGGCCCCTGTGACCGTCGTGACCACCAGCGGAATGGCCGCGGCCACGGCCGCGATCCAGCGCCACAAGGCCAGGACGGCGACGCGGCTTCGCCGCCATGCCGATCTCACGGTCATCAGGCTGCTGTCCCGGAAGAAGCGCGAATCGCTGGCCTGGCCGGCGGGCGTGTCGATGTTCTGCAGCAGCGGAATGAGGAAGTCCTCGTCGTTGTCCCAGTAGGCGCCGTGGTCCTCGAGGAGGCTCATTCGATTGACCGTCACGCGACTCTGGTGCCGGACGAGCTTGACACCGCGGCTTGGGCTGATGGGACCCGCGGGCGCGGGATCGTAGGTGGACCAGAAGTCCACCCACCGCAGCTTCGGCCGCAGCGCCCGGAGGTCGCCCCGGAGCCGCGAGTCGCCCGGCAGGCCCCGGCGCGTCTCCTCGATGCGCCAGGCCAGGCCCAGCCCCTCGCCCAGCGTGATGAGCTTATCCACGGGCTCGTCGGCATACACGGGGTCACAAAGCGTCTCGAAGCTGACGACCGCCCCGCCGGAATGAGCGACCACCACGATCCGGCTGCAGCCCTGGGCCCGGAGGCCGCGGACGGCGTTGACAAGGCGAGTGCGGACGTTGGCCGCTTGGATCTTGTCCTCGGAGACGTTGGGCAGCCCTCCGAACCACTTGGTGAGCTTGTAGTCGATCGACTTGAGGGTCGCCGAGTCCTGGAGGGCTTTGATCGGGATGCGCCTGAACGGGTCGTAAAGCAGCAGGGCGAGATAGCTCACGAGGTAGATGGCGGGGACCGCGACATAAGTGAGGTGCATCTGCCACATGTCCAGCCAGTAGATCCAGTCGTGCCGCCGGCCCGAGAGGGATTCCTTGACCAGGCGCCCGTGCTGGTAGCCGTGCTCTCGGTACGCATACCCTCGGGCGATTTCGGTCCGCCTCGACCACCTTCGCGCGAGTACGCGATAGCCCCCGTTGACCCCTCGCAGGATCGGGCCCAGCGCCCTGAGGGTGTACTTGATCATGGCCGGGAGCGTCGGCGGCCGCGTGGATTGGGCCCACCACGCTTCAGTGAGCACCCAGGTCTGTGCCGGATGCCCGGCGTACTCGTTGACCTCCAGCTCCACGTAGGGCAGGCGTGCGCCCACGAGGTCGTAGTCGCTTCGGACAACCGGGTCGCCCGGCATGTCGTGATCGCGGCGCCAGTCGGTCAGCAGGTCCGCCATCGGGCCGGACCACTCCAGCAGAGTTCCGGAGGCCTGCTGGTCGCCGATGCCGTGGACGAAGACGATGCCGGTTCGGTACGGATCGGTCGGCAGGGGAGGCGGGGGCGCCCCGACCGAGAAGGTCTCAGGGACGAGCGTGCGCGATCCAGAACCCCCCGACGGCTGATTCAGGTGGGCGGTTCTCGATCGGCTGCGGGCAACGATCGGCGCCATTTGGCAAAGCTAGCCGACGCGGTGACGTTTGCATAGCGGCTGGCCGACAGGCGCGTCCCCGTTCTGCGGGCAGCGGTCGGCGCAGCCTGCGGCCCCGGCCGTCCACGCCCCCGGCACCTATAATCGGCCGACGATGCAGACCACCAACACGCCCCTTCCCAAGTCCCGCCTCCAGCTCGAATTCGAGCTTCCGCCCGAGCGCCTCTCGCGGGCCATCGGCCAGGCCGTCGGGCGCCTCGGGCGCCAGACCCGCGTCCCGGGGTTCCGCCCGGGCAAGGCGCCGCGGGTGATGCTCGAGCGCGTTCTCGGCCCCACCGCCGTCGTCGACGACGCCATGGACGCGTTGGTCGAAGAAGCCTTCCGGGAGGCAATGCGAGAGCAGGACCTCCTGCCGCTCGCCCAGCCCGAGGTGGAGATCACCCAGAGCGAAGAGGGCAAGCCGGTCATCTTCAAGGCGATCGTGCAAATCCGGCCCGAAGTCACGATCGGCGACTACGACCACTTCGGCTTCAAGCCGGAGATCAAGCCGGTCGACGAGACGATGGTCGAGAAGGTTCTCGACGAGCTGCGCGACGGCCAGGCCTCGCTCGAGCCGGTCGCCGGCCGCGGCGCCGAGAAGGGCGACTACGCCGTTCTGGCCTTCGTCGGCACGCGTGATGGGGTCCCGTTCCCCGGCGGCTCGTCCGAACGGATGCCGCTGATCCTCGGCGAAGGCGGGCTCATCCCCGGCTTCGAGGAACACCTCCTGGGCGCCGCAAAGGGCGACGAGCGCGAGTTCGACATCGTCTTCCCCGACGACTACCAGGAAGAGTCGCTTCGGAGCCAGGCGGCCCACTTCTCGGTGACGGTCAAGGAGCTGCGCCACAAGGCCCTTCCGGCCGCCGACGACGAGTTCGCCCGGTCCGTCGGCAAGTTCGCCGACCTGGCCGCTCTCAAGGCCGAGCTGCGCAAGCGGCTCGAGGCCGGGGCCCTGGACCGCGCCCGCCACGACTTCGCCGACCAGATCATCGAGTACGCCACGGCCAACGCCACGCTGGACCTGCCGGACGTCCTGGTCGACCAGGAAGTCGAAGTCATGCACGACGAGTTGCGCTCGGCGCTGGCACGCCAGGGCCTGGACGAGGCCACGTACCTCAAGGTCGTCGCGAAGACCGAGGAGGACCTCCACACCGAGTTCCGGCCCCAGGCCGAGAAGCGGGTCAAGACGCTCATGGTCCTCTCGGAGATCGCCCGCGCGAAGGGCGTGGAGGTCCCGGAGAAGGACGTGAACGGCGAGATCGAGCGGGCTCGGTCTCGCTACGCGAACAACCCCAACCTGATCCGGTACTTCGAATCGGAGCGTGGCCGAAACTACATCCGGAGCACGTTCCGGAGATCGCGGCTGGTAGAGCAGCTCGTGGACGAGTGGCTCGCCGCCCATCCCGATTTCCCGCGACTGCCCCACATCGAAGACTCAGACGACAGCTCGCCCGTTGCCCAGCCGTCCGCGGAAGCCACGGCCTCGATCGGGGCCACCGATCCGGGGAGCATCACGCCGCCGGAAGCGGCCGCCCCGACGGGCGCGTAGCCCGAGTCCTGCGAAGGAGACGATCCGATGCTCGTGCCGATGGTGATCGAGTCCTCGAGTCGGGGTGAGCGCGCCTACGACATCTACTCGCGGCTCCTGCGCGAGCGGATCATCTTCCTCGGCGACACGATCGAGGACAACGTCGCCAACCTCGTTATCGCCCAGCTGCTCTTCCTCGATGCCGAGGATCCCGAGCGGGACATCAGCCTCTACATCAACTCGCCCGGCGGGGTCATCACCAGCGGCCTGGCGATCTACGACACGATGCAGTACGTGCGGGCCCCGGTCAGTACGATCTGCATCGGCATGGCGGCCAGCATGGCGGCCGTGCTCCTCGCCGCCGGCGCCCCCGGCAAGCGATATGCCCTGCCGCACAGCCGGATCATGATCCACCAGGGATCGGGCGGCTTCCGCGGCAACACCCCGGACGTCTTCATCCAGGTCAAGGAGATGGAGACACTAGTCAACACAAATCACGAGATCCTCAGCCACCACACGGGGCAAACGATCGAGAAGATCGTTGCCGATACCTCCAGGGACTACTTCATGTCTCCAACGGAGGCCAAGGACTACGGCATAATCGACGCTGTCTACTCGGCCACCGGGTCCCCGCTCACCGCCAAGGACTCGAACGGCGGAGCAAAGGACGGCGAAGAAGCGTCAGAGACCTCGGGTGAGGGTAAAGGCCCCGCAGCTGCCACCGAATAGCTGGAAGCAGGCTCGAAGGACAGGTCCAGGCGCGTGACTACAACCAAGAGCGGCCCCAAGGTCCCATACCGCTGCAGCTTCTGCGGCAAGAGCCAGGAGCAGGTACGCAAGCTCATTGCGGGCCAGGGCGTCTACATCTGCGACGAGTGCATCAACCTCTGCCAGGAGATCATCGAAGAGGAGATGCTCGAGGCGCCGCGCGCCAAGCCGCAGGTCGCCAAGCTCCCGAACCCGCGCGCCATCACCTCCTCCCTGGACCAGTACGTGATCAGCCAGGAGAAGGCCAAGAAGGTCCTGGCGGTCGCCGTCCACAACCACTACAAACGCGTCAACGCCGGCCACCAGATTGACGACGTGGAGCTTCAGAAGTCGAACATCCTGCTCGTCGGCCCTACCGGCTCCGGCAAGACGCTGCTGGCCCAGACCCTAGCCAAGATCCTGGACGTGCCGTTCTGCATCGCCGATGCCACCTCGCTGACCGAGGCCGGCTACGTGGGCGAGGACGTCGAGAACATCCTCCTGCGCCTGATCCAGGCCGCGGACTTCGACGTCGCCCGGGCCCAGCGCGGCATCATCTACATCGACGAGATCGACAAGATCGCCCGCAAGGCGGACAACCCATCGATCACGCGCGACGTCTCCGGTGAGGGCGTCCAGCAGGCCCTGCTGAAGATCCTCGAGGGAACGCTTGCCAACGTGCCGCCCCAGGGTGGTCGCAAGCACCCGCACCAGGACTTCATTCAGATAGACACCACCAACATCCTCTTCATCTGCGGTGGCGCCTTTGACGGCCTCGACAAGATCATCGAGGAGCGGGTTGGGAAGCGGTCGATGGGCTTCGGCGCCGAGAACCACATGCCGGAGATAGACCGCGAGCGGATGCTCGAGCGGCTGATGCCGGAGGATCTGCTGAAGTACGGCCTGATCCCCGAGTTCGTCGGCCGGCTGCCGGTGGTCGTGACGCTGACCTCGCTGACCGCGGACGACCTGGTCCGGATCCTGACCGAGCCCAAGAACGCCATCACGCGCCAGTTCCAGAAGTTCCTCTCGCTGGACAAGGTGGACCTGGTCTTCACGCCCGCCGCCCTCCAGGCCGCCGCCGAGGTCGCGATAACGCGCAAGACAGGCGCCCGCGCCCTCCGCTCGATCGTCGAGGAAGCCCTCCTGGATGTGATGTTCGACGTGCCGGATCACGGCGAGATCCGCAAGTGCATCATCACCGAGGAGACGATCCGCAGCGCCCGCCCGCCCCTCCTGCTGACCAAGAGCCAGGTCGAGGAAGGCGTCGACGAGACGAACTACGGCGAATTCCTCGCGGAGCGCGGCCAGAGCGCGTAGCAGTAGGGGCGCGGGGGAGGGGTCGCCATCGGCCGAAACAGCTGCCCTGGAGACAGCACACTGGCCAATGCCGAGGTCCTGGCACGCGACTGCGCACGACGAGCGGAGAAGATCCGCGCAGCTGTCACGACGGAGTCGGCGTAGGCGCCAGCCCTTCGATGGGAGCCCTCGTTAGGACCCATTCCCCGAGTTCGTCGCCTGTGTTGTAGTCGAGAAGGATCATCGAGGTCGTGATCCCGGTCGTGATCGGGCAGGCCTGACAAAGGCCCGTGTAGAGCGGGAGGCCACGGATGACGATGGCCCACACCCACTCGTCTGACGGATGATCGGTGTCCCGGGTCACCTCACCGTAGCGTTCGACACGCGCGGCGATGACCGCCGACTCTGAGACTCGGAACCCGGACTTGGTCAGCGCCGCGAGCGCTTCCGTCAGAGTCAGTCCGCCCGCTGGCGGGAGTTCGTACGCGCTTGCCGTAGGCTCACTCGTGGGGGTGAGGGACGGAACGGGGAAGGCCGAAGGCAATGGAGACCCGACCGGCGAGGCGGTGGCGGTGGGCCGCGAGGAGGCTGGCAGTGGGCTGGACTTGGGCGCGATCCCGTACCCCAGCGCGAGCCCGATGAAGAGGCCGACCGTCCCGACCAGCACCGCCACCGGTGGCATAGGCAACCCCCGCCCGAGCAGCTTTGGCTTCAGGGGCGTGGTCGGAGGCAGAGCCTGGTCTGCGAGGCGAGGGTCCATGTGCGGACTCCGGTTCGGCTGAGAAGAAGCTTACGTGAGCATACGCAAGACGCTCCGGGGTGTTGAGCCGACCCCGCCGCGACGGACCGCCTCGGGTGACATTGGCGCACACTCGCCAAGGCAGCCGTCTCCTTCCTACAACCCGCTCCCTCTAGACGCGCCCCGCCGCTGCCTCGATACTGCGAGCGAGCCAGGTGGTGCTACGACGCGGAAGCAGGACCACGTGAGGTGACCCCATGTCGTTCCCCCATCCTTCGCACGCCGCGGGCCTGATCGATCTCGGGGGCCCGTTTGACCTCGCCGCGCCGCGTGCCGTCGTGCCGCATGACGCGCGCATGGAGACGACATATGTCCACTACGCGACGGACGGCAGACGACTCGAGAGCGAGGTCTTCGCGCTGACCCTCCGATGTCCACCTGCCTCGGGCGGAACTGCTCCCTTTGTGTGCGAGGAGCTCGTCGTAACGATCGCGGACGACCCGCGGATCGCCCTGCCCAGTCTTCGAGACTGGCGGTACGAGTTCGACCCAACCATGACCGGCGCCGACGGGCGGGGGCCGCTGTGGGGTATCGACCAGGAGATCTTCCACAGCTTGTCGGACGCGAGCGGGGCCTTCCTCCCGTTCAAGATCCGCTACGCCGCGTACGTCAACTTCATCGACTTCCACAGCCTCAACGACGTGTTCACGAGACCCATGCCCTTCGGCCAGGGCATCCAGAACCTTGCCCGAATCGGCGACCGCGTCGTCCACCCCGCGTCCCACATCGAGGCGTCAGTCGGATTCGGGACGGAGATCGGTCCCGGGTCGATGTTCCGGAACGGCGAGATCACCCTTGAATTCAAGGGCATCGGCCTGATCGATGGTGCGCCCTGCGCGATCGTCGCCTACGACGCGGGCGAGAGCAAGCTCAGGATGGCCGTGAACGGAAGTGACGGCGAGCGCGGCGTTGCCAGCGGTGGGTCGCTCTACAAGGGGGATATCTGGGTCGATCTCTCGTCGCGCTGGGTCGTAAAAGCGACCCTCGACGAGTACCAGATCGCCGAGACGCAGACGTCGGGCTCAGCCCCGAGTCGCGTGGAGTACACCGCCCGGCACCTCGCCCTTCGGTCAAGGCCCCGCTCGGAGTAGCCGGTGGTGTGGGCGCAGGCGGGCGACGAGGAGGGCATCGACATACCGTCGTCAAGGTGACCGACCTACGAGGAGCTCGATCAACTCATCGGGGTCCAGCGTGGATTGGCTGACCGGAGGGAGGCATCCTTTCCGTGCGCCAAGAGGAGTAGTGCTGACCATCCAGGGATCCTGACCGTCTGGTGACATTGGCGAACACTGGCCAAGGACGGCGGGGCCTCGCGAGGTCGAGATACAGTCAGTGTGACCTGCGAGAACGCTTGCCCCCGCCAGGCCGCCGGGCCTACGATGGCGCCGAACGGGGGCTTTGAAGTGCGGCCCAAAAGCAGGCCGCCGGGACCGCGCCGAGCCACTGGCGAGACCAACCCGCGATGCGTCCAAAGGGGGATCGCGATGTGTGGTTGTCGGTGGGCGGGGCGACTGGCGGCCGGTATGGTCGTCGCCTCGCTGTTGGTTGGGTGCGCTGCGAGCGCCACCGCTCCGCCACCTGCGGCTGGACCAGGGCACATCTACTGGGCCAACCGTGTCGCCGTGGCCGTGACAAATGGCGAAACGACGATTGGGCGGGCCAACCTCGACGGGTCGGGAGTGAACCAGAAGTTCATCACGGGCGCCGACGCCATGTGCGGCCTGACGATCGTCGGCAACTACATCTACTGGGCCAACAGCGAGGGGGACGGCGGAATCGGGCGGGCCAAGCTCGACGGGACGGAAGTGAACCAGAGATTCATCGACACCGGTCCAGCCTGCGGGCTGGCGAGCGACGGCGAATACCTCTACTGGGCCAGCCACTCCCTCGACTCGATCGGGCGGGCCAACCTCGACGGGACGGGGGCGAAAGGAGACTTCATCTCGTTGGCCCTCAATACCACGCCGATCCCTGTCGCGATCAGCGGCAGCTACATCTACTGGGGCTGCTTCGACTGCGGCGCGGTCGGACGGGCCAACCTCGACGGCACAGGGGTCAACGATAGCTTCATCAGCGGCGGGGCCCCGGTCGACACCGGTCCCGAGGGTATCGCGATCAGCGGCGGCTACATCTACTGGACCAACTGTGTCTGGGATGCCAGCCACGGCGGCTCGATCGGGCGAGCCAAGCTCGATGGGACCGAGGTGAACCAGAGCTTCATCGGTGGCGACTTCGACCCCGCAGGGCTCGCCATTACGGGAGGCTATATCTACTGGAGCAACCCCCCCAACGACACGATCGGGCGGGCCAACCTCGACGGGACCGGCGTCAACCAGACCTTCATCACGGGTGCGTCCCTGCCAGTGGGTCTGGCGATCGACCCGTAAAGGAGCCTGCGCCCTGCTGTCGCCCTCGACTAACTAACGGGCTCCGGCCGTTGAGTGTGCTTTCCGCACGCTCGCCAACGCCGGTGCCATCGCATCTGGTCGGACCCAGTGGAGTAGGCCCGACACTATACGGGTGAAGGTGCGGAGTGATTGCGGGAGGGTCGACGCGCACCTGGCGTCGGCTTAACGTGCGGTGCCACTGGTTCGCTGGGGAATACGCCAAACACGCCAGACGCCGCCCAATCACCCGAATCCGCCCCTGCCTCCCTCTTTAGAGTGGTAGCGCGATGGGAGACCAGGACATGCTGTCGGTAGCTCGGGTCGAGGAGGCCCCGTTGCTTGAGATCGGCGAGATGCTCGCCGAACACGGCTCGGTCCTCCTTGCGGCCGCCCGCCTGATCACCCTGAACGGGGCGGAGGCCGAAGATGTGGTCCAGGTCACGTTCGAGATCGCACTCCGGAAGGGATACATGCTCCGGGATCCCGGCTCGCTTCGCGCTTGGCTCCTGACGATCGAAACGCGGGAAGCGGTCCGGCGCGTACGCTCGATGCGCCGCTTCCTCTCGTTTGGGCCGCGTGTCTACGACCTTGCCGCAGTAGAACCGGGTCACGACCAGTCGCTGTCGTTGCGCGACGCGCTGGGAGCGTTACCTCGTCGCGTACGTGCCGCGATCGCTCTCCACTACCTGGAGGGTTACTCCGTGCGGGAGACCGCGGTGGTTCTGGGCGTCAGCGAGAACACGATCAAGACGCAGCTGAAGACGGGTCTGGCCCGCCTGCGAGAGGAACTCCGAGATGAATGACTGGCCGGCCGATCCCAAACTCGATGAGAGCCTCCGGCGTCTCGTCGACGCAGAACTGATGTCGGCCCGAGCCGACGCGGCCGGCCTGTCCGGGTCTCGGGGGGTGCGTCGCCACCGGGAGGACAGAGCAGTCGCCGGACTGGGATTGCTGGCTGTGATCGCGATCGTCGCGGCTCTCGCCGTCCGTGGGAACGCCACCGGCGGATGGTCGGCAGGCGGGCCCGGCGCGAGCGAATCGCCGGGCGCGAGTGTTGTGGTCGCCACCGCCGGTGCGTCCGCTCCCGAAAGCGCCCCGCCCCAAAGCGCCCCGCCCGAAAGCGCCGTTCCCTCTGCCGCGCCGACGTCCACCGCCCCTCCCGGCACCCCGGGCACTTTCACGCCGACCGGTTCGATGACCACTTCGGACAACGGCACCGCCACGCTGCTTCTCGACGGGCGTGTTCTGATCGTGGGAAACGCGGCGACATCGCCGGAGATATACGATCCAGAGACGGGCAAGTTCACCAGCACCGGGCCTGCGGTCAGGGACATCGGCATGGCCTCGGCGACGAGGCTCGCCGATGGCCGCGTGCTCTTCGTCGGCGGCAGCGACGGCACCAACTCGATCGGGGCCGCGCAGGTGTACGACCCGGCGACCGGCAAGTTCAGCGCCACTGGCTCTCTGAGTACTTCTCGCATGGGCCACACCGCCACATTGCTGCCCGACGGCCGCGTCCTCGTCGCCGGCGGCTCGACCTTCGGCAACGCGGGCATGGTTCAGGCCGTGACCATGGCCTATCGTCCCGGCGCCGTCGGACATGGTGCCGGGCCCGTGACCATGACCGGCCCGGCGATGCTCGCCTCGGCCGAGATCTACGACCCGAAGACCGGCAAGTTCACCGTCACCGGCTCGATGACTACGGGCCGAGACGCCGCCAGCGCGACGTTGCTGACCAACGGCCGGGTCCTGATCGTGGGCGGCGGCAACGAGGGCAGTGCGGCCGTCGGCTCGGCGGAGCTGTACGACCCCAAGACCGGCAAGTTCAGCCGCACCGGTGCGATGCTGACCGCCGGCTACGGTTTCACCTCGACCCTGCTGCCCGACGGGCGCGTGCTCATCTCCGCCGGCAACGACGGCAACGGCCCTATCTACTCCCTGGAGCTGTACGACCCCAAGACCGGCAAGTTCAGCGCAGCCGGCACCGTGGGCCCGAAGCGCGGCTTCTACACGAGCACCCTGCTGGCCGACGGCCGCGTCCTGCTGTCCGGTGGCTACGACACGACGGCCGCCAAGTCCGCCGGCGACCTCGCCACCTGCGAGGTGTACGACCCGGCGACCGGCAAGGTGAGCCCAACGGGATCCATGGCCGCAGGGCGCCTGGCCCATAGCGCCACCACGCTTCTCGACGGCCGCGTCCTCGTCGCCGGCGGCGTCGGCAGCGGCGATCCCGCGAACCTCGCCTCAGCCGAGCTGTACCAGCCGTAGCCGCCCGGCCGGCGCCGGTGCTGCCCGCTGAGCTTAGATTCGCCCCTAGGTGGCCGGGGTGAGCGGAGTAGAGCCGACCGGTTGCATGTGCCGCCCATCGGGTGACATTGGCGCACACTCGCCAACGCCAGCACCTTCTCACTCGCCCCGACTCGAGAGGACCACTCCGAGGGCTTTGCCTCAGGTGGCCGTGGCTTGGGCGGTCTCCAGACACGAAGAACGGGCTACGCACCAGGCGCGGCCCGTTCTCTTATTGATTGGCCAGCCGGTGTGCTACAGGACAGTCGCGATGTGGCTGAGGATGCCGTTGATCGCGCCGCTGAGGACTCCGAGCGCCGCAATGGCGAGGATGGCGATGAGTGCCAGGATCAGGGCGTACTCGGCAAGGCCCTGGCCCTTCTGGGTCCGGATGAACATCGATGGCCTCCACATGAGAGCGCCTCCAAGGGGAGGTTTCATCACTATCGATGCCGCGGCCCCGTAGTCAACTAGGAAGAGTGTACGGCCGGCCGGTCCCCAATCGGCTGAGCTAGCGGACTCTCAATCGCGTGCGCGAGCGGGTGAATTTATCATCTCGGCCTCAAGCCCTCTCGCACCGGACGGTGCAGGCAGATAGCTGCCTGCCGCGGCGTTCGTCGTCTCGGCATTCCTCTAGTGACAGTGGCGCACGCTGGCCAACAACGGCATGCTGTCGCATCAGGTCGGGGTGACGGCGCAGGCCCTTGACGTGCTTGAGACCCCGGCACAAGCTGACGGCATGGAACGCTCGAGGGTCAGGCGTCCGCGCGCGGCCAAGACGGCTGCCGCGGCCTCGGCCACGGGGGCCGCGGTGCTCGTGGTCATGGCCTTCTACGCGGCCGTGCACCCGGTCGGGTCGCTCCTGTACGAGACTCCAGCCCAGGTGGCATCGGCGAACTCGGGGGCCGTCCTCTGGCCCGTGCTCGTGGCGGTCTTCGCCCTCGTTGCTTCGGTCGCGATCCTCCGGCAGCCCGGTCGGTTGAGCTACCTGGCCTCCGGTGCAGCGAACGTCCTGATGGTCGGCTTCGCGCTGACGATGCCGTCGTGGTTGGTGGCGCTCGACCCGTTGGCCGTCCTGCTTGCCATCATCGGCGTTGTTGGTCTCGTCGTGTCCGCGGCAGGCTGGGCGATCTCGACGCCGCTGCCGGAGGCCCAGCCGCGCTGGCCGACCCACCACGAGCTCGGCTGAGCGCGCGTCACGCTTTCGACCGCCTCTGGTGTGCGTAGCGTTCTGCTCGCCTTCTCTGCGAAGGTTCGTTTGAGCGGCAGGTGGCTCCCCTTTGGTGAGCCGGCCTTCAGTGCGTGGCTCGAATGTCAAGTGCCCCTGCC
>JBEKKR010000036.1:0-17886 GCA_050010635.1 Candidatus Limnocylindrales bacterium
CGCGACGCCAGACGGCCGAGCGTCTCGTCCGTCGCGTCCACGACGTACCAGCGTCGCTCGATCTCGCTCTCACGGACCGTATATGTCTTCGCGGTCATCGTTCTCCGTTCTGGCGGTCGTGCTTGCCGACGCCACCCTGGCCCTCATCGGCCCAAGGGCGACGCGCTTGAGGCAGAGGCCCTTCGCCGGGGCCGGGGCCCCTTTGAGAGCCGGTCGCCTCGACGCGAGCGCCTCGGCAACTGCCTCTTCGTTTGTCCTGCCGCGCCCGACCTCCAAGAGGACGGCCACGATTCTTCGCACCATCTGGCGCAGGAACGCATCTGCCGCGACGTCTATCGTGACGAGCGATCCCGTCTTCCGGACCCGGACCGAATGAACGGTCCTCACCGGCTGCCGGTGCGACGCCCCGAAGGCGCTGAAGTCGTGACGGCCCACCAGGACCGACCCGGCTCGCTCCATCGCGGCGGTGTCGAGCGGGTCCCGCACCCCGAGCGCAAAACGCTCGCGGAGCGGGCTTCGCGGCCCGTTCCAGACGGTGTAGCGATACTCCCGGTATCGCGCCGCATAGCGTGGGTGGAACCCGGCCGGGACGCGCCGCACCTCGCGGATTGCCACATCCTCCGGCAGCAGGGCGTCTAGCGCCCTGGTCAGCTCCTTCGCCGGCCTGCCCTTCGGGTCTGTGAACGCGATCACCTGCCCGATGGCGTGGACCCCGGCGTCGGTTCGGCCCGCCGCGACGACTCTGACCCGGCTTCCGCCGGAGATCGTCGCCAGCGCGGCTTCGAGTTCTCCCTGGACCGTCCGCGCCCCAGGTTGGACCTGGAACCCGGCATAGTCCGTGCCGTCGTATTCGACCCGTGCTCTGTAGCGCACGGGCGCGCCCTCTCGGGCGCTTTGGTCGCCATCCTGCCGGCGCATCGTGCTGCCTCCGGCGGGGCGGCGATTCATGATCTGGTTGCTACACCAACTCGATCTGTACGATCGGGGCGGCGTCGCCGTAGCGCTGACCCAGATGCACGATCCTCGTGAACCCGGAGGTTCGGTCGGCATACTTGGGGGCGATCTCGTCGAAGAGCTTCGTGACTACGAGCGGCTCGTTCGGGAACTCCGCGATCACGGCCCGCCGGGCTGCCAGATCACCGCGCTTCGCCAGCGTGATCATCTTCTCGACCCGACCCCTGATCTCCTTGGCCTTGGCCTCGGTGGTCTGGATCCGCTCGTAGCGGAGGACAGACACGCACAGGTTCTTGTAGAGGGCCAGGCGCGGACCCTGCTTGCGGCTCAGCTTTCGGCCGTCGATTCGATGGGCCATTGCTCAGGCCTCCTCAGGGGGCAGGTCGTCGAACTGGTCTTCCTCGTCGACGTCTTCGAGGTCGTCGCCGAGCGCCGATTCGTCGCTGTCAGGGAGGATGAAGCCGCGCATGCGCAGCCGCTCCTTCATCTCGTCGAGCGACTTCTTGCCGAAGTTGCGCATCCGAAGCAGGTCGTCGTCCGACAGCTGCAGCAGCTGCCCGACCTTGACGATGTTGTTGCGCTTCAGCGAGTTGTAGGCCCGCATCGGCAGGTCCAGCTCCTCGATCGGCATGTCGAGCATGTTCGGGGGGAGCTGCGGGACGTTCGTCGCGACGCGGTCGGTGCCGGCGGCGACGAGGCCGATGTTGGCGAAGAGCGAGAACTGGCGGACGAGGATGTCCGCGGCCCGGCCGAGCGCCTCTTCCGGAGAGATTGTGCCGTCCGTCTCGAGCTCGATCGTGAGCTTGTCGTAGTTGGTCATCTGCCCGACGCGAGTGTTCTCGATCGAGTAGTTGACCTTGCGAACCGGCGTGAAGATGGCATCGACGGGGATGACGCCGATCGGGTTCGACTCGGACCGCTCGGCGGCCATGTAGCCGACGCCCTTCTCGACCGTCAGGTCCATCTCGATGGTCACGTCGTCCGAGTCGAGGGTCATGATCGGAAGGTCCGGGTTGATGACCTCGACGTCGGCCGACTCCTGGATGTCGGCGGCCGTAACGAGTCCGGCGCCGCTCTTGATCAGCTTGAGCTGGACCGGGTGCGTCGCGAAGCTCTTGAGGCGGAGCTTCTTGACGTTGAGGACGATCTGGGTCACGTCCTCCTTCACGCCGGGAATGCTGGTGAATTCGTGGTAGACGTCACGGATCTGGATCGCCGTCACGGCCGCGCCCTCGAGCGAGGAGAGAAGGACGCGTCGAAGGGCGTTGCCCAGAGTGACGCCGTAGCCGGCCGGCAGCGGGCTGGCCTCGTACTTCGCGTACGAGCCCAGCTCTTCGACCGGCGCGATCTGCGGGCTCTCGAGTTCGATCATCGGGCTGCGTTACCTCGAGTAGTACTCGACCACGAGCTGCTCGTTGAGGTCGAGCGGCATCTGGTCGCGGCGCGGAGCGGAGATCACGGACCCGGCGAGTTTCGGTCCATCGACGCTGAGCCACTCCGGCACCTGGCGCGACTTGATGACCTCGACGGCCTCCTTGAAAGGTTCGCGGGTGCGGTGCGTCTCGCGGACTTCGATCTTGTCGCCCGGCTTGAGCTGGAGCGACGGGATGTTGGTGACGCGGCCGTTCACGGCGAAGTGCGCGTGGCCGACCATCTGGCGGGCCTCGGCTCGCGAGACGGCGAAGCCCATGCGGTAGACGATGTTGTCGAAACGGAGCTCCAGCATGCGCAGCAGGTTCTCGCCGGTCACGCCGGGAGTAGAGCTGGCGACTTCGAAGTAGCCCTGGAACTGGCGCTCGAGCACGGAGTAGACGCGGCGGATCTTCTGCTTCTCACGAAGCTGCATGCCGTAGTCGCCGACCTTCCGGCGGCGGACGCCGTGCTGGCCGGGGGGCGCCTGGCGCCGCTCGAACGAGCACTTCTTGGAATAGCAGCGCGTGCCCTTCAGAAAGAGCTTGGCGCCCTCCCGGCGGCAGAGCCGGCAGACCGGATCGGTATAGCGAGCCATCAGTCCCTCCTCCTAGACGCGACGCCGCTTGGGCGGGCGGCAGCCGTTGTGGGGGACGGGGGTCACGTCGGTGATGGCGCTCACCTCGAGGCCCGCGGCCTGGAGCGAGCGGATCGCCTGCTCGCGGCCGGCACCGGGTCCCTTGACGTAGACCTCGACCTGGCGCATGCCGTGCTCCATGGCCTTCTTGGCGGCCTGGTCGGCGGAGAGCGCCGCGGCATAAGGCGTGCTCTTGCGGGAGCCCTTGAAGCCGGCCACGCCGGCAGAGCCCCAGCTGATCACGTTGCCGTTCGGGTCCGTGATGGTGATGATCGTGTTGTTGAAGCTCGCCTGGATGTGAGCGTGCCCCTGGGGTACGTTCTTCCGCTCCCGACGGCGCTGCTTTGTAGCCCGCTTGCGTTCGGCCATTCCTGCGTCCGGCTCCTCTTTACTTTGTCGCCTTGCGCCGGACGCCGACCGTCTTCTTGGGTCCGCGGCGCTGCCGTGCATTAGTCTTTGTTCGCTGGCCCCGGGCCGGCAGGTTGCGCCGATGGCGCGTGCCCCGGTACGAGCCGATTTCGATCAGCCGCTTGATGTTCAGGGCAACCTCGCGGCGAAGGTCACCCTCTACCTTGTAGCGTCGGTCGATGATCTCCCGCAGCCGGTTCACCTGCTCCTCGGTCAGATCTCGGACGCGTGTGTCCGGATTGACGTTGGCCTGGGCGAGGATCTTCTGGCTGGTTGGCAGACCGATCCCGTAGATGTAGGTGAGGGCAATCTCGACCCGCTTTTCGCGCGGGATGTCGATGCCTGCGATACGTGCCATGCCCTACCCCTGCCGCTGCTTGTGCTTGGGATTGGCGCAGATGACCATCACGGTCCCGTGCCGGCGGATTACTTTGCAGTTGTCGCAGCGAGCCTTGACGGATGCTCTGACTTTCAAGGGATCCTCGACGGTTTCGATGCTTTCGGCGGGTTACTTGAGCCGGTAGGTGATTCGACCGCGGGTCAGGTCGTAGGGCGATAGCTCCACCCTGACTCGGTCCCCCGGCAGGATGCGGATGAAGTTCATTCGCAGCTTGCCCGAGATGTGTGCCAGAACGCGGTGGCCGTTCTCGAGTTCGACGGCGAACATCGTGTTGGGCAAAGGCTCCAACACGGTTCCTTCGACCTCGATCGCGTCCTTCTTAGCCACGCTCTGTGTGTCGTCCCTTTCTCGCACGAATGCCGGCCTGCGCGGCCGACACACGAACGAACAGGTTACCAAAGAACCCAACGCCCGGCAAGCCGCCGGTTCGTTCACCAACTCCGCGTCGCGAATCCGCTGCCCAGATGAAGGCCCGGCTCGCGTTCACTGCGTTCATGCCGTAGTCAATATGACCGGCCCGCTCTCCGTCACAGCGATCGTGTGCTCGAAGTGGGCGGCCAGCGAATGATCAGTCGTGACGACGGTCCAGCCGTCGGCGAGGGTCTCGACGTCGGCGCTGCCGAGCGCCAGCATCGGTTCGATGGCGATGCAGACGCCGGGTTCGAGCGCCGCGCCGGGACGGCCGGTCCGATAGTTGGGGACCTGGACATCCTCGTGCATCCTGGTGCCGATGCCGTGGCCGACGAACGGCCGAACGATGTCACAGCGGCCCTCGACCGCCACGTCTTCCACGGCCCCCGAGACGTCCTCTACGTGCGAGCCGGGGACCGCGGCGGCGATACCCGCCATCAGCGCCAGGCGTGTCGTTTCGATGAGCCGGGCGACGTCCGCCGGCGCCTTGCCGACGTAGAAGGTTCGGGCCGCGTCGCCGTGATAGCCCTGCCAGATCGCGCCGGCGTCGATCGATACGACCTGGCCTTCTTCGATGACGCGGCTGCTCGGGATGCCGTGCACGACTTCGTCGTCGATGGAAACGCAGATGCTCGCCGGGAAGCCCTTGTAACCCTTGAAGGAAGGCCGGGCGCCGGCCTTTCGGATGTAGTCCTCGGCGATCCCGTCGAGGTGGGCCGTGGTCACACCGGCCTTGAGCTCCTCTTCCATCAGGGCGAGCACGTCGGCGACGACACGCCCGGCGCGGCGCATCAGATCGATCTCCTGACTTGTCCTGTGAGGAACGACCACGGTGCGATCCCTAGCTTCTGCCGGCGGTGGCCGGGGCGATTGCGGCGAGCAGATCGCCGGTTACTTTGTCGATGCCGCCGCGACCGTCGACGGCCCGCAGGACGCCGTGGCCGCGGTAGTACTCGACGACCGTGTCCAGGGCTCCGAGCTGCTGGCGCAATCGGGCCTGGACCGTGGCCGGCTTGTCGTCGTCGCGCTGGTAGAGCTCCGACCCGTCCACGTCGCAGACCCCAGGCCTGGCCGGCTTCTTGGTCAGCTCGTGGTAGGGATGGCCCTGGGCGCGGCAGATCCAGCGGCCGCCGAGGCGAGCCACCAGATCGCCTTCGGGAACCTCGATGTACGGGGCCACGTCCACGCGACCGCCCTTTTCGGCGAGGGCCTTGTCGAGGATCTCCGCCTGGGCGGTGTTGCGAGGGAAGCCGTCGAGCAGGATCCCGGCCGCGGCATCGCGCCTGGCCAGGCGCTCGAGAAGCATCTCGATCGTCACGGCGTCCGGCACGAGCTCGCCGCGATCCATGAACCCCTTGGCCGTCAGGCCGAGCGGGGTTTCGTCGCGGACGGCGGCCCGGAACAGATCGCCCGTGGCCACGTGGGCCAGGCCCAGCTTCTCCGAGAGAATCTGGGCCTGCGTGCCCTTGCCGGCGCCGGGGGCGCCGAGCAGGACCACGACTCGCCCCATGGGCGAGCTTGCGCGCCCGATCGAGGACGTCACCGGATGAAGCCCTCATAGCTGCGCATCATCAGCTGGGCCTCCAGCTGCTTCATCGTCTCGACGACGACGCTGACGACGATCAGTACGCTGGTGCCGCCCAGGCCCACTCCGATGCCTGCGTTGGAGAGGTTCCTGAACGTCGGCAGAGCGGCGATGACCATCGGCAGGACGGCCACGGAGGCGACGAAGATCGCGCCCGCCACGGTGATCCGGAGTGCCACCCGACGGAGGTACTCCTCAGTCGGGAGACCAGGCCGGATGCCCGGTATGAAGCCGCCGGATTTGCGCAGGTTGTTGGCGGTCTCGTCCGGCTTGAACACGATGAACGTGTAGAAGAAGGCGAACCCGAACGTCAGCAGGAAGTAAAGGCTCAGATACAGCGGGCCGCGAGTGTCCAGCCACGAAACGATGCCGACGGACAAGTCGTGGACCCAACCGACAGACGACGCGGTGAAATACGAGGCGATCTGGTACGGGAACAGCAGGATGCTGATCGCGAAGATGATCGGGATGACGCCGGCCATGTTGACCCGCAACGGCAGGAACGTGGAACCGCCCTGGTAGATGCGGTGCCCGCGGACCCGGTTGGCGTATTGGATCGGGATCCGGCGCTGGCCCTCCTGGACGAAGATGATCACGAAGATGATCACCAGGCCGACGACGGCGAAGGCGAACAGCTCGAGCCAGTCCGGGCTGTTCAGGAATGAGCCGACCGTGGCCGGCATTCTCGAGACGATGCCGGCGAAGATGATGAAGCTGATGCCGTTGCCGATCCCCTTCTCGGTGATCAGCTCGCCCAGCCACATCAGCATGACCGATCCGACCGTCAGGGCCAGGATCATCGACAGGCTCTCGTACTTCTCGAAGCTGAACGGCACGCTGTATGCGGCGAGGCCGTTCTGGTTGGCGGCAGTGTCGGCCTGAACGAAGGCCAGGATGCCGTACGCCTGGAGGGCGGACAGCGGAACCGAGAGGTAGCGGGAGTACTTGGTGATCTGGTTCCGGCCGTACTCGCCTTCCCGGCTCAGCGCCTGAAGCGACGGAATCGTCGACTGCAGGATCTGCATGATGATGGTGGCGTTGATGTACGGGTTCAGCCCGAGTCCAACGATGGACATGCGCCGGATGTCGCCGCCCGAGAAGAGCGACAGGAGGCCGAAGAAGCCGTTGTCCGGTGCCGACGTATTCAGCACTTGCGGGTTGATGCCCGGGATCAGCACGTGCGCGAGGGCACGGTAGACCACGAGCACACCCAGCACGAACAGCAGCCGCTTACGGATGTCCGGCGCGCGGAACGCGTTCAGCATCGACTCGAGCATGGCTCAGGCGCCCTTCTATGCTTCCGAGCCGGCTTCGTCGGCCGAGCTCGTCGGGGGGAGGGTCTCAACGGAAATCGCGGGCTTGGCGGCCTTCCTCTTCTTCGCCGGAGCGGCCGGAGCGGCCTCCTCCTCGGCAGGAGCGGCAGCCTCGGCGGTCTCGCCGGATTCGTACTCGCCCGCCACCGGGAACTCGAGCACGTGGGCGCTGCCACCCGCCGCCTCGATCTTGGCGGTGGCGCTCTTGCTGAACGCGTCTGCCACGATGAAGAGCGGCCTGGTCACGTCGCCGTAGCCCAGGATCTTGAGCGGCTTGTCAAGCGTCCGAACGAGCCCGGCGGCAGCCAGGATGTCGGGCGTGATGGTGACCGGAGCCGGCTTGGCGGCCTTGGCCGACTTGCTCGACTTCGTCGAGGCGTCCGGTGCGGCTTCGATCTCGGGCAGGTCGAGGATGCCGGTCTCGGCCAGGGCCGAGATGCGACCGACGTTCACGATCTCGTACGGGATCCGGAACTTGTTCTTGAAGCCGCGCAGCTTCGGCACGCGGATGTGGATCGGGGTCTGTCCACCCTCGAACCACGGCTGGATCGTGCCGCCGGTCCGCGCCTTCTGGCCCTTGGTACCGCGGCCGGCGGTCTTGCCCTTGCCGGCGGCGATGCCACGGCCGACGCGAGTGCGCGCCTTGTGGCTGCCTTCGGCCGGGCGAAGGTCGTGCAACTTCATCGTTTCTCCTCGGACCCGCCCTCGGGCAGCTCCTCGACCTCGACGAGGAAGCGGACCTGGCGGACCATCCCTCGCGTGGCCTCGTTGTCGGGCACCTCGACGGTGTCGCCGATACGGTCCAGCCCGAGCGCCCTGATCGTGCCGCGATTGCGGGCGATGTGGCTGATCGTGCTCTTGGTCTGAGTGACGCGCAGCTTACCGGCCATTGCCAACCTCCGCGGCGGGCTGACCGGCCACGACCGACCGGACGCGGACGCCCCGCATGGCGCTGATCTCCTCGGCCGAGCGAAGGCTCTTGAGCGCCTCCAGCGTGGCTCGAGTCACGTTGACTGGATTGCTCGAGCCGAAGACCTTCGCCAGGATGTCGCGGATTCCGGCCGACTCGACGACGGCACGGACGGCGCCGCCGGCGATGACGCCGGTACCCTGCGAAGCCGGCTTCAGCATGATCCGCGAGGCCCCGAAGTCCATGCGGACCTCGTGCGGGATCGTCGTCCCGACCATGGGGATGCGGATGATGTTCTTCTTCGCGTCCTCGACGCCCTTGCGGATGGACTCGGGCACCTCACCGGCCTTGCCCAGGCCGACGCCGACGTGACCGTTGCCATCGCCGACGACGACGATCGCGCTGAAGCTGAAGCGCCGGCCGCCCTTGACGACCTTCGCAACTCGGTTGATTTGGACGACGCGCTCTTCGAGCGTCAGCTTGTTCGGATCGATCCTGGCCAAGTGAACAGCTCCTTCGTCGTCAGAACTCGAGGCCGGCTTCGCGGGCGGCATCCGCAAGGGACTTGATCCGCCCGTGGTACCGGAACCCGGCCCTGTCGAAGACGACGCGCTCGATTCCCGCGCTCCGGGCGCGCTCGGCGATCAGGCGACCGACGGACTTCGCCTCTTCGATCTTCTTCTGATTCGAGGCCTTGAGCTCCTTTTCGAGGCTCGAGGCGGCGGCCAGCGTCTTGCCGGACGTGTCGTCGATGACCTGGGCGTAGATGTGGTTGAGGCTGCGGAAGACGGCCAGGCGGGGGCGCTCGGGCGAGCCCGCGAGGCGAAGCCTGATCCGCTCGTGCCGCTTCTGGCGCGCGGCCCCGCGGCTGGCGACCTGCGTCATCGTGCTGATCCCTTCCTCACGGACTGGCTCACTTCTTACCGCCGATCTTGCCGGCCTTGCCGGCCTTGCGGCGGATCTGCTCGCCGAGGTAATGGACACCCTTGCCCTTGTAGGGCTCGGGCTTGCGGGTGGCTCGGACAGCAGCGGCGACCTGGCCGACCAACTCCTTGTCGATCCCGGACACCGCGAGGTGGGTCGGGTTCTCGAGGTCGAAGCTGATGCCTTCGGGAGGCGCGATCTCGATCGGGTGGCTGTAGCCGAGGTTCAGCTGCAGCTTGTCGCCGACCTTCGCGGCGCGATAGCCGACGCCGGTGATCTCGAGCGACTTGCGATAGCCGTCCGTCACGCCGATCACCATGTTGGCGACGAGCGTCCGGGTGAGGCCGTGGAGTTGCTTGTGATGCTTGGCCTCGCTGGGTCGCTCGACCGTGATGGTCGAGCCTTCCATCGAGACGCGCATGTCCGGGTGCAAGGAGCGCGCAAGCGTGCCCTTGGGGCCTTTGACGGTGATGTCCCGGCCGACGATCGAGACGTCGACGCTGGGCGGGACCTGGATGGGCAGACGGCCGATTCGTGACATCGTCGGCCTACCAGACGTACGCGAGGACTTCACCACCGAGCTGGGCCTTGTGAGCCTGCGCGCCGGTCATGATGCCCTGGCTGGTGCTGACGATGACGAGGCCGAGTCCACCGAGCACCCGGGGGATCTCGGTCTTGCGCGCGTACACGCGCAGACCTGGCTTGCTGATGCGCTTGAGGCCCGAGACGACTGGGGCCTTGCCATCAACGTATTTGAGCGTGACGCGCAGCACCTGGCGGGCGCCTTCGTGCTCCTCGCGGACATCGGCGATGAACCCTTCCTGGAGAAGGATTCGCGCGATCTCCCGCTTGGTCCGCGAGGCCGGGACGACAACGTCCGCGTGCCGCGCCCGCGACGCGTTGCGGATGCGAGTCAGCATGTCCGCAATCGGATCCGAGACGTTCATCGGTTACCTACCAGCTCGACTTTGTGACGCCGGGCAGCTCGCCCAGCAGCGCCCGCTCGCGGAAGCAGATGCGGCACAAACCGAAGCGCCGCATAAACGCGCGGGGGCGGCCGCAGACGAAGCAGCGATGGTAGGCCTGGACCTTGAACCGATGCGGTCGCTTCGCCTTGGCGATCATCGACTTCTTAGCCATTGCTTCTCCTCCCCGCGCCTAGACGGCAAAGGGCATGCCGAGGAGTTCGAGCAGACGCTTCGATTCCTCGTCGGTCTTCGCCGTCGTCACGATGCTGATCTCCAGCCCGCGGAGACGGTCCACCTTGTCGTAGTCGATCTCCGGGAACGCGAGTTGCTCCCGAAGCCCGAGTGAGTAGTTGCCGCGCCCGTCGAAAGATTTCGCCGGGACGCCGTGGAAGTCGCGGATGCGGGGCAGGGCGAGCCGCGTGAGCCGCTCGAAGAAGTCCCACATGCGATCGCCGCGCAGGGTTACACGGGCGCCGATGGTGTTGCCGGTGCGCAGGCGGAACTGCGCGATCGAGCGCTTCGCCTTGGTGGTCACCGGGTGCTGACCGGTGATCGCGGTGAGGTCGCCCACGGCGGCATCAACGGCCTTGGGGTTTGTAAGCGCCTCTCCCAGACCGATGTTGACCACGATCTTGGAGAGCCGCGGGATATCCATCGGGTTGCCGTAGCCGAACTGCTTCTGCAGGGCCGGGACGGCCTCTTCCTTGTAGCGCTGATGGAGGCTGCCGCTCATGCCTCTGGCTCCAGTTGTTCGCGGCAATGGCCGCACACTCGAACGCTCTGGCCGCTGCCGAGGCGCTCGTGCTTGACTCGAGTGACGCGATCGCAGCGCGGGCAGACGAGCATCACGTTGCTGACGTCCAACGGCATCGGCTTGTCGACGATGCCGCCTTGCTGGACCTGCGGCGCGCGGTCGTTCTGAGACATCGACCGGCGCGGCTTGGTGTTGCGCTTGGCGATGTTCACGCCCGAGATGATGATGGAGAGGGGCCGGCTGGAGACGCTCCGCCAGCCCGCCTTGGTCTTCTCCTTGGACACCGGGTTGCGCAGGACGCGCTCAACTTTGCCGCGCTTGCCGGCATCCTTGCCGTGCAGCACGACTACGGTGTCGCCTTTCCTGATCTCGGGGACCTTGTTGGACGCGGTCCCTGGCTGCTGTGCCATCACAGCACCTCCGGCGCGAGCGAGACGATCTTCATGTAGTTGCGATCGCGCAGCTCTCGAGCGACGGGGCCGAAGATACGCGTGCCCCGCGGGTTGCCCTGGTTGTTGATCAGGACGGCGGCGTTCTCGTCGAAACGGATGTAGCTGCCGTCGGGCCGGCCGTATTCCTTGGCGGTCCGGACGACCACCGCGCGAACGACGTCGCCCTTCTTGACGGGGGCGTTCGGGATCGCCTGCTTGACGCTGGCGATGATCACGTCACCCACGCCGGCGGTGGTCTTCCGCGAGCGGCCCATGATCCTGATGCACTGGATCGTCCGGGCGCCGGTGTTGTCGGCGACCCGGAGACGCGTGTACTGCTGGATCATTGGGCGGACTCCCGCTCATCCGCAGGCTCTGCATGCGGCACGTGCCGGCCCGGATGGGCGGCGCCGTGGATGGCCTCGTCGGTCTGCTCGTCCTCGAGGATCGGCTCGGTCGTGGCACCCTCGCCCGCCCGGGAGACGATACTCACCAGCCGCCATCGCTTGGTCGCCGAGAGCGGTCGCGATTCCTCGATCAGGACGGCGTCGCCGACGTGAGCCTCGTTGTCCTCGTCGTGAGCCTTGAACTTGCTGGTCTGCCGGATGACCCGCTTGTACAGCGGATGCCGCGTCATGCGCTCGACGGACACGACGATCGTCTTGTCCATCTTGTCGCTGACGACGCGTCCGACCTTGGTCTTCCGCTTGCCCTGCACTGACGCTCCTGTCATCGCGTGATCTCCTCCGCCATGCCGGCGGGCACGACGCCCGCTCGAGAGCGCTCGGTGCGGCGCTCCTGTTGCACGGTGAGGATCCGCGCGATTATTCGTCTGGTCTGGGGGATCGTGCTGTAGTCCTTGAGCTGTCGAGTGTTCAGCTGGAAGCGGGCCTGCCAGAGATCCTGCTTGGCCTCGCGCAACTGCTCTTCGAGCTCGCCGTCGGACAGGGCTCGAACCTTATCAATGTCCATCTGCCAGGCCTTCCTTCACGATGACCCTGGTAGCGACCGGAAGCTTGTGGCTGGCCAGGCGCATCGCCTCGATCGCCTCGACCTGGTCAACGCCGGCCATTTCGAACAGGATTCGGCCCGGCTTGACCACGGCGACCCAGTGGTCGGGCGCGCCCTTGCCGGATCCCATTCGGGTCTCGGCCGGCTTCTTGGTTGCCGGCTTGTCTGGGAAGACTCGGATCCAGATCTTGCCGCCGCGCTTGACCGAGCGGGTCATGGCGCGTCGGGCTGCCTCGATCTGGCGGCTGGTGATCCAGGCCGGCTCGAGAGTGACAAGGCCGAATTCGCCGAAAGCCACGGTCGTGCCGCCCTTGGCGATGCCGGACATCCGGCCTCGCTGGACCTTACGGTGCTTGACGCGTCGGGGCATCAACATGGCTACACCCCTCCGCCGACGACCGCGGGGGCGACGGACTCGCGGCGCGGCTTCTCGACCGGGACTTCGCCACGGTAGATCCAGACCTTCACGCCGATCCGGCCGTAGGTCGTGAGAGCGTGCACCTGGGCGTAGCTGATGTCGGCGCGGAGCGTCCCGAGCGGGATTCGGCCTTCCTTGTCCCACTCGCGGCGAGCCATCTCGGAGCCGCCGAGGCGACCCGCGACGGCGATCTTCACGCCCTTCGCGCCGGCCTTCATCGTCCGCTGGATGGACTGCTTCATGGCCTTCTTGAAGGCGATGCGGCGAGCCAGCTGCTGGCTGATGTTGGCGGCCACGAGAGCCGCGTCCAGCTCGGGCTGGCGGATCTCCTTGACCTCGAGCTTGACCTTGCGATTGGTCAGGGCGCCGACCTGCTGACGAAGCAGCTCGACGTTGGCGCCGCCCTTGCCGATCACGATGCCCGGCTTGGCGGTGTGGATCGTGACCGTCACGTGGTTGATGCCACGTTCGATCTCGACCCCGCTGACGCTCGCGTTCGCCAAACGGTTGATCACCAGCTGGCGGATGGAGATGTCTTCCTTGAGGAGATCCGTGTAGTCCTTGTCCGCGTACCACTTCGCCGTCCAGGTGCGCGAGACACCCAGCCGGAAGCCGTACGGGTGAACCTTGTGACCCATCTAGGCCTCCCGGTCTTCGACGACGATGGTGATGTGGGTCATGGGCTTGTGGATCGGGAACGCCCGACCCTGGGCCCGCGGCTGCCAGCGCTTGTGGACGCCCGGGCCCATGTTGGCCTGCGCGTCGGCCACGACCAGATCCTCGGCGGACAGGTTGTGGTTGTTCTCAGCATTCGCCGTCGCGCTCTTGAGAACGCGAGCGACGTCGCGTGCGGCCGCCTGCGGCATGAACCGCAGCAGTGCGGAGGCTTCCTCGACTCGCTTGCCCTTGATCGCGTTAGTCACCAGGCGGGCCTTTCGCGAGGAGCCCATCAGGTACTTGGCTGTTGCAGAAACTCGCACGTCCTAGCTCCTATTTGAGTGCGGACGAGCGTTCGGTGTGCTTCCCATGCCCGCGGAAGGTGCGGGTAGGAGAGAACTCGCCGAGACGATGGCCGACCATGTTCTCGGTCACGTAGACCGGGATGTGCTTCTTGCCGTTGTAGACGGCAACGGTGTGCCCGATGAAATCGGGGAATATGACCGACGCTCGAGACCAGGTCTTGACGACCTTCTTCTCGTTGCGCTTGTTCATCGTCTGGACGCGGCCGAGGAGCCGCGACTCGACGAACGGTCCCTTCTTGACCGAACGCGACATGCCTCTCTCTCCTCTGCCCTATGCCTTGCGATGCCGCGAGCGGACGATCAGTCTGCTCGACGACTTCTTGCCAAGGCGAGTCCGATAGCCCATGGCGGGCTTGCCCCACGGCGTCTTGGGCGGCATGCCCGTCGGCGACTTGCCTTCGCCTCCGCCGTGCGGATGGTCCCTGGGGTTCATGACCACGCCGCGGACTTCGGGCCGCTGGCCCATGTGCCGGGCGCGTCCTGCCTTGCCGAGGCTCTGGTTCTCGTGCTCCAGGTTGGAGACCTGGCCGATCGTGGCCATGCAGAGCAGCGGAACCCGGCGAACCTCGCCCGAGGGAAGCCGCACGGAGGCGTAGTCTCCCTCTTTGGCGAGCAACTGAGCCGCGGCGCCCGCGGAGCGGACGATCTGGCCGCCCTTGCCCGGAACCAGCTCGATGTTGTGGATCGTGGTGCCGAGCGGGATGTTGGCCAGCGGCAGCGCATTGCCGACCCGGGCCTCGACCTCTACCCCGGCAACGATCACGTCGCCGACCTTGAGGCCGTTCGGCAGCAGCATGTAGCGCTTCTCGCCGTCGGCGTAGTGGAGCAGGCCGATACGTGCAGACCGGTTCGGGTCGTATTCGATCGTGGCGAGCTTGGCCGGCACGCCGAACTTGTCCCGCTTGAAGTCGATGATGCGGTAGTGCTGCTTCTCCCCGCCGCCACGATGGCGCACGGCGATCCGGCCCTGGTTGTTGCGCCCGGAGCCACGCTTCTGGGCTTCCAGAAGCGGCTTGTAGGGTTCCTTGGTCGTGATCTCCTCGAACGTGGACCGGGTCATGAACCGGCGGCCCGCCGAGGTGGGTTTGTAGCTACGCAGCGGCATCTCAGACTGCCTCGAAGAACTCGATCTTCTGGCCGGGGGCCAGCGTCACGATCGCCTTGCGCCACGGGGTCGTCCGGCCGGCAACCCGGCTGCGGCGCGTCCCGCCTCGCTTTTCCTTGGACTTGGTCGTCAGCACGTTCACCGCGGCGACCTTGACCTTGAAGATCTCCTCGATGGCCGCCTCGATCTGGATCTTGCTGACGTCGTCGCGGACCGCGAACGTGTACTTGCCACGCTGCGATTCGTCCATCGACTTCTCGCTGATGACGGGTCGGAGGATGACCTCGTTGGCGGAGAGGCTCACGCGTACACCTCTTCCATCTTGCTGAGGGCCGGCTGCTCGATCAGGATCGTGTCCGCGTTGAGCAGGGCCACGACGTTGAGAGAGTCGGCTCGGATGACCTCGACTCCCGGCAGGTTCCGGGCGGAGAGGATGAGGGTCTCATCCGTGCCAGGGGCCACGATCAGGACACGCCCCTCGGACCGGCCGAGGGCGTCGATGACGCCGACGAGATCGCGGGTCTTCGGCCCCTCGAGCCCGAACCCGTCCACGACGCGGATGGCGCCGTCGTCGAGCTTGGCCGTCAGGGCGCCGACGAGCGCGAGTCGCCTCATCTGGCGGGGCAGGCGCTGCGCGTACGAGCGCGGCTGCGGTCCGAAGACCACGCCGCCGCCGCGAAACTGCGGCGATCGGATCGAGCCCTGGCGGGCGCGGCCGGTCCCCTTCTGGCGATACGGCTTCTTGCCGCCGCCGGAGACTTCGCCGCGCTTCTTGGTGCTGTGGGTGCCGAGGTGGCGGCCGGCCAGCTGGGCGATCACCACCTGGTGGAGCACGGCGTCGTTGATCGGCGCGGCGAAGAGCTCCTCGGGGAGCTCCACCTCGCCGATCTCCTCGCCCGCGCTCGAGTAGAGGGTCGTCTTCGGCATCGCTAGGCCTTCTTCACAAGGATCAGCCCGTTGAGGGTCCCGGGGACGGAGCCCTTGACGAGCAGAAGGTTGCGCTCGGCGTCCGCGCGGACGACCCGCAGCTTCTTGACGGTGGCGCGGGCATCGCCCATGTGGCCGGCCATCCGCATCCCCTTGTAGACGCGGCCCGGCGTGGTGCCTGGGCCAATCGAGCCGGGGGCGCGGTGATGGTCGGAGCCGTGGGTCTTGGGTCCGCGCTTGAAGTGGTGGCGCTTGATGTGGCCGGAGAAGCCCTTGCCCTTGCTCACGCCCGTGACGTCGACGACGTCGCCGGCTGCGAAGAGGGTCACGTCGAGCTTCTGGCCGACGGTATAGGCCGCGTCATCGGCGCCTTCGAGCCGGAACTCGCGAATGACGGCCAGCTTGGGCAGGTCTTTGAGCTGCCCCAGCTCGGGCTTCGTGAGCTTGCCCGACTCTTCGATCCCGAGCTGGACGGCCGCGTAGCCGTCGCGCTCCGGCGTCCGGAGGCGGGTGACGGTGTTCGGCTCGACGGCGACGACGCTCACCGGGATCATCGTTCCGTCGGCCTGGAAGATCTGGGTCATGCCGACCTTGCGGCCGATCAATCCAATGCTCATAGCACTCGCTCGCTGGGCCGGCTCATGCCGGCGTTGGCTCCTGCGCGCGTTCGCTCACGCACGTAAGTGCGCTCGCTCGCGTGCTCGTCGCCGCCTGGGCCTGAGCTCGGCGCAGCGGCGAGATGCTGGGGGGACAAGACGTCGTTCATCGTCCGCCCTACATCTTGATTTCGATGTCGACGCCCGCAGCAAGCGAGAGTCGCATCAGGGCGTCGACCGTCTTCGACGAGGGTTCCAGGATGTCAACGAGCCGCTTGTGAGTGCGGATCTCGAACTGCTCCCGGCTGTCCTTGTCGATGAACGGTGAGCGCAGGACGGTGAACTTCTCGATCCGCGTCGGTAGCGGAACGGGACCGACGACGTCCGCGCCGGTCCTCTGGGCCGTCTCCACGATCTGCGCCGCCGACTGATCCAGCAGCCGGTGGTCGTAAGCCTTGAGGCGGATCCTGATCCGCTGCCTTGCCATCACAGACTCCGGTTACTCGATGATCGAGGTGATGGCCCCGGCGCCGACGGTCCGGCCACCCTCGCGGATGGCGAAGCGCTGGCCGACTTCCAGGGCGATCGGGGTGATGAGCTCGACGGTCATGTCGACGTTGTCGCCGGGCATGATCATCTCGGCACCCTCGGGCAGGGCGATGGCGCCGGTGACGTCCGTCGTGCGCAGGTAGAACTGGGGCCGATAGCCGTTGTAGAACGGGGTATGGCGGCCACCCTCCTCGCGGGACAGGACGTACACGCGAGCGACGAACTTGGTGTGCGGCTTGACCGAGCCGGCCTTGGCCAGAACCTGGCCGCGCTCGATGTCGTCGCGCTCGATGCCCCGCAGCAGGCAGCCGACGTTGTCGCCGGCGCGGCCCTCGTCGAGGAGCTTCTTGAACATCTCGACGCCGGTGACCACGACCTTGCGGGTGGGACGGATGCCGACGATCTCGACCTCGTCGCCGACCTTGACGATGCCGCGCTCGATGCGGCCGGTGGCCACGGTGCCGCGGCCCTTGATGCCGAAGACGTCCTCGATCGGCATGATGAAGGGCTTGTCGATGGGGCGCTCGGGTGTCGGGATGTAGGAGTCGACCGCATCGAGGAGTTCCTGGATGCAGACATAGGCCGGGTCGTCGACGCCGCCGGTGGTCTCGAGGGCCTTCAGGGCCGATCCGCGGATGACCGGGATGTCGTCGCCGGGGAAGTGGTTCTTGGTCAGAAGCTCCCGGACCTCGAGCTCGACGAGATCGAGCAGCTCGGGATCGTCGACCGCGTCGCACTTGTTGAGGAAGACCACCATGTAGGGGACTTCCACCTGGCGTGCGAGCAGGATGTGCTCGCGCGTCTGGGGCATGGGCCCGTCGGTCGCGGCCACGACCAGGACGGCGCCGTCCATCTGGGCGGCTCCGGTGATCATGTTCTTGATGTAGTCGGCGTGACCGGGGCAGTCGACGTGGGCGTAGTGGCGGTTGGCGGTCTCGTACTCGACGTGGGCGATGGCGATGGTGATGCCGCGCTCGCGCTCCTCGGGGGCGTTGTCGATCGAGTCGAAGGCGCGGAACTCGGCCCCGCCCTTTAGGGCCAGGTACTTGGTGATCGCCGCGGTGAGCGTCGTCTTGCCGTGGTCGATATGGCCGATCGTGCCGATGTTGACGTGCGGCTTAGTCCGCTCGAACTTCTTCTTCGCCATCGCGGC
>JBEKKR010000037.1:0-17480 GCA_050010635.1 Candidatus Limnocylindrales bacterium
GGCCTTCATCCGGGGCGAGGACAACGAAGCCCTCAACGGCACGGAGACGTTGCCCAAGAAGGTCAAGAAGAATGCCCCGGCTCGCGGCGGCAGGGCGGCGGCTGCGCAGCCGGCGGCCGTCGAGGCAAAGTGACTCAGGAGTAAGTGATAGACCTGCCGTCGGCTCCCGGGCGCCCATGGCGACCCGGGGGCCGACGATGGGTGAGTTCCCTGGGCCGGTTTGCGGTTTCATGAGCAGGCTCAGCGGGCTCACTGGTAGCCGGGAAGGACGACCAGGATCGGCGACCGCGGATCCGAGGTCTGGCTGGGTCTCGACCTCGGCACACAGAGCGTGCGAGCGCTCGCCGTCACGGCGAGCGGTGAGGTCGTTGGGGCCGGCACACAGCCGCTGACGAGCCGGAGATCGGGCGTCCGACACGAGCAGGACCCGGAGGCGTGGTGGCAGGCCATCGCGGCCGCGTCTTCCGAGGCGATGCGACCGCTGCGCCCCGATGCCGTGCGCGGCGTGGCGGTCGACGCGACTTCTGGAACGATCCTGCTCGTCGACCACTCGGGCAAGCCCCTGACTCCGGGAGTCATGTACGACGACGCCCGGGCTACCGGGTACCTCGATCGAGTCAACAGCGCGGGTGAGCGGGTCTGGGGTGAACTCGGCTACGGCCGGATGCAGCCGACCTGGGCCCTGCCGAAGCTCCTCTGGCTGCTGGACGAGTACCCGCAACTTCGCGGCGGCGTCAGGCTCGCCCATCAGTCCGACTTCGTCAGCCGGCGCCTGGTGGGGCGCGAAGTGCCGTCCGACCTGAGCAGCGCGCTGAAGACCGGTGCGCACCTGATCGAGGAACGGTGGCCCGATGACGTCATGGACGCACTCAGTGTGCCGCCCGATCTGCTGCCGAAGCTCGTCCGCTCCGGAACCGTTGTAGGAGCAGTGAGCCGCGTCGCCGCGGCCGTGACGGGGATCCCTGCGGGCACCCCGGTGATCGCCGGCATGACCGACGGTTGCGCAGCGCAACTTGGCGCCGGAGCGCTGCGCCCCGGTCGCTGGAACTCGGTCCTGGGCACGACCCTGGTGCTCAAGGGAGTGACTCACGAACTGATGGCCGATCCCCTCGGCGTCGTCTACTCACACAGGGCGCCAAACGGCGACTGGCTCCCCGGCGGAGCGTCAAGTTGCGGCGCCGGTCTCATCTCGCGCGATTTCGCCGGTCGCGACCTGGACGAGTTGAGTCGCGCCGCCTCTGCTCACGAACCCGCCCGGATGCTGGCGTACCCCCTCGCGTCGGCAGGCGAGCGGTTCCCATTCGTCGCGCCGGAGGCACGAGGATTCACGATGGGTGGCGGCGGCTCCGAGGTGGACCGGTTCGCGGCTGTTCTGCAGGGCGTCGGTTACGTGGAGCGGCTCTGCTACGACTACCTCGACCTCCTTGGTGCCCCGGTCGATGGGGACCTTCTCCTCACCGGTGGCGCGACGAGGAACGAGTACTGGTGCCAGCTCCGTGCGGACATACTCGGGCGCCCGGTCGCCGTTCCCGACAACTCGGAGCCCGCTCTCGGCATGGCCGTTCTCGCGGCCAGCCCGGGCAGAGATCCAGCCGACGTGGCCGCCGAGATGGTGCGGATCCGCGTGACGATCGACCCGCGCGTGGGCTCGGGCGAGCGCTTCTCCGCGTCGTATGTTGCTCTCGTCGACGAACTCGAGGGTCGTGGCTGGCTGGGTCCCGCCCTCGCCGCGCACGCTCGCGAACGGGCGGGACGATGACGGACCTCGTCCTGGTTCGGCACGGAGAGACCCTCTGGCACGCCGAGAACAGGTACGCAGGCGTGTCGGAGGTGGGGCTATCTCCGCGCGGACTTGGGCAGGCAGCGCAGCTCGCGGCGTGGGCTTCATCGGCCGAGCTCTCCGCGATCTGGTCCTCTGATCTGGGCCGGGCGCTTGGCACCGCGACACCGTGTGCCGATCGGACAGGCCTGCGATTCCAGATCGATCCGCGGCTCCGCGAGCTGGACTTCGGGGATGGGGAAGGGCTGACGGCGGAGGAGATACGCGCGCGGTTCCCGGAGGCCTTCGCCGCCTTCCGCCTGGACCCTGTCGCCAATCACCTGCCGGGGGGAGAGGATCCTGCCGCAGCCGCAGGACGCTTCGTGGCCTGCTTGCAAGACATCGCCGATGCCCAGCCGGAGGGCCGGGTCCTGGTCGTGGCCCACGCCACCATCATCCGTCTGGCGTTGTGCCGGCTCCTCGGGGCGCCTCTCAGTGAGTACCGCCAGCTCTTTCCCTTCATCCGGAACTGCGCGTTGACCGAGGTTCGGATGGCAGGCAGTCGAGCTGCCCTGATGGGGTTCAACGTTCCCGTCTAGCCGTGCTCGCGACGATCCATCTGGCCCAAGCTCTATCGCCCGGCGTCAGCCCCTGCGGTCGAGCGTCAACCGGTCGGCGGCGGCCACCCTGGGGCAGCCGCCACCCGACCGGCGAGGACGGAGAGCCTGCAACTGTCGATCACGGCTGGATGACGATCTTGATGGCGCCGCTCTTGGGATCGTTGAAGGTGGCCAGCGCCTGCTCGTACTGACCGAGCGAAAGACGATGCGTGATCATCTCGTGGACGCGCATCCGTCCCTGCTCCACCAGCGGCATTACCCGGCGCATCTCGCCCGCGCTGGCCCGGCAGCCGACGAGCTCGAGCTCGTCGAGGACGATCTTCTGCATCGGGATCTCCACTCCGACTGTCGGGATTCCGACGGCCGCGCACCGCCCGCCGCGGCGGAGCATGCCGAGGGCCCACTGGACGGTCACCGGGACGCCCGCGCACTCGAGGACCACGTCAACACCGAGGCCGCCGGTCAGGGCTCGAACGGCTTCGACCGGGTCTCCCGCTCGCGGATCGACCGTCTCAAAGCCAAGTCCTGCGGCCTTCGCCCGGCGCCCGTCGTTAGGCTCTACGACGATGACCCGGGAGGCGCCTCGGATGAGGGCCGCGTCACCGGAGAGTAGACCGATCGCACCGCCGCCCGTGATCGCGACGGCGTCGCCTGGGGCTACCGCACCGCGATTCGCTACGTGGAGCGCGATGGAGGCCGGGTCGACGATCGCTCCGTCCTCGAAGCTGATCCCATCCGGCAGCGCGAAGATGGTCTTGACGCCCTGGACGACGTACGTGGCATCCGCGCCCTGATAGTTGTGCCCGTACTGCTTGTGCAGTCCAGGCTTGCCGTAGTTCTCGCAGAGGTTGTAGTGGCCCTCGACGCACTTCTGGCAGAAGCCGCAGGCGTCGTGGGAGGTTCCGGCCACTCGGTCGCCGATCTTCCAGCCATACAGATCTGAACCGGGGCCCATTGCGACGATCTCGCCGGCCCACTCATGGCCCGGGATGAAGGGGAAGCTGAGCGGCCAGAAGCCCGGATAGTCACCGCGGACGAGGTGGACGTCCGTGCCGCATATCGAGACCGCGTGGACCCGGGCCAGAACCTCATTCGGGCCCGGCTTGGGCGTCGGCACATCCTGGATCTGGACCCGGTTGGGCTCGAGAACGACGAGGGCCTTCATGGTCGGGGACACGTCGGGCACGGAAGCTTCCTCCCTAGATGACGGCGAGGGGGTCGATCATCGAGCCCGTGGCGCCCCGGATCTTGACCGGCAGAGCCACGAACAGGAACTCGTAGACGCGGTCCCGCGCCAGCGCTTCGAGATCGAGGCTCTCCATGATGTGGATGCCGTTCTCGATCAGCAGGAGCGTGTGAACCGGCTGGGGATTGCCCGTGGGGCCGGGATCGGGGGCGGGCTGGACTTCGTAGGTCTCGGTGTCTGTCCCCGTCGCGACGACGCCGCGCTCCAGTAGCCACCGCGCCGCGGAGATGTCGGGCCCGGCGGTCTTGTGGGCAGCCATCCGCTCAGCGTCGGGCCAGAGACCCATGTAGCCGGTTCGTATGACCACCACGTCCCAGGGCCGGACTGCTACCCCCTGGGCCGCGCAGATAGCCTCCATCTCGGCGGCGTCGATAGGGGAGCCCTTCGGCAGGCAGTCGAGGCCGCGGTATCCGGGCGCATCCACGAGAACGCCGCGGGTGAAGAAGGGCGGCATCTTCGCGGCGTCGCCGTGAGTCGGCCCGAAGTCGGTCAGGTGGTCGTCGGCCTTGCCGCCGCCGTACCAGTGCATATCCTCGCCCACGGTCATGTGAGCCAGCGCGTCGATGTGGGCCCCGGAATGGGAGGTCGCCATCACGTACTCGGCCATGTAGCCCAGGCCGGCGTCGTTCACGGGGCCCCACGGCTTTGCACCGGTTACGCGGATGCCGCGGGGCGTCCGGTAGTTGAGAACCTGGAACGGCGGATGGCCCGGGAACAGAGGCATGCCCGGGTAGCGGGTGGCGGCGAGCGAGTAGGTGCGACCCAGGCGTACCAATTTGGCGGCCTCGACCAGCTGCTCCGCCGGCATCTTCCCGATGAGCCCGACCTCGGACATCTCCGTCATGCTGGGATCCTCCTATCGACCGTCGCGCTCGTTCAGCGCCCGCCACACGCGCTCGGGTGTCAGCGGGAGATCGCGGATGAAGACGCCCGTCGCTTCGCGAACGGCACCGGCGACGGCCGCGGCTACACAGAGCAGCGCTCCCTCGCTCATGCCTTTCGCCCCGTAGGGCCCCGGCCCGTCGGCGTTTTCGATGGTCTCGCTGTGGATCTCGAGGGGCAGATCCATGCTCGTCGGGATCCGGTAGTCGATCGCGCCGAGGTTCCGGATCCGGCCCTTCTCGTCGAATATGTAGTGCTCCATCAGGGTGTGGCCGAGGCCCTGGATGGCCGCTCCCTCGTCCTGCATCCGGACCTGGAGCGGGTTGATGGCCTTGCCGACGTCGGAGACGGTGACGTGCTTGACGATGGTCGTGTCGCCCGTCTCGGTGTCGACCTCGGCCTCGACGGCGGTGCAGTTGAACTCGAAGAAGGCTGGGGCGCCACCGAGCGGATGGCCGGGCTCGGCCTCTTTGCGGCCCTCGCCGTTTCCGATGACCTCGCCACCGAGCCGGCCAAGCCCGGGCTTGAGGATCTCCAGGATCGTCAGATTCCGGCCCGGCATCCTGACGACGCCGCGGTCGACCGAGATCTGCGATTCGTCGACCCCGTGGAGTCGAGCTGCCATCGTCCGGATCTGGGCCTGGACCGACCGGCACGCGGCGAGGACGGAGTTACCCATCAGCACGGTCGATCGGCTGGCGGAGGTCTGCTGGTCGTAGGGCACGACGGCCGTGTCGCCCATGACGACCGTGACCGATCCGAGCGGGGCTCCGAGCTCCTCCGCGGCGATCTGGGCGAGGACGGTCCGGGCTCCCTGGCCCATGTCCGATGTGCCGGCGAAGACGACGACGCTGCCGTCGGCCAGGAGGCGAACGGTGGATTGTGATAGGCCGGTTGTCGGACCGGACTTGATCCCGACGGCTATGCCGCGCCCGCGACCGGGTGCGAGCGGCTTGCCCCATCCGATCAGCTCGGCGGCGCGGCGCACGGCCTGGTCCCAGTGGCCGTCAGCGGGAGTATCGAAAGGTATGAACGCGTCGCCTTTGCGGGCCAGATTCCGCAGCCGGATCTCGAGCCTATCCATGCCCAGAGCACGGGCTCCTTCATCGAGGTTCGACTCGACGGCCCAGTTGATCTGGGGGTTGCCGAAGCCACGGAACGCGGTGGATGGAACCGTGTGCGACAGGATGCTGCGCGCCAGGATCCGGACCGCGGGAACGTTGTACGGCCCGGCGCCCGGATAGCTGCCCTTGCCGACGACCCGGTCGGCGATGTCCGTGTAGGCGCCGATGAGGTAGTCCGCCTTGATGTCCTGGAAGACGATCTTGCCGTCCGTGTTGAGGCCGGTTCGGACCAGGATCTCGCAAGACGCCCGGCGAACGGCCTGGAACGTCTCGTCGAGGGTCAGGATCAGACGGACCGGCCGCCCCGTCTTCAGGGCCGCGAAGGCGACGAGCGGCTCGTACTTCGTGTGCTGCTTGCCGCCAAAACCGCCGCCCGGATCAGGCGCGAAGACGCGGACCTTGGCAAGCGGAAGGCCCAGCAGCTTGGCCATGATCTTCTGGAGCCAGTTTGGATGCTGGATCGAACTCCAGATCGCGATGCCATCACCGTCGGGGGCGGCCATGAAGGCGTGGGGCTCGATGGCGAAGTGAGTGACCATCGGGAACGAGTAGGAGTTTTCGACCACGAGATCGGCGTGGGCGGCATCGACGTCTCCCCACCCGACGCGATGCTCATGCAGAACGTTCGTCGACGCGAGCGGGTCATTGCCGCGAAGCGACGGATCCTGGACCAGCGGCGCGGCGGGATCGAGGGCTGCTGCGACGGTGAAGACCGGCGGCAGCTCCTCGTACTCGACGCGCACCAGCCGCGCCCCTTCGGCCGCGGCGTCCTTCGTCTCGGCCGCGACGATGGCCACGGGATCGCCGTGGAACTTGGTCTCGCCGACCGCGATCACGGGCCGGTCCTCGTTCTGCGGCCCAAACCGAGGCATTGGCTGGGGCAGATCGGCCGCCGTCATGACCAGGCAGACGCCCGGGACCTGCATCGCGGCCGAGGCATCGATCGAGATGATCCTCGCCCGCGCGCAGTCGACGGTGACCAGCTTGGCTTCCAGGACGTTCGGGAGCCGGATGTCGGCCACGTATTCCTGAAGACCGTTGACCCGATCGATGCCCCCGACGCGGTTCGGGGACGTGCCAATGAAACTCGTGCTCATCGGACTCCCTCTTCAGCGGCGGCGAGAATCGCCTCGGTGATCTGGTAGTAGCAACCGCAGCGGCAGAGATTGCCGGCCAGACCCTCCTGGATCTCGCCGATGTCGGGGTGAGGGTTCTCCGCCAGGAGGGCGTGAGCCGCCATCAGCTGCCCTGGCGTGCAGAAGCCGCACTGCACGGCGCCTTTGTCCAGGAACGCCTGCTGCAGCGGAGTTAGCTTCGCGCCTTCGGCGAGCCCCTCCACCGTCTTGATCTCGGCGCCGTCGGCCTCCACCGCGAGCATCAGGCACGAGTCGACGATCCGTCCGTCGACCATGACCGTGCAGGCGCCGCACTCGCCGACCAGGCAGCACTCCTTGGTGCCGGTAAGTCCCAGGTCGTCGCGCAGAACGTCCAGCAGGGTGTGGTGCGGAGCCACGCGAATCGCCTGCCGGCGGCCGTTCACGGTGAACTCGATCGGAAGCGTGTTGTCCATGCTGCTCATGCCTCCGCCGGCCACTCTGCGGCCATGCGCTCTACCAGTGTCCGCACTGCCCTCGAGCCAAGCACTCGGAGCATCGCCAGCCTGTACTCGGGGCCCGCCCGCATCGATCGTTTCGACGGGCTGGCGCCGGCGAACATCCGCTCGAAGATGGCGGCCTTCGCCGCCTCGGGAGCAGCCGGGTCGGCCAGGACCCCGCTCTCGTCTGTGGTGAGCACGGGGCGGGGGCCGACGCTGCCGTAGGAGAGCCTCGTCGTACCGGTGTCGTCGATGACGCAACAGAGCGTCACGGACGCCAGATCGTGACCGCGGCGTCGCGTCCGGCGGAGGTGGACCGCGACCCTCCGGTGAGTCGGGACCGGCAGCTCGATCGCGACCACGAGCTCGCCGCGAGCGAGAGTGGTCACGCCTGACCGGACGAAGAAATCATCGATGGGGATCCGCCGCGTGCCCCCAGGACCTTCGGCGACGACGACCGCACCGTAGACAAGCAGCGACGGGGCCGTGTCGGCGGCCGGCGAGGCGTTGCAGATGTTGCCGGCGATCGTCGCCCGGTTCCGGATTTGGACCGACCCGACAACGGCCGCCGCTTCCGCAAGCGCCTCGAAATGCCGGCGAATGAGCTCATTCGATGCGAGGTCCGCCATGACCGTCATCGCCCCGATCGTCACCAACCCGTCCCGCTCGCGGACCCCCGGGCACATCTCGGCGATCCTCTTGACGTCGATCACGACTTTCGGCTGGGCGGATCCGTCCCGCAGCCTGATGATCAGGTCGGTGCCTCCGGCCATGACTCGCGCATCCGAGCCGCTGGCATCGAGAAGCGCCACTGCTTCGGCAAGCGTGACGGGACGCTGGTAGGCGAACGTCTGCATTGTCTCGGAACCTCCGCCGCTCAGAGGATCTTCTCGACCTCGTCCAGGAGCACCTGGGGGTTGGCTGCCCGGACGAAGAAGTAGGGGCGATCCGAGAACTTGGTCACCCACCTGGCTCGCGCGCGGCGCAGAGGCTCCGTGTCGACCATCGGCATGGGCCAGTCCGCGGCGAGCAGCTCATTGAGCAGGAAGTAGTTCTGGAGCGAATGGAGCGTCTGGAACTGACGCTCGAACGGGATCATCGCGCCCAGGCTCGGCGCGAAGTTGCCGTCGATCGCCGGAACGACGACTACGTCCACGTTGCTCGGTTCCGTGTACAGGTCCCACGTCGGCATGTCGCCGAAGAACTTGGCCACGCCCGCCTCTGGAGCGGCCTTGTCGGCACGCTCCGTTCCCTCGGTGCGCTTCTTGAGGAACGGCTCCTTGGAGCCTTTCACCGCGCGCCCGGCGTCATCCACCACGGTCGTTTCGGTGGAGACAAGCTGCGCGCCGCGCCGGCAGGCCTCTATCTGGCCCATGCTCTTGCCGTGGTTCGACTCGCCACCGAGGAACATCACGGTCTTGCCTCGATACCGCACCGCTGAGGCATGGAACGGATGGAGCCCTTTGGCCTCCATCCGCAGGGCGAGCATCGCGACCACTACCTTCTGGATCGGACCGGCCGGCCAGGGTCCCTGGAACGTGATCATCCGCCCGTCGTACGAGACGGACTTCTCGCCGTCCTGAAGAAGCAGGATGTCGGGTTCGGAGAGGGTCACCTGGGGCGAGATGCGGACGTCGGCGAGCCGGTAGTTGAGGAAGTTCAGATCCTCGAGGACATGTTCGCGGGGCTGGCTGCCGTAGACGTCCACCCGCAGCCTCGCGGTCTCGGCGGACATCTCCTCCGACAGTTGCAGTTGCTCGTTCATGCTCTCCTTCTCCGGGCGGCCCATGCCGCCTTCGCATACCCAAGTCGGGTCGATTGGTGGGCCGCGGGCCCTGGCGATCTGGGCGTAGTGGCGTATTCGCGACGGGCGCTCGCGGCGCCGGCACGGCTTGTCTCCGCAGTCAGCTCGGGCCGTGAATGCCGGACGGAGCCCTGCTAGCGTCGCGCGGGGGTCGCTCGGCGGCTGGTTGCGATTGTCCTTCTGGTGGCGACGTCGACCGCCGTCAGGCGGCGGGCGCCCCTGCCTTGGGCGGGTGGCCTGCCTCCATCGGCAACGAGCTCGTCGACCCACGTCTCACGGAACAAGTTGCCCGCCGCCTCGAAATGGAGGTGGTAGGCCTCATCCGCCTGTCCGGGATCGCCGCCCCGCAGGGCGTCCAGGATGGGGAGGTGAAGGTCGGCCATGCGGCGCCGGTTCACGCCCGGGACCAGGAGCGTGATGTAGGTGCGGGAGAGCGGCTCGAGATGCCGCCAGACCCGCTCCAGCGTGTGGTTGTTGGAGATCTGGATGACGCGGGCATGGAATGCGACATCGGCGACGGCTTCGGCATGGGTGTCGCCCGCGTCGGCCGCTCGCTGCATCTCTTCCACGTCGCCCTGGAGTTCTTCGAGGTCCGCGTCCGACAGCCGGGGCAGGGCGAGCCGCGCGCCGAGGGACTCGAGCTCGGCCCGAATCCCGTACGCCTCGAGCAGCTCCGCCTTGCTGGGATGCCGGACGCGAGCCCCGCGGAATGCCGAAATCTCGATGACCCCGAGCGCCTCGAGATCCCTGAGAGCTTCTCGCACGGGAGCCTGGCTGGTGCCAAGCTCCCGTGCAACCCGGGTCTCGACGATTCGGGAACCGGGCGGGTAGTCGCCGGCCAGAATCTCCTGCAGGAGACGATCCTTGATCTGATCGCTCAGGGGGCTGCGGGAGATCTGGAGGTCCGGCGACATCGCTTTCTCCGGTTAGGGGGTCTTCACTTGATCTTCGTTGGTGCGTCGCCCTGGCGAGGCGAGAGCCCGGCGGCGGCCGTCTCGAGGATCTCGACGAGGCCGGTGGTTCCGTTGATGCGGATCCGGTCACCGCTCTTGATCTGCTGGGTGGCTACCGATGACCCGACGACGCACGGGATGCTGAACTCGCGCGACAGGACGGCCGGGTGAGACACCGTGCCGCCCGCGTCGGTTACGAGGCCGACGATCTTGGTGAAGAGTACAACCCAGGCCGGGTTGGTCATGATGCAGACGAGGATGTCGCCCGCCTTGACCTGGTCGAACTGGTCCTCCGTGAGGACGACCTTTGCGATGCCTTCGACGACACCGGGCGAGGCGGCGAGGCCGTTGATCTGGCCCTTGACCGTCGAGGCCTTGCGATAGAACTTGTCGGGGAAGCCCCACAGGTTCAGGTAGGGGAAGGCCAGCTGAGTGGGCGTGCATGTGCCGATCCACTCTTTCGGCCGGACCGTGTAGGCCTTCTCCTGCGCGGCCCTGCGCTTCTTGACGATCGCCCTGCCGTCCATGGCCTTGGGGTCGCCCATGAAGACGCGGAACTCGTTGTACTTGAAGTAGACGACGTCCTCGGGGGAGTCGAGGGCGCCCATCTCAACGAGCTTCCGGCCGCACAGGATCAGGGCCATGCGAAGGTGGGCGTTGGCGCCCTGGTCGATGTAGAAGTGATGGTCCGGCGTGAGGGGGGCCATCTTGAGGTTGATGTCGTTGGCCGCCTTCATCTCGGCCAGCGCCTCGCCCTTGAGGCCCTGGAGGATCTCCTTGGCCGCGGCGGCGATGTCGGCTGCCAGGGCAGCGACGGTCTTCGGATAGTTGTAGTTCGTCTGGATGTAGCCGCGGACGAGCTCGATCACGGGCTCCATGTGCTCGCGCACGGTCGGGAACCTGAACTCGTGGCTCCAGACCGCGTGCCAGCCGTATTCCTTCTGGTACGGCACGACCCGCTCGTTGATGAAGCGCTTGCCGCGCTCCGTCTTCTTCAGGGCGGCGATGATCTCGCCGGCCGTTTCGTTCTTGAAGGCGGCGGCCAGCGTCGCGTCGGCCTTGGCCTCCTCCTTCATCTTCCAGAGGGCTTCGATGGAGTCCCAGTTGCGGTCGGCGGCCGAGCTCTGGAGTCGCCCGAGAAGCCCCTCGTTGATCTTGCCGTGGGTCTTCTCCATGACCGCTCGCAGGTTGAGCGTCGCGGACAGCTGGGCGAAGTTGAGCATCCAGTGGATCTTCCAGTGCCGGTCGTGGATGTCGATGGCATCCTCGAGCAGGCAGGCCAGCTGCCCCAGGTTCATCTTGGGGGCCTGGTCGAACTTGTCCTCCAGGTACTTGAAGTTGTGCTCCATCTCCGGGCGCAGGCGGTCCTTCCACCACGTGGCGAACTCGTCGCCGTAGGTGGGGAGGACGAAGCCCAGGTAGGCGCCGATCTTGGCCGCGTAGTCGGCTTCCTGGGGCACGACCGGCGTGGTCGTGTAGCCGTACTCGCAGTCAACCAGCGTCATCAGGCCGGCCTGGGCCGGAATGGCCGCTGTGTACAGATAGCCGTTGACGACCTTGGCGATCCAGTCCGTGGCGAACGGCGTGCCGAACCGGCGGAACATGTGATCGCAGCTGAGCCACCACCCGCCGATGTCGTAGTACATCGGGCTCAGCGGGTGCGGGCAGTGCAGGTCGTCGTAGACCCAGAACAACTCCTTCTCGATCTCGGATGCCCACTCGACCGGGAAGTCCTTGTCACCGAGGCGTTGCCCCAAAATCTCTTCTCCGGGGCCGACCAGTTTAGTGGCTTGCGCCATTGCCATTGCCTCCAGATACCGGTGCAGTAGACGTCGGCATGGGATTGCTACGCAGGTCTAGCTCGACGTCGCCAGTGGTGCGGTCACGATCGCGAGTCGTGTGGTTGAGACATCCACCCGTTCAACGCCGTTCCCTGGCGCCCGCAGCAGGCCTCCAGGGGGCCCGGAGGACCTTCTCGCCGTGACGGGCGGCGAGGGTTCCTGCTGACGGATCAGGCGTTTTGCGGCTCCGCGAGCCCGCCAACGCAGCGGCATGGAACATGAAGGAGCGAGACATCAAGGATTGCGCGGACCGCCGATCCCGCTAAGCGGCCTTCTCGACCTCGCGCGGGAACATGATCACGACGTTGAACCAGCCGGCCAAACAGCCGAGCATCCCGCCGATGAAGGCGGTGACTGCGCAGAAGATGACGATCGCGTACGGGAGCATGTCTGCGCCGACGCCGAAGTCCTTGAACCAGCCAAGGAAGGTGCCGGTGAAGTAGCAGCCGAGGAACATGGTGATGCCGTTGAAGAACGGAAGGCTCCCGGCCCCGTTTACGACGGGGATGTACTTCATGGCATAGATGAGGAGGCAGAAGCCGACGAAGAAGGACACGAAGAGAGCCACGTTGTCATACGTCAGTTTCTGCAGGCCGAAGTCGAGCACGACCGGGTTGGTGGGCGTGCCGAAGACCTTGTCGATAGCCTGGTAGAGCAGGCCAATCAACCCTACGCCGATGACGCCGAGGGTGTACGCCGGAATCATGATCTTCAGCGCTTCAGGCTTGGCACCGAGGGCGAAGTACTCGGCCCAGACGATGAACGCTACCCACAGCGGCAGGTTTAGCTTGTCGAGCCAGATCCCGAACGGCAGGGCCACGCAGACGGTGATCGCGACGGCCAGCCACATCGGAATCGTGTTCTTGGTCTCCACACTAACCTCCATCTCCAAGCCAGCCTGGTGGCTGGCCATCCACCGGAAGCAGGTGTAACCCGGCTCGCCTGAGAGCGCAACGCCCGCTGGGCCCACTAAGCAGCAGCAGGTGCCGTCAAGCGATCGAGCGAGACGGGCCACCCGCGGGAACACTCGGGTCCGGGTCCCGGACTATCAAGTGCCGTTCGGCACTATCATCGATGATCGATTATTAGTGGACTAGCGAACCAGCAGACCCTTGTGTGAGGCCTATTGACCATGCTCGACACGCCCCTCTCGCGGACGGCCCGACTCGGCCCCACCGACTACTGGAACGACTCCTGCGCGGTCGACGAGCTGGCGTACGCCATCGAGCGCGGCGCCACCGGAGCCACCTCGAACCCGTCGATCGTGCTCGACGTGATCGGCAAGGAGAAGGCGCACTGGGTTCCGCGCGTCCGCGAGCTGGCGGCCGCGAACCCGGCCTGGACCGAGGTGGACCTGACCTGGGCGATCATCGAGGAGATGGCCGTCCGCGGAGCGTCAGTACTGGCGCCCATCCACGCCAGGGAGTCCGGCCGCAAGGGCTGGCTCTCGGTCCAGACGAACCCGGCCAACTATCGCAACTCCGCGCTAATCGTCGAGCAGGCCGTCCGTTTCTCCGGCCTGGCGCCCAACCTCCACGCCAAGATGCCGGCGACGGCGGCCGGCATGGTCGCCGAGGAGGAGGCGACGGCCCGTGGCGTGAGCATCAACTCGACGGTCTCGTTCACCGTCCCGCAGGCACTCGCGGCGGCCGAGGCCGTGGAGCGCGGATTGCGGCGGTTCGAGGCTTCGGGGGGCGATCCGGCCGAAGTGGTCCCGATCGTGACGATCATGATCGGGCGCCTCGATGACTGGATGAAGGTGGTTGTCGAACGCGACGGCCTGTCGGTGAATCCAGCCGCCCTCGATTGGGCCGGGATCGCCGCCTTCAAGCGGGCATACGGCATCTTCAAGGAGCGCGGCTACCGCAGCCGCCTGCTGGCCGCGGCCTACCGCCACCACCTCCACTGGACCGAGCTGGTCGGCGGCGACGTCATCATGACCATTCCGTACCCCTGGCAGGTCCGCTTCAACGGCAGCGGGATCGATCCCGTCGCCCGGATGCACGTACCCGTTGACCCGAACATCATTGCCGAGCTCGTCGCGAAGATCCCGGACTTCGGGCGCGCCTACGAGCCCGACGGGCTGACTCCCGCCGAGTTCGACACCTACGGCCCTACCGTTCGCACGCTGCGGGGGTTCATCAAGTCATACCACGACTTGCAGGCCGCAATCCGCGACATAGTCCTTCCCAACCCCGACGTCCGGACCGCCTGAGTCGGCCGATACATCATCCACGGAGGCGAACATCGTGACCACGAAGGTGCCCAGCCCGGTCGAGCGCACGAATTCCCCGATCCTGAGCCACTGGATAGGCGGCCGCCCGGTCGAGGTCCTTCCCGAGCACACCGGGCCGGTCTTCAATCCCGCAACGGGCGAAGTGATCGCCCGGGTTCCCCGCGGTGGAGCCCCCGAGGTGGACGCTGCAGTCAAGGCCGCCGCGGCCGCATTCCCGGCCTGGCGTGACATGCCCCTCATCGCCCGCGCATCCATCTTCTTCGCCTACCGCCAGCTGGTGTACGAGCACCGCGAGGAGATGGCGGCTCTCATCACCCGGGACCACGGCAAGACCTTCCCCGATGCCCTGGCCGAGGTGATGCGCGGTCTGGAGACCGTGGAGTTCGCCTGCGGGCTGCCGGTGAACATGGCCGGCCTGAACACGCCCAACGTCGCCACCAAGGTCGACGCCCACACCCTTCGCCAGCCCCTTGGCGTGGCCGCCGGCATCACCCCCTTCAACTTCCCGGTCATGGTCCCGATGTGGATCTACCCGATCGCCCTCATGACCGGCAACACCTTCGTGTGGAAGCCCTCCTCTCACACCCCCGGCGCAACACAGCTGCAGGCCGAGCTGTGGCGCCAGGCCGGCCTGCCCGACGGCGTCTTCAACGTCGTGTACGGCGGACGCGAGGCCGTCAACGCCATCCTGGTCCACCCGGGCATCAGCGCCATCCAGTTCGTCGGCTCCACCCCTGTCGGCAGACACGTGTTCGAGACCGGCACCGCCCACGGCAAGCGAGTCGGCGCCTATACCGGCGCCAAGAACGTGATGCTGGTCCTGCCCGACGCCGACCTCGATCTGGTCGCGGACTCGGCCGTGGCGTCGGGCTTCGGTTCGGCCGGCGAGCGATGCATGGCCCAGGCCCTGGTCATGACCGTCGGCGACGTGGCCGACAAGCTGCGGCCGATGATCGAGAAGCGGATGGCTGCCCTCAGGATCGGCCCCGGCATGGAGAAGGGCTCCGACATGGGCCCGCTCTACTCCGCCGAGCACCGCGCCGGCGTCATCGAGTGGATCGAGAAGGGCGTTGCCGAGGGAGCGGAGCTGGTCGTGGACGGCCGGCCCTTCCATCATCCGGAGCACCCCGACGGCTTCTATCTCGGGGTCACGCTCTTTGACCACGTCAAGCCGGGCATGGAGGTCTACAACGAGGAGATCTTCGGGCCCGTGCTCGGTATGGTCCGGGTTGCCACGTTCGATGAGGCCCTGCGGCTCATCAACAGCCACCAGTACGGCAACGGCACGGCCATCTTCACCAACGACGGTGGGGCGGCTCGGCGCTTCGAGCTGGAAGTGGACGTGCCGATGATCGGCATCAACGTGCCGATCCCGGTGCCGGCCGGCTACCTCTCCTTCGGCGGGACACGCGGGTCTGCCTTCGCGGACCTGCAGATGCGGGGCGAGGATTCCGTGCGCTTCTTCACCAGGCAGAAGGAGGTCACCGTCCGCTGGCCCGAGCCCGGCAAGCACGGGCCGCTGAGCCTCGTCTTCCCCGGCAACTGAGCATCTGCCGACCGTCGCCGGCAATCGCAAGGGAGGAGCAAGACTGATGAATCCACTGGACGCCTTCCGGCTCGACGGCCGCGTGGCCTTCGTCTCCGGCGGCGGCGGGGCGATCGGATCGGCTCTGGCGGTTGCGCTGGGGAGCGCAGGCGCCAGGGTCGCAGTTGCGGACATCGATCAGGCCCACGCCGATGCCGCTGCCGACCGGGTTCGCGCCGCGGGGGCCGAGTGCATCTCGCTCTCGGCAGACATCACCACGGAGTCGGAGGCCGACCGAGTGGTCGCCGCCATCGTGGAACGGTTCGGGCAGCTGGACATCATCGTCAACGCCGTCGGCGGCGGTGCCGGCAAGGTCCTGTTCGATGCGCAGGAGTATCCCCGCGACGCCTGGGACTGGATCATGGAGATCAACCTGCGGAGCACCCTCGTGGCGACCCAGGCCGCCGCGCGGGAGATGATCAAGGCCGGACGGGGCGGGCGGGTGATCAACATCAGCTCGGTCCGGGCTCAGCTGGGCATCAACGCCGGCTACTCGGCGTACGTGGCGGCCAAGGGAGCGGTCAGCTCCCTGACTCGCCAGTGGGCCACGGAGTGGGCCAAGCACGCTATCAACGTCAACGCGATCGCGCCGACCTTTGTCGACACGCCGCAGGTGGCGATGCTGCTGGCCGACCCGGCGTTCAAGGCGAGCCTGCTAAGCCGCGTTCCGCTCGGTCGAGTCGGCGAGACGAACGACCTCATCGGGCCCGTCCTCTTCTTCGCCTCTCCCGCCTCGTCGTTCGTCACGGGTCAGATCTTGACCATCGACGGCGGCCTCACCGCGACCCAGTAGCCGACACAGGAGTAGCTCGATGGAGAAGGTGACCCGCAACATCTCTACCAATACGAAGCTGCGCGGCTGCAATCCGAGCTTCGTGACCACGGCCGACGGTGTCGTCGTCATCGACACTCCCCAGCTGCCGACGAAGGCGGTCGCGATGCGCGCGGAGGCCGAGTCCCACGGCCCGATCCGCTACATCGTCAACACCGAGCACCACGTCGACCACATCTTCGGCAATTACTACTTCAAGGGTGCCGGAACGGTCGTCCACCACCAGGGCGTATACGACCGATTCATGGTCGTATACCCGGAGCTGGACCCGTTCGCCTACGCCTATGAGGCTCTTCCCACGCCCCAGAGGAAGGGGACCGATCTCGACGATCCCGCGGGCGTTGCACTGTGGCCGGATCGGGACGTGTACTACGCCGACCCGAACAAGGGCAAGGTCGTCTTCACCGGCGACCTGACCCTCCGCGTCGGCGACCACACGTTCAACTGCCTCCACACACCGGGGCATACGCCCGGCCAGATCGCGGTCTATGTCCCCGAGGAGCGCACTGTCTTCACCGGCGACACGATCTTCTCGCAGTGCCAGACGTGGCTCATGACCTCGAACGTGGACGAGTGGCTCGCGTCCCTGGAGCGCATCCGCGCCCTCGATGTCGATCACGTCGTCCCGGGTCACGGTCCCGTGACCACGAAGCAGTACATCGAAGTGCAGCGATCCATTCTCCTCGAGTGGAAGACGGCCGTCGCCCTGGCCGTGGCAAAGGGCTGGACCCGCGAGGAGACGATGGCCCGGGTGAGCTTCGCCGATCGCCTGCCGGTCGATATCGGCCAGGGCTACATGATGGATTACATCCAGACGCTCAACGCCGGATCTCTGTGGGACAAGCTCACCGCGGCCCCGCCAGCCGCGATGCCGTAGCCGCCGTTCGAGGTGCGAGCCCCGCATCCAAGGAGATTGAGATCCCCATGGCCGACTCTGGCACCAAGACCTACAAGGCCGCCAAGCGCTACATCTACGCCTGGGGCGGCGGCAAGGCCGAGGGCAA
>JBEKKR010000038.1:0-16735 GCA_050010635.1 Candidatus Limnocylindrales bacterium
CTGGCTGGCAGGAGCTCCGGCCCTTGTCACGGGTGCGCCCGAGGGCTCTCCCGCAGCGTCGTCACGGTTTCGCGGCTGGAGCGAAGTGATCGTGTTGGCGACCAGTTCCGTCGTGTAACGCTTCTGGCCGTCCTTGTCTTCCCAGCTTCGTGTCTGGAGCCGCCCTTCGACGTAGACCTTGTGGCCCTTGCGAAGGTACTCGGCGGTGCGCTCGGCGAGGGCGGCCCAGGCTACGACCCGGAACCACTCGGTTTCTTCCTTCCACTCGCCGTTCGCGTCCTTGTAGTTACGGTTGACGGCGACCGTGAACTGGGTCACCGCCTGGCCGTTGGGCGTATACCGCATCTCCGGATCGCGGCCGAGATTGCCGATGATCATCGCCTTGTTCAGCGACATCGAGCGTGCCTCCAGCTCCGCCTGGCGCGGGCCTCAGTCGATAGCGGCTGGCGCCGCCTCGCTCTCGGATTCATCGATCAGCTCGAGTTCCTCTTCGGGCTCCTCGTCGTCGGACGGGAGGACGACCTCCGCGTCCGCCTCGGCGTCACGGCCGCGAGCCGCCCGAACGGGGCGCTCGACGCGAGTGACAAGGTGGCGGAGCACTTCCTCGCTGATGAGGAGACCGCGCTCGAGCTCGGCGATTGCCGTCGCCGGGGCCTCGAAGAGGATGACGTAGTACGAGCCTTCTCGATGGTGGTCGATCGGATAGGCCAGCCGGCGGCGGCCCCAGGGGGCCTGCTTGACGATCTGACCGCCGCCCGCCGCGATGGCACGGGCGGTTCGCTCGAGCGATGCCTGGACCTTGTCGTCCGCCAGATCGGGACGCAGGACCAGCATGAGTTCGTATCGGCGCATGCGCCGGCAACTCCTTCCTATGGGGATGCTCCGATGCGCGGACGACAACGCCGGCCGGTCGGAGCCGAAAGGACGGGGCGCATTCTAGCAGGCGTGGTGCCGGAGCAGGGGCTCGAACCCTGATGCCCTCGCGGGCCGCGGAGTTTAAGTCCCGGGTAGGCTGTCCGATAGTGGCCGATCCGGTCCGCTTTCACGCGTGAGGACGGGGAATCTTCGACCCCTGAGCCGACCCGATTCCAGCCGGTATGCTACCGAGATCTGCTACCAGCACGGCCCGGCCTGTGTGGGGCCGTCTGCGGGGCTTCGGACGGTCCGGTGGGAAAGAGGCAGGGGCCGCGGTCGACTCGGCCCCTGCCAGGCTGTGCGGCGCCCGGGCGCGCCTTCTCTCGGCGATCTCCGCAAGGGCCAGCCGGAGGGCGGTCACGATCGGGTCGGCAACGGGACGGGGCTGGTTCATGGCTGATCGTCCTCGATGAGGGCGTGGAGCTCGTCGGCTTGCAGCGTCTCGCGTTCGAGCAGCACTCCTGCCACGCGCTCGATCGTAGACCGCCGCCGCCGCACTAATCGAAGGGTGGCGATCCACAGATGGTCGAGGGTCTCTTGACGCGGTCGCTCCCAGGCCAGTTTGTCCGCATTGAGGATGGCACAGCTACGATCCGAGGTTCCGTCGGCAGCGCCCCGGGACATGCGCCGCCAGTCGCCCCGCTTCCAGCCGGAAAGAACCTCGACCGCTTGCCCGGCTAGGCCATGAACGATCGTGCGTCGGATCTCTGAGGGCCAGTCGCCGGGGTTAAGGATGCGGCAGTACGGATGCCAGGGTTCGCGGTCAATCGCCAGGGTGAGAATGAGCACGTCGTGGCCGACCACCTCGGCCACGACTGCATGAGCCGCTTCGTGGACGGCTTCGTGGCGCAGGACGGCCGGGTATCGGCCCTTGGCTCGCCATTTCGCGTAGAGGGCCGGCAGCCGCTGCTCCATCATCCTCTGGGCGATGATCCGGCCCACCTCGCGGTCTTGGCGCTCCAGTTGCTTCTCGATCTCCGCGTCCGTCTCGGTCATGGTCGGTCCTGTTGGTAGTCCGCCGATCTGGCGCCCGCTGTAGCCGTCGTGTGGCGGCTCCCGTGGGGCCGGAGTTTCCGCGCGGAACGTTCAGACACTGGGCTCGTCTCCGACCGGGCCTCGAGGCGCCTCCGGATGCTCGCCGGCGAAGGTGAGTGCCGCGTCGACGTACTCGCGCAAGATGAGCTCCAGAGCGCCGGCCAGGGCCCGCTTTTCGGCTTCGTAGAGCAGCTCGAGCAGGCGAGCGGCCTCAGACGGCCGGAGATCCTTCCAGATCGCATCGCCGAGCTGCGCGAACTCGGTCGAATCCCCCTCGAGGTCAACGTCGTTCAGCTTCCAGCGGATCGGGTCGGCGAAGGCCTCCACCGCCTCCGCGAGCTTGTTCCGCGGATCGTCGCGGGGGAACTCGCTCCAGGCGAGGTCGATCGCGGCGCGGATCTCTGCCTCAGTTGGGGCGGCGGCGGCGACGGTCTGGATCACTTCGTGGCGTCCTTCCGTGGGCGCCCGGGCTTCCGCGGCGTGGCCAGGAAGCGCCGGAGGTCGCGCTCGTCGATGACGTAGACGCGACCGATCCGCTGCGCCTTGATCCGGCCGGCTCGCAGGTACTCGCGGACGGTCTGCTCGTGCAGACCTAGGAATTCCGCGGCTTGCTTGACGCTCACGACGCCCATCCTGCTCCTCATAATAGGCTCTGTCAACAGAGCCTATTTCACGTACTCCCGGAGGCTAGGCCTCCGGCGACTCCCGCATGCTGAGGCTACCGCCGGCGGCCGGGCCCGGGAAGGCCCAATCGCGTTGGTGCTCGATGGGGAGACCCCGAAGGCAGGCGGGCCCTAGACGCTCTGGATGGCTCCGAGCAGGTACCCGCTGAGGTGGACGCCCAGCCGGCCACCGTTGGGCTGGCCAGCCGCGGACTGGAAGACCAGGCGCCACTTCCCAGGTCCGGTGACATAGGCCGAGAGATCCTGCTCGATCGAGTCGGCCGTCAGCCCGGTGATCGTCGAGCCCTGAAGTGTCCAGGTGCTCCCCACGAGCTTGTAGACCGACAGGTTGACGCTGTGGCTGGCCGGGTAGCCCTCTTTGTAGATCCCGTACGTGATGCCGTGGGTATGGGCCGGGGTCGTGTGCGTGTGAGGAGCTGACTCGTTGTAGCTCCAGAGCGTGGCCTGTTGGCTGTAGATGTCGACGACGTTCGTGCCGTTGTTCTGGCCATCGTCGAAACCATTCAGGGCGAAACCGCCCGCGGCACCCGTCCGATTGTGGAGGGCGTGATGGTGGCTCGTGCCGTTGCCGCTCGTCCCTGATCCGCCACTGGCGGCACCGGTCTCCGGACCCCAGAACTGGTCGAAGTCGATGCCGACCTTGCACTCGATGGTCGTGAGGACCCGGCTCGGAACGTAGATCCCCGTGACGAAGGCGTTGCCCGAGTCGAAGACGCCCGAGTCGGAGAAGTTGATCGGCACGAGCTGGCCCTGGGGCTGCATCGTGAGGGTGCCAAGCGACGAGGCGGTGGCCTGGTTCGCCGTGCGCAGCATCCCGAGCATATAGGGCGGGAAGCTGCCGACCTCGATCGCGACCGTTACGATCTCGAGATTGTCGTCGTCGGCGAAGGTGAGCGCCACGACCTGGACGGACGCCTTGTTGATGTTGCGGTCCAGGGCCCGGACCGAGACCAGGTCGCCGACGTCGAAGTCCTGCAGGGCCTGGTAGGTCGTCTCTCGAGTGTCGAAGGCGATGGCGTCCTGGGTGCCGGCCGCGGCGAGGGCGGCGTTGGCAACGACCTGCAGCTGCGTCGGGTCGCTGGTGCCCTTGGCGCCGGCGTAGTTCTCTCGCCGGCGACCGAGCCCGGATCCGCCCGCTATGGCCAGCTTGGCGAAGACCCCCGAGCCAGTGGACTCCGCAACGAGCCAGGAGGTCTTGTCGGTGACGACGACGTCGTGGGTCAGGGTGAGCAGGTCGGCGCCCTCCTCGAAGAGCACGCTCGCCGTCCGGTCGAACCCGAGGTTGGTGTAATAATTGAAGCGCAGGGCGTAGGTCGTCGGCCCTGTCTGGATCCCGTCGACGACGACGTCGCCGTAGGCCGCCTCGACGGCGGTGCAGACGTCGAGGATCTTGTCGAAGCGGAAGTTCTGGGTCCAGGTGTTCGCGCTCGTCTGGACTGTCCCCTGGACGATCTGCATCGGGAACCGGGCGTTGGACGCGGCGACCATCGCCCAGAGCATCGGGCCGGGATCTGCGCCGTTGACCGCGTAGTACTGGCCCGCCCACTTCGAGGGATCGGTCTGCGTCCCGGTGAAGGCGGTCGGCCAGACCTGGCGATCGGCGAGGAGCTGCTTTGCGCCCCGGCCGGTGATGGCCGTCCAGGCTCCGGACTCCTCGGTGCTATCGAGCACGTCCTTGGAGGTCTCGACGATCCAGATGGTGATGACGCCGCGGAAGCTGAACCAGATCAGGCACGGGCTGCTCGCCGTGTCGTCGGGGTTGAAGATGTTCGGGTGGGCCGCGAGGACCGGGTTGAGAGTGCCGTCCGGTAGGAAGCGACGGTACTCGAGCGAGCCGCCTCCGGTGCCGGGCGCTCCGCCGCCCACTGCCGCGCTGCCGCCCACGCCCTGGACGCCGAGCTCGCGGCGGAAGGCGAAGTGGCGGAAGGCCTTGGCCTCCGATCGATCCAGGTCGGCGAGGAAGTTGCCGGCTAGGTCGGTAACCCAGGCCGTGATGGTGGTGCCGGCGCCGGCGGTGCTCATGGCTCTCGCCCTTCGTGGCTGGCCAGCTGAACGGCCATCGCCTCCAGCTGCTTACCGAGGACACCGAGCTTCTCCCCCGCGCCTTCGGCGTTGATGCCCGCGGCCACGACCAGGATCAGGGCTTCCGCTTTCATGGCCCCGAACTCGACTACGGCCAGGGCTGCTCGCTCCTCTTTGGTCGCGCATCGCCGGCGAAGTAGCTCGCCTCGATCTAGTGCCGCGTGGGCCTCATGACGCGCCGCCAGCCATGCCGGTAGATCGTCCTCGGCCGCACCGGCGGCCAGACCAATCGCGCGGATGGCGCCGGCGATGGCTGATGCGGTTCGGGCGATCTCAGGATAGGCGCTGTGCCTTCGTAGGCTCATCAGTGCGCCCTCCCGAAGGCCAGGCTACGGCGGACCTGCCAGGCGATCGACTCGGGCGTATCGGCCTTGACGGGGCCGTTGAAGGTGAAGTGGTTGTGCGTGACGTTCCCGCCGCCCTGGCCGACCTGGCCGGCTGGGGTGACGCTTGTGCCGCTCGGCAGGTTGAGCAGCTCGGGCCCGCGCTCGCCGACCCAGGCGGGACCGCCGGGCGCGCTCGAGGTGCCGCCGGCGTAGCCGCCGACCTTGCCGCCGGTGCCCGACTCATGACCGCCGATGATGTTTCCGAGAGTTCCACCGCCGACGAAGGCCCCCTTGCCGTTGTTGCCAGTCAGGCGGTCGAGCCCCGTGACGGCGGTGTTCACGAGGTCAACGAACGGGCCGAGGATCTTCATCGCCAGGTCGACCGCAGTCTGAACGGCGCTGGCGAAGAGGCCCCACTCGATCTCGAGCTCCTTGAGCGCCACGTTGGTCATGAAGTCGATGACCTTCGCCAGCGGAGGCCAGACGGTATCGACGATGGTCTTGAGGATGGGGGCAAGGGAGTCGTTCCAGAAGTCAGTCAGCCCCTTGAAGGCGGCGACCAGTTTGGGCAGCACGTCCTTGGTGAAGGTCTGGAATAGACCCTGGAGCGGCGGCCAGACGGTCTTGACGACGTTCGTGATGACCGGGATCAGCGTACCCGTGACGAAGCCGGCGACCGTTTGGAATGCCGCGACCAGCGGCGGGATGACGTTGGCGACGATCCAGTTGAAGGCCGTCGTCAGGGCCGGCATCACGTCGCTCACGATGTAGCCGAACGCCTGGCCCAGGGCCGGGAGCACGTTCTTGACGATCCAATCGAACGCCACCGCGAGCTTGGGCAGGATATTGGCAGCGACCCACTCGAATGCCTTGTCCAGGGCGGGGAGGACGTTCTTGACGAAGACCTCGAAGGCGGCCTGGAGCTTGGGCAGGATGTTGACGCGCAGCCAGTCGAGCGCCTCTCGCGCCTTGGCGATGTACCCCGGCATGTCGCGACCGAGCTGGTCCAGGAACGGTTGGGCCGCGTCGATGATGTTGGAGAACGCATCTGCCAGGGCCGGCATGACTGCTGTGGTGACCTGGTCGGTGATGGCGCCGATCTTGACCATCACCTCGTGGACCTTCTCGTGCGCCGCGGCGAGCCGGCCGGCCGGGCCGGCGGCGTAGGCGTCCGCCTGGTTGCCCGCGACCTTCTCGACGTCGGCGAGGATCTGCGTCGCGGTCGAGCCCTTCGCGACCTCGATGCCATAGCGCTTGAGGCCGCCGGTGGAGCCCAGCATGGCCTTCTCGATCGCGCTCGAGGCCGCCGCCAGGGGTATGCCCTTGAGGCGGGCGAGATCCTCCGCGTCGGAAAGCTCGGTCTGCGCTTTGCCCAGATCGTGGGTCTGACCGACCAGCAGGGCCAGGGACGAGCGCTGCTCGTCCGCGCTGAAGCCAAGCGCCTCGTTCTTCTTGAGGTACGTCTCCATGGCTGCGTTGGTCGCGTCGACCGCGGGGATGTGCTGGTCGACCAGGGCCGTGCTGAACTGAGCCTGGCTCGTCTGTGCGTCCCGGTAGGCCGCGCTCGAGTCGGTGATGACGCCGGTCAGCTTGCCGAGTCCCTCTTCCGCTACGTTGAAGAGGCCCATCCCCATGCCCATGGTGACGCCCTGCATCAGGCCACCGAGCTTGCTGACGTGGCCGCCGGCCTCATCGAAGCCTCGCGACATCTTCCCGGTCGTCTTGGTCGTCTGGTCTTCGATGCTCTTCTGGGCGCGGTTGAAGTCAGCGGCGCCGCTGTGAGCGCCGCTGGCATCGATTCCGAACTTGATCAGGAGCTCGGTGATGGTCACGGCTGCACTCCTCTGCGAGGGCAGGCCGGGAGACGGCCCCGGAGGTCCCAGCGAGGATCCGACCGTCTCCCGTTGCCCATGGTTTTGGCGACTTTCCGCGCGGCAATTCGCCCGTTGCCCATGAGATCAGCGCCTTTCCGCGCGGAAACTGCAGGCCGGGCTCGACTGGTCGGCCCGTAGGACGCCGTCGGACCAGGCGGGCTTGAAGTCGATAATGGCCCGCGCGACAACTTGGCCCGATCGGCGTTCCATCTCCGAGTGGCGGGCCGTCTCAGCGGCCCGGGCCGCCTCCATCCAGGTCTCGATCGCCGCGAGCGCGGGCCCGAGCCGGAGCGGATCCGCGAAGATGGCTTCCTCCAGGGCCTTGAGGTCGCGACCGGTCACCTGGCCGCTGCGGTCGGGCGTCCGGAGCTCCGCCTGCTGGGCCTGCCGCTCGAGCATGGCCGCCTGCTGCCGGAGTGCCAGGGTCTTCGGGGTCGGGACCCAGACCACTTCCGGCGAGCCGCCGATGGCCGGGCCGCCGACGTGCTGGCCGCTACGGTTGGGCGGCGCCGGCGCGTACGAACACCCTTCCCACTCCTCGATCGCCGCTAGCAGCTCGCGGGTCTTCGGCTCGCGAGCGTCGGCATCGGCGACGAGAGCGGCCGCCTGGCCGCGGAGCTGCTTGGCCTCGGCAGCGAAGACGGCCGGGATGGCCTGCTCTCGCCGACGTCGGGCCGCTTCGATGGTCCGGTCGGTGGTCTCGAGCTCGGCCCGCATCGCGGAGACCTGCCCTGCGAGATTGCGTGCCATCGGCTCGCCGTCGGCCTCGAGAGCCGCGGTGAGCACTTGCTCGCCGGAGGTCCGCTCGAGCTCGGCGAGCTCCGCGGCCAGGCGACGCCGGCGGATGGACCAGTCGCGCTCGAGCTCGACGAGCTTCTGGACTTGAGCCCGGGCGGCGGCGACCAGGTCGACGTCAACGGGCCGCTCAACCGTTACATTTGTAACGGTTCGACTCACGGTTGGGTCCTGTGCGGCGATCATCGCTCGCGTCCTCTCGCCGCAATCCGAGCGGCACTCTCAGATAGGCCGAGGGCCCGGAAGGCCTGCTCGAGCGGGGTCGTCTCCCGGAGATCGAGGACCTGGCTGTCATTCCGCGCGGAAACTTCGCGGAGGTCGTCGGCCGGGTTGTGGCTGGGCTGTGTCGCCGGCGGCCTCTCTCTGCGCCATGCGGGGCCTTCACGGCCCCGTGCGGCTGTCTCGGCGACGGAATCGGACAGGCCGATCGCCCGGAAGGACTCGCGCAGCGACTCGGCGGTGTCCGCCGGCGTGATCTTCTGCCCCGGCGCAAGTGGGCCCGTCTCGGGCTCGATGACCGGTTGCGGACTGCCGATGTAGCCGTGCTGGTAGCGGTAGAGATCAGCCGCGGCGCGATCGGCCACGTTGATCCTGTCGATCTCCTGGCCCGCCTCATTGTGGAAGACGTAGGTTTGCATCGAAGATTCCCTTTCAGTACGGACTGATCGATAGGAGGGGCGGCTCCTCGTCCGTGAACTCGCCCGTGCGCCAATCGAAGAAGACGATCTTGTCCTCGGCTGGCGGTGCCTCGAGCTCGGCCACCAGGGCCATGAGCGCCGAGGCGTAGTCGTCGTGTCCGGATCCAGGCGCGGCGATTCGCGGCCGACCGGACGGGCTGGGCCGCTGCTCGAGCGAGACGAGCTCGGCGATGAGCTCGCGGTGGCGTGGGATCTCGAGGCGCCCGCCGTACAGGGCCCGCCGCATCGCCGCGACGGCGTCGACCTTGGACTCCTGCGTCCAGGGACGGGGATAGACCTGCAGCCCACGCTTGGCGAGACCCTGACGGATCGGCTCGGCCGCGAACTGGTCGATCAGGACCGGCGCCCCGTTGTAGGCCCGGCAGATGAGAGCGATCTCGTCGAGCGTCTCGTCGATCCGGACCGGGTTCGCCCGCGAGCCCGTCCAGCCGCGAACGCGGTCGACCAGGATCCGGGCCTGCTCGCCGACGTGGCCCAGCACGAGCGCGAACGTGTCGCCGGTGAAAGCCGCATCGATCGAGGCGACGTAGGCCTGACCGGGGAGAGCTGGCAGGTCGGCCCGATCGGCGATGGCGGCGCGGACCAGGGCGTCGTCGAACACCGCGGCGATCGCCGCGTCGAATTCGGCCTCGTACTCCCGCCGGAAGGCGGCCGGGTCCTTGGCCTGCTCTTGCTCGAGGAACGACGCCGGGATGCTCGGGTTCATCTCCGCAGTCGTGCCGTGCCAGTGGCGCATATCGGGCCAGCGGCCGGAGCCTGCCTGCTCGCAGATGGTCGCGAACCAACCGACCGACCAGCGCGGCGTCGACATGACGATCACGCGGCGCTCTGGGAACTGTGCCGTGCCAGGCACGAGCGCGTCCCAGATCTCCTTCGGGTCGAGCGGTGACCCGTCGCGGCCGGCGAACCATGCCGCCTCCTCGAAGATGGCCACGGCGATCGCCAGGCCACGGGCCGAAGCCGCATGACAAGGCACGGTCACGATCACGATCCCGTTCGTGAGCTCGATCTCGTCGTCCGTGTCGCGAACGACCAGCGAGGCGAGCTCGGGGCGGCGGAGGAAGGCGCGAACGAACCGATGCACGATGCGCGCCTGCTTCTGTGACGTCGCCACGACCACGATGGCCACCTGCTCGTCGACGGGCACGGCGGCAAGATGCGCGGCGGCATTGACCGTGGCCTCGAACGTGGCCACGGTCGCCGCAATGCGGCCCTTGCCCGAGCGGCGGCCGAGACGGAGCACGGCGGTCCGGATCCCGTCGCGGTAGATCTCCTCGACGATGCCGGCCTGGCGCGGGAAGAGGCGGAAACCCAGGACCTCGCGGGCGAAGCGGATGATCGGCTGCTCGCTCATGCCCGGGCGTCCTTCGGCTCGCGCTGCCAGGCGCAACGCTGCCAGGCGGCGAGGCAGACCGAGCAGCCAGGCAGGCCGAGGTTTTGGAGCATGACCGCACGCTCGCTCTCGGCTGACGCGAGGCGAGAGGCCTGCGAGGGCGGCTCCGGCCAGAACGCGTCCCGGAAGTGGTGGAGGGCGTGCGAGACGTACTCGTTCATGAGTCGGCCACCTGGTCAACTTCGGGCGCAACTTCGGCGCTACCGGCCTGTGCGGCGGACGTGGGGCCAGTGGGCGGGCGGGCCGCCGCCACGAGTCGTGGGATGGGTCGATAGCGAGACAAGCTCGCCTCGGACAGTCGAATGGCGCGGGCCGTGGCGTCGAGCTTCGCGAGCCCAAGATCGGCAGCGGCGCGCGGCGTCAGCCCGAGCTCGGTCAGGTTTCGGGTCAATTGCCCCTCCAACCTGGTATACATGCTCGACAGCGCCGGGAGACCCTTCACGGCGGCGGAGTCGGCAACGGCGTCGAGCTTGCGCAGCCGGACGACGATGCGACAGGTGGCCTCGACAAGATGGCCATCCCGGACCGGATCGAGCCATGGCGCCCGGGCATACGTGCCGGCGATCTCGTCGAGCACCTCCGGGCGGACGCTCACCTCGGCATAGACGCCGTGCTTTAGCGAGTGGGTGTTGCCGGCCCCGATTGCCCGAGCGGTCAGCGTCCGGCGGATCTTGCGCCGACGCGAGACCTCTCCCGCCGAGAGCGGGTGAGGACGGGCGGCAGTGGCGCCGGGGACGTGGGGCGGACCGGCGGTCATTTTGGCCGCCTTTCGGCGTCGACGGCCAGGCCCAGACGAGGGCGCAGCGCACGAGTAGTCCGCTGCCGGAGGCCAGGCCCACGCTCAAAGATGCCCGCCGGGACGGGCGAGGTAGCACAACCGGTAGCAGAGAGCGTCGCCGGCGACGGCTGAGCCGGCCGCGGTGACCGGTCCGCGACGATCCCGTAGCACCGGCCGGCGAGGTTCAAGAGGCCTTGAGGCGACTCAATTTGGCGGGCTGCAGGACGGGGCCACTCGGCTCTAAAGAGCCGGAGTGTCTGTCCCGTTCCTGCATAGTTGCCGACGGGACACGCGCGGGACAGTTCTCGGGACACCTTCACGCTCGGCGCGGGACACGTTCGGGATGCGCGGCGTGACAACTCCGAAACGGACAATAATGGGCCACGGGACAGGAAACGGGACAGCTTCACGACGCCACCCACCGATCGTCGGTCGCCGTGAACCGGCCGGCCTTCTGCCCGCGCCGGAGGGCGTGTCGGACGCTGTCGGCCTTGATCTCGGCCTCGCCGGTCTCGGCTCCGTCTTCATTGAGGCGATCGACGATCTCGGGCACGGTGAGCGGATCTGTGGCGATGGCTTCGGCGATGCGATCGCCCAGGACGACGGCGTAGGGCGTCAGCGACACCTCGCCAAGACGGCCCTCGAACCAGGTCGCCGAGACGACGAACCGGCCGAGGCGTTCGTAGTTGTTGGCCTTGCGGGAGACGAGCTGCACCGTCTCGCCGTCGCGCGCCAGGCTCCAGCTCATGCGGGCGAGGTTGTGCCAGAAGATCGAGCCGAACGGATAGGCCGGGCTGTCGGCCTTCGTGACGTGGGCGAGGCTCAGGGCCGGCAGGCCGATTCGAACCAGGGCCGCCGAGTACTGGCCGGCGGCCTCCGGCTTGAGGGGGTCGAGCGCGCCGCATGCCGAGACGATCGAGTCGATCACGAGGTACGTGGCGCCCCACTCGACGGCCAGGGCGTGGAGCTCGTCGGCTTGCGTCCAGATCGCGCCGCGGTGGCCCGTCCAGTCGGCCGACGAGGGCGAGACGTAGCAGACGGCCGCCAGCCCGTCGGCGCCGGCGAGACCATGGATCCGGCGGGCCCATTCGCCGCTGTGGCCCTCATAGTCGACGATCAGGGGCCGCTGCCCTTCGGCCGCCAGCTGGCCGATCCAGTGGGAGGCGAGCACTCCCTTGCCCACACCACCCATGCCGTGGAGGATCGTGTGTCCGTCCGGGTCTAGGTAGCCAAGAAACGGCGGTCGCGCCGGCGACGTCGAAACCTCGGACAGGCAGCGAGCGCCAGTCCTGGCCATGATCGCCGAGGCCGACACGGCGGCTCTTCCGGAGGCAACTGCATCGAACTCGGCCCGGGCCCGGGCCACGGCCTCGTCGACGTCCTGGCCATCTTCGTAGCCGATCGCGGCGATCTTGCCGGCCGCCTGGATGAGGCGCCGTAGGACCGCCTTGCGCTCGACGATCCGGCCGTACTGGGCGACGTGGACGGCCGTGGGCGTGTCGTTCGCGAGCGTTGAGAGGTAGCTGGCGCCGCCGATCGCCTTCAGGTCGCCAGCCGATTCGAGCGCGTCCGCCACCGTGACGACGTCGATTGGCTTGTGCCCGGCCTGCAGCTCGAGCATGGCCGCGAAGATGCGGCCATGGGCCTGGCGGTAGAAGTCCTCGGGGTGGAGGAAGTCGGCCACCTCGAGGATCGCGTCGCGGTCGATCAAGATCGAGCCGAGCGCGCCCTGCTCGGAGTCGATGTTCTGAGGCGGAAGGCGATCGATCGACGCCGGCGCTTGTGCCCGGGCCGGCCGATTTCCTCGGCGAATGACTGTCGGCGATGGCGCGCGCTCGAGCTCGGCGGCGTCTTCCCCTTCGCCCGGGGCCGCTGGCAGTGGCGCCTCGTCGACCATCGGCAATGCCGCCGGCGTCTCAATCTTTCCGCGCGGAACGTCGCTGCCTGAGGCGAGCCAAGACACGCGGTCCGGATCCGGGGTCGCGAGCTCGGAGGCGGCCGTCATCAGGCCGTCCCGACGCGGCTCTCGGCGATGTCGCCGGCGATCGAAAGGACCAGGTCGCGAACATGAGCTGCTGCCAGGCCTTCAGCCGGTCTACCGGTCGTGCGCAGCAGCCGGGCCAGGATAGCTAGCCGATCTCCGGCAAGCTCGAGCCGGTCCACTGAACGCCTGGCCGACGGACGCGGAGCGGCCCGGCCGGGCCGGCCGCCATCCAGGACGCGAAGTTCAGGCCGCATCTTTGCCACCTCGGCCAGGGCGAGGCCGGCCAGCTGCGATGGCCTCGACTTCCGAAGAGGGCACGAATCGCCTGCCGCCGACCTCGACGCTACGGACGGCACCCGTCCCCATGAGCTGATAGAGCGTGCTCCGGGCGATCCCGCCCAGCCGGCGGGCCGCCTCTTCGACGCTGAGGAGCTCGATCGGCTGCTCGACCGCGGGCGCCGCAGTGGCGAGCTCGACCAGGGCGTCGGCGAGCAGGCTGCAAGCGGCCCGGATTCGCTCCTCGGCCGCCTGGCGCTTGGCTTCGGGATCGGGGGAAGCGGGGCGGGCAAGCCGCACGGTCATGGCCGCGGCTCCTCCCCGGGTGGCCCCAGGCGACGAGAGGAGGGCTCGTCAGTCTGGGGCTCCGGGGTTCCAGCGGTGGCCGCGAAGAGCTGCTCGATAGCCTCGAGATAGCGCTTGGCCTGCGCGCTCGAGGGACGGAAGCGGGTCTCTATGTAGGAAACGAGCCGGGTAGACCGGCCCATGGCTGCGGCGACCTGCGATTGCTTGAATCGGCCCGCGACCCTGAGCAGCCGGAGATCATCCCCGGTGGGTTGAATTGCCGTCGCGGTAGCCATGCCCGGATGGTGGCGCGAGTCTCACGAGGAAACGACCCCCAAAACCCGGTTTAACTCCACTTAGGACCGACTAGCCCGTGGTCGTCCGCCCTTGCTACGGGGCAGCTCGATTGAGAGTTGCTTCGCCCATGCACTCGTCTGTCGTGCGACAGACTTCGTATCTTCGCGCCCCTCGAGCTCGGCGATCTGAGGCAAGGTCAGTCCCCGAATCCGCTGGTAGAGCCACCGGGCGACGCGTGGCTCGAGAGGGCGGCCGCTCGCGGCCGATGCTCGAAAGCCCTGGCCTTCGGCCAGCTGTACGGCTTCGTCGACCTGCCTCTGTTGCCTTTCGACCTCAGCTGCGGCCATGCCGGCGCGAGCGGCCGCCGCGAGCATCCTGCGGGCCTCAGCCGGCTCCGGCGCGAACGGGTCGGTCGGATCGTATGCCTCATCGAGCACGCTCGACGTCTCGGCATCTGCCACGAGCCCGGCCCACGGCCAACCGCCGACGACGAGGCGCAGGCTCTCGGGATCGGCCGCGGAACCCATTGAATCCCAGAGGTCCAGCCGCCCCCGGTCGGTAGGAAGGCGCCAGCGGCGGGCGAAGGTGGCCAGGCGAGCGTCGCGCCACCAGTTCTCGGTCTTCAGCTCGGCGGCCGAGTAGTGCTTGGCGAGCTTGCGAAAGTCCTCGAGGAAGGCCTCGTCGGCGTTGTATTCGTCATAGAGCAGCTGGAGCTGGTGCTCGAGCAGCTCGGTCCGATGCAAGTAAGCGGGCGCGGCCAGGCGAGCCCTTAGAGAGCTAAGCTCTCGGCTGTATTCGCGCCTGGTGATCTCCTGGCCCTGGTAGCGCCTCGCCAGATCCTCGATTGCCCGCCGAAGCTCGTCGGCGCGCCAGATCGGCGAGAACCGTCGACGTTGCGGCGGCCGTGCATGCGTGCCGGCCACGTCGACCGGAGGCAAGGCCGCGAGCCACTCGCGGAACTCGCGTCGGGCTGGCGGATCCTCGCTCACGGCCGGTCAACCGTGCTGCCGATTGCGCGCTCGAGGGCGTCAGCCGAGGCGCGCTTCTGCTCGCGGTCGATGTGGCTGTAGACGTCCGCGGTGATCGCGATCGAGCTATGTCCGAGTTGTTCGCTGACCAGGCGGAGCGGGACGCCCTGGCCGAGCAAGAGGCTTGCGGCCCCATGGCGGAGATCGTGAAATCGGACGTGCGGCAGCTCCAGCCGCTTCAGAGCCGCCGCGAAGCTCTTGGAGACGTCCCACGGAGCCAGGGGCCGGCCGATCGAGTCCCGGAAGACCAGTGACGCGACCTCCTGCCAGACGTCCCCCGCGGCGAGCCGATCCTCCGCCTGGCGGGCCTTCTGCCGCCGGAGAGCCCGCGCCGCGGTCGGCCCGAGCTCGATGGTGCGTCGCGATCTGTTCGTCTTGGGCTCGGCCAGGGCGTAGACGTTGCGGCCTTCGGCCCGCGCAAGCGAGCGCCTGACCGTGAGCGTCGGCTGTGTGCCGTCGAGCTCGACGTCGGGCCATGCGAGGCCGAGCAGCTCGCCGAGCCGGAGCCCTGTCGTTGCCGCGAGGCAGAAGAGCGGCCCGAGCGGCTCGCCGGCCATGCCTTCGATCATCCGGTGTGTCTCGGCGGCTGTCAGGATCCGGAGCTCTCGACGCTCGACACGGGGCGGACGGGCGAGGCTGGCGGCGTTGCGCACTATCAGCCCATCCCGCTGGGCGTCGTGGAAGACCTGGCCGAGCGTCGTGCGAACGGCTCGAGCCGTCGAGGCGCTGCGGCCTTTCTTGAGGATCGTCCCCATGAGGCGCTCGACTCCGGAGGGCGTGATCTCCCGCAGCTTCAGCGCACCGAGCGCCGGCAGTATGTAGTCCTTCAGATGCTGCTCGTGGGCCCGGGCCGTCGACGGCCGGACGCGCAGCCGAATGTTCGGTAGCCAGGTCTGCTCGACGTAGGCGCTCAGCGTCTTTGCGGCACCCTTGGCGCCGACGCCGCTGGCGATGTCCCGCTTGAGCTCGGCCAGGCGATCGCGCGCCAGGGCGAAGGTCGCCGCGGAGACAAGGCGTCGATCGCGTAGTCCTGTTGTGGGATCTGTGACGACGACGGCGCCGCGCCAGCGGCCGTCGGCGGCCTGGTAGATCGAGCCCTCGCCCCTGACTCGCCGGCGAGGCTTCGTGATACGCTCGGCCATGGTGCGTGACCTCCAATACAGGTCTCGACCAGGACCCTCGCCGTTCTTCTCTACGGCGGGGGTCCAGCTTTGTCCGCCCTATGCTACCACGTATGCTGCCATTTTGGTGCCGGAGCCGAGATTTGAACTCGGAATCCCTTTCGGGCCACGGAGTTTAAGTCCGCTGCGTATGCCAATTCCGCCACTCCGGCATGGCGGCAAGGTTAGCGCGCCCGTCATCCGTCGCGGTGCTTGGGACTGCATGTTCTCATGAAGGTCCATGACTAGAATAGCGGGCTCCCGTGCGTAGGCTTGGGGTTGTCATCCACTCGTAATAGACGCCTGCCCGGGGAGTCGTATGTTCACCGTAACCACCTCCGGTAGCCCCAGAGCCGCTGCTCGGCGCCGCCTGCCCGCCCTCGCCGCCGTCCTCGTCATCCTGGCGGCTGTCGCGCCCACGGCCGTGACCGGCAACCTGACCGTGACCCAGCAGAACTACCTGGGCTACCTGTTCATCGGTCCCATCGCGATGAACTGGCCGGCCAGCTCCACGCTCAACTTCCCGGTCGGGGACAACCGGGCCAACGCGGTGACGGTGACCCTCGGTGCCGGGGGCACGCTCTCGGTTACATATGCGGCCTCGTCTCTGAGCGCCACCACCCACGTCATCTTCGACGTGGCGGGCTACTTCACCCCGGGCGCGTAGCGCGCCCGACTCGGGAAGTAGGCGTGGCGGGAACAAGACGACACCAGCGATCGGAGAAGTGGAGGCGACGAGCGGATTCGAACCGCTGAATAGAGGTTTTGCAGACCTCCCCCTTAACCACTTGGGTACGTCGCCTCGGACGCGCGCCGGAGGGGAACCGGCGCTAGCGGGTCAGACTGGCTGCCCCTCGAGGATTCGAACCTCGCCTAACGGATCCAAAGTCCGCTGTCCTACCACTAGACGAAGGGGCAGAGGCTCGATCTCTTGGCGGGCTACCGTCCGGGCCGGCAGCATGAAGGGAGTGGAGCGGAAGACGGGACTCGAACCCGCGACCCTCACCTTGGCAAGGTGATGCTCTACCAACTGAGCCACTTCCGCTCGATAAACCTGCCAGCCGACTGTTTGGTGCCGAGAGCCAGGATCGAACTGGCGACACCGCGATTTTCAGTCGCGTGCTCT
>JBEKKR010000039.1:0-16349 GCA_050010635.1 Candidatus Limnocylindrales bacterium
GCCGCTCCGGTCCGGCGTAGTCCATCGAACTCATGCGCTCTCCTCTCCCACTGGAATCGACAAGCTGACGACTGTTCCGCCGCCAGACCGGGACCGAACCTCGAACTTGGCCCCGATGAGCTCGGCCCGCTCCCGCATGAACTGCAAACCGAAATTGCGCCGACCTCGGGCGGCGACCGCGCTGACATCGAAGCCTCGTCCGTCATCCGACACTTCCAGGATCCATGTCGACGAGTCGAGTCGTGTCGCCACGACTGTACGACTGGAACCGGCGTGCTTCCGTACGTTCTGCAGGGCCTCCTGCACTATTCGCAGGACGGCGATCTGCTGAGTCGGGTTGAGGCCATCGCCCGGCGCCTTCAGGTCCGTCTCGACGGTGGAACCCGTGAGGACAGCCATGCTCCCCACCGCGTCCATGATCGAGCCGTCGAGGCCAAGCTCGTCGAGCAGCGGCGGTCGCAGCTGGCTGATGAAGGTGCGGACCCCGCCCAGCTCACGGCGGAGCAGCTCGCGCAGGAAGCGCAGTTCGCTGCCGGCCATTCGCACGTCCTCGTTCAGGACGCGCTCGATGTACTCGACCTGGAATATCGCGTTGGAGAGAGCCTGAGCCGGCCCGTCGTGGACCTCCTGGGCGAGCCGTGAGCGCTCGGCCTCCTGGGCCTGGACGATGCGCATCTGCATGTCCGTCGCCAGGCCGGCATCGGCGACTTCGGCGAGAAGGCTGGCGTCGCCTCGCTCGAGGAAGAGCCAGGCGTTCTCCATGCTCCGGACCGACAGCTCGAGCTTCGACAGCTCCTGCTGGTGGTGGCCGAGGTCCGCCGTCAGTGTCTCGACTTCGATCCGAAGGGCCTTCTGGCGGGCGTCTTCCGCACCGGCCTCGGCCGCGGCCGCCTGGTCGTCCCTGTCGCCTCGGGCGATCGGGGCACGGTCGACTACCTCGAGCTGATCTCGGAGGCTGTGCCAGCGACCCAGGGTGTCGCGGTAGGCCTCTCGATACCTCTCGGTTACGGACCTCAGGTTGTTGGCCCCGTAGCCCAGCGTGGACTTCGCTTCGGCGTATAGCTCGTCGAAGCGCGAGTCGCGCGATTCTGCGGCGCCTCGGGTAGCGTCCATACCGATTGGAGTATACGGGCCCTCTCTCATGGACAGACGATCCGGAAGACGTGGATCGAGGCCAGAGGTGAGCCTTTGGCGAGCGCGGCGCCCGATATTTCCGTGAGCGGGACCTCCTGGAAGCATCCGGCGGCCGTTCCGCCGCCCTTCAGTATCTCCGGCCACTCCATGTCGGTATCGTCGCGGACGACCAGGAGCCGCGCTCCGAAGTGGCCGGCTAGGTCGAGCACCGCATCGGGCGACTCCTCCGGCAGGGCGAGGGTCGGAATCCGGGCCGACTCGGCCAGCCAGATCGGATTGTCGGTGATGACCGGGCTCTTGCCGTCCAGGGGCACTCCCGCGCGAGCCATCGCGGCGGGGAGCGCCTCGTAGCGGACCCGTACTTCGTCCGCCCCTCGAGCGACGGTGCTTACGGCGACGACACATAGAGGCGTGATCGCGGCGATGGCGAAGGCCGGACCGAGCCAGCTCACCGGGCGCGTCCAGCGACGCAGCTTGCTCACCCGGGCGATGAAGGCATCGAGCGCGATCACGCAGCAAACCGTCAGCAGGACGAACGCCGGTCCCGCCGCGTGGAGGTAGGTGCCGGATTGAGTGGCCACGGGAAAGACCAGCGTGGTCACGAGGAAGGTGAAGGTGGCGGCCAGCGCCAGAGGGCGAAGGGTCCGCCGCCGGCCCATCCACGGCAGGGCCAGGAGCCCCAGCGCGCTGACCGGAAATGCCGGAATCAGGAGGACGGCGAAGAAGTCGTGGGCGATGCCGGCGAGATGGATGCCGGCCAGCCCGGCCGGGCCCTCGGCCAGGTAGCCCGCCAGGCTCGGTTGATCCCGGTAGGCGAAGACGTCGAAGCTGTGGAGGTAGAGGGCATTGGAGATCGTCTGGCCGGGCAGAGGCGTTCCGAAGGCCAGCCAGTCCCGGATCGCCCACGGGGCGAACACGAGGGCGGCTACGACCGCCGGAGCGGCGATGAGCCGGATGCGGCGGCGCCGGCTTCCGGGCGTCCAGAACCAGGCTACGGCGGCCCAGGCAAGGGCCAGCCAGATCGCCTCGCTGCGGGTCAGGGCAGCAAAGCCGAGCAGGAGGCCGAGGGCGACCAGGTGGCGGTCCGGGAGGGGGTCGGCGCCGGCATCGCCGGAGCCCGCGATCCGGGCGCTCTCTCTGGCAGCGATGCGGGTCATGAGCAGGCAGGCCGCCAGAGATATCGCGGCAAAGGGAGCGGTGGAGTCGGGGAGCGCGCCGTAGACGACGAGCGGGCCCAGCACCGCGGCCACGAGGCCACTGCCAACGCCGATGGTCCGCGCCCGCCCGACGGGCAGCTGCATCTCGGCGGCCACGTCGGCGCCAAGCCGCCAGGCCAGGACCGCGACGATCGAGCTCGCCAGCACGGAAACAACCTGCGCGGCACGGAACCAGTTGGCGGCTCCCACGAGGGCCATCGGCAGTACCGCCAGCAGCGACGGCAGCGGCATCCACACTTCGAAGGCGGCGCGGGGCACCTCAAGGGGCGGAGTTCCGTAGCTCCAGAGAGCGTCGCTGATCGTGCCGCGACCCTCCACGATGTTGCGGGCGACTCCGGCGTAGTAGGCCGTGTCCTCGGGGATGGGGAAGCTGACCGCGGCTGCCACCACGACCCGAACGGCCAGCGCGATCGCGAAGACAACGGTGGCGCTGATCAGCGCCTCTCGCCGGCTCACGGGGCCGCTCTTACGCCGACCGGTGCTGCGCATCGCGTGTCACCCGCCCGTGTGCAGACCGGGTAGATGACCAGGGCCGGGGCAGCGTCCTCGGCGGCGTTGCCCGTCTTCGGCCCCGTGTAGGGAACGGTGAAGATGGGTGGACCTATCCAGGCCGGTCGCGATATCGACTCGATCACCGGGTACATCGGCTCGACGATTTGGGCGCGCTCCAGGACGAGCCATCTGATGTCGTAGTCGCGCGCGACCTCATGGATGACCTCGAGCGAATCGTTGGGGGTGACGACTCCACCGCGACCGGTGAAGTACTTGAAGCCAGCCGGGTCCACGCTCAGAAGGAGATCGGTGGAGGGGACCCCGGCCGCGTCCAGAGCATGGCCGGCCGCCACTCGATCGTCACGATCGGTCTCCCACGACGGCATCTCAATCGCCCAGAAAGCGGCGGCATCGATGACTATGGATGCCGCGGCGACCACGAGGAAGAGGCGAGCGGCACCCTCCTCTGTCCAGGCCGGCCGGTAGCGGACCGCCCAATGCGCTGCCACGGCAGCCCCCTCGAATGCGAGGATGAAGGTGTAGGGAGCCAGCGCCACGGCGGAATGCAGGAAGGTTCCATAGGGAACGTAGGCGGCAAACAGGAGGCTCGACGCGCCGAAGAGGATCCCTGCATATAGGAAGAACGGTCCGAAGTGGGTCGAGCGAATGCGCCGGCGAGCTCCTGCGATCGCGAACGGGACCAGCACGACCGTGATGATCATTGCGCTGAAGATCGCGATCGCCGCGACGAGACCGACCAACCGGCTGGCGACCAGCGGGCCGATGCCCTGGTCGAGCAGATGGTCGATCGAGTTGGGGCACGTGGCGCAGTTCGTGTCTTGGTAGGTCCTGGCCAGCAGGCTTGAGCCGGACGATGGCGAGATGGCCCCGAAGATGGCCAGCTGGCGCAAATACCACGGCACAGTCACGGCGGCGAAGAGCGCGAAGGAGGCAGCCGCGAAGCGCCAGGGAATCTGTGGGGACCGCGCTCCGCCGGAACGCCACGAGCGCCAACGATCCCAGAGGAAGGCCAGCCCCACCATGGCCCCAAGCAGGAGGCCGTCGTTCCGGGCGAGTGCTCCCAGGCCGACGGCGAGCCCGGCCAGGGCGAACGATCCCCGATGGCCTCTTAGGCCCCGGGCGGTCAGCCACATTGCGGCCAGGCCGATCGGCTGGTACAGGGCGATGTTGTCCGGCTGGGCGACGTACAACGTGGTGGCGGCGGGCAGGGCCACCGCCAGCGCGGCGGCGATAGCCACCTTTGGCGCCGCCCCGGCTTCGCGCGCGATCAGCCATGTGAGTGGTGCGGTCAGTGATCCGATCAGCATGAACGGCAGGGCGGATGCGAGTGGGGTTGGTCCAAGCAGCCAGATCGTCGGCAGCTGGATTATCGAGGCGAGGGGCATCCAGAAGCCGTTGCTAGCTATCGGAAGGTGCGGGTTGGCCGGGATACGGCCCCCCACATCCAGGAACGAGTAGATGAAGTCGATGTTGAAGCCGTGGCCGGCTTGCAGGGCCCTGGCCACGTCGACGTAGTAATACGAATCGGGGTAAGCCGCGTCCGGGTGCAGCCCGAATACGACCGCCCGAACGAGCATGGCAAGGGCATAGAGGCCGATGAGGATCCGCACGGCGAGGCAGCTTAGCATCGGGAGGGTCCCACTCCCACCGGTACGAATGACTCATCGGCGCCGGTCGGGCGGCAGGACCCGGGCCGTGGGCCGGGAGAACGGGCCGCGCCGCCGACGCGAGCGTCCTGCCGGCTCCGGGTGCGGCCGCCGCGCAGCGCTCAAACGGCGATTGCCCGTACACTCCCGGTCATGGCTTCGAGCCTCGGTATCGTTTTGCCCGCGTACAACGAGGAAGGCCGTCTCGGCCCCGCGCTGGACGAGCTCTTCGCGTACCTGTGCGCCGCACCCGAGGGCGTCCTGCCGGAGACCGTCGGCGTGCTGGTCGTAGACGACGGCAGCATCGACGGCACCGCGGCGCTGGTCCGGGCCAGGCCCGAGTTCGTGGGGGATGGCGTCCCGGCGGCGCGACGGGATTGCCCGGCCCTCGGACTGCTGACGGTGCCGCACGGCGGCAAGGGTTCGGCCGTTCGGGCGGGCATGCTCGTCGCCGAGGGCGATCTGATCGTCTTTGCCGACGCGGACATGGCCACGCCGCCGGATCAGCTGCCCAAGCTCGTGGCCGCACTCGAGACGGCCGACCTGGCCCTGGGCAGCCGCATCCAGCCGGACGGCTCGGACATGCGGGCGACGCAGCCGCCCTTCCGCAGGCTGGTCGGGCGGCTCTTCCGTCTCGCGGCCCAGGCCTGGGTGACGGGGCCGGTGAAGGACACGCAGTGCGGCTTCAAGGGATTCCGACGCGCGGCGGCGCGCGATCTCTTCGGCCGGCTACGGATCACGAGCATCGTCTTCGACGTCGAACTGATCTACCTGGCGCGGAAACGCGGCTACCGGATCGCCATCGTCCCGATCGTTTGGGCCGACCGGCGGGGTTCGCGCATGCATGCCCGCCCGAAGCTGGCGCTGCGGGTCGCCTGGGACCTGATTCGAATCAGGTCCCTCCATCGGGGCGTTCGGAAGGCCTCCGCCGAGGCGCCGGCGATCGAAGTCCCCGTCAACGGGGCGTCGCGGCAGTGATCGCGCGAGCCGCCGGCGAGGGTCCGCTCCGGCTGGTAGAGCCTCGTTTCGGCGGTCGTTCGCGCCGCAACGAGTTGCCGGGCCGATCCGGGCCGTGGTGATATGCTCGCCGCTGTGACCGTCCGTTCCCCCGATGGCAGCGAACCCGGCTGTCTGCAAGCCCAGCTCTCCGTCGCTCCGATCCCTGGGCCCTCGCGCGTCCGTGGGTCGAGCGGCCGCGAAGCTGCGGGGCGATGAGCGCCTCCACCGCCACGCGCCTGACGGCGGTCCGACGGGCTTTCGACTCGATCCCGGCCGAGATCTGGGACGCGCTCGTGGCACGGACCCCCTGGGCGACGCCGTTCTCGCGTCACTGCGTCCAGCGGACCTGGTGGGACGCCTACGGAGCCACGGCTCACGAACAGACCGTGGTCGTGGTGGACGAGGCGAACCCCGACGAGATCATCGGCATCGTTCCCCTGATGCATCGCCACGAACTCGAGCCGGGTGACCTCGCGGCGCGCACGACGCTCCGGCACCAGCCCGGGCCGGCCCTGCGACCCGTGCCCGCTTCGGCGACGGCCGTCTTCTTCGGGGCGTCCTACCACGCCGACTACGCCACCGTCCTCGCCGCTCCAGGTGACCTCAACCGCGTGTGCGAGGCGATAGTGGAATGGCTCGCGACCCAGGACCAGTCACGCTGGGACGTCGTTGATCTGCGCCGCCTGCGCGCCGGCGACCCTGCGGCCGACGCCCTGACGAAGGGTCTCGAGTGGGCGGCGCCAGGGGCCTGCTGGTCGGTCACGCGCGAGCAGGAGGACGTCTGCCCTATCGTCACGCTCGCCCCCGGCACCGACTACGAAGGCTACCTGGCCACGCTCGGCGGCAAGGAGCGGCACGAGATCCGGCGCAAGGTCCGCCGGGCCGAGGCGGCGGGCGAGGTAAAGCTGGAGCGGTCGGCGAATCCGATCGACGACCTCGACGCCTTCGTCGAGCTCCATCAGAAGCGCTGGGGCGCGGAGGGGCTCTTTCCGCCGACGGAGGGCGGAGCCGCCAGCCGGCGATTCTTCGCCGGGCTCTTCGAGGATTGCGCGCCGTCCGGCATCGTGGATCTCAGCTTCCTCACCGTCGGCGGCCGCCGCATCGCCGCCGGGGTCACGTTCGACGACGGCGAAGCCGTCTACTACTACAACGCGGGCGTCGAGCCGGACGCCCGAGAGCTATCGCCCGGAGTGCTCATGGTCGCCAGATACATCCAACGAGCCATCGAGCTCGGCCGAACCCGCCTCGACTTCCTGCGCGGCGACGAGCCGTACAAGTACGAGTGGGGCGCGGTCGACTCACCGATCGAGCGCCTGCTCGTGCAGCGGACCGACCAACCGGCCGCGGTGGGCAACTGAGATGGGCGCCGACCACAGCCTGGGCGAGCCCTGCGCCGATCTGCAGGTGGACCGGCAGCCGCTCGAAGGCGGCCGTGTTCGCGTAGTGGAGGTTATGGCCACAGGTACGAACGGCGGAGCGCAGGAGCACGTCTACTCGCTGGTCACGCGGCTCAACCCCGCCTGCTACGACGTTCGCGTCGTCTCGCTCTCGCACGGCAGCAGCGTCCGCCGCCTCGAGAAGGCCGGCATAGACGTATGCGTCATCGACGAACCGGACGACCGGCTCGCCGTCCAGACGCTCGCCGAGCTGCTCGGGCCGACGGAGCCGGAGGTCCTCCACAACCACATGTACCGGGCCGAGGTCATCGGGACCCGGGCCGCCCTGCTGCTCGGAGAGAAAGGCTGCAAGCGGCCGGCCGTGATCTCGACCATTCATTCGAGCCGGGTTCGCTGCGCCGACGACCGCCAGGCCCTCCGCCAGCTGACGCCGTTGATGGACCGGCTGATCGTCGTCTCGAAGGCGATCGAGCAGAAGATCCGCGAGGAGGGCCGCGCGGGCGCGCCGGTCAGCCTGATCTACAACGGCGTCGATCTCCAGCGCTACAACCACCAGCAACCCTGCTGCACGCTCCACGAGGACTACGGGATACCCGAAGCCTCGCCGATCGTCGGCGTCGTGGCTCGCCTCGAGGCCGAGAAGGGCCATCGCACGCTGATCGAGGCCTGGCCGCTCGTTCTTGCCGCCCATCCCGAGGCCTGGCTGCTGGTCGTGGGCGAAGGCTCCGAGCGGGACTCGCTCGAGGCCCAGGCGGCCTCGCTCGGCATCTCCCGCCGGGTCGTCTTCACCGGCCGCCGCGAGGACGTTCCGGCCGTCACGGCCGCGCTCGACATCTCCGTCCTGCCCTCGTACCGGGAGGCCCAGGGCCTCAGCGTTCTCGAGGCCATGGCGCTCAGCCGGCCGGTGGTCGCGTCCGAGGTCGGCGGGATCCCGGAGATGATCGAGAACGGCGTCAGTGGCCTGCTGGTCCCGCCCAACGACCACGTGGCGCTGGCGGATGCGATCGTCAGGCTGCTCTCGGATCACCCCTACGCCGACATGATCGCGAAGCGGGGCCACGACCTGGTCCACGACCGCTTCTGCATCGAGCTAATGGTCAATTCGATCGAGACGCTGTACGACGAGGCCGCGCTCAAGCTGCGCGCCACCCCGAGCATCCCGCGGGGCAGCCGGCGGGTCGACTGAGAGGCGGCTCCGGGCCGGAACCCCGGCCGGTCGGGCCGGCGGCTACTCGGCCTTGAGCAGGAAATACCGCGATCGAATGCGCCGCGTTGCTCCGCCTTCGTGGCCCGTATCCGCTGGATCGTGGCTTCGTCGAAGGCGTATCCCGCTCACCTTCGATCAGGAAGTCGTGACTCGCCAGTAGCGTTCGCACGGACCCGCGCCGGCGAGCTCGCCGATGCGCGCCGCCTGTTCGCGGATGGCCGTCGCCATCGGGCTATCGCCGCCGAAGAGCCGGTCGAGCTGACCCTCGTACACTCTCAGGCCTTCGCGTGGGCGGCTCGTCTTCGCCTTCGGCCGGTCCCCGGCCTGCTTGCGCCTCTCCAGCCGTGGCGACCGCGTCGTCGCCGGGCTGCCACTTCTCCTCGCGGCCGAAACCGAGCGCCAGCCGCCGGTCGGGTGTGAGACGGTCGAGGGCGCCCGGGCCGCAGAAGATCGTGAGCAGCGCGACCGACTCTCCTCGGGCGCGCACGGCCGCGATCAGGCCCCCGCACGAGAGCGCGGCTTCGTCCGGGTGGGGCGAGACGAAGACGTGGGTCACGGCGCCACTACAGGTCCGGCCGGCCGAACCACCGGCGCCGCGCCTCCTCCTCGGAGAAGCCGCCCTTGCCGACCAGCGGGACGAAGACGCACCCGCCGTACTCGCGCCTCTCGAAGGTGTCGCCGGAGCGGACGACAAGAATCAGCTCCTGGCGCGGGCGCGGCCCAACCGGGATCACGAGACGGCCGCCGTCGGCGAGCTGGGCCGGCAGCGCTTCCGGGACCGCGGGAGCGGCCGCCGTCACCAGGATGCCGTCGAATGGCGCGTCTTCGGGCCGGCCGAGGCTGCCGTCGCCGACGACGACGGTGACTGCGCCGGCCAGGCCCAGCTCCTCGAGGCGGGCCAGGGCCGCATCCGCCAGATCCGCGTGGCGTTCAACGGAGATCACGTGGCAGCCGAGCTGGGCCAGCACCGCGGCCTGGTAGCCCGATCCCGTCCCCACCTCTAGGACGCGAATGCCCGGCCGAGGCTCGAGCAGCTCCGTCATGCGGGCGACCATATACGGCTGGCTGATGGACTGCCCGGATGCGATCGGAAGGGCGTCGTCGCTGTAGGCATGCGAGCGCAGGTCCGGCGGGACGAACAGGTCGCGTGGCAGGCTCGCCATCGCCGCGAGGACGCCCTCGTCCCGGATGCCGCGCCCGCGAAGCTGGTGCTCGACCATCTCCGCGCGAAGCCGAACCGATTGCCCGGAATCCACGCAGCCGACGATACGCCTGATCCGGCGCGAAGGCCCGGCCGCACGGTATGCGTGTTCGAGGCGGGCCCGCGTCAGGCGGGCCGGAAGCCTAGCTCGGCGAGGCGCTCGGGGCGGCCGTCGGCGAGGGGCTCGCGCTGGGGGCGACCGAGACCGACGCCGCCGGGCTCGTTGCGACGGATGGCTGGCTGGTCGGCACGACGAGCGGGGTCAGAGTGGGCCCGGTTCCCTGCGGGATCGCGCCGCTGACCCAGGTCAGGGCCAGCACGCCGAGGAGCGCTGCGGCGCAAACGATGGCGTAGATCGCGGAGGGGCGGTCGTCGATGTGGACCCGCTCGTGCGACTCTCGGACAGACCCGCCCGTGTGGCGCTCGGGCTCTTCGTAGGCGCTGCGGCCGCGGCCGAAGCCGAATCGCCGGCGCTCCCCGCCGGAAGCCGCTCCCTCGGCCTCGCGATCGGCTCGTTCGGCCTCGGTCTCGGCGTATTCGTCGGGCTCTTCGTCAAGCTCCTCGTCGCCCGGCAACTCCTCGTCCGCCGCGGGCTTCGCGTCTCGGTCCTTGTCGAGGTCGGTCATCGCCGTCGTGCCACTCCTGTGTTGGTGGCCGTTGGGTTCGGCCCACCTGGTACCGGCACCGATGGTGCCTTTGATTTCGAGATTCGTCGGCGCGTGCCGGGACCAGAGACGGCCCGGGGCGCATCGCTCCGGGGCAGTTTAGCCGACGCGTCCCATCGACGCGTTGCATCGGCGCGCGAAAGGCGGCTATGCCCTGCGAATCGACCGCACGGCGAGGCCCGCAAGACCGACAGTCGCCGTCAGCACGCCGCACGCGGCAAGGGTGGGACGCAGCCCGATGGCCTGGGCCAGGGCCCCGGAGGTGACCATGGCAACGGCCAGGGCCGCGCTCACCAGGGCCAGCCTGATGGCGACCACTCGCCCCAGCATCATGCTGGGCGTGCGCTGCTGGAAGAGCGTCTGGCTCGGCACGACGAAAGCGGCGTTGGCGATGCCCACGGTCGCGGCAAGGGCCAGGGCCAGGGCCAGGCTGCCCGTCGCGGAGAGAGCGATGAGGGCGACGCCGAAGGCGGTGAAGGCGGCGATGATCGCCGGACCCTTCGCCACGCGCGCCGCCAGTCCACCCAGGACGATGCCGCCTCCGACCAGGCCCGCGCCCATGGCCATCTCGAAGAAGCCGTAGGCGGCGGGGGCCTCCATGCTTCCGAGCGGCAGCGACGCGATAAGCAACGGGGAGAGCACCGTCAGCGCACCCAGCCCGTATTCGGCGATGGTCGCCTGGACGGTTGTGGCGAAGAGCACGGTCTCGGCCCGGAGGCACTGCCACCCTTCGAGCATCTCGGTCTGGATCGAAGTCGCGACCGAGCCTGCGGGCGGGACTGCCGCTGCCCCCGGGCTCCGGCCGGCTGCCCGGCCGATGGGCGGGATCACGACCGCCGCGACCAATGCCCCCGACACGAGGTAGCTCGCGCCGTCGATCCAGAAGGCGAGGGCCAGCGAGGAGCCGAGGAAGGCCACGAACAACCCGCCGAGGCTGTAGCCGGCCAGGTCGCTGACCGTGTCGGCGATCCAGATCGAGGAGTTGGCGGTCAGCAGATCCTCCTCCGGGACCACCTGGGGGAGGGCGGCGGAGCGGGCCGGGCGGAAGAACGACGAGACCGCCGCGAGCATGAATACCAGCACCACGACGAGTCCCACGTTCAGCCCAGAGGCCACGGGTATCAAGCAGACGATCCCGGCGCGGATCAGGTCGGAGCCGACCATCACCCACTTCCGGTCCCATCTGTCGACGAGGGCGCCGGCCAGCGGCCCTACAAGGACGGCGGGCAGAGTCATCGCGGCGAAGACCAGGCCGAGCGCGAGGGGCGAGCTGTTTGTGGCCCGGGCCACCAGGTACACGAGCGCCACCTGGTGGACGCGGTCGCCGAGCGAGCTGACGACCTGGCCGAGCCAGATGGCGGAGAAGGGGCCGTTGGTGGCCAGCCGAACGTATGGATGGTTGAACGCGCCCGTCCAGCGGGCCGCCACACCGGGGACGCTGGGTGCCGGGATCGAAATCGAGACCGGGACCGGCGCGCGGACGACGGCGGCGAATACGAAGAAGGCCAGCCCCACGCCGAGCATCACGTCGCCGATCGATGCGACCGATTGGAGCAGCGGTATCGGGATGGGTATGACGTCGACGAGCGGACCGCCGTGGGCGAAGAAGGAGGCATCGACCGGCCCCACCAGCATCCGATAGAAGTTGGAATGGAGCGTGTTCGGGTCGAATCCGGCCGCGGCGAGGCTGGGCTGCCAGACCGGCATCCAGCCGCCGTTGGCCACGATGGCGATGCCGTTGGCGGCGGTTCCAAGGGCGGCGGCTGCCATGCCCGGGAGCGACCTGTTGGCCACGAGCATGGCTGTGAGAAGAAGGTAGGCCGCCAGCACGAGCCAGAGCCTGAGCTCGTCCGGCACGGCTCCGGCCGACAGCGCCGCGTCCAGCCCGAAGCGCGCGGCCACCGCCACGAGCAGCACCGGCAGCCAGCGCAGGCGGACGTAGGTCAGGTTGTCGAGCTTGCCGCCGGCGATCAGGCCGAGCAGCAGCCCGAGGAAGACGCCTAAGGCGGGCACGGATCAGGCGGTGGCTGCGGGGCGGGCCGGGTCTGGCACTCCAGACTCGTCCGCGCCCGGTGCCTCCGAGCGCGCATTTGCGGTCATCGCGAGGGAACCCGCGGCCTGCCCGATGAGCGGCACCTCCCTGATCTCGGACCGGCCCGGGTCCGGCAGCTCGCGCGCCCACTTCGTCCGGACGAAGGCCTCGACGACGTCGGGGTCGAACTGGATTCCGCCGAACTTGCGCAGCTCGGCCAGCGCCTGCTCGGGCGTGAGCTTGGTCATGCGGTACGGCCGGGCAGCCGTCATCGCCTCGAAGGCGTCGGCGACGTGCAGGATCCGCGCCAGCTTGGGGATGTCGTCGCCCACGAGCCGGTCCGGATAGCCCGACCCGTTGAACCACTCGTGGTGGTGGCGAATGATCGGCAGCTCCGGGGCGAGCAGCCGGACCGGCGAGATGATCTCCTCGCCCAGAACCGGGTGGGCGTTCATCGTGACGCGCTCGTCACGGGTCAGCCGTTCCTTCTTGAGTAGCACCGAGTCCGGCACGCCGATCTTGCCGATGTCGTGCAGGAGGCCGCCCCACTCCAACGCCTCCAGGTCGTCGTCACTGAGCTTCATCGTCTTACCGATGTCCATGGCGATCGCCTGGACTCTATGGCTGTGACCGCTTGTGAAGGTGTCGCGCTTGTCGACCGCCTCGGCCAGGCTGCTGACGGTGTCCGTGAACATCTCGCGGACTTCGTCGAGCCGCTCTTGCGTTTCCACAAACCGCTTATAGGCGAGGCGAGTCGTGTACAGCGGCACGGCAAAGAGCAGTACGGACCACCATGCCCTCACATACATCTGGGCCATCAGCCACGCCACTGGCGCCAGGGCGAGCATGGTGACGTATGCGCCGGCGTCGGCCCGCACGAGCTTCGAGACGGGCTCACCGCTCCGGGTCGATACCACGACAGCCGTTATCAAGGTGTTGACGGAGAAGAGGATGCCTGCAGCCCCGACGGTCGCGGCGAGATCGATCACCGGGTAGAACCTATTACCGGGCGGAGTCAGGCTCAGGACGTAGCTCAGCGCGTAAGCACTCATCACTGCCGGACCGGTGATGCCGGCGTGATTGATTACGACGCCGTACCACGGAACCTGGCGGCGCAGCTCGCGCGGTTGGGTCGACCCGAACAGGGCAACCAACCCGGCAACGATCGGCCCGCCGAGGCTCATTGCAGCCACCACGGGGGCGAAGCCGACGTCTACATAGCTGCCGCCGTGCATGCGGACGACCAGGGACGACCCGACGACCGTGAGCACGATCCAGAAGACAACGCCGGGCCAAAGAAGATCGGGCCGCCCGTTGATCGATATCGCGGGCCCGATCGTGCGGTACGAGAAAACGGCACTCACGAGCAGCATACCGCTCGCCAGTGCCACGACCGCGATCAGAACGCCCAGCCGCCGGCTCATGGCTACTCCTCGCTCAAGCCGCGGCCATTAAGCCGCGCCCGTGATTGGCGCGGCTATGGGAGAGATGTACTCAGAACGGCCGGTAGCTTGCGCCTGCGACGAATGCTACGAGCAGCGCTGACCCCATCACAACCAGCAGTTTCTGAACACGATGCCACATGGCAATCACCAGGGCCGGCTGTTGGACTCGGGAGACACGGGATATTCTCCTAACCACATCAACGTGCGGTAGGTCGCACTGGTGGCATGGCGCCGACCCAAGTGCCCGAATTCGGTCGGTGCCTGACGCGTCCGCTCGTTCTCGCCCGGCGGCATAGGCAGCAAGCCTGCACCGGACCTTTGGCAGGTTAGATACCCGAAAGTACCAACGTCAATACGGTACCTGTCTTACCGACTTGACAGACTGGTCATCAGATCGACTCCAGGGGCGGTGGCTCCAAGCCCAGCTGCTCGCGCATCACGCTGGCGTAGTGGGCGTACTGCTCGGCCGCCGCCGCGGTGGCGCCCGTGCGGCGATACAGACGCAGCAGGCACAACTCGATCTGCTCGGCGTCGGGATCCGCCTGCAGCGCCAGCTGTGCCGCTGACAGCGCTCGATCGAAGGCGCCCGCCTGTGTGTCGGCCGTCACGGCTCGCTCGATGCGGTCGAGGAAGCCGGCATGCAACGTGTCACGGAAGGATGCCGCCCAGTCGTCGTACATGAAATCGACGGCAAATCGGCCCGTGTAGGACTCGGCGAGCCTGACGACGAGGCCGGGCGATGGGTCTCTGCGGATCTGGCCGATCAGGCGCATGCAGTCGGCACTCCGACTGTCGACGAGCTCGCCGTCCAGCCAGATCAGGTCCGACCTGCTCCGCAGATAGCCGGCGGAGGTGTCGTCTTCGCAACCTGGTTCGAGGACGCGGCGCAGAAAGTAGGCCGACTGGTTCAGCGAGTTCGCCCCTGCCTCAGGATCCATCTCGGGCCAGAGCGCTTCCAGAACCTGCTCGCGCGTTGCCGTGAACTGCGGTCTCGTCAGTAGGAAGCAAAGGAGCGAGAGGACCTTCCGGCGGATCTCCGTGCCGGCCAGCACGGTTTCGCCGATACGCACGGAGACGCGACCGAGGTCCTCGACATACACCCGAGGCGCGAGGCGTCTGATCAGGGCCTTGCCGGCGTCCGGAAGACGGAGGGACCGCCGTTTCCCGATCGATCTCAGGCGGCCGATGTCGTCCCGATCGCCAGCGGCTTCTAGAAGCTCGACTGCCCGCCTGACCTCCGTTGCCCGACCGCTTGTCCTTCCCAGCAGATCCCTCAGCGGCCGGCGCCATCGATCGGGCCGCCGAACGGCCTCGCTCCGGACGAATTCGAAACCGTGCTGGTCGAGGTCTCCGAGCCTGCGCAGGACCAGCTCCGCCTGGATCGACAGGTAGGCGGCATCGGATTCCCCGAACGAGGCGAGGTACTGGACGAGCTCCTCGTCGCCGGAGGCGAGGGCCTGGGTCAGGCGCATGTTCTTCCACCAGAACCAGGCCTGCTGGCCTTCGGCGAATCGAAGTCCATCCCGTAGAGCCTCGCCGAGCATAGGGTCGCCTTCGCCGGCAGACGCTCGAATCTGAAGCTCGAGGGAGCGAACGGCACTCGCGAACCCGACGCTCACGGAGTGGGCGCCCACGACCGCGACTAGCTCGGCAGCGCGGCTCGTAAGGCCAAGTTCCATCTCCAACCGGGCCGCAACCTGGCGCCAGTACGGGTGCTCCGCCCAACGAGGATTCGCGCCGAGGCGGCGCTCCATGATCTGCCGGCCGGCCGCCGGATCGCCGTACATGGCGAGCAGCTCCGCCGCCTCGGCGACTGCCTCGGGCTCAACCCAGTGATCGGTGTCTCCGGCCACGGCATTGATGTGATCCAAGGCATCCTGCCACCGGCCCAGATGAGCCAGGCCCCTCGCATTGACTATGCGAGCTGCTGTGATGTCTCCGCTGCCTCCGGCCGATGCGAGAAGAGCCAGAGCGGCACTCGCCGCCGAAGCCGCGGCGTCGTGGTTCCCGCGGGCGATCTCCGCGAACGAGAGGTTCAGGAGGCTTATGCCCTCGTGTCTCCGGTGACCCTTCTTCCGGTTCAAGCGCGCGGTGTGCGCCAGCGCCTCGCACAGAGCGTCCAGGCTGCCCGAATCGGAGGCTGCGCTCATCAGGGTCGCCGCCCTGGCGATCGAGGCAAGTTCCAGGTCGCCGCTGGCCGAGAGCTCCAGACACGCCGCGGTGCGCATCGCCTGGTCCTGCCGGAGCATGCCAAGGTGCAGTCCGTTGAGGGCTCTCGCGAGGCTGTACGACCTGTCGACGAGGGCGAGTTGCGCCGCTGTCTCCTCGGCTCGACCCGCCACGGCGACGGCCTCGTCGTAACGCCCGGCTGCTGCGTGAAGCCTGCTCTCGATTAGGTCGAACCAGGGGTTGGGGCTGGCGTCCGGGAAGCGCGTCAGGAACTCGTGGGCCGCGGCGAGGTCGCCGGTCCCGATGATCGCGGGAGTGGCGGCGCAGATCACGCGGCGGACGTCGTCGCCGTCGCCGGCCGCGGCCCAGTGTCGTGCGGCCATGCGCCAGGAGCGAGGCTCAATCATGGTCGCCAGCCGCCGGTGCATCTCGGCGATGCCGCTTTCACCCAGTTCCGACTCGAGGTGGCCCAGCAGGAATTCGCGGACCAGCGGATGGGGTCGCCGCGCGCTGCCCAGATCGCGGCCCCTCGACATCAGGCCCATCCGCTCGGCGGCGCGCAGCAAGTGGCGTGCTCGCCCGGGTGAAACCCCGGCGGCCACGCTCGCCGTCTCCGGTTCGATGTCCTCGAGAATGGAGGTTCGAACCAGGAAGTCACGGAGCTCCGGTTCGAGATCGCCGACGACTTCCTCCGCCAGATAGTCGTACAGATCGCCCTCGGCAC
>JBEKKR010000040.1:0-15135 GCA_050010635.1 Candidatus Limnocylindrales bacterium
CGCCCTTTAGGGCCAGGTACTTGGTGATCGCCGCGGTGAGCGTCGTCTTGCCGTGGTCGATATGGCCGATCGTGCCGATGTTGACGTGCGGCTTAGTCCGCTCGAACTTCTTCTTCGCCATCGCGGCGTTCTACTCCATCTGGCGCGGCCTACGCCGCTACTGGTGTGGAGCCCTCAATCGGACTTGAACCGATGACCTCGTCCTTACCAAGGACGCGCTCTGCCAGCTGAGCTATGAGGGCCCGAGACCGGGGTCGGAAACCGAGGTGGTGGGCAGGAGAGGAATCGAACCTCTACAGCCGAAGGCGGCTGATTTACAGTCAGCTGAGCTCACCACCTGCTCAACCTACCCACGAGACTGCCAGCTGCTGCGGTGGGTCCCCCGTTCAACGGCTGACTTCTTCAGTTGGAGCCGACGACGGGACTCGAACCCGGAACCGGCGGTTTACAAAACCGCTGCTCTACCAATTGAGCTACGTCGGCGGGCGCAAGGGCATGCTAACGCTAAGACCCTTGGGCGCCCGGGAATGATATTGGCTGGCCCCCTCGCCGGTCAAGCGAGGGCCCCGGGGCGCCCAAGAGGAGCCTCCGCGCCTCTCGGAATGCCGTGCGGTCGCGCCGGAAGTGGGAACGAGCCCGGCCTCATTCGGCCGTCGAGGCGTCGCTCGAGTCGATTGCCGATGAGCCAGGCAGAAGCGCCTCCTCCTCCGGGACTGCCGCCGCATCGGTTGCGTCGGTTGCGTCCGTGGCGTCGGTGGCGTCGGGCCGGACGATCTTGCGGCGACCGGCCCTGGGCTTCAGGGCCGGAGCCGGCGTGGCTTCGGCGGCGATCGCGGACTGGGCCGCGGCGAGCTCGTCGGCGGCGGCGGCCAGATCCTCGACGACAGTCTCGGCCGAGGCCGGTGTTCCGGCCGAGGCGGAGCCGCCGGCAGGGCCCGGTTCGTCGGTGGCAACCGTCGCGTCATCGGTCGCGGCGCCGCGAATTCGGGCGGTCTCCTCGCCCAGGCCGGGCTCCGGACCGACGAGCGGCCGATCGCCACCGCGCTGGCTCGACGCCTCATATAGAAGGATCGAGCCGGCGACCGCGGCATTGAGAGAGGAGACTCGGCCGCGCATGGGGATTCGGACCACCGTGTCACAGCGTCTCCGGACGGCCGGCCCGAGGCCCTGGCCTTCGCTGCCCACCACGACGACGACCGGACCGCGAAGATCCGCCTGTCGGGCGGCCAGGGACGCGTCGGCATCCGTGCCGATGATCCTCAGGCCCCGCACGTGCAGGTCCGTCAGGGCCTCGGCCAGGTCTTCGACGGGCACGAGCAGGAGGTGCTCCACCGCGCCGGCAGAAGCCTTGACCGCCGCGGCCGAAAGGGGCGCCTGGCGGCGCACGGGATACACGACGCCGTGGACTCCCGAAGCCTCCGCGGTCCGCAGCAACGAGCCGAAGTTCTGAGGATCCTCGAGTGAATCGAGGACCAAGACGAAGGGCGCTTCCTTGCGTTCGATCGCCCGGGCAAGGATGTCGTCGAGGCCGGCGAACTGCCGCCGGTCGGTGACCAGGGCGATCCCCTGGTGCCCGTCGAAGCCGGCCAGCGACGTGAGCGTCCCGCCCTCCACCTCGACGATCGGAATTCGCAGGTTGGTCGCGTGCAGGACCAGCTTCTCCAGGGCGAGCCGGCGCTGCGGGACGACGAGAAGGCGGATGGCCTTGCGATGGGCTATGAACGCCTCCTCGACCGGATGGCGGCCGGCGACCAGCTCTTCATCCTCGCCGAGAAGATCCGCGGGAGGTGGACCGACGGACGGCCGCGACCACGGCGCGCCGGCGGAGCCGCCGGGTCCGAAGGCACGGCGATCGACGAGCCCGCCAGAGCGGGCGCGATAGTCGGGACGTGGAGACGGCCGAAGCGGCCGCGGCCCGGCCGGGCGCTGGCCGGCTGATTCGGCGACGGAGTCGTCGGGCGCGGGCGGGAACTCCTCGCGGCCGGCCTCGCCGATCTCCTCGACCTCGGGCTCCGGAGCCTCGCCCGCAGGAGCCTCGCCCGCAGGAACCTCGCCCGCAGGAACCTCGCCCGCAGGAACCTCGCCCTCGGGCTTGAAGCCGCCGAACCCGAAGCTGGCGCGTCGCGACCCCGGCCCCGAGCCGAAGCCGGGGCGTGGCCCGGGCCCGCGGCGATCGCCGAAGTCGGGACGCGGGGCCCCGGGGCCGCCCCGTGGTCGAGCGCCCGAGGCGCCCGGGACGTCCTGGTCGGGCGGCTCGAAGCCTTCCTGGCGCGGTCCGAAGCCCGGGCCGCCCGGCGGGCGCCCGGCACCGTAGCGGGGCCCCTCGCCGAAGCGGGTCCCCCGGTCGGGGCGCTGCGCCGCGTCGGGGCGCGGGCCACCTCCGTACTGCCGCCTGTCTCCGAAGCGCGGCCGGTCGTCAAAGCGCGGCCGCGGGCCCGAGCCCGGCGCGCCGTAAGGTCGGGGCGGCCGCGGCGTCCACGCGTCGCCGGCCTGCCACTCGCGCCTGGGGGCCCGGGGGGCGCCGCCCTCGCGATCGGGCGCTCCGGCATCGAAATCGGGACGCGGCCCGTCCGGCCTGAATCCGCCCGGACGTGGTCCACCGGGGCGTGGCCCACCCGGCCGCGGACCGGCAAAGCCGAAGCCGCCGGGTCGGCCGCCCGAACCGAAACCGCCGGGACGGCCCGAGCCACCCGGTCGAGGCCCGAAGGACCTCCCGCCTCCGGGCCGGCTGTACGGCCGGGGAGCTTCAAAACCGCCTCCCTCGGGCCGTGGTCCGCCCGGTCGCGGGCCTTCCCGGGACGGACCGCCCCGGCCTTCGAACCCGCCGGACCGGCCGAACGACCTGTGCCCGTCGAAACGGCCGCCCTCCGGCCGGAAACCGCCGGGCCGGGGGCCTTTGCGCGATGGACCGCCGTCTCGTTCGAATCCGCCGGGCTCGCGCGGCTCGTCGAAGCGCTGCCCGTCGGGCCTCGGGCCGCCGGGCCTGTGGCCGTCGGGGCGCGGCTTCTTGCCGCCGGGCTTGCGTCCGCCCGGGCTGTCGTCCCCTGGCTTGTGTCGATGGTCGGGCACGTTGGCTGTCCGTTCGTCTGGTTCGGCCGCCGAAGAGGCAGGCCGAGGTTTGGCCGCGCGAGATCGCGGCGCGCCTTACTCGGCGCGGCGCCAGCGCTGGCCGTCGCGCGTGTCTTCTACGAGGATGCCCCGGTCGGCGAGGGCGACCCGGAGGCGGTCCGATTCCGCCCACTCCTTGTTCGCTCGGGCGGCCACTCGCTCGTCCAAGAGCTTCTGCAAATCGGGATCGAGTTCCTCTTCGGCAGCCGCTCCTATCGCCAGGACGCGGTCTAGGTCCCGAATGAAATCGATAGCCCGACCGGCGTCGGCCGTCGACAGCGTTCTGCCGTCGATACGGCGATTGAGCTCGCGGATCAGATCGAAGACCGCAGCCAGCGCAGGCGAAATGTTGAGGTCGTCGTCCAGAGCGGCTTCGAAGGCCGTCCGGGCGCCATCTAATGCGGACGGCAAGGATACGTCGTCCGGGCCTTCCGAGCGATAGGCGGCCAGGGCCGCCATCAGCGCGTCGAGTCGATCGATGGCCGAACCGGCCGCCTGGAGCGAGTCTTCGCCGAAGGAGAGCGCCATCCGGTAATGGGCCGAGATCAGGGCCAGCCTGAGAGCCCGCGGCGAGATGCCTCGTCCGATGACGTCGCCGACGCGCTCAATGTTGCCGAGCGACTTCGACATCTTCTGGCTGCCCATCTGCAGAAATGCGTTGTGGATCCAGTAGGCCACGAACCGCTGGCCGGTGGCAGCCTCACTCTGCGCGATCTCATCAGTGTGATGCGGGAAGATGAGGTCAACTCCCCCGGTGTGAATATCGAACGAGGGACCCAGGTAACGCATGCTCATGGCCGAGCATTCGATGTGCCAGCCGGGTCGCCCCTTGCCGATGGCCGTATCCCAGCTCGGTTCGTCGGGCTTGGAACCCTTCCAGAGGGCGAAGTCGCGGACATCGTCCTTGGCGTAGTCGTCGGCCTCCACCCGTTCCCCTACCCTCATGCCCTCCGGATCGAGTCGAGCGAGGCGCCCGTAGTCGGGCCACGAGGCGATCCGAAAGAAGATCGAGCCGTCTTCGGTCCGATAGGCGTGGCCTCGATCCAGCAGCGTCTGGATCAGCTCGACCATCTGCGGGATGTTCTCGGTCGCCTTGGGCATGACGTCCGGCAAGGCCATGCCGAGCGTCCGCATGTCCGAGACGAGCATCGCCCGGTACCGCTCCGCGAGCTCCTGGATACTGGTCCCTTCTGCCCGGGCGCCTTTGATGATCCGGTCGTCGACATCGGTGATGTTCATCACCCACGTGACCTTGAGGCCGCGGTAGCGCAGATACCGAACCAGCAGGTCGTCGAAGAGGAAGGAGCGGAAGTTGCCGATGTGTGCCGGCCCGTACACGGTGGGGCCGCAGCTATAGATGCGGACGTGACCAGGCTCGAGGGGCACGAGATCGCGGGCGGCCCCGGCCATGGTGTCGTGCAGCCGGATCGTCATGCGTCGGCCTCCGGTTCCGATGTGGCAATGCGGTTGGCCGGCGCCGCGGCTCCGGCGGCCGGGATCAGCCAGGCGATGGCGCTGGCCGAGATCGACCGGCCCGCGCCTTCCGCGCCGCCCAGGTTGCCCGTGGACGCCTTGACGTTCACTGCCGAGGCATCCACCTCCAGAACGGCGGCGATCGCCTCGCCCATGGCCGGGAGGAGTGCCGCCAGCTTCGGCCGGGCGGCCACGACGGTCAGGTCCACGTTCGCCACCACCCAGCCGGCCGAGCGCACCCGCGCCGCCACCACGCCCAGCAGAACCCGGCTGTCGACCCCGGCGGGCGTACGGTGGTCCGCCGGGAAGAGCCGCCCGAGGTCGCCCAGGCCCGCGGCCCCGAGAAGCGCGTCGGCGACGGCGTGGAGCGCCACGTCGCCGTCGGAATGGCCGGACAGCCGCGGGGCGCCCTCGATCCGCAGACCGCCCAGGACGAGAGGCTCGCCGGGCCCGAAGGGGTGGTTGTCCATGCCGAGCCCAATGCGCCCGGCGGACGCGAGGCCCCCGGAGGGCGACGCGGAGCGGCCGGGCACGAGCCCGCCGTCGAGGAGGGCCACGGCGCGTTCGAGATCGAGGGGAACGGTCACTTTCAGGTTCGTCGCTTCGCCGCTGATTGCATGGACCGGGATTCTACAGGCCTCCAGCAGCGAGGCCTCGTCGGTCCAGGTCTCGGGGCCGTCGGGAGGGTATTGGGCGTAGGCCCGCTCCAGCAGGCTGCGGCGGAGCCCCTGCGGCGTCTGGGCGGCCACTACGTCGGTCCGGTCGACGGTAACGCCGACGAGATCGCCGTCGAGTCGCTTGAGAGTCTCCGTGACCGGCACGACCGGGATGGCGGCCCCGTGCCTGGCGGCCGCCTCGGCCACCGCCCGCACCAGGGCCGGGCTGGCGAGCGGCCGGGCGGCGTCGTGGACGAGAATCACCGGGTCCGGTGCAGGCGCCGCCCCGCGGCGGGGCCTCGTGTGCGTCGCCGAGGCACGGCCGGCAGCGGCCCCTTCGCGCTCGTCGAGCGGATCCGGCTCCGACAGGGCCGCGACTCCGGCGGCCACGGACTCCTGCCGTCTCTCGCCGCCGGCGACCACGGCCACGACCGACTCCGGCAGCCAGGGCTCGGCGGCGATCTCGGCGACCCGGTCCGGCGACGCGGCGATCACGATTCGGCCGATGCCGGCGGCCGCCAGCGCCTCGACGGACCAGCGCAGCACCGACCGTCCATCCAGCTCAGCGTTGAGCTTGTCCCGGCCGCCCATCCGGCGGCTGGACCCGGCGGCGACCACGACCGCCTCGACCCGATCGCCCGGGCACCCGCTCACTCCTCGTGTGCCTGCGCGAACACCATCCGGCCCATCACGGTCTGCAACACCCGCGTCACCAGGACCTCCAGTTCGCGGCCCACCAGGCGGGCGCCGCCCTCGACGACGATCATCGTGCCGTCGTCCAGGTAGCCGACGCCCTGGCCGGCCTCCTTGCCCTCGGTGATGATTTTGATCCGGAGCGTGTCGCCCGGCAGCAGGGCCGGCTTGAGGGCGTTGGCCAGCGAGTTGATGTTGAGTACCCGGATCGACTGCAGGTCCGCCACCCGGTTCAGGTTGAAGTCGTTGGTCAGGATGGCCGCACCGCGGGCCCTGGCCAGAGCGATCAGTTTGGCGTCCACGTCGGAGGCCTCGGCCGGATCGTCGGTGACGATCTCGACGGGAGTGGGACCGTCCTTCTGGAGGCGGGCCAGGATTTCGAGGCCCCGCCGGCCGCGGGCCCGCCGTTGCGTATCCGAGCTGTCGGCGATCCGCTGCAACTCGTCGAGGATGAAACGCGGGATGAGCAGACGGTGATAGAGGAAGCCCGAATCGATGATGTCGGCGATGCGGCCGTCGATGATGGCGCTGGTGTCCACCACGACCTGGGTCTCACTGCCGGACGGCGGTGCCTGCCCTTCTCCCCGTCTGATGAACCCGGCGGCCTCGGCGGCGGCTACGAGGTCCTCACGCTTGGCAACAGTGAGACCGAGCATCCCCAGGCCGAAGCAGATCGAGATACCGATGGGCAGGTAGTGGTTGTACGGATCGGGCAGCGCCGAGAGCGGCAGTCCCAGGAGCAGGGCAATCAGCAGGCCGATCACCAGGCCGACGACTGCCGCCACGAACTCGGCCGTGGACATCTCCTGGACTCCACGGATCAACCGCTCGGCCGGAACGACGGTCAGATAGGGGAACAGGAGAAACCCGACCGTGATCCAGGCGGCAACCCAGACGGGGATCAGCAGACCCGGCGTCCCCGTCCTCTCGAACGGAGATTCCGCCGCGAGGATGAATCCGAGGCCGACAAGGGCTCCGATGGCCGCCCCCATCAGCCGAATGATGCGAATCACGGTTCAACGCCTTGCGACGAGGGTGAATGCCCGGATGAAGGTCAAACAGATGAATGCGGGACCAGAGGTCCCCTCGTCTGGAGCAGCCTAGCATTGCGGGTCGAGCGCCGCTGCGGTGCCGGGCGCGTTTCCCCGGGGATCGCGTGATGGGCCTCTAGCCAGCTCCGCGACCGCGCCCGGCCGGCGACTCGGAGAGCGCCCCGATCTCCGTGGCCGATCCGCCGGGCATCTCCACGGACGAGGCGCCGTCGGGGCCGTTTCCGATCCCTCCGGCCGGAGGGTGGGCGGCCCCGACGGCCGCACCGATCGCCGTTCGCAGGTTGGCGGCAGCGATCACGTTAATGCCGCTCACGCTCGGCAGATCGCCGCGGCGCGAGACCGGCACGATGGCCGTCCGGAAACCCAGCCGGGCGGCCTCTCGCAGCCGCCGCTCGATACCCGGGACAGGCCGCAACTCACCGAGCAGGCCCACCTCGCCGATCGCCACCAGGTCCCTCGGCACCGGCCTGTCGCGCAACGACGAAGCCAGGGCCAGGCACAACGGCAGGTCCAGGCCGGGGTCGTCCAGCTCGAGACCGCCGGCCAGGTTGGCATAGACGTCGTGGCTGCCGAGGCCGATGCCGGCCCTTCGGCCGAGCACGGCCACCAGCAGCGCCATTCGGTTGGCATCGAGGCCGGAGGCGGTCCTGCGCGGACTGCCGTAGCCGCCCGGCGCGACCAGCGCCTGAACCTCAACGAGCAGCGGCCGCGAGCCCTCCAGAGTTGCGCCGGCGACGCTGCCGGGCGCGTGCTCGTCCGTCGTAGCGAGGAACGCCCGGCCTGGGTCCGCGACCTCGGCCAGGCCGCGTTCCGCCATCTCGAAGACGCCGACCTCCTCCGTGGATCCAAACCTGTTCTTGGTGGCTCGGAGTAGACGGAGCGACGCGGTCCGCTCGCCCTCGAGGTTCAGGACCGCGTCGACCAGGTGCTCGAGCGTTTTGGGTCCGGCCAGGGTCCCGTCCTTTGTGACATGGCCGATGATGATCACGGCGATCCCGTCCCCCTTGGCCATCTCCATGAGCCGGAGGGCGCACTCGCGCACCTGCCCGACGCTGCCGGCCGGTCCCTCGAGATCGTCGACGGTGACGGTCTGGATCGAGTCGACCACCAGGACGATGGGGCGCGCGTCGCGGGCCAGCTCGACGATGCGGCCGACCTCGCTCGCCGCCACGACGGAGATGCGGTCGGCGGGGGCGCCTTCCAGCAGGCCGAGACGGCTCGCCCGGAGCCGTACCTGGCCGGCCGACTCCTCGCCGGTGGCGTAGAGGACGTGACCTCCGGAGCCGGCGCCGGCCGCGCTTCCGCCGGATCCAGTGCCCGCCGCCAGACCCGCGGCCGCCTGCAGCAGCAGGGTGGATTTGCCTATGCCCGGCTCGCCGCCGAGCAGGACGACCGAGCCCGGGACCAGCCCGCCGCCCAGGACGCGGTCGATCTCGCCAATCCCGGTGGGGATGCGGACCAGCTCGGCCTCGCGCAGGTCGCCTAGCGACTGGGGTGCGTCCGGTCGGTCCGCGGGCCCCGCGCCGGAACCGACGCGCCGCCGCGCGTCCGGCTCCCGAACCACGGTCTCGACCAGGGTGTTCCAGCTGCCGCACGTCCGGCACTGTCCCTCCCACCGGAGATGGGCGGCACCGCACGTCTGGCAGATGTAGCGGCTTTGCTGGCGGGCCACCCCTCGACCCCGCTCAGAGAGCGGCTTCGACGGGTTGCTTCTCCTCGACGGGGTGGATGTCCAGACCCGTTTCGGAGCCCTTGTCCACGACGATGCTCATGCCGGGCGTGAACTTGCCCAGCAGCAGCTGCTCGGCCAGGACGTCCTCGACCATGTTCTGGATCACGCGGCGGAGGGGCCGCGCGCCGTAGGCGACGTCGTATCCGATCTTGATGATGTGGTCCTTGGCGGCCTGGGTGACCTCCAGGGACATGCCCTGCGCCTTCAGCCGGTCGCGAACGCGGACCAGCATCAGGTCGACGATCTGGCGGATCTCCTCGACCGTGAGCGAGCGGAAGACGACAGTGGCGTCGATGCGGTTGAGGAACTCCGGCCGGAAGGTCTGCTTGAGCTCCTTGTCGACCTTCTCCTTCATCAAGTCGTGCGAGGCGTTCGCGCGAGCTTCGTCGCTGTCGCCCACCTGGCGGAAGCCGAGCGTGGAGTTGGTCTGGAGCTGCCGGGCTCCCAGGTTGCTGGTCATGATGATGATGCAGTTGCGGAAGTCCACCCGGCGGCCCTTGGCGTCCGAGAGGTGGCCGTCCTCGAGGATCTGCAGCAGGATGTTGAAGACCTCGGGGTGCGCCTTCTCGATCTCATCGAGCAGGACGACGGCGTAGCTCTTGCGCCGGACCGCCTCGGTCAGCTGGCCGCCCTCGTCGAAGCCGACGTAGCCGGGAGGCGCGCCGACCAGACGGCTGACGTTGTGGCGCTCCATGAACTCGCTCATGTCGATCTTGATGAGCGCGTCCTCGCTGCCGAACATGAACTCGGCCAGGGCCTTGGCCAGCTCGGTCTTTCCGACGCCCGTTGGGCCCAGGAAGATGAACGAGCCGATCGGCCGCTTGGGGTCCTTCAGGCCGGCGCGAGCGCGTCGAACCGCCTTGGAGACGATCTCGATGGCTTCCTGCTGGCCGATGACCCGCTTGTGCAGATCGTCCTCCATGTGGATCAGCCGCTCCGACTCTTCCTGGGCGATGCGCGTGACCGGGATCCCGGTCCACATCGCAACGACCTGGGCGATCTCCTCCTCGTCCACCTTTGGCTGCTCGTTGGAGATCGACGACTGCCACTCGGAGCGGAGGTCGTCGACCTTGGTGCGAGCCGCCGCCTCGGACTCGCGCAGGGTTGCCGCTTCCTCGTATTCCTGCGAGTTGATGGCGCTGTCCTTCTCGCGCGTGATCCGGTCGAGGTCCTTCTGGGCCTCACGCAGGACCGGCGGAGCGGAGGCGTAGCGTAGCCGGACGCGGCTGGCCGCCTCGTCGATGAGGTCGATGGCCTTGTCCGGCAGGTGGCGGTCCGTGATATAGCGGATCGAGAGGTCCACAGCGGCCTTGACCGCCTCGTCGGTGATCTGGACTTTGTGGTGCTGCTCGTAGCGCTCGCGGATGCCCATGAGGATCGCGACCGACTGCTCGAGTGTCGGCTCCTCGACCATGACCGGCTGGAAGCGGCGCTCGAGCGACGCGTCCCGCTCGATGTACTTGCGGTAGTCGTCCAGCGTGGTGGCGCCGATGCACTGCAGCTCGCCGCGGGCGAGGGGCGGCTTGAGGATGTTCGCCGCGTCGATGGCGCCCTCGGCCGCGCCGGCGCCGACGAGCGTGTGCAGCTCGTCGATGAACAGGACCGCGTCGTTGGTGCTGCGCAGCTCCTCGATGATCTTCTTGAGGCGCTCCTCGAACTCGCCGCGGTACTTGGTCCCGGCCACGAGCGAGCCGATGTCCAGCGTCAGGACGCGCTTGTTCATGAGCGTCTCGGGGACGTCGCCGCTGACGATGCGGTGGGCCAGGCCCTCGGCGATGGCCGTCTTGCCGACGCCCGGCTCGCCGATCAGGGCGGGGTTGTTCTTGGTCCGGCGCGACAGGATCTGGATGACCCGCTCGATCTCCTTCTCGCGACCGATGACCGGATCCAGCTTGCCCATTCGGGCCGCTTCGGTGAGGTTGATGCCGAGCTGGTCCACCGTGGGCGTCTTGCTGGCCCGCTTGGTCTCCTGGGCCGGCCCGGCCGAGGAGGACTGCGACAGGACGCGGATGACCTCGTGGCGGACCTTGTCCAGGCTCACCCCGAGGGACTCAAGGACGCCGGCGGCGATCCCCTCGCCTTCGCGGACCAGCCCGAGGAGCAGGTGCTCCGTGCCGATGTAGTTGTGGCCGAGGCGGCGGGCCTCGTCGATCGCCAGCTCGATCACGCGCTTGGCGCGGGGGGTCAGCCCGACCTCGCCGACGACCGGCCGGTCGCCCCGTCCGATGATGAACTCGACAGCGGTCCGGACCTTCGGCAGCTCGACGTTCATGTTCTCGAGGACGCGGGCGGCAACGCCTTCTCCCTCGCGCACGAGGCCGAGGAGCAGGTGCTCCGTGCCGATGTAGTTGTGGTTGAACCGCTGGGCTTCGTCTTGGGCGAGCGTCAGGACCTTGCGAGCGCGGTCCGTGAACTTGTCGAATCGATCCATCGAGTTGAGCGCCTGTTCTGCTTGGTCGCGTTTTGGCCGCGATCAGAGCGACCCTGAGGCCATGCTAGCACGCCCCGGTTGCCATGTAACTCGCCCCTAACGGGGAGGTCCTATCGGCCCAAGACGTGGTCCCGAGTACCCGGCGCGAGGCCGATTCCGGGCTCGGAGCCGCCCCATCGGGGCGGTACACGCCTCGCCGGGACTGGCCCAAGTGGGCGAGGCGGCCCCGAGGGCCGGATGCCCGCCCGGGTCAAGACCGGGGAGTTGAAGACCCGCCGGGGGGACCGGCGGGTCTTCCGTTGCGTCGGTATAGGTTGTACGCGTCAGGTCGTCCGGCGGATCGGTCGAACCGCCGGCCGCGCCTGAGCGGGGCTACTCCGCGGGGGTCTCCGTGGCCGCCTCTGCCGGGGTCTCTGCCTCGGCGGGTGCGGCCTCGGTTTCGGCCACGGCCTCGGTTTCGGCCACGGCCTCGGTTTCGGCCACGGCCTCGGTTTCGGCCACGGCCTCGGTTTCGGCCACGGCCTCGGTTTCGGCCACGGCCTCGGCCGGGGCTTCCGCCTTGGCGGTCTTGGGGGCGCGGACCCGTGCCGGCTTGGCCGGTGTGGCGGCTGCTTCCGCAGCCGGGGCTGCTTCAACGACCAGGGCTGCCTTTGCGGCCGGGGCTGCCTTTGCGGCCGGCTCGTCGCCGGCGGCCTTGGCCTCGGACTCGGCCACCTGGGCGCGGATCTGGGCGAACGCGGAGGCCAGGGTGTTGTCGATCCCGCCTTCGGGCTCCTGGACCGCGTCGGTCATCGAGTAGCCGCGCTCCGGGCGAGGACGTCGCTCGGGTCGCGGAGCAATCGAGGTCGGAGCCGCAACGGGCGTCTCCGGGGCGGGCGGTCGGGCCGGCGGCTCCTCGGCCTGCTTGAGGCTGAGGCCGAGTCGATGCCGCTCGGAGTCGAGGGAGATGATCTTGAGCTTGAGCGTCTGGCCCTCGTGAACCACGTCGCCCGGGTGGGCAACGCGCTGATGGGACAGCTCGCTGATGTGGATCAGACCCTCCAGGCCGTCGCGCACGCGAACGAAGGCGCCGAAGTTCACCAGCTTGGTGACGGTGCCGTCGATGACGTCGCCGACCTTGAAGTCGGCCACCGTAGAATGCCACGGGTCCGGCTGCAGCTTGCGGATTGAGAGGCTGATCCGGCCGCGCTCGTGGTTGATGTCGATGACCTCGGCCTCAACCTGGTCGCCGACCTTGTAGCCGGACTCCGGGTTGTTGACCTTGTTCCACGAGAGCTCGCTCTTGTGGACGAGGCCGTCGATCCCGCCGAGGTCGATGAAGACGCCGAACGGGGCGATCGAGCGGACGGTGCCGCTGACCTTCTGGCCGACCTGGAGGCTGCTGAAGAGCTCGTCCCGCTTTTCGCGGCGCTCCTCGTACAGCGCGACCTTCTCGGACAGGATCAGGCGGTTGGCCTTGCGGTTGACCTCGAGGATCTTGAGGCGGAGCTTGCGGCCCACGTAGGGCTGCAGCTTCTCGGCGATCTCCTGGGCCGCGTCGCGCGGCTGATCGTTCTGGGGCCGGCGCGGGAAGTCCACGATCTGGCTGATCGGGACGAAACCCCGGATGCCGCAGTCGACGATGAGGCCACCCTTGTTGTGGTCGATGACCGGGGCGTCGATGATGACGCCGGTCTCGAACTGCTCCTGCATCGACCGCCACTTGCGCTCGAGCCCGGCTCGGCGCAGCGACAGGACGACGTGGCCTTCCTGGGATTCCGGCTGCAGCACGTAGACGAGGACCACGTCCCCGACGGCAAGCTGCGGCGAGGATTCGGCATGCCGACCGTAGAGCTCGCGGTTCGAAACGACACCCTCGCTCTTGGCGCCGATGTCGACGAGGATCTCGTCGCGATCGATGCGGACGACGGTGCCTTCGACGACGTCACCGTGCTTGAAGCTGCGGATGTCGGCGTCCTGCTCGGCGAGGAGCTCTTCCATGGTCGAGGGCTCGGGCCGCACGATCGCGGGCGCCGGGGGCAGCTCGTCCAGCTCTTCGGCCGCAGGCGCATCGGCAACCTCGGCTTCGGTCACCGCGACTGGCTCGAGGGCGGCCGGGGCGGGCGGCTCACTGGTCTCGATTGTCTCGGCGGCGGTGGTCTCGGCGGGCTCGTCGGCGGTGGCTACGCCGGCGGCTTGCTCGGACGCCTGGTCAGCGATCGAGGCCGGTGCCTCGGTCTCCGGCGTGGTCCCGCCCGTTAGCTCTTCGGTCAAGATCTGTCTCCTATGGTCGATGGTGCCCTGAGAAAGCAAAACGGCTCGAGCCGGGCTCAAGCCGTCAGTCGAACAGCAGTCCGGGGCCTTCGTGCGCTCGGTCCACTCCTTCGATCAGGCTATGGGTCGGCTCTATACCTATGGTGCCCAAGGGCCGCGTGAATCTAGCACACGCGCTCAAGGGGCAACAATCGTTTGAATGACGAGCGCGCGTCTCCCGGCCGGCCGTGCGGCCCACTACGTACAATCAAAGCGTGCCCGAGTTGCCCGATCTATCGATTCTCGCGGACGCGTCCAGCGCCGCCATGGTGGGCCGGGTCGTGCTCGCGGCCGAAGCGCCGGGACCCCTTACCGTGCGCGGTACGCCTTCCGAACTGAACGCTTTGGTCGGCCAGCGGTTGGAGCGGTTCTATCGGCGCGGCAAGTTCCTGTGGCTCGAATTCGAGCGGGACCGGGTCGTGATCAACGCCATGCTCACGGGCCGGCTGCAGCTAGCCGGAGACCCGTCAGTCAAGAAGCCGCAGAAGACGCTCTTCGTCGTCAGATTCGGTCATCGCGACGGAGTCCCGGCAGATGCCGCCCCGTGGACGGCCGGGGCCGCTTGGATCCCGCCCGACGATGCCACTCCCGAGTTGCGTTACCGCGACCCCACGCAGATGGGCAAGGTGTATCTGCTGCCGGCTGGAGTCGAGCGCCCGATTCCGGGCACAGGCCCAAACGATATGGGCCCCGACGCGGACGATCCCGAATTGACGCTCGAGATGTGGCGGACGCGGATTCGCCGCCACCCCGGGGATTTGAAGAACCTGCTGCGGAAGCAGGAGTTCATAGCCGGCGTCGGCAACGCGTACTCAGATGAGATCCTCCACGCCGCTCGCCTCCTGCCGACCCGCAAACGCGCCTCGCTGGCGCCCGAAGAGGTGGACGAGCTCTACACGGCTACAAGAGCCACTCTCGCCAATGCCATCGCGGTTCTGCGCGAGCGCGTCCCACCCACGTTCGAGACCGAGGTTCGCGACTTCCTGGCGGTCCACAACCGCGGCGGCCAGGCCTGCCCGAGATGCGACGGACGCATCACCCAGACCGAGGCCGGCGGCTTCACCACGAGCTACTGCCGCCACTGCCAGCACTGATCCCCCAAACCAAAACGGGTCAAGCCAGGGCAGAGCGGAGACCCGCGACGCGACCGGTGCCGTTCGCAAGCGCGTCAGCGACCTTGGTCGCGTAGCAGCGCAGCGACGGCACCGGGAGAAGGAGCGGGCCGATTCGATCGCGCGTTAACGCAAAAACCCTGGCGACGACCTATTTTCCCGAAAGGCTGCCCTCTCAGTATCTTCGGCGCTGGAGAGCTTAACTGCCGTGTTCGGGATGGGAACGGGTGTGGCCTCTCCGCTAGAGTCACCAGGGTTTCTTGCGTCTGTGAGTGAATTCGCCTGAGGCGTATTCACCGGCGAGCTCGCTTGGCGAACTCGCGATAGTCTGTCGGCAGGATCGGGGCGCGATCCGTACCGGATCGCCGCGCGGCCGTCACCGCGGATCTTCAACTTCGCTGGGTGAATTGGCGACAGCCAATTCACCCGTGTACAGGTAACTCCCAGCCGCAGCACCCAACCCTTGGTAAGGTGCTGTAGCGGTCAAGCCCTCGACCATTAGTACCGCTCAGCTTCATCCGTCACCGGACTTCCACATGCGGCCTATCAAGCAGGTAGTCTCCCTGCGGTCTTACCCGGTTAACCC
>JBEKKR010000041.1:0-14036 GCA_050010635.1 Candidatus Limnocylindrales bacterium
GGCGGTCGAGCTCCGCCCCGAAGAAAATCGCCGCGCTCTTGAGGATCTCGTTGGCTCGCCGGAGCTCGCGGTTCTCGCGTTCGAGCTCGACGATGCGGCGGCGCTCCTCGGTCGTGAGGCCGGCTTTGGTGCCGCGGTCGATCTCCGCCTGGCGAACCCAGTTGCGGAGTGACTCGACGCCGATGCCGAGCGAGTGGGCCACCCTCGCGACGGCTCCCTGGCGCTCGCCGCTCTGCTCGATCGTCTCGAACACCATCCGGACGGCGCGTTCTCTCAGCTCAGCTGGATAGCGATACGAGGGCTTGTGGCTGCTGGCGTTGTCTGGCATGACTCCATCTTCCTCCAAGAAGTGGAGCCTCCATCAAACCCAGGGCGGTTCAGGGCGCACGTACGAGGCCATCTTCGAGACTCCCACGGAGCAGCCGGACAAGCCGTGGAAGACGCTCTGCCTGGTGGACGCCGAGCTTCGCAGCAAGGGCAGCCTCGAGCTGGGCCCCCTGGTCGATGCCATGATCGATAACGGGCTGGCCCAGCCGACCGACTTCCTCGCGACCGCCGAGTTGGGCAGCGAGGTGGCGTACGGGAAAGGCCGCACGACCCTTCGGGTCTTCAGTCTGCGGTAGGGCGCCCACAGCTGCGCGAGGCGCGAGCAGCTGTACGATTGAGGATCGCTCCCGCTCGGCGGCGCGGTACCCACGCTCCGCCAGTCGCTGACGCTATTGTGGAGGCCCGGCTAGTCATCGCGGGCGTCGAGGCCGTTCGGCAAGGCCCAACCGACGCAGAGAAAGACGCGCCGTGTCATAACGGCTATGCCGAACGAAGGGAAGCTGCCACAATTCCGTCTGGGCTGGTGCGCGTCCTCCACCGGGCAAGCCGCCCTCGTGCGCATCTGAAAGAGGAGGACGTTACCGTGAAACGGCTTGGCCTGGTGGTCTTCTCGGCCTTCCTGCTGGTGGCGCTTCTGCCGGGCACAGCGAGTGCCACCGTCCTGGGGAGCCTCGATCAGTCGAATGACCCAGCCAGCAGCAACCCTCCCGGGATCGGCACCCCCGGCCAAATCGCCCAGACCTTCACCGCAGGCAAGACGGGCTACCTGACCGAAATCCAGCTCTTCCTGGTCGGGTCCGGCACAATCACTGCAAGCATAGAACCGACGAGTGGCGGACTACCGACTGGCGTTGTCCTCGCCAGCAGTAGCGAATCTTGGGATGGCATCGGCTGGGTCGAGTTCCCCTTCGCGGCGCCGGCGTCGGTGATCTCCGGCACCAAGTACGCCATTGTCTTCAACACCGGCGCTAACGGGTCGACGGAGGGCTCAGGAGACACGTACTCAGGCGGTCAGGCTCTGCTCCTCGCCGGCACCTGGATGTCCATGCAGGACGCGTTCCCGTCTTCTGTTCTCTTCGACTTCGCCTTCAAGACCTATGTGGACGTGCCGGTTGTGGCCCCAGCGCAGACAGCTCCGCCGCAGACAGCTCCGCCAACAAACACGGACAGCCCTCCGTCTTCGAACGAGACCGGTTCTCCCGCCTGGCTTCTGCCGGCTGGATTGCTCGGCCTCCTGGGCGTAGCGCTCGTTCTCGTTTACCGACATCGCCGGCTCACTCGGTAGACCGGACGGCTCGAGCGGCCAATGCTCGGCGTGCGCGCTCGTGACTTTCAACCCTCTGTTCCTGGCGGCTGCCGCCGTGCGGACGAGCTTGATCGCGGCGGTCGACGGGCAACCCGGCGAATAGGTGCCGCGCGGGAGCTTCGTCGGGTCAGCAGTGGCGGGCCGCGAAGAGGCCCATCTGGTGACATTGGCGCACGCCGGCGAATGCTAGAGTGGTCAATCGGGGCCGTCCGGACCAGCCCAAGAGAGCGACTGGTCGGCGACCCAGCTTCGCGGCACAGAGGGAGCCAAGAGATGACGGCCCGTTCTACAGGCGCCAGAAGCCTTACCTTGCGTGGCATGGGCCCAGTGCAGCTGGGCCAGGGACCGGTCGCTCGCGCGACCCACCTGGCCCTGGCAGGCTTGCTCGTTGCCCTCGCCGTCGTGGGCTGCTCCGGAGGCTCGGCCAACCCCACGGCGGCCAACCCCACGGCGGCCAACCCCACGGCGGCCAACCCCACGGCGGCCAACCCCACGGCGGCCGAGCCCTCGCCTGGTTACGGCACGTTTAGCCCGACCGGCTCGATGGCCACCCCTCGCGTGGGTTACACCGCCACCCTGCTGTCCGATGGCCGCGTCCTTATCGCCGGAGGCTACGATCGCCCGGCGCAGCTTGCCTCGGCCGAGCTGTATGACCCGAAGACCGGCACATTCAGCCCGACCGGGTCGATGACCACCGCTCGCGACAACCACACCGCTACCCTGCTGTCCGATGGCCGCGTCTTCATCGCCGGAGGCGACAGCGGCCAGGGGTTCCTCGCGTCGGCCGAGCTGTATGACCCGAAGACCGGCAAGTTCAGCCCGACCGGGTCGATGACCACCGCTCGCGACAACCACACCGCCACCCTGCTCTCCGACGGCCGCGTCCTCATCGCCGGAGGAGCGGACCCCTCGTCGTATCTAGCCTCGGCCGAGTTGTATGACCCGGCGACCGGTAAGTTCAGCCCGACCGGGTCGATGGCCACCCCTCGCGTGGGTTACACCGCCACCCTGCTGTCCGACGGCCGCGTCCTCATCCCCGGGGCCGAGACGTTGGCCTCAGCCGAGCTGTATGACCCGAAGACCGGCACTTTCAGCCCGACCGGTTCGATGGCTGTCGCCCGTTATAGCCACACCGCCACCCGGCTCTCCGACGGCCGCATTCTCATCGTTGGAGGGGTCGACCGGGACCACCAGGCGTATTTCGCCTCGGCGGAGCTGTATGACCCGGCGACCGGCAAGTTCAGCCCGACCGGGTCGATGGCGGAAGCTCGCGTCGTGCCTACGACGACCCTGCTCTCCGACGGCCGCGTCCTCATCGCCGGAGGCTACGATGGCTCGTCGTACCTCGCCTCGGCGGAGCTGTATGACGCCAAGACAGGCATATTCAGCCCGACCGGTTCGATGACTGCCGCTCGCACTGGCACCGCCACCCTGCTCTCCGACGGCCGCGTCCTCATCGCCGGAGGCTACGATGGCTCGGCGGATCTCGCCTCAGCCGAGTTGTACCAACCGTAGGTCACCAGACTGACTCTGGTCGAGACCTACGATGCGGCTTGACGCGGCCCCGTCCTCGGGCCGAAGCTGGCGAGGTCGCAACCGCGTAGCAGAGGGGACTCGGATGAATGTACCGTTCGGGCGCGCGTTTCTCGCGGCGCTGGCGGCGCTGGGCGTCCTGTTCGTCTGCCATTGGTTCGACGCAACGGTCGTCGCCGATGCGCAGCGCCAGGCCGGCATGTCGTATGACAGCGGCCCGCTCGTTGACCTGACCTCCATCGCGCATCTGCTCACGGCGGCCGGCGTCGTGGCGATAGCCCTGGCGGGCTGGCGGTCTCGGAGCCTGCTCCTGGGCGTGGGCTACGCGCTCGTCGGCGGCTACCTGGTCTTCCTGCCGGCCTTGTTCTGGGCCTACGGAATCGGAGGGAACGGGGCACCGGCGGCAGCTCCGCAGCCGATCGCAAGCACGCTGAACACGTGGTACACGACTCTGTCAACGGGCGTGACCGGCGCGGTCTACACGCTCGCCGGGGCGATGTTCCTGACCGGTCTGGCCGTCATCTGGTCCGTGCTCCGGGAGCGGCGGCGCGGCGCGGAGACTCAACCGGCGACCGCGGAGGCGCCGGGGACGCAACCCGAGCCGCTGGAGTCCTAACGTCGGAGCGGTCGGGCAGGGGACGCCCGGTCAGCCGGAGATGTCGGCACGTTCGACGGAGATCGAGGCGACGGCCAGGCACCCGATCAGCCAGCCGATCGTGATCAGCAGCGCCACGTTCGGGTCGAGAGCGGTCGCGGACGCTGCCGCCCCCGTGGTCGGCGGTCCGGCGATCCCGATCGAGTCTACGGCGGTGCTGAAGGGCAGGTATTTAAAGATCTCCTTGACGATGTCGGGCAGCAGGGCCGGGGCGAAGATGGACGCGACGAAGTAGCCGATGACGGTCCCGATGCCGGCCATCTGGCTCTTCGCCACCATCGCCACGGCATAGCCGACCGAGGTGAGCCCGACGAGGGCGATCCAGCACCGCACCAGCTTGAAGAAGACCCCTGCGAGCGCCGACGGATCGACCGGGTTGCCGACGGCAAGGCCGGCGATCGAGGCCCCTATGACCACGGCGACGATCCCGGCGGCGAAGGTGATCAGCACCCCGACCAGAAGAACGATCGCCAGCGACGCGAAGGTGGCGACCGTGTACTGCCATCGGGATTGGCCACGGGTCACGGCAACTTTCAGCGTTCCCCACGACCACTCCGAGCCGGACGCGGTGGCGACGTAGATCAGGGCAATCAGCCCGAAGAAGGCGAAGACGATCGAGATAACCGCCTCGAAAGCGCCCGGGAAGGTCAGCAGCCAGGTGACAGTCGGCTTGTCGATTCCGCTGGAGCCGCTCGAGGCGCTGCGATAGCTAACGCCGACCAGGACGAAATAGAGCACCTCAACGGTCGCGGCGACCAGGAGCGAGACGACCGTGGCGGTGCGGGTCCAGAACTTGCGGAGCCCGACGATGGCGAGGCTCACGCCGCACCTCCGCCGGTCCAGCCCGTGAGGGCCCCCGTTCGAGTCTGACCCGGCGGCGGCACCGGCGGCGCGGTGAGCTGAAGGAAGAGCGACTCGAGATCGCTGCCGGCCTCCAGCCCGGAGGCGTAGATGCCCGCGTCGGCCAGGGCTCGGTTCACCTCCGCGGCGCGATCCGCGGCGATGCGAGCGGTGAGCCAGGCCATGTCCGGGTATGGGATCTCGACCCGGCCTTCTCCGGCCAGCTTCGACAGCAGGGCGAAGGCCGCGGCCGCTTCCTCCGGCCGGACCCTCACGCGCACCAGGGCCTGGCTGGCCAGCAGCTCCTCCAAGGGACCCTGGGTGACCAGCCGGCCGGCGGCGATGATCCCGACGATGTCCGCCAGCTGCTGGACCTCGGGCAGGATGTGGCTCGAGATGAAGACGGTCTTGCCGGCTGTGGCCAGGCCCCTCAGCGTGTCGCGCAGACCGACGATGCCGCCCGGGTCCAGGCCGTTGGCCGGCTCGTCGAGCAGGAGCAGCTTCGGGTCGTTCAGCAGGGCGATCGCGATGCCCAGCCGCTGCCTCATGCCAAACGAGTAATGCGACACGCGATCTCCGGCCCTGTCTCTCAGCCCGACCAGGTCGAGCAGCTCCTCGACGCGCGCCCTGGGGACGTGCCGCCCCGTCGCGCCCATCACGATCAGGTTGTCGCGGGCCGAGAGATGCGGATATATCGAGGGGGCCTCGACGAGCGCGCCGACTTCCTGGAGCAGCGCGTGCCTGGACCGGTCGAACGGCTGGCCTAGCAAGGTGATCGACCCCGAGTCCGGCCGCATGAGCCCGGTCAGGAGCCGCATGGTCGTCGTCTTGCCGGCGCCGTTCGGTCCGAGGAAGCCGTACACGACGCCGCTCGGGACCTGCAGGTTGAGGCCCGCCAGTGCCACCTGCCGGCCGTAGCTCTTCTTGAGGTCCGTGGTGGAGATGGCCAGCGTGGCAGATGCGGTCATATATTCCCCCTGGTTCGCGATCGTAGCCCTCAGTATCGCGTCTCAGTTCGAGGGGCGCCCGTGAATCGGACGCCCTGGGCCCGTGCCGGCCGGCTGATGACGCGCGAACGGGACGGCCCGCGGTGGCCCCGCGGGGGAGTTAGGCTAATCACCCAGCCCGGGTCAGGAGCGGGCGAATCGAGGAGGAGAGCGAGATGGCGGCGAGACGTGACTCGGCCGAGCCGGCCGCGCCGGTGCTGGCGCGGGCCCCAGAACGCCTCGGCATCGCCTGGTCCGATCCGTCGGTGCGCCTGCTCGCCCTGGCCGCGTTCGTGGTCGCCCTCCTCTGGCTCGCCCGCGGCATCATCGGGCCCTTCGTCGTGGCCGGCGTCCTGGCGTATGCGTTCTCGCCGGTCGTCTCGGCGATCCACAGCCGGACTCGGCTGCCCAGGGTGGCGATCATCGCGATCGGCTACCTGCTGCTGTTCGCAACTGTCGGCGCCCTCGCCTTCATCGCGGCCGACAAGGCCGGCCAGGAGCTGACCGATCTATCGTCCGGCGGGCACGACATATTCAGCTCTGCGCTACACAAGCTGTTCGGCGACACGATCGTCGTTGCCGGCAACTACTACTCCGTCGAGACGCTGGCGACACAGATACGGCAGGCATTCCTCGGCTGGATCGATTCGCCCTCGAGTGCCGTCCAGGCAGCGGAGCGGGCAGTCGAGATCGGGCTTCAGGTCATCCTGTGCCTGATCGTCACCTTCTATCTCCTCCTCGACGGACATCGCTTCGGCCAGTTTGCCCTGCGGTTCCTCGACCGCGAGCAGCGGGCCGACACCCTCCGGATCGCGCACCGGATCCACGTCGTCCTGGGGCGGTGGCTGCGGGGCCAGCTGCTCCTGATCGCGTTGGTATCGGTGGTCTTCTACGCGATCCTGGGTCCGATCCTGCACGTTCCATACGCGCTCGCTCTGGGCATCCTCAGCGGCGTGCTCGAGATCATTCCCCTGGTCGGTCCGGTCGTCGCCGCGGCCCTGGCCGGGACCGTCACCTTCGCCACGCGTGGAACGGACACGACGATCGTGGTCCTGGTCGTCTACGTCGTCGTCCGCCAGGTCGAGGACCAGGTGGTCATGCCGCTGGTCATCGGCCGGGCGGTCCATCTCCACCCGGTCATCACCATCTTCGCGGTCCTGGTCGGGTTGAGCGCCTGGGGAATCCTGGGCGGACTGCTGGGCGTCCCTGTCGCGGCCGCCCTCAACGTCACGCTCCACGAGTTCTACCCCGAAGAGACGGGCCGTGACTCTGAAGACGCGGCGGCGCAGCGCGCGGCGGAGAAGCCGCTCATAGAACCGAGGGTCAGATCCGGTCGCGTCAGGGCACGGGTGGACACGACCATGGCTACGCGCACTCGCCCGGCGGCGCTCGAACCACCGGCCGCAGCCGAGCCACCGGCCGGACCTGCCGCCGAAAGGCCGTGACCGAGCCGGGTCGCCTGCCGGCCGCCGCGTTCGCTCTCGCCTGCGTCGGCTGGGTCAACGCCTTCAATCCAGAGAGGGTCGTCGTCGGTGGAACGCTCGCCGAGCGCCAGGGCAAACGCTGGCTGGAACCCGCTCGGATCGCCGTTGAGGGCACCGTCCTGCGCGACCCGGCGAGACGGGTCCGCATCGGGCCCGCCGAACTTGGCAACGACATCGGGCCGGTCGGGGCCGTGGCGCTCGTCGAAGAGCGCCACGGAACGGCCGCCTGGTGCGAGCTGCGCGCCCGGCCTGAAGGTCGGGCGCCGGCCACCGCCTCGGGCTAGGGCCTCGCTCCGGCCGCCTCGGCACCCCCGACTTCGATGGCCGGCGGCGCGTTCACGGGACCGCGCGGCAGCATGTCCAGGTGGACGAGCGGCGCGGTCAGCCAGCGCTGCCAGGAACCATCGGTCTGCCGCCAGCGGTCGACGGCGCCGCGTAGCCAGAGCGGCCAGAGAGCGACGAGGACCGCCAGCCTGGTCAGCGAGAAGATCGGCATAGTCGCCGTGGCGGCGATGAAGGCGAGCCAGTCCAGGCGCCAGCGAATCGCGATGAGGACCGCGACCGCGGCGATGGCGAGGCGGATGGCGAGGTCGAGGCCGCCGTGATCCGGCACGATGGCGTACACGAACATCGCGTTCATCTGCGATGACGCCTCCCATCCAAACGTGCCGGCGTAGTCCCACCATAGGCCGGGCGCCAACGCGAACGACGCCAGGCAGGCGGCCGCGAACGCGGCGCAGCCGATGACGATCGGCCGGCGGGTCTCCGGCCGGGTCGCCCACAGGTAGGGGAGCAGGAGCGCCGGCCCGAACTTCATGCCGGCGAACCAGGGGAGGAGGTAGACCGCGCGACTGTCTCGGAAAGACCACAGGGCCACGGCTCCGAGTTGCAGCGTCACGTTGCCGAAGGCCAGCTCCGCCATCACCGGCCACTGCAGCGCGGCGACCACGGCGAACCGCCACGAGCCGCACATGTAGCGCAGGCACAGGACACCCGAGAGCCGCCACAGCCAGTCCACGAGGATGTCCGGCAGGAACACCATGGGGACCATCAGGTGGGCGAAGACCGGCGGGTACTTGAAGGCGCCCTTCGTCCAGATCAGGGCGGCGGAGTAAAGGGGCTCGCCGTGGACGATGTGCCGCGCCGCCAGTTCGTAGGCGAACGTGTCGTAGGCCGGCCACAGGTTGTAGGTCACGTTGTCGATCACCACGGCCGCGACCTGGACCGCGATCGCGACGAGAACGAACCAGGCGATCAGCCAGCCGGCGGTGTCGGCCTGGGACTGCGTCGGAATGCCGCGTCGAACCCACCGGACCGCGCGACCAACGCGGCTCTCCCCGTCCGGGCGAGGGTCGCCGCGGCCGGCATGGGAGCCTTCCGAGGGCGGGCGGAGCGATCGGGTCACGGGCGTGGCGGAGTTCACTCGAGGGCCCTGCACATTGAGATGACTGCCGGGTCAGTCTACCGGCCGGCGCGCCGTTCAACCAGGCTCAGCCGATCGGCGGACCCCACCACACGCTCGCAGCCAGGATGACGTAGAGCCCCATGAGGGCCAGACCCTCGAGCCATGTCGACTCGCCGTCGATGACGACGAGCGCGGCCAGGACGGCCGTCAATGCCAGCGCGGCGACGAGCAGCGGCGAGACGACCAGCGTGAGGGTGGCTCCGCCGAGAACGAGGCTGACCAGGACGAGAACCGGCGCCAGGGCCAGGGCCACCTGCAGGCTCGAGTTCAGGATGACGCTGATGGCCAGGTCGGCCTTGTCCGCCAGCATCGCCTGGACGCCGACGACGTTCTCGACGGCGTTGCCGGCGATGGCCACGACGACCAGGCCGGCGAACGACTCGGACATGCCGAGCGAGCTCATGGCGGGCTTCAGAGCGTCGACGAACCAGTCGGAGACGAAGGCCGCGCCGACTCCAGCAGCCAGGAGCGTTCCCGCCGCAAGAGCCAGGGGCCAGGCCGGCTTGCTCCCGTCGGTGCCTTCAAGAGAGCCGATCCCCGGTCCCTTGCCGATAGAGAAGGGAATGCTCGCGACAAAGACCAACAGCAGCACGATCGAAACGACCACTGACAGCTCGGCATCGTGGCCGCGGTCCGGGCCTCCGGGCGCGGTCGCGATCGTCGGGATGGCTATCGCCGCGGCGGCCAGGACCAGCAGCGTCGACATGATCTTGGTCTGGTCCGTGCCGAACTTCTGCGTCCCATGCCGCAGGCCGCCGAGCAGGAAGGCCAGGCCGAGAACCAGCAGCGTGTTGGCCAGGATCGACCCGATAAGCGCCGCCCGAACGACGTCGAGCAGGCCGGCGCGCAGGGCGAAGATGCCGATGAAGAACTCGGGCAGGTTGCCCAGGGCCGACTGCAGGACTCCCGTCGCCTTAGGCCCGAGGCGGTGGGCGAGTTGGGCCGTGCCCTCGCCGACGAGAGCCGCCAGGCCGGCCAGCCCGACGGCCGACGCGCCGAAGATGGCTACTCCGGCCGCGCCGCCGATGCGCAGCATCAGCGCCGCCACGCTGGCGCCGACCGCCACCGCGACGATGATCCGGGTCCGGGTCTCGAAGTACCTCAGCACGCCTCAGCCTCCCGAGCCGATTGTGACCGAGGCGGGCCCGCTGCGTGGGCCGGTCTCACGCGAGTCGGCTCTCCGCCCATGCCTCTCTCAGTACGGCGGCCACGGGATAGCCGGGCGATTCCGGTCGGGGCGGGGCATGGCGCCGCCCTTCAGGAGCGCCTCGATCCGCCGGGAAATGGCGGCCAGTTCGTCCGGGGCAAGCAGCGGCCGCAGTTCGTCGCCGAGGTCGCTCGCTAGCTCCTTGTAGAGATGTTCCAGGACGGTGCGTTCGTCGGCGGTCAGCGGCTGACCGCGCCAGCGCCACAGCACCGTCCTCAGCTTCGGCTCGACGGCGAAGCACAGCCCGTTGTCGATCCCCTGGATCCGCCCGTCGGGGAGTGGCAGGAGGTGACCGGCCTTGCGGTCGGCGTTGTTGAGGACGGCATCGAGCACGGCGATTCGGCGCAACGCGGGATTGTCCGAGCCGATCAGCTGGCCCACGTCAACCGACTCGTCGATCTCCATCCAGAGCTGGACCATCCCCTCGCCGAAGGGCCCGTCGCGCATCACGGTGGGCGGGACGATCTCCCAGCCGCTGGCCTCCGACACGGCGTGCGCGCCTACCTCGCGGCAGGCCAGCGTCCCGTCCGGAAAGTCGTATAGAGGCCGTTCGCCCCGGATCGGCTTGTAGACGCAGCTGGCGGCGATCGTGGCGGAAGGCCCCTCTCCGGGGCCTACGACCAGGCACCAGAAGGTCGCGTTGGAGGCAGCCATCATCCTGCCGACGACCGTGACCTCGCCCTCGCGGAGGAGTCGGAGAGCGGTCGCCTTGTCCAGCCGGCTCGCCACCTGACGACCCGCGAGAGCAGCCGATTCGATCTCGGCCTGGGTCATACCGGCGACGATCGGGCCGCCGTCGAGTCGCCCGTCCTCAGCCGCGCCGGCATGCCCGTCCGTGAGTTGCCCGCCGGCCGGCCCGCCGGCCGACTCGCCGGCGGCCGTGGGTCGGCCCGGCCCGGATCCCGCCATCTCGTTCAGTGCATGAAGCCGTTGCGCCGGGCGCAGATGTGGCCCTCGGGGTTGAGGGGCTGACCGCAGAACGGGCACGGAGGACGTCCGGCGGCGACCAGATCCAGGGCGCGTTTGGCGAACGCCAGGGCCTTTCGCGTAGTCAGGTGGACCCGCACGACGTCCGATTCGTCGTCCTCGTGGTCTTCGTCGTCATCGTCGGCGTCGAGGGCGCCCTCGGGTGCTTCGTCCTCCTCGGTCATGGCGCTGGCTTCTACGACGATCGATTCTTCCTCGCCGTCCCAGACGATGGCCATCGTCCCTACGCGGAAGGCCTCGTTCATGGGCTCGTCCAGGGGCGCCGTGTCTACCTCGGCCGGGGCTGGCTCCTCGGGTACGGCGGCACCGCGCTCCCTCACCTCGGCGAGCAGCTGGGTGAGGCGTTCGGCCAGCAGGCTGACCTGGACCTTCTCCAACGTCACCGAGACTATCCGGTCGCCGTCGCGCGCTTGCAGGTAGAAGGTCCGGCTGCCGGGCTGGCCGACGGTGCCGGCAACGAACCGATCGGGGTTGTCGAAGTTGAAGACGCGTCGAGCCATCGGGCCTCCAGGCGGGTCGGGCGTGTCGCGCCGCGACAGATCGAATCTATACCCGGCCGCCAGATGTCTGCCGCCGGGCCTGCGCGCGATGCGCGGTGAGACTCGCCGGACATGCTCGCGGTCCGTTCCCAGCCCGGATCTCTTTGTCGTTGCCCGGAGCGGGTCTGGGGTCGGCCCGCCGGCGCGCGACCCCGGCTCGGCCGGGCCCGCCGGTCACCCCGCATGGCTCCCGACCATCCCTCTGCCCAGTTCATGGCCACTCTCATGTCAAGACGTTACAAATTGATAGCCGGGGCTTGACAAATAGAAAGTGGCACTGGCATAGTGTAAACGACAGCGAGCAAGGTGTCTCCGGCAGTCCGGAACCAGCCACTGGCAGGCCAGCGGCAGGGGCTCGCAGAAGAGGCATTCACTGCATGGCACGCGACGTCATCTCAACCTGTCCCGTCTGCTCGAGCGAGCTGGCGATCACCCGGCTTCAATGCCGGGGCTGCGGCACCGCCATCGAGGGCGAGTTCAACGTCGGCCGGTTCGGGCGTCTGAATCGCGAGCAGCTGACCCTGCTCGAGAGCTTCCTCCGCTCCCGGGGCAACGCCAAGGAGCTCGAGCGCGAGCTCAAGGTGTCGTACCCGACCGTTCGGGCGAGGATCGAGGCGCTGGTGAGGGCCCTTGGGCTGGCCGATGGAGCGCCGATCGGGGACGAGGGAGACGATGGTTTCCGGCGCTCGGATGCTTCCGCGGCGTTGCGCCGCGACGTCCTCGAGCGACTGTCCCGCCATGAGATCACGGCAGACGAAGCGGCGGTCCTCCTCCGCTCTCGGAAGGAGTAGGAGATGGGAACACTGGAGCGGACTGAGACGCTCGCCCATCGGATCGGCACCAACGGGCATGTCTCCGTCAAGACTGTCAGCGGCACCTTGCGCGTCCGCGGCATCGACGGTGAGGAAGCTCGCCTGACGGTCACGTATCGAATTCGCTCGGCGGACCAGGTCTCGGCCGAGAGAGCCCTCGAGACGGGCCGGGTCCTCGTGGACCGCGGACCGAGCTCGCTGTCCGTCGAGACGCCCGAGCGCCGCCTCTCCACCGGTCTGGCCTGGCTCTTCGGCGGGGCGCGTGTCGCCGCCGACATCAGCATCGAAGTGCCGTGGGGCACCAGGGTCCGGTACGAGACGATGAGCGGCTCGATCGAGGCCGCCTCACTGGTCGGCGATCAGAAGTATCGGACCGTTTCCGGCGACATCCGGATGTGGAGCCTCGGCGGTCTGATCGAGGCCGGCACCATCTCCGGCTCCATAACCCTGGAGAACGGCGGTGACGTTCGGCTGCGGGCCAACACGATCTCCGGCGGCATCCGGGTTCGGGCCAGGCGTTTCCATGGCACGACCCTGTCGACCACAAGCGGCAGCATCGCCATCGTCGGCGAGCTCGATCCCTCGGGCGATCATCGGGCCGAGTCCATCTCGGGCAGCGTCGATCTGACCCCGCTGAACGGCGTGACGGCCGAGCTTCGAGCGATCTCGGGCTCGATCGTCTCGAGTGTCGAGCACAGGCTAGAAGGCGGGCGGGGCTACTGGCGAGCGATCGTCGGCGACGGCCGGGCGGCCTTTCGGGCCAACTCCACCTCCGGAGGCCTCCGCATCCTGGCCGCTCAGCCGGGCGACCGCGTGGTGGCGGCGACCGCGCCGGCCGCCCCGTCCGCTCCCGCGACTCCCGCAGCGCCGGCCGCCCCCGCCGCTCCCGCCGCGCCTGAGCCGGGCGGCTCGGTGGCCGGCCCCGAGAAGGCGGCTGAGGCGGCCGAGGCCGAGGGGGCCGCTGCAGAGGTCGAGGAAGAGACTGAGCCGCGTGAAACCGAGGAGACGTGGAACCCCGACGAATCCGGCGAGGCCGATGAGGACATGGCCGAGGATGAGGAGCTGGCCGTCCTCCAGGCCCTCGAACGAGGCGAGATCGGCGTCGATGAAGCGGCCGATCGCCTCGAGCGGGCGAGGAGGTAGCCATGTCGGGCGAGCTCGAAGCGCTCCTCAAGCTGGTCTCGGAAGGCAAGCTCACGGCCGAAGAGGCGGCGCCCATCGTGGCGGCCCTCGAGGCGCAATCGGAGAAGGGCGGGTCGTCCAACTCGGCGGGGCGCGCTCGCCCGAGCGAGTCGCGTCCTCGGGACGAAGCCCGGCGCGGCGGCACGGCCCAGGAGGCCCTGGCCGGCCGGCGGATCCGGATCTTCGTCGCGGAGAACGGCAGCCCCGTCATCAACCTGCAGATACCGCTCGCTGCGGCGGGCTTCGCAATCGACCAGGTACCCGGCCTCTCGCCGGACCACCGTTCGCGCATCCTCGAGGCGATCCAGACCGGCATGACAGGGCCGATCCTGGAAGTCTCGGACCACGGTGACGAGGTTCGGATACTCATCGAGTAAACCGGTGGCGAGGACCGCCAGCCAGTTCCACTCACTCGCTCCGGGAGCCCGTTGGGCCCCGGCCAGGATAGGTATTGCCTGAATCGGATCGACGGGACGAGGAGTCCGCCGGCGGAAGGCGCGACAAGGGGACGAGAGATGTTGCTCGAGATCAGGGAACTGACCAAGGTGTATCGGGCCTCGTCGCGCGCACGCGAAGCGGGGACCCGGGCCAACGACGGCATCAGCCTTGCCATCGATGAAGGCGAGGTCTTCGGCCTGCTCGGGCACAACGGTGCCGGCAAGACCACTCTCGTCAACCAGGTCGTGGGGCTCCTGCGGCCGACCTCCGGCTCG
>JBEKKR010000042.1:0-12600 GCA_050010635.1 Candidatus Limnocylindrales bacterium
CGAGACCGTCCGGGCGGAGTGTCTGGACTGGTCACTCATCCTGGGTCGAGGCCATCTCGATCAGACGCTTCGGACATATGCCGAGCACTACAACCGAGGTCGCCCCCATCGCGCTCTCGCCCTTGCGCCGCCCATGGCCGAAGACGAAGCCTGGCTGCCTGTGCGCCCTCGAGACGTCCGCCGAGAGGATCTGCTCGGCGGCCTGATCCACGAGTACGGTGGACTCGCCGCGTGATCGAATCAGGGTTTCCGACCCCCACGGTCTCGACGGGACACGGCCGCTCGAAACAGCGGCGTCGCGGCCGCCGCTCGAGTGGCGCTTCGCCCATCCGATCAGAGGTGTGGCGAAAGGTCGGCAGCGAGGTCGCGCAAGTCGCCTACGAGGCGTTCGCGCAGATCCGCCGTCTCGCGAGCCTTGAGCAAGGTAACGCTGATGGCACGCCTTGGGCTGTTCGGCCCGACTGTCGGAAGCGCAACGCCATAGCAGACGACACCTACTGAGTTCTCTTCATCATCTATGGCGTACCCGCGCGCTCGGGTGCCATCGAGGTCCTCCATCAGCTCCGCCATGTTGTGCTTCGACTTCGGGGTGAGGACCGGGAAAGTAGGCAGCGCCCCAATCCTGGCTCGGACTTCGGCCGGGTCGAGCTCGGCCAGCATTGCCTTTCCGAGCGCGGTACAAGGCGCTGGCATGCGACGGCCGAGGCCCGCCGCGAGGCGAACGGGCTGCGTTCCGTCATGGCGGGCGAGATATATGATCTCGGCGCCTTCCAGGATCGCGAGCTGGATCGTCTCCTGCGAAGCCCAACGAAGACGGCCGGTGGCGGCCTTGAACTCATGGATGATGTCGATCCGATCGGAGTAGGCGGCTCCCAGCTCCAACAGACGATGCCCAAGCTCGAATCGACCGTCGACACGACGCACGAACCCGACCTGCTCCAGAGCCGAACAGAGGTTCGCGACGGTCGACTTGGGGAGATCGAGTCGTCGAGCAAGGTCGGATAGCCCCAGTGCTTCCACACCAGGTTCGGCGAGGACGGCCAGAAGGGCTGCCGCCCGCACGACCGCGGGTGCGGTCGAACGCAGGTCGCGGAGGGACTCAGTCGGGATCATGGCTGGGCCCCCATGTTCTCATCCTCGTTCTCGGGATTTCCATCGCGCTGATACGCCGTTCTCCGCGGTGCCTGTCTCATCTCTCGCCAATCGTCAGCTGAACCTTCACGGACGCCGCGCGGTTCGACGCGAGCGTGAACGCCTCGCCCGCGGCGAGGATGTCCATCCGGGCGCTGACGAATGGCGCGACGTCCAACCCGCCCGCGAGCAGCGTCACTGCCTCATCGAATTCCGCCGCTGTGAAACGGAACGAGCCGCGGACATCCAGATCCTTGGCGACGATCAGATTGCCCGGCACCGAGATGAGGCCCGCGGGGAGAAGGCCCAATTGAACGACGGTACCACCTCGGCCAACGGATTGCAGAGCCGTTGCCAGCCCGGCCGGCGATCCTGAGGCTTCGAAGACGACATCCGCGGTGCCGAGTTCCTCGCTCCCACTCGAGACATTCACCGTGCGCGTCGCCCCGGCGCGACGGGCCGTCTGCAGCGGACCGTCGAACAGGTCGGTCACCGTGATGTCGGCGCACCCTCGATGACGGGCCACCAGAGTCACCAGCGAGCCGACGGGGCCGGCGCCGACTACCAGCAGCCGGCGACCCCGAACCTCTCCCGATCGATGGACGGCGTGACTGGCCACCGCAAGCGGCTCTGCGAAGACCGCGCTCTCGAAAGAGAGTCCGTCGGGCAAGGGCACAAGCTGCGACGCCCCGATTACCAATCGCTCGCGGAACCCGCCCTGGACGTGCGGAAATCTCGCCGCACTGCCCAGGAAGACCACTGACTCGCAGACATTCGACTTCCCGGCCCGACACGGACCGCAGACGCCGCAAGTCTTGCCCGGATTGATCGCGACCCTCTGCCCAACCAGTCTCGAATCGACGTCGGCGCCCGTTCTGGCGACGGTCCCGACAACTTCGTGGCCCAGGACCATCGGCTCGCGCACGACGAAGTCGCCAACCGCCCCCTTCTGGAAGTAGCTCAGGTCCGAACCGCAAATGCCGCCGACCGCAATCGCCACCTCGGCGTCGTCGGGGCCGATCGGTTGTTCCTCGACCGCCTCTACACGGAGGTCGTGTGCTCCGTGGATCACACATGCAAGCATCTGGCCCACCTTCATATGACGGCGAGGAGGCCGCCGTCGACGTAGATGATCTGACCATTGACATAGTCAGAGGCACTCGAGGAGAGGAACACGGCCGCACCTACGAGCTCTTCAACGTCGCCCCAGCGACCGGCTGGTGTCCGGCCGCACAGCCACGCGTCGAACGCCGGGTCATCCTTCAGCACCTGCGTGAGCGGTGTCACGAAATAGCCCGGTCCGATCCCATTCACCTGGATGCCGTACCGGGCCCATTCAGCACACATGCTTCGCGTGAGCATCTTGACGCCGCCCTTGGTCGCCGCGTAGGGGGCGATCCCGGGTCGAGCGAGCTCGCTCTGCATCGAGAGGATGTTGATGATCTTGCCGTGCCGACGTTTGATCATTCTTCGGCCGACCGCCTGACCGACGAGGAAGACGGCGGTCAGATTGGTGTCCAAGAGGCGTTTCCAGGCCTCGAGCGGAAACTCCTCGAGAGGCGCACGGTGCTGGGTTCCGACGTTGTTGACGAGGATGTCGATCGACCCGATCCCGGCTTCGATCTCCTCGATTGCCGCGTCCACCTGCTCCGGTACCGTGACGTCGAATACGCGCGTGTGCGCGCGCAGGCCTTCGCGCCTCATCTCCTCCGCGGCTGCGGCGAGCGCTTCAGCATCTCGAGCGTTCAGGACGACCTCGGCGCCTGCCCTGGCCAGCCCTCGAGCGAGGCTGAACCCGATTCCGCGGCTGGACCCTGTCACGAGGGCCAGACGTCCGCTCAGATCGAACATGTCGCTATTCATCGTCTGGCCGTTCACGGTCAGGGTTGCGGCCGCCGGCGGCGCGCTCGACCACGGTAATCACTGCGGCGTTGTCCAAGTCGGCACCTCCCTCGTTGATGAGTCGAAGCATCTGCTGCGCTGAAGCCTCGAACACCGGCAAGTCCAGCTCTGCGCCCGAGGCCATCTCGCGAATCGTCGCAATGTCCTTGAGGTTGTAGGCGGCCTTACCGCCTGGAGCGAAGTCACGTCGAAGCATTCGATCGCCCTGGATCTCGAGGATCGGGCTTGCCGCGTAGCCATCCATCAAGGCCTGGCGAACCACGGCCGGGTCCAGCCCCGCACTCCGTGCCAGGACGAGCGCCTCTGCGACCGCTCCCAGCGCCGTCATGACGATGAGCTGATTGCATGCCTTGGCCACCTGGCCCGCGCCGGCCGGCCCGCAATGCACAACCAGGCGCGCCAGCGAATCCAGGACCGGTCGCGCGCGATCCAGATCTTCGACGGCGCCGCCGACCATGACCGTCAGCGTCCCGGCGGCCGCGCCGGTGGTGCCACCGCTGACGGGCGCGTCGAGGAAGGCGACTCCGAACGGCGCCAGGTCGGCAGCAAGCGCACGCGCGCCCGCCGGGGTGGTTGTGGACATGTCCACGAGAAGCTTGGGCCGACCTCGGTGGCTCGTGAGGCTCTCATCGCCGAAAGCGACTGCGCGAACCGCATCAATGCCGGGAAGAGACGTGATCACGACGGACGCCTGCTGCGCGACGTGCGCTGGGTTGTGTGCGACGATCGCGCCTTCGCTTCCGAGCTGGTCCGCCGCGGTCGCAGCCAGGTCCCACACGACGGCCTGCCAGCCAGCCCGCATAAGAGCACGCGCCATGGGCCGGCCCATCTGACCGAGCCCGATCACGCCGACCGTACCCAGAGACTTGTCCATTCTCAGCCACCCTTTTCGAGAGGCCGCCGGACGGCGCCCTGCGTGGTCAGGTCGATCGCGTAGAGCGAGCTCGTCGCGGTGATGTAGAGGCGCGTCAGGTCGGGTCCACCGAAAACGCAGTTGGAGACCGTTTCAGGGATCAGGATCTTCCCGAGCAGCTTTGCATCCGGCGCGAATACCTGGATGCCGTCACCGGCGGAGGTGAACACATTTCCATGAACGTCGACACGAAATCCGTCGGGGATTCCCGGAGTGATCTCGGCGAAGACGCGCGCATTCGCGAGGTACCGCCCTCCCTGCACGTCGAACGCGACGATGTGGTGGTTACCGCCCTCGCTCCGAAGGGCCGCTGACGTGTCCGAAACGTACAGAAGCTGCTCGTCAGGCGAGAAGGCCAGGCCGTTCGGCTCCTCGACCAGGTCCGTCGCCACCGTTAGCTCGCCTTCAACGGGATCGAACCGGAAGACGTAGTTGTCGCCGAGTTCCGACTCTGCCTTGTGACCCTCGCGGTCGCTCAGGATGCCGTACGGGGGGTCCGTGAACCAGATCGTTCCGTCACTCTTGACGACGACGTCATTCGGAGAGTTGAGTCGCCGTCCCCCGTACCGCTCCGCGAGTGCCACGACAGATCCGTCCGGTTCGAGCCGCGTGATGCGACGTTCGCCGTGCTCGCAGCAGATCACTCGCCCGTCGAGATCGAGCGTGTGCCCGTTCATGAATCCTGCCGGCTGCAGCGCCACGGAGCCCCCTTGACTCTCCGACCAGCGGAGCAGACGGTCGTTTGGGATGTCGCTGAAGAGGACATAGTCCCCTTCCGGCACCCAAACCGGTCCCTCAGTCCACGCAGCCCCGCTCATGAGGCGCCGCGGTCGCGCGCCCCGCGGCACGAGATCCAGGAAGCCATCGTGCCTGACGTCCAGAGGCGAGCACTCCAGCTGCCCGGTCATACGCACAACCTCCCGATGGCGCTCACGTTCACCATGTAGCGCACTGTACCACAGGTTGTCCAGTGTTTGAGCGGAGATCCAATCACGCATGGGTGTCAATGGCTCGCCTTCGAGCAGGGAGCCTTGACATCGCACCGTATAATGCACAGCGTTCGGTAGGCTGGACAGAAGAGGTGACCTCCGGCCCGCCAATGCGGCCCTGACGCAGGCTCGCCTGCCTTGTTCCGGCGGTGGCTATCGGGTCATCTGCATGACGTGAGGAGTCTGTGAACGCGAAGCCGTTGGTTGCCGTCACACGGGGTGATCTGCCGGGGGGCGGGCTGGCGCGCCTGGCCGAACGAACACAGATGCGCGTCTGGTCGGGGGACCGTCCGCCGGACATCGAAGACCTGGTGAATCTGGTTGGGGACGCCCGGGTCGCGCTCTGCGTGAACGGCGACCCGGTCACCGAGCAATTCCTCCGTCGGTGCCCGGGCCTCCGGCTTGTGGCACTCGCGAGCGTCGGTTACGACTCCGTTGACGTTGAGGCGGCCGGCCGGCTCGGCATCGCGGTCACGCATACGCCGGGCGTTCTCGCGGAGACAGTGGCCGATCTCACGATGGGGCTGATCATCTCTGCCCGACGGCGGCTCGGCGAGGCAGAGCGCTACGTTCGCGAAGGCAAATGGACGGACAACGGTCTCTGGAACCTCCTCGGGCTGGACGTTCACGGCGCGACGCTCGGGATCGTGGGTTTCGGCGCGATTGGGCGCGCGGTCGCGGTTCGGGCGGCCGGCTTCGGGATGAACGTCGTGGCGCACGACTCGCACCTGCGCAACGATGCTCCGATCCCGTTTCTGCCACTCGAGGACCTGCTGCGCGTCTCCGACATCGTCAGCCTCCACGTGCCGCTGTCCGCGCAGACGCGCGGACTCATCGGCGAACGGGAATTGCGCTCGATGAAGCCCACGGCGACGCTCGTCAACACATCCCGAGGCGGCATCATCGACCAGGACGCCTTGATCCGCGCGCTGCGCGAAGGCTGGATTCACTCAGCGGGATTGGACGTACAAGACCACGAACCCAACTCCGACCCCGCGGATCCCTTGCTTACCTTGCCCAACCTGGTCGTCCTGCCGCACATAGGGTCCGCGACCCTCGTCGCCCGATCATCGATGATCGACCTTGCCGTCGACAACGTGCTGGCCTTCGTTGACGGCAAGCCCTTGCTGACGCCCGTTCCGGAATTGCGGGAGCTGACAGCGAAATGACCGACTACGCAGTCCTGCTGTCGTTCCAGGATGTCACGAAGCAGTTCTCGGGCACGGTGGTCGTGGACCGGGTGTCGTTCGACGTGGAGGGCGGCTCGATCTTAGCCCTGCTGGGCGGCAACGGGGCCGGCAAGTCCACCCTGATCAAGATGCTCGCGGGGGTCTACACGCGGGACGGAGGCCAGATCCTTCACCGCGGCCGCGATGTTGATGCCCCCCACGGAAGAGCCCGGTTGGCCTTCATCCACCAGGACCTCGGCCTGATCGAGTGGATGACGGTCGCCGAGAACATGGCCTTCGGCTACGGTTTCGGGCGGCGAGGCGGCATCATCGACTGGCGGGGCGTCCGGCGCCGAGCCGCGGCTGCTCTCGAGAAGGTTGGCGGCGGCATCAACCCCGAGTCGCGGATCTTCGACCTCCCGCGCACCGAGAAGTCCCTGGTCGCGATCGCCCGAGCCCTGGCCCTGGATGCTGAGGTGCTGGTCCTGGACGAGCCCACCGCCAGCCTGCCGAGCGACGACGTCGAGCGGCTGTTTAGCGTCCTTCGGGAGCTGCGCTCCCGGGGCGTGGGCATGATCTACGTGACGCATCGCCTGGACGAGGTCTTCCGTGTCTCGGACCGGGTCGCGGTGATGCGCAACGGACGGCTCGTCGGCATCGGCGCCACGGCCGACATGACCGAGTCCCAGGTCGTGGGGATGATCGTGGGCCGCGAGCTCGAGAAGCTCCACCAGATCGAGAAGAAGACGGAACGCGAGGAGGCGGGGCCGGAGCTCGCGATCACGCTCGAGAACGTGGTGATCGGCGACGTCGGCCCGGTGGACCTCTCCATCAACGCCGGCGAGATCGTCGGCCTGACCGGGCTGCGCGGCGCCGGCCAGGAACTTGTGGGTCGGTCGATGGCGGGGATCCAGGCTATCGACGGTGGCCATATTCGCGTCCGCGGCATGGACCACACCCCGCGCAGCTCAACCGAGGCCGTCAACTCGGGCGTCGCCTTCGTGACCAGCAACCGCGAGGCCGAGGGCCTGGCGCGCGGCATGAACGTCGCGGAGAACCTGTTCATCAACCCGTCCGTGCGGGGCCGCCGGCTGCTGTCCGTGGCCTCGTCAAAGAGCGAGCGTCGGGCCGCGATATCGATCATCGAGCGCTACGGCGTCAGGCCGCCCGACCCGGACCGGCTCGTGGACACGCTCAGCGGCGGCAACCAGCAGAAGGTCATCCTCGCCCGCTGGCTCGACGTCCCGGGGAAGCTCCTCGTTCTCGAGGAGCCGACGATGGGCGTCGACGTCGGGGCGAAGGTCGATATCTACGTCCTGCTGCAGCAGGCAGCCGCGGCCGGAAAGGCCGTGGTGGTGGTCTCGAACGACTTTGAGGAGATCGTGGAAGTGTGCACGCGGGCCGTCGTCTTCAACTGCGGCCGGGTCGTCCGGGAGCTGGACAGGGCCAACCTCTCCGAGGGCGCGCTGATCGACGCCGCGTCGAGCACCGCCAGCAGCGCAAGGACGGCCTGACATGACGATGTCGCTGCGTTCAACCGCTCTCGAGCCGGGCCCGGAGGACTATCGCGGCCACGGCGTCGACAGGGTGATGCACGCCTTCCGGCGGTCGTTGCCCGTCTACGGACTGGTCTACCTGACCTTCCTGATCATATTGTTCTTCTCGCTGCTCCTGCCCAACACCTTCCCCACGGCCCTGAACTTCCGGGTCCTCGCGTCCGGCAAGGCGGTCCTGGCAATCCTCGCGCTGGCGGTCACGGTACCGATGGCGGCCGGCAAGATCGACGTCTCGATCGGCTATGCCGTCGGGCTGTGGCACATCGTCGTGCTCGTCCTGCAGACGCAGTTCGGCGTGCCGATGCCGCTGGCGATCGTCATCGTCCTGGCCGGCGGCGTTCTCGTGGGCATCGTCAACGGGTTGCTGGTGGAACTGGCCCAGGTCGACGCGTTCGTGGCCACCCTGGGCACCGGGACCCTCCTGTACGCCTTCTCGCTGCTCCTGACCGGTGGCGCCCAGATCGTTGACACCAAGGGCGCCATCCCGAGCCTGTTCTGGAAGATCGCCTCGACCGACATCCTCGGTCTGCCGGGCCCGTTCCTGTTCGTCGTCGCCCTGGCCGTGGTGATGTGGATAGTCTTCGACTACCTGCCCGTCGGCCGCTACCTGTATGCCTGCGGCGCCAACCCGCGCGCCGCCGAGCTCAACGGCATCCCGCGTCGCCGGTACGTCCTCGCCTCGTTCATCGTCTCGGGCACGCTGCCCGCCATCGCCGGCGTCTTCCTCGCGTCCCGCCTGCAGGTCGGCCAGGCCAACGTCAGCCTCGACTACCTGCTGCCCGCGCTGGTCGCCGCGTTCCTCGGCTCCACCACCATCCGACCCGGCCGCGTCAACCCGTGGGGGACCGTCGTCGGGATCGTGATCCTGGCCGTGGGCATCTCGGGCATCGAACAGTTCGGGGCCCAGTTCTGGGTCGAGCCGCTCTTCAACGGCCTGACCCTCGTCATCGCCATCACCATCGCCAGCTGGGCCGGGCGGCGCCGCGTCACGGCGCTCGAACGGCACCAGGGCGCGACCCCGGCTCCACCCGGAGCCTTGCCCGCGGACGGTCCCGACAACGGCCCGACCGCATCTGTGCCCGCCCCAGCAGAGGAGGGTCCCCGCCGCTGATACAGACAGAGCAAGGAACCGAGATCGTCGCAACTCAAGGAAGGAGGCTCAACATGATGGGTTTCGGGCTCACCAAGAAGCTGCTTGCCGTCGTTTCGGCAGCCGCGCTGATCGCGGCCGCCTGCAGCAGCTCCACCCCCACCACCCCCCCCGACTGCGGCCGCCACGGCCGCCCCGACTGCGGCCGCCACGGCCGCCCCGACTGCGGCCGCCACGGCCGCCGGATCCGGTGACATCGTCGCCCAGGCCAAGGCCATCGTCGCCAACGAGCTCAGCGCGGCCAGCGGCTGGGGCGGCCCTACCAGCGGCCCCAAGGCCCAGACCGTCTCCGGCCCGATCGTCTTCGTCGGCGCCGACATGACCAACGGCGGCATCTCCGCCCTCTCTGACGGCGTAAAGGAAGCCGCCGCCGCCATCGGCTGGACCGTCAAGACCATCGACGGCAAGGCCAGCGTCAGCGGCCGCACCGACGCGATGAACCAGGCCATCGCCCTCAAGCCGGCCGGTATAATCCTTGGCGGCTTCGACGCGACCGAGCAGAAGGTCGCCATCCAGGCCGCGACCGCGGCCAAGATCCCGGTCGTCGGGTGGCACGCCAGCGCCGCGCCCGGCCCCGACGCCGCGACCGGCATGTTCACCAACATAACCACCGACCCGCTCGAAGTCTCGAAGCTGGCGGCCTACTACGCCATCGCCGACTCGAACGGCACCGCGGGCGTCGTGATCTACACCGACTCCCAATACCAGATCGCGGTCAACAAGGCGAATGCGATGCAGGCCATCATCAAGCAGTGCAGCACCTGCACGGTCCTAGAGTACAAAGACACGCCGATCGCCAGCGCCCAGGCGGACATGCCTGCTGTCGTCGCCGCCGAGCTCCAGAAGTACGGTGACAAGTTCACCTACATGCTGGCCATCAACGGCAACTACTTCGCGGGTTCCCGCGCCGCTCTCGTCGACGCCGGCAAGAAGGGCACCGATGCCCCGCACGCCGTCGCGGCCGGTGACGGCGATGCCGCCGAGTTCCAGCGCATCCGCAACTCCGACTACCAGGACGCCTCCGTGGCCGAGCCGCTGTACCTGCAGGCCTGGCAGCTCATTGACGAGCTGAACCGCGCCATCGCGGGCCAGCCCTCCTCCGGCTACCTCGCTCCGCCGGCCCTCATCACGAAGGCCAACGTCCCGACGGGCAACGTCTTCGATCCCAACTCGGGCTATCGCGACAACTTCAAGAAGATCTGGGGCAAGTAGCAGGCTCCCACCGGTCTGCAACGAGGCACCGGATTCGACTGGCGGGGCGGCCCAACGGGACCGCCCCGCCGGCTTTCTCGGCGTGGCCGGCTGGTCCGCAGCCGAGGCACTCGACCACGAACGGCGCGCCCAGCGCCACAAGGGAAGGGAGTCGGAAGCTCAAGTGGAAATTGGTCTGGTGGGTCTCGGGCGCATGGGCGCCAACATGTCCCGCCGCTGGCTACGCAACGGCCACACCGTGTTCGGATACGCCCGCACCAAGGCGACTGTGGACGGGCTCGTCGCCGAAGGCGCGATTTCGGGCGGCTCGGCTTCGCTGTCGGAGCTGGTCGCGAAGCTCAACGGGCCGCGCGTCCTGTGGCTGATGGTCCCCGCGGCCTCTGTTGACGCCACGCTCGATCAGCTCAAGCCGCTGCTCTCGCCCGGCGACATGGTCATCGACGGCGGCAATTCCTACTACCGCGACGACATCCGCCGCTCCAAGGACCTCGAGCCGGCCGGGATCCGGTACCTCGATTGCGGCACCAGCGGCGGCGTGTGGGGCCTCGAGCGTGGCTACTGCCTGATGATCGGCGGTCCCGACGACGCGGTGGCGAGCCTCGATCCACTGTTTCGGGCACTGGCGCCCGGAGTCGCCGCGGCCCCGCGAACTCCCGGCCGCGAGGGCGAGCCCGACACCGCCGAGCAGGGCTACCTCCACTGCGGTCCCGCGGGCGCCGGTCATTTCGTCAAGATGGTCCACAACGGCATCGAGTACGGCCTGATGGCTGCTTACGCCGAGGGCCTCAACATCCTCCATCACGCCGGAGTGGGTCTGGCCGGGCGCGAGGTCGACGCCGAGACCTCGCCGCTGCGCGAGCCCGAGTTATACCAGTACCGCCTCGATCTGGCGGCGGTGACCGAGGTTTGGCGCCGTGGCAGCGTCATCGCCTCCTGGCTGCTCGATCTCACGGCCCAGGCGCTGGCCGAGAGCCCGGATCTGGCGAACTTCTCCGGGCGCGTGTCGGACTCCGGGGAGGGGCGCTGGACGAGCATCGCGGCAATCGACGTGGGTGCCCCGACCCCGATCCTCACCACCGCGCTGTACGAACGGTTCCGGTCGCGGGGCGAGGCCGACTTCGGCGACAAGGTGCTCTCCGCGATGCGTTGGGGCTTCGGAGGCCACCTCGAGAAGAAGGGATAGTGCGACATGGCCAACGAACTGGGGCTGCCGGACCGCGGCGCGCTCGATTTCCTCTCCCTCGGCGGTGTGGTGATCCGCCTGGACCCCGGCACGGTGCCCTTCCGGAGGGCGCGTGAGTTGGCAATCCATGTGAGCGGCGGCGAGTTCAACGTCGCCGCCAACCTGGCCGACTGCTTCGGCCTGCGCGCGGGCATCGCCACTGCCATGGTCGACTACCCAATCGGCGATCTCGTGGACGAGCGGATCCGCTCGATGGGCGTGCAACCGTTCTACCGCCGGTTCGAACACGACGGGGTGCGTGGGCCCAACATCGCCACGGTCTACAGCGACCGGGGCTACGGAATGCGAGCACCGGTGGTCTTCTACAACCGTGCCAATGAAGCGGCCGCCTGCCTCAAGCCTGGCGACATCGACTGGGCGGCCATCTTCGCTGGCGGCGTGCGCTGGTTCCACGCAGGCGGGATCTTCGCCGCCCTGTCTCCCACCACCTCTGAGCTCATTCTCGAAGGGATGGCGGCGGCCCACGCGGCCGGGGCGATCGTCTCCTTCGACCTCAACTATCGGGCCAAGCTCTGGGCTTCGCAGGGTGGGCTGTCGCGAGCGCACGAGGTGCTCGGCCACCTGGTCGAGCAAGTCGACGTGCTGGTGGGCAACGAGGAGGACATGCAGGCCGGGCTGGGCATCCCAGGTCCCGCTGTCGCCGCGACGTCCGCCCTCGACCCGGGCGCCTTCCTGGCCCTGATCGACCGGGTCGTCGCTCGCTACCCCCGGGTCAAGATGGTGGCCACTACGCTGCGTGACGTGCACTCGACCAACCGCCATGGCTGGAGCGCGGTCGCCTGGCTCAACGGCAAGGCGCACGTGGCGCCAACCATGGAACTCGACATCTACGACCGTGTCGGCGGCGGCGACGGCTTCGCCTCAGGACTGTTCTACGGCCTCTTATCTGGCGCCGAGCCCGACGAGGCGCTCCGCCTCGGCTGGGCCCACGGGGCGCTCCTAACAACCTTCCCCGGCGACACGACCATGGCAACACTCGCGCAGGTGAAGGCCCTTGCCAGCGGTGGGTCGGCGCGGATCCAACGGTAGGGCTCGGGCCCCTTCCCGCGCCCGGCCATCGGCCGAGTCGCCGTCACGGTGATCAACCACCACGGCGACGAGATCCTCAAGGTGTACGGGGTCTGAGGTGGCTGCGGGCGACATTCAGCGCGTGGGGGTCAGAAACCCTGATTCGATCACGCGGCGAGTCCGCTGTACTCGTGGATCAGGCCGCCGAGCAGGTCCCGTCGGCGGACGTCTCGAGGGCGCACAGCGATCGGGGCCTCGTCTTTCGCCACAGGTGTCGCAAGGGCGAGAGCGCGATGGGGGCGACCTCGGTTGTAGTGCTCGGCATAT
>JBEKKR010000043.1:0-12468 GCA_050010635.1 Candidatus Limnocylindrales bacterium
TGATGCAGCGGGCCCGCGCCTGGGCAGAGACACGCCGGTGAACATGAGGGTCGCCCCAGCCACCAGCGCGACGACGACCCAGAAGCCGGCGAACCAGAGCCAGAACGGTGCACTCCGACCCTCGCGGCGCGGGTTGCCCCGTTCATCGAAATCGGGAGATCCGACGGCAGCCGCATCGGGCGGGGGCGCTGAGACGGGCGTGGAAGTTTTGGCCGGAGGTGGCGCGGGAGGCGGCGGCACGGCCGCGGACTCCGGAGGTAGAGCCGCCGCCCGCCACGGAACCTGGACGGAGGCATCGGGCGGGGGCGGAGGCATCGGCGCCGCCGGAGGCATTGGGGTCGCGCCCGGCCAGCGCGTCGGCGAGAAGGCCGCCTTTTCGGGCGGGAGCGGCGCGGATGGTTCATCGAGCAGCTTCTCTGGCGGCGCCGGGGCCGGCGATTCGCCCTGGGTCGTTTCCGGCGTTTCCGGCGGCAGCGGCGCCGGGGCCTCGACGGCCCGGCTGGCTTCCGTGGCTGCCCTCGCGGCGGCAGATGCAGCGATCGCGACGTTGATCGCGGCCACGGCCGCCGCGGCGGCGGCAGATGCAGCGGCGGCGGCCGCATCGGCCTCCGAGGAATGTAACCGTCCCGGATACCCCGCATCCTCTTGGGCTCCTGCCGAATCGGCCGCAGCAGCGAAACGCGTCGACTCTGCATCGCCGGATGAGGCTGCAGCAGCAGCGGCTCCAGCAGCGGCCGCGGCCAGACGACTGCTCGCGACGTCCCAGGCAGCGGCGCTCCCTTCTGGCGCGGCGGAGCCGGATGGAGCCTGAGCGTCGGCCGCGCCTGCCGGTGGTTCGTCGCCGGGGTGCTCGTCGCTCGCTTCGGACACGGTCGTGCCATCCTCGGGGGGATAGGCCTCCGGCTCGCCGGGGCGGTCGGGGTCGGGCGGTCCGGGAGTCTGACCGCTTGACATGTCGTCGCACCTCTGCTCGAAGGATGCTCGCCAAGTCTCTGCTACAGGTTACATGCCGCAATGGGATGAAGGTCGTAGCAGTAGCGCGGTCGTCAACCTCCTGGGGGCGATCCACTGGCGGCCGGTGACCCCCCAGGCTCGAGCGATCCGCTCGCGGCCGGTGAGTCGCTCGCCGGGAGGCTGTCGCTCGGGGAAGCCGCGGGAGTCCCATCCGGGAGGTACAGGTCCGCCTCGGCGACAACGGTCGTGGAATCCGAGCGGCCGCCGACGACCAGAACGGTTCCATCCGTGAGCAACGTTGCCGTCTGGCCGGATCGTGGGCTGGCCATCGTGCCGATCGGTTCGGAGGCCAACTTCGCGGGCCAGTAGCGCTCCACGGTGCCGATCGGGTTGCCAGTGTCGTCCACGCCCCCGACCATCAAGACCGAGCCGTCCCGAAGAGCCGTCGTGGTGCCGAGCGCACGCCTGTCTCCGAGCTGGATCGGACTGCCGAACGTCCCAGCTCCGGGGTCGTAGATTTCCGTCGTGGAGTTGACATGGCTCCACGGCCCAAAGCCCCCGACGATCATCACCAGACCGTTCGGTAGGAGGCATGAGGTGGCACCCGCACGCGACATCGCCATCCCCCCGGTCGGCGAGACTTTGTCGGTGGCCGGGTCGAAGATCTCCGCGGCTCCCATCGGGTTGCCCGAGTCCCCGCCCCCCGCAACGAGAACGCGGCCGTCCGAGAGCTTCTCGGCGGTCACACCACCAATGGCCTGGTCGAGCGATCCGGCCGGGCTGAAGAAGCGGCCGGACGGGTCGTAGATCTCGGCCGAGTCGACGAAGCCGCCGTCATTCGATCCGCCGACGATCAGGACCCTGCCGTCGTCGAGGACGACCGCAGACGCGCCGTATCTCGCGTCATTCATGAAGTCGGCCGTCCGAGACGTCCCGGTTGCCGGGTCGTATATCTCGGCCGAGGCGAGCGCGGAGCCAGATGAGTCCTTTCCGCCTGCCAGGAGAATCGTCCCGTCGGGCAGCAGGGCCGCCGTATGGTCCGATCGGGCCGTCATCAGGTTGCCTGCGTCGCTGAAAGCTCGGGTCCGTGGGTCATACGACTCGATCCCGGCGGTGACCTGCAAGCCGTTGTAGCCGCCCGCGATGATCACCCTGCCGTCGGGAAGCAGCGTGGCGGTGTGGCCCGTCAGGGGCTCGAGGAGTGAACCGACAGCAACGAGAGGATCGGCCGCCGGGAAGTAGGCGGACTCGAAAAGATCCGCCGGCGTATCGTAGGCGGCCGCCGTGGCGATAAAGCCATTGTCAGGCGGGGTGTTGGACGAGCTCGCACTGGTCACATTGAACACGAGCGCCATCAAGGCGATGGCGATCAGGCCCATCCCGATCCACGTGGCGCAGGAGTTCCAGCCCGAGCCGGCGCCGGCACTCGAATAGCCGCCCCTGTCGCGCCCGCGGCCGGACCAGTAGCCCTGACTTTGCCAGCGCGCATCTGGCGGTCTGTCCGGCGGTGTGCCCGGCGGGACCGGCGGCCGGCTCGACGAGCCCTGCTGAGCCGGACGGGCGGGCGCCCCCGTAGAGCTCCTCGGCCCGTATCCGCCGGATCGCGCCGAACGATCGCGGGGCGTCCCGCCGGAGCGCCGCGGCGCCGGCTGGGGCGGCGGGACCGGCTCGAAGGCCCGCCAGCCGGCGTCCGCTGCCCCGCCCATCAAAGGGGCGACCGTCGACGGGGGAGCGGCGCCGGCCGTGCTCGAGGCCGCGTCGGCGGGCGTGATCGTCGGTGCGGTCGGAGCCGCGGTCGAGGTTGGGGCGGTTGCGTCGCTCAACCGGACAGAAGGCGGCAGCGGAGTGGGAGGCGGCATCCTGGCCGATTCGAAGAACCGGACCGCGGCGGGACCCTCAGGGGCCGGGAATGGCGCTTCCGGCGCGGCGGTCGCGTCCGCGCCTGCGGCCACCTCGGCCGTGCCTTCCGCGGCAGGCCTCGTCGGCTCGGCAGGCGAGGGCAGCGAGACGGGCTGGCCCGGTTCGGTTCGGCCGCTCAGGTCCCGGCCGCACGACTGGCAGCTGGTTTGCCCGCGGAAGATCAGCGATGCGCCGCAGAAACGACACGACTGGGTCTGCGATCCCTGCCCCAGCGTCACCCTCACCTCTCATCCGGCTGCGCGGCGAACTGCCGGGCGCCCGCTGCCTGCCAGTATGACCCGGCAAAACGGCGGAAGGATCGGCGGTTCGGCCCCTATTCGCCGCCTTCCGCTAGCTCAGATCGACATACACGTTCTTGATCTGCGTGTATGACTCGAAGGCGTGCATTCCGTTCTCGCGGCCCATGCCCGACATCTTGTAGCCGCCGAACGGCGCCTCCGAGTGGACGCTCGAGTTGCAGTTGACCGAGATCACGCCGGATTGTATACCCTTCGCCGTCCGAATTGCCTTCGCGATGTCGCGCGTCCAGACCGAGCCGGAAAGCCCGAAAGGCGTGGCGTTGGCCAGCCGGACGGCCTCCTCCTCGGTGTCGAACGGGATGACCGCGACGACCGGGCCGAAGATCTCCTCCTGGGCGATCCGCATGTCGGAGCGAACGTTCTCGAAAATGGTCGGCTGGATGTAGGCGCCCTGGGAGTACGCCGGTCCGGCCGGGATGCCGCCGCCGGCCACGATTCGCGCGCCCTCCTCCCGACCAATTCGAACGTAGTCCAGGACGGTCTCGCGCTGGCGGAAACTGACCATCGTCCCGACCTCGGTTGCAGGGTCGTTCGGGTCGCCGACTTTGACCTTCTGAGTGGCCGCGGCGAACAGCTCGACGACCTTGTCGTGGACGGAGCGCTCGACGAGGATGCGGGATCGGGCGCAGCAGTCCTGGCCGCAGTTGTCGAAGACCGAGTACGGCGAGTCGGCAGCGAAGCGCTCGAGGTCCGCGTCGGCGAAGACCACGTTGGGGCTCTTGCCGCCCAGCTCGAGGCTGATCTTCTTCACGTTGCCGGCCGCCAGCCGCATGATCTCCTGACCCGTGCCCGTCTCGCCGGTGAACGCCACCTTGCCGATGCCGTGGTGGGCCGCGATAGCCGCGCCCGCGGTGCCGCCCGGGCCGGTGACGACGTTCAGGACGCCGGCGGGGAAGCCCGCCTCCAAGGCCAGCTCCGCGATCCGGATCGCGGTCAACGGCGTGTAACTCGCCGGCTTGAGGATCGCGGTGTTGCCGGCCGCCAGGGCGGGGCCCATCTTCCAGCTGGCCAGCATCAGCGGGAAGTTCCACGGCACGATCAGCCCCACCACTCCGATCGGCTCGCGCAGGGTGAAGTCGAAGCCGGGCTTGGAGACGGGGATGGTCTCGCCCATCAGCTTGTTCGCGGCGCCGGCGTAGTACTCCATCACGTTGGCCACGGCGCCGATCTCCCACCGGGCCGAGGAGATGGGCTTGCCCATGTTTCTCGATTCGGTGGCGGCCAACTCTTCCAGGTGATCGCGGATCAGGTTGGCGAAGCGTTGGAGCGTCTGGCCGCGGCGCGTCTGGCTCCACGTCCGCCACTCGCCGTCGAAGGCGACCTGGGCCGCCTTGACCGCGCGATCGACGTCTTCGGCGCCGCCCTTCGGCACCCGCGCGATCACCGCCCCGTCCACCGGGCTGACGACGTCGAACGTGGCGCCGTCGGCCGCCGGGACCTGCTCCCCGCCGATGACCATCTTCAGGGTGGGCGCAGCCGGCGCAGGCTTCTCGGCGGTCATCGCAGCACCTCGTCTGTGTCGGTCGTGGTCGTGCGCTGGGCGGTCGGATAGGCGCCGCGCGCCTCCCCCGGGATGATACGCGTGTGAGCCGGCGCCAAGCGCCTCGGGCACTCTCGGCCAAGCGCACCTCCCGGACGGTCGGCGGCCTGCCCGATGGGCGTGCCGGCCGTCTAGAATCACCACGCAACGCCGTCGTCCAGGTATGAGGTGATGCGGTGGTCGATCGCGATCGATCGGGTCCGGCGCGGATGCCGACGGAGGCGCTTGCATCCGGTAGGGACCGGGCTCGTATGCCGACCCTCGTCGCCCCGACGGCCATCACGGCCACCCACATTCGAATCTGGCTGGTCGTCGTCGTCGGGGCGATTGTCATCGGGACGGCCGGGTACCTGATCCTGGATCCCGGGTGGCGGCTCATCGACGCCTTGTACATGACGGTCATCACGCTGACGACCGTCGGCTTCCGAGAAGTCCAGCCCCTCAACGACGCGGGGAGGGTCTGGACCATGCTCCTGTCGCTGGCCGGCGTCGGCCTCATATTCGGTTCTGTCGGCATCGTGGCCGAGTACCTTGTTGTCGAAGCGACCAGCGGACGGCGGGAGGCAAAACGAATGGCAGAGGCGGTCGGCAAGCTGTCGGGCCACTACATCCTGTGCGGCTACGGCCGCGTCGGTCAGACGGTCGCGCGAGAGCTGGTCCACGCCGGCCGCAAGGCCGTCGTCATCGACATCCTGCCCGAATCGCTCGCCCGCGCCAGGCGCGAAGGCTTCCTTGAAGTCGAGGGTGACGCAACCGAGGAGCACACGCTCATTGCCGCCGGCATCGAGCGGGCGAAGGGCTTGATCACGACGATCGACAGCGACGCCCACAACGTCTACGTGATCCTGTCGGCGCGGGCGCTGAACCCGGACCTCTTCGTCGTCGCCCGGGCGAACACGGCCGATTCGGAGGCCCGGCTGATGCAGGCGGGCGCCAGCCGCGTCGTCTCGCCGTACACGATGGCCGGCCACCGGTTGGCAGAGCTGGCCACCCGGCCGCGCGTAGTCGACTTCATCGATGCGGCCCTCTCCCACGGCGAGCTGGCCTTCTCGATGGAGGAGGTGGAGGTCGTGGCCGGCGATGCCGCCACCGACGGCGCCACCGTCGCCTCACTCCGGGATACGGGCGTATTCGTCCTTGCCGTCGTCACCGGCGAGCGGAGCTACGAGGCGAACCCTCCGGCCGATCGCGTCCTCCATGCCGGCGAGACCCTCGTCGTCTCGGGCAGTGTGCTGCGCCTGCGGGAGCTGCGCGGGATCGATTCCAAGGCCTGACGGCCGGCGCGAAGGGAGACGAACATGGCCATGCCGCCGACCAAGGCCATTCTGCTGGCGGAGACCGAGAGGCAGCGGAACGAGCTCACCGCGATGCTCGGCGGGATGAGCCGCGAGCAGCTGCTTTGGCCGGGGGCCTACGGCTGGTCGACCAGGGATCACGTGGCTCACCTGGCCGAGTGGGAGCGGCTCCTCTTCTTCTGGTACGACGCAGGCGTTCGGGGCGAGAACCCGCCCGTGCCCGCGCCCGGCTACACCTGGGCCACGATCGATGCCCTGAACACGCAGATCTACGACCGCCATCGCGACGACCAGCTCGAGCACGTTCTGGCCGACTGGCAGGCGACGTCGCGGCAGCTGATCGCCCTCACCCAGGGCATCTCCGAGGCCGACCTGTACACGACCGGCCGATACGCCTGGACCGGCCGCGGGACGCTGGCTTCATTCGTGTACGAATGCGGCGCCAACCACTACCGCTGGTCGATGGTCGAGATCAAGCGCGGGCTCAAGGTCCGGCGCTAGCCCGGCGCGCCGCCACGGCCCGCGGTCCGCGCCGTCCACGGCTCAGGCGAGCCGCTCTCCGGTCCGTTCGAGGCCTCTCGCGATCTCTTTTCGTGGGCGATGAGGGCCCCGCCGACGATTCCGGCGTTGTTCTTGAGCGTGGCGATGACGACCGGCGTCTTGACCGTCAGGTACTGCATGTAGTTGTCCGAGCGCTTCGAGGCGCCGCCGCCGAGGATGAACAGATCCGGCCAGAAGAGCCGCTCCAGCATGCGCAGGTAGGCGTCGAAGCCGCTCGCCCAGTCTTTCCAGCCGAGATTGAGCCGGTCGCGGGCCGACTCGGCGACCCGTTCCTCGGCATCGCGGCCGTTCAGCTCGAGATGGCCCAGCTCCGTGTTCGGCAGCAGCCGGCCGTCCGCGAAGAGGGCCGAGCCCATGCCCGTGCCGATCGTCAGGACGATGATGGTGCCGCGCTGTCTGCGCCCCGAGCCGAAGCGCAGCTCGGCCAGACCCGCAACGTCGGCGTCGTTGCCGATGGCCACGATCCGGCCCATGGCCAGGGCCATCTCGCGCTCCGCCGGGAAGCCGATCCAGGCGGAATCGATGTTCGCGGCCGTCAGGACGGTCCCGGCCCGGGTCGCCGCCGGAATGCCGACGCCCACCGGCAGCATGGCGGCGTCCGCTGCGGACAGCGACGGGCTCGCGGCCCCGGTCAGCGGTTCGAGCAGGCGGCGGACGAGCCCGTCCATGACCGCCACGACCTCGCGCGGGACCGACGGCTGGGGAGTGGGAACGCGGATTCGATCGCCCAGGAACTGCCCGGTGCGAGTGTCGACTACGGCGCCCTTGATGCCGCTGCCGCCGAAGTCGATCCCGATCGCCAGGTCGCCCGGCCTGAACTCAGTTGCCATGGACACTCCTTCTCTCGTCAGAAGTAGTTGACGCTTATGCCCCCGTCGATCACCAGCGATGCGCCGTTGGTCCAGGCCGACTCGTCCGACGCGAGGTAGACCGCCAGGGCGACGACCTCATCGGGCTTGCCGAACCGGCCGGTGGGGTTCCGGGCCAGGCGCAGCTTCCTCGCCGCCTCGTCCTTGAGAAGCCAGTCCATCAGCAGCGGCGTCTCGACCGGCCCCGGCAGGATGGCATTGGTCCGAACGCCCTGCGGCGCGAACTGGACCGCCAGCGACCGGGTCAGGGCCAGGACGGCGCCCTTGGAGGCAGTGTAGGCGTCCTGAGGCACCGAGCAGCCCAGGATGGCCACGAAGCTGGAGACGTTGATGATCGAGCCCGAATGGCGCTCCACCATGCGCGGGATGGCGTACTTGCAGGCGAGGTAGACGCCGCGGACGTTGACGGCCATGACCTGGTCCCAGGCCTCGACGGGGGTGTCCACGACCGAATGATCGGCCTCGGGCATGATCCCGGCGTTGTTGTACAGGACGTCGAGGCGGCCGAACTGCCGGATCGCCAGCTCCACCATCGCCTTCGCGTCGGCCTCGACCGAGACGTCGACCGTGGCCGGGGCGGCCTTGCCTCCGGCGGCCCGAACCAGGCGGACGGTCTCCTCGGCGGCGGCGGCGTCCTTGTCCGCCACCACAACACTCGAGCCCTCAGCGGCGAATCGCAGCGCGGCCACGCGGCCCATCCCGCTTCCGGCGCCGGTGATGATGGAGACCTTGTCCGTCAGCCGCATGCTCGCGCCTCCGCTGTGGTGACCGGCAGCTTGCCTAGGCCCGAACGGCCCCCGTAGTGCGCCCGCCGCATGTCCGGCCTAGCTTACTCGGAGGTTGCCCGCCGACAGCAACGGTCTCCGATTCCGGCCGGGTTTCGGCGGTCGCGCCGTACCCGGACGCCGGCCGTTTGGGTCAGCGCCCCCGTACTCGCTCGGCCAATTCAGCGGAGATCCAGGGCCGGTTCTCTATTCAGGGCATATTCTTGGAGACCGACGACCCGGGCGGCTTTGCCGGGAAATAACGGCTCAAGGAGGCGAGCGATGAGTACCGACCCGCGAGTCGTGGCCGTCGCCGGGGGCACCGGTTTCGTCGGCGGCGCGATCGCCCGTGAGCTGGCGTCTCGCGGCCATCGTGTCGTCGTGCTCACGCATCGGCCGCCGAAGGCAGACAACGCCCGGCCGGCGGCGGAATCGGCCGGCGGGACCCCTCCATTCGAATACCGGCAGGCGGACGTGACCCAGCCGGCCAGTCTCGCGACCGCCCTGGCCGGCGTCGACGCCCTGGTCATCAGCCTGGCCTTCCGCAACTCGCCGATTGAGGCGCCCCGCCGCGGCCAGACATTCGAGCGCGTCGATGCCGCCGGGACCGAGGCGCTTGCGGCCGCCGCAAAGACGGCCGGCGTGGGCCGCCTCGTCTACATCTCGGGCGCCGGTGCGGCGCCGGATGCCCCCAAACACTGGTTCCGTGCGAAGTGGCGGGCGGAAGAAGCGATCCGAGGCAGCGGCATCGTCTACACGATCCTCCGGCCGAGCTGGGTCTACGGCCCGGGCGATAGGTCCTTGAATCGCTTCCTGGGCTTCTCGCGATGGCTGCCCTTCGTCCCGCAGATCGGCAACGGAAGCCAGCTGATGGCCCCTGTCTACGTCGGTGACATGGGCGCGCTGGTGGCCGACGCGCTCGTGACGCCGGCTGCGGAGAACGCAACCCTGGAAGTGGGCGGACCCGACACGCTGTCGATGGACGAGATCATCCGAACCGCCCTTCGAGTGGTGCGGCGGCGCCGGCCGATTCTGCATGCACCGGTGATCCTGATGAAGGTCATGACGGCGCCCCTCACTCTGCTGCCGTCGCCACCCATGACACCGGCCGCGATCGACTTCGTCGTCCAGGCGGCCCCGGTGGACACGGGGCCGCTCCACGCACGACTGCCCCGCCGGCTCCTGCCGCTCCCGGAAGCGCTGGCGACCTATCTGGCCCCGAAGCGCTGAATCGCCCGAGCTGGGTGAGACCGGGCTACGTCACCCTGCCCGGCCCTACCCCCTCGGTTATTCAGTTCCGTTCGATCATCAGCGGCTCGAATGTATGAGCGTCGGCGTTCATCGAAGAGAAGGTCCATGGCCACGAGATCGGCCAGCGTCAGCACCAGGTACATGATGAGATCCTTCGTCGGGCACGGCGTTTCAAACCATCCAGACGAGATCTCGATCGGTTCTGTTCACGGCGCCGGCGCCCGGAGCGACGGCTGAGCGGCTCTCTATCCGCGCTCGAGGTACCTCTCGCGGTCCCAGGCGTGGACGACGGCGTCGTAGGCGTCGCGCTCGACCCGGGCGGCGTTCAGGTAGTGATCCACCACGTCCTGCCCGAAGATCTCCACGGCCGCCTTGCTCTTCTCGAGTTCGTCGATTGCCTCGTAGAGAGCCCGCGGCATGCGATCGCAGCCCTTGGCCAGGTACCCGTTACCCTTGTACTCGGCCGGCGGCTCGATCTTGTGCTCGATGCCGTACAGGCCGGCGCCGACCTCGGCCGCGTAGGCCAGGTAGGCGTTCATGTCGCCGCCCGGGAAGCGGTTCTCGATATGTAGCCCCGCACCGCGACCCACGATCCGGAACCCGGTGGTGCGGTTGTCACGGCCCCAGACCACGTTCACGGGGGCCCAGCTCGCCACCGCGTAGCGCTTGTAGGAATTGATGTTCGGGGCGATGAAGAGGGACAGCTCGCGCTGGAGGGCCATCATCCCGCCCAGGAACCAGCGCATCGTCTGGCTCATGCCGTAGGGCGCCCCGCCGGCCTCGTCGACGAAGAGGGGCTTCTCGCCGGTCGGATCCCAGAGCGAGATGTGGAGGTGGCCACTCGAGCCGGTCCAGTCGGCGTAGGGCTTGGCCATGAAGGTCAGGCCGTAGCCGTTGAGCCAGGCAATCTCCTTCGCCCCGTGCTTGAAGAGCACGCTCCGGTCGGCCGACTCCATGACCTCCTCGTAGCGGATGTTGACCTCGTGCTGGCTCGGAGCCGCCTCGCCCTTGCTGAACTCGATCGGGATCCGGGCCTCGGTCATCTGGTTGCGGATCTGGCGGTACAGCGGCTCCAACTTGGTCGCCTGGAGCACGTGGTAGTCCTCGTTGTAGTAGCCGACCCGCTCGATGTCGTTGTAGCCCTTCTCGGCGAGGTCCTCGAACGTATCGGCGAGGACGTAGAACTCGAATTCCGTGCCCGCCTTGACGGTGTAGCCGAGACTCGTCGCCCGCTCGGCCTGGCGCTTCAGCATCGTCCGGGGCGAGATCGGGATCTCGGCGCCGGTCTCGTCGTCGATGGCGTCGCACAGGACGATGGCGGTCGATTCGAGCCAGGGCAGGATCCGCGTCGTCTCCCATACCTGGCGCCCGACCCAGTCGCCGTAGCCAGTCTCCCAGTTCATCAGCTTGAAGCCGTCGGGCGTGTTCATCTCCATGTCCGTACCAAGCAGGTACGTGCAGAAGTGGATCCCGTGGTCCACGACGCCCTTGAGGAAGGCCTCGGCCTGGACGCGCTTGCCCATCAGCCGGCCCTGCATGTCTGTCAGAGCGACGATGACCGTGTCCACGCGGCCGTCTCGGACCATCGCCCGCAGCTCGTCCAGCTGCTTCGGGACTGCGTGGCTCGCGCCGCGGACGCCGGCGCCGTGCTCGTCGCTCATCGGTTCCTCCAGTCCTGCGTCGTCCCCAGAGTCGCCTGCCGTCATGGGTCAGTTCCATGCGACACCGACCAGAAACCCTCTTCCGCGAGTCCCTGTTCCCAGGTTCGGTATTGTGGCCGCTGCAGGCGCCGAGGGCCAGCCGGTTTGCGTCGCGAGCACGTCCAACGCTACTCGACGGCTCTTCTCCACACACGGCCCGTGCCTCGATATGCCGAACCGTGGCAGACTTCGGGTCTCCGCAGTGTCAGACTCGGCTCCCGAGCCGGGCTCGTCCGATGCCGAATCGGGTCACAGTGGAAGACCAGATCACCGTAGAGGTGGGCAAACCCCGATGAACGACCGCGACGTCGAGGCCGGGCCCGGCGACGACCGCCAGTTGGAACTCGGAGACGAGTTGTTCGCGCAACCCGACGAAGAGAAGCAGATCGTCCTGCCGAAGAAGGCCGACGTCTCACGCTCCGATCAAGCGCGCCGGCTGCGGCCCTCGCGCACGTCGGCGACCCGCGGAGAACCGGCCGGCGAGCCGGCCGCGAAGCTTCAGGCGGCGCCGCTGATGCGCAGCACGGGGTCCGGCACGCGGCCCCTTGCGCAAGCCCATCCGATCGCGGACCCGGAGCAGGACGAGTTGAGGCACGAGGTCGAGGAGCCGACCGCGACCCCGATCCATCTCGGTGCGCCCCACCCCCTCGCGAGGGCCCGCCGCGAGAGCCCGGGGCGAGGCCTCGGCCGGCCGCTCGGCCTCGGGGGCCCCGGCAGAGGGCGGTCGGGCGCGGCCAAACGAGTCGACCCCTGGGCCGGGCGCGGCTCCCGCTTCGGCCGCCCAAGCATGCGCGGCATGTTCGGATTTGCCGGCCTTACGGCCACCGTCGCGGTGGTGACCGCCCTTATCGTCACGCTCCCGAGCCAGCCGAGCTCGCCGGCCCCGACCGGCAGCGTCTACGGCGTGACCTGGCACAGCGCGGGCCGGCCGCCGGTCGCCAGGCTCGACTTCGGGCCGTACTTCACGACACTGGACCAGGACCTGCTGATGCTCGGCACGGTCAGCTCGGTGACGAACAACGTCGTCAGCTCGACGACCTCGGTCTGGTCCACGAGCGACGGCTCGACCTGGACCCAGAAGTCCGTCGCGGGCTCGTTTGACATCGACGGCCGCCGGTTCGTGGCCCAGGGTCTCTCGGACGACGGCCAGGGCGGGCTCGTGGCGGTCGGCAACAGCATCGGGTCCTCTCCCACGGACGTCGTCGCCAGCGCCTGGCACTCCCGGGACGGCACCTCCTGGACGCCCATGGAGGTCGAGGCGGCAAAGGGTCAGGAGATGGTCGCCGGGACCGTCTCGAGATCCGGGACCGTCGTC
>JBEKKR010000044.1:0-10428 GCA_050010635.1 Candidatus Limnocylindrales bacterium
GGCCGCAAGTCCTGGTCGCCTGCGGCCGCGGATAGTGGACCGCCTGGGATCGCGGGCCCTAATCTGCTATAACTCGTTCTGCTCCGAGCGGGAGTAACTCAGCTGGCAGAGTGTCTGCTTCCCAAGCGAAGCGTGACCCGGCAGAGGCCTGCCGGTTCCCTGGCCTATCCGCCTGATACCGCCGGCCCCCACCAGGCGTCCGGACCGGTGGCGTCCATCGACCCAGGTGTGCGTCTGGACGACCACGGGAGTCCCCGTGGTGCAGTTCGGCAGAGTGATCGTCGTGGGGCTGATCGGCCAACTTCTGATCTCGAACGCCCTCTGGATCAGTTACGCTGATGTCCTCGCCGGAGAGGCCGGAAGCGTCGTGATCTGCCCGAACTGCGGCACTCAGCATCCTGTCGGCGCGAAGTACTGCAAGCGTTGCGGCACTCGTCTTGCAGTGGGCTGCCCGTCTTGCGGAGCGCCGTACGAGTCCGATGCGACCTTCTGCAGCGAGTGTGGGGCGCAGCTCCAGCGCGGCGTCCGTCCGACGGGGGCGGCCATCGCCGCCGGTTCCCAGCCCGCGGCCACCCATCCCGTTGCCGAGCGCCGCCTAGTTTCCGTCCTCTTCGTCGACCTCGTCGGCTTCACACAGTTCGCCGAGGGGCGCGACGCCGAAGAGGTGCGCGAGACGCTCTCGCGGTACTTTGAGATCTGCTCGGACGTGATTGTCCGCTATGGTGGAACGGTCGAGAAGTTTATCGGCGACGCGGTCACGGCCGTGTGGGGTACGCCGACCGCCCATGAGGACGACGCCGAGCGCGCGGTCCGTGCCGGCCTGGAACTCGTGAACGCTGTGCGAGTTCTCGGCCCCTCCGTCCAGGCCCGCGCGGGCGTTCTGACCGGCGAAGCCGCCGTGACGCTCGGGGCGACGAACCAGGGGATGGTCGCCGGCGATCTCGTCAACACGGCCGCGCGCCTCCAGAGCATCGCGCCATCGGGAGCGGTGCTCGTCGGCGAGGCCACGATGCGCGCCGCCTCGGCCGCCATCGCCTTCGAGCCGGCCGGAGAGCAGACCCTCAAGGGCAAGGCGGCTCCGGTCCCGGCCTGGCAGGCGCTGCGCGTCATCGCCACGCGCGGCGGTCGAGGCCGCAGCGACGGCCTCGAGCCGCCCTTCGTCGGCCGCGACGAGGAGCTGCGCCTGCTCAAGGAGCTCTTCCATGCCACGAGCCGGGAGGGGCGGGCTCGCCTCGTCTCGGTCACCGGGCCCGCTGGGATCGGCAAGAGCCGCCTCGCCTGGGAGTTCCTGAAGTACGTCGATGGCCTGGTCGAGGAGGTCTGGTGGCACGACGGCCGCTCTCCCGCGTACGGCGAGGGAATCACCTTCTGGGCCCTCGGCGAGATGGTGCGCGGGCGCTGCGGCCTGCTCGAGGCCGACGATGAGCGCACGACCCGGGTGAAGGTCGCCGAGACGCTCGCCAGGCACGTGCCCGACGACACAGAGCGGCGCTGGATCGAGCCGGCCCTCCTCGCCCTCCTCGGGGTCGAGTCGGAGGTTGGCCCAGAGCTGCTGTTCGGGGCGTGGCGAACGTTCTTTGAGCGTCTGGCCGCGACCGCCCCGGTCGTCCTTGTCTTCGAGGACTTCCACTACGCAGACCCGGGGCTGCTCGACTTCGTCGACCACCTCCTGGAGTGGAGCCGCAACATCCCCCTGATGGTCCTCACCCTCGCCCGCCCGGAGCTGCTCGAGAAGCGCCCCGACTGGGGGGCCGGCAAACGCAGCTTTACGAGCCTCCACCTGGAACCGCTGGCCGAGCCGGCGATGCGCGCACTCCTCGCCGGGCTGGTGCCTGGTTTCCCGCAGCCCACCGCGCGGGCGATCATCGAGCGCGCGGACGGGGTCCCGCTCTACGCGGTGGAGACGGTACGGATGCTCGTGGTCGAGGGCAAGCTCGAGCTCGAAAGCGGCGTCTACCACCCGACCGGCGATCTCACGACCCTGGCCGTCCCCGAGACCCTCACCGCGCTCATCGCCTCCCGCCTCGACGAGCTGGATCCGGCCGACCGCGCGGTCCTCCAGGACGCCGCCGTCCTCGGCCAGAGCTTCACCCTGGCCGGGCTGACCGCGGTTTCGGGCGTCCCCGAGGCCGATCTCGAGCCCCGGCTCCGACCGCTGGTCCGCCGCGAGCTCCTCAAGGTAGAGGCCGACCCGCACTCACCCGAGCGAGGGCAGTACGCCTTCGTCCAGGCGCTCATCCCCGAGGTCGCCTACCACACCCTCGCAAAGAATGATCGAAAGTCCCGCCACCTCGCGGCGGCTCGCTTCTTCGAGGCGCTCGGTCCCGAGCTCGCCGGCGCCCTCGCCGGCCACTACCTCGCCGCCTACCGCAACTCCACCGATGGCCCGGAGGCGCATGCTCTCGCGACACAGGCGAGGATCGCGCTGCGGGCGGCAGGGGAGCGAGCGGCATCCCTGGGCAGCTTCCAGCAGGCCATCTCGTTCTTCGAGCAGGCGCTCACGATCACCCGTGATCCCACCGAGGAAGCCGTCCTCCATGAGCGGGCCGCGGAGTCGGCCGTGGCCCTGGAGCGCGGCGACGACGCCGAGGCGCACTACCGGGCGGCCCTCGAACGCAGGGCGCAGCTCGGGGACCGCGCGGCCGAGGCCGCGACCACGGCCGCCTACGGGCACGCGCTGCTGGACGTCTTCCGCTTCGAGCAGGCGCTTGCGCTGCTGGCCGGCGGCGCGGAGCGGTTCGCCGATCTGGGTGACGACGCCGCGGTGGTCTCGCTGAACGGCCAGCTGGCCAGGGCGTATTTCCTCAACGAGGAGCACAGGGAAGCCGTTGCCGCGTCCGACCGCGTCCTCGAGGCCGCCGAGCGGCTGGATCTCGTCGACGTGGTTGCCGACACCCTGGTAACGCGTGGCTCCGCGCTCTGTGCCCTGGGCCGGCGATACGAGGGAATCGGCGCGATCGAGGCCGGCCAGAGGATCGCCGCGGCTCACTCCTTCCCGTGGACGCTGGGCAGGGCCCTGAACAACCTCGCGTCCACCACGATGGACGAAGATCCGCATGCCGGGCTCGAGGCGGCCCGCGAGGGGATCGCCCTCGCCCGCCGCATGGGGATGGTGGTGTCCACGCTGACCGACAACGCCTGCACCGGGGCCGTCAGAACGGGCGAATGGGACTGGGCGGTATCGATGCTCGAGGCTCTGGTCGACCAGGAAGGTGACCCTCTCGTCCGAGCGACGGCTCTCGCCAACCTCGTCTGTCTGCGGGCTGCCCGGGGCGAACCGACAGCCTCGCTGATCGCCGACCTGGAGGCTTTGCCCACGGGCGAGGGGGACATCGCCCGCCCGGCCATGCTCGAATGGTCGCGCGCCTGGCTGGCGTTCGTCGCGGGACGCAGGGACGTCGCCCGGACTGGATTCCACAGGTTCGCCGGGATCATGCCTCAGCAGGCCCCCGATGCGTGTCTCATGGCCGCCCGCGCCTCGCTCCTCTCCCGGGAACTCGATGCCGCGCGCCAGGACCTTGCCGAGGCCGAAGCCAGCAACCGGCGGGGTCGAGTCCTCGAGGCCGACAAGACCGCGGTCCGAGCCGGGATCGCCGCCCTGGAGGGCCGCACCGACGACGCGCTCTCTCTCTACCGCGACGCGATGCGGACCTGGCGCAACCTCGGCCTGGCTTGGGACGAGGCCCTCTGCGCGATCGACATGGCCACGCTCCTCGATCCGGCCGAGCCGGAGGTCCGGGCCGCGACCGAGTCGGCCCGGGGCATCCTTGCTCGGCTGGGGGCGCGGCCATTCATCGAGCGGCTCGACGCGGCGCTGACCCGCCCATCGGACCGGGGTTATCAGCCGGGCACTCACCGGAAGAGCGTCCCCGACGCCTCCGTGACGATACTCTGACGGCACGCCATTCGCTCGCCGGTCTACGCTCACGCCACGACGTTCGCGAGCCCAGAACTGCCTCACCAGAATGTGTGGTTCGAATCCCGTACTCCGCTCGGACTTCCCCGTCTTGCGTTCGTTGCCACGAAGACCGCCAGTTCGGATTCCTGGCTGCCTGACGGCTTCCCATGACAGGCGCGGCCCTTCCTCGAGCGGCTGGACCGCGCCACGGCCTCCGATCCGGCAGGGCCTGTCGCATCAATGACGGGCGCGTCGTCGCGAGCCCGCTTTACCGCTCGGGCGTGTTGGCCCATCCTGCCAACAGCACAGGTCCCCAGGGATCCGGTGCCAGGAGGTTGGAAGATGAGCACTCAGGGCAGGAAGGACACCGACGAGGCCAAGAAGGTCGAAGGCGAGGGTGTCGTCCCCGAGGCCACCGAGGACGACGTCGAGGGCCACAACATGGGCCTGATTCATCCGACAGTGGCGTGGGAGCTCGCCAAAGCAAGAGAGCGAGAGATCGCACGCGAGACAACGCGGCATCCGCTCATCGCCGAGGCCAAGATCAGGGCCCGCCGAAAGGGCTGAGCCCAGGTTCCCCGGGCGCCAAGGGCGGGGTCTCGGGGCTCCAGCTTCTCACTGTCCTCGGCGCGTCCGAAGGGTTGCGGAGCCACGGCCGGGACCCGTCTGGCCCACGATGCCGGTTATCAGCGACCATGGCGGGGTGTTACCCGCGCACCACGCGGCGCTAGACTGCGTCCGTGGAGACCTGCCCGTACTGCGGACGCGAACGGATGGCGCGGTTCGCCCGCTGCGGGCATTGCGGTCGCAGCTTCCCCGATGTCGAGCCCATGCCGGACATCAGCCGCAACGCGACCGTCATGACGTCCGATCTGCAGGGATCGACTGCGCTCGGCGAGAGGCTCGATCCCGAGAGCCTCCGGGAGGTCCTCGATCTCTACTTCGAAGCGATGCGTCTCGTCATCGAGGCGCACAGCGGGATGATCGAGAAGATCATCGGCGACGCCATCGTCGCGGTCTTCGGTCTGAGCGACGGGCGAGCCGACCACGCCCCGCGGGCCGTGGCGGCGGTCGCCGAGTGCCAGGCGGAGCTCGCCGCGCTCAACGCCCTGCTGGCCGACCGCTGGGGCGTCCAGCTCGTCAACCGGACCGGGCTCGCGACTGGCACGCTCGTCGTCCGCGCCGCCGGCGAGCGCGAGCACATCCTGACCGGCGACGCCGTCCGGGTCTCCGGATGGCTCGAGCAGTCGGCCCCGCCGTTCGAGGCGCTTCTCGACGAGCCCACGTACGCTGCCGTGAAGGCAGCCGTCCCCGTCGAGGTCGAGCCTTGCCTCGCCCAGCCGCGGAACGCCGACCCGGTGCCCTCATTCCGGCTGGTGTCGGCTGACGCGGTTCTCGCGGCGTGGGCACTGCCCTCGGCGGCGGAGGCCCCCGCGGGGCGGATCTGCCCGAACTGCGGGACGGAGAACCCCACCGAGTTTTGCCTCTGCGGCGCGTGCGGTGGGCCGCTCGTTGCCAAGCGGGCGGCACCGACGAGGAAGACGGTGACCATCGTGTTCGCCGCCCTTCACGCCCGCGACCGGCTCGGCGGGCCGCTCGCCGCTGGCACCCAGCAGGCCGTGATGGGCCGTGCGTTCGAGGCGTCACGGACGGCCCTCGCGCGGCACGGCGGGACGATCGAGAAGTTCATCGGCGACGCCGTCATGGCCGTGTTCGGCCTGCCTCTGCGACACGAGGACGACGCGCTCCGGGCCGTCCGCGCGGCTCTCGAGATGCGCTCGGCCATCGGGGCACTGGCGGCCGCGCTCGAGACCGAGTCGGGGACGACCCTCGAGGTCGCGATCGGCGTGAACACCGGAGAGGTCATCACGGGGGAGCCGGACCTGGGCCAGCGCCTCGTCACCGGAGATGCCGTGAACGTCGCGGCACGCTTGGAGCAGGCGGCAGCCCCGGGAGAGATCATCGTCGGCGGCCTGACGGAGATCCTCGTCCGCGGCTCCGCGCGCCTCGAGCAGGTGGCCTCGCTCACGCTCAAGGGGAAGTCCACACCCGTCCCCGCGCATCGGCTCGTCGGCGTGGCCGCCACCCCGGCGGCAGCCCGCCGCTCGGCCACGGCGCTGGTCGGACGTGAGCGCGAGCTCGCCCTCCTGGCCGAGGCCTTCGCCGCTGCCAGGAATGGGCCAGCCTGCCGGATCGTGACGGTCGTCGGCAGCGCTGGCGTGGGCAAGACCCGTCTGATCTCGGAGTTCCTCGGCACGGTCGGCGCCGACGCGACGCTCGTAAGCGGCCGCTGCCTCTCGTACGGCGACGGCATCACGTTCTGGCCAGTCGTCGAGGCCGTCCGGGACGCGGCCGGCCTGCGAGAGGCGGACACCCCGGCGGTCGCGATCCGGAAGCTCCGCCGACTCGTCGGCGACGACGGGGTCGTCGAGCGCGTGGCGGCGGCGGTCGGACTGCGGGACGCGCCGTTCCAGGTCGGCGAGCTGTTCTGGGGGATCCGGCGGTTCCTCGAGATCCTGGCCAGGCGACGGCCACTCGTGGTCGCGTTCGACGACATCCAGTGGGCCGAGCCGACCTTCCTCGACCTGCTCGGCCACCTGACGTCCACCTCGGCGGGCGCCCCGATCCTCCTGCTCTGCACGGCCCGCGAGGAGCTGCTCGAGAAGTACCCGGGCTGGGGGCAGGGGCCGGAGGGGCGGACGATCGTCCTCTCGCCGCTCTCCTACGCAGACGCTGCGCGCGTGGCCGAGAACCTCCTCGGCGAGGTCGGGCTCGTGGCCACCATCCGCGACCGGATCGTCGCGGCGGCAGAGGGCAACCCGCTGTTCGTGGAGCAGCTGGTCGCGATGCTGACGGAGGCCGGCATCCTGCGGCGCTCGGGAGATCGCTGGGAGACCGTTGGGGACCTCTCGCGCCTCGAGATCCCGCCGACGATCCACGCCCTGCTCGCCGCCCGCCTCGACGCGCTCCCGGAGGGCGAGCGGGCGGTCATCGACCCCGCTTCCGTTATCGGGCTCGTCTTCGCCCGTCTGGCTCTCCAGGCGATCGTGGACGGCGAGCTCCGCGACCGGGTCCCAGAGCGGCTCGACCAGCTGGCGGCGCGCCAGCTGGTACGCCCGGCGGAGCCGGCCGGCGGCGACGGCCTCGAGTACAGGTTTGGCCACCAGATGATCCGAGAAGCCGCCTACGCGGGGCTTCTCAAGCGGAGGCGGGCGAGCCTCCACGAGCGCTTCGTCGCGTGGGCGGACGAGGCAAACCGGGCCAGCGACAGGGCGACCGAGTTCGAGGAGATCCTCGGCTACCACCTCGAGCAGGCGCACCGGTACCTTGCCGAGCTCGGGCCCCTGGACGACCACGGGCACGCCCTCGGGATCGACGCATCGAGGCGGCTCGGCTCGGCCGGCCAGCGCGCTTTCGTCCGGGGCGACATGCCGGCGACGGCGAATCTCGTCCGCCGGTCGGCGGCCCTCCTGCCGGCCGGTGACCCGTCGCGGCCGCGCCTCCTCTTCCAGCTCGCCCTCGCGCTCAGGGAGACCGGCGAGCGCTCGGCAGCCGATCAGGCCTTAGGATCGGCCGAAGAGGAGGCCCGCGGCCTCGGCGACGTCGGCCTGGAGACGATGGCCAGGCTCGAGCGGCTCATGACGCGCTACTGGACCGACCCGACGCAGGTCGAGGGTGACATCGAGGCGCACCTCCGGGCGGGCCTCGCCGTGCTCGAGACCGTGGGCTACGAGGCCGGGATCGCCCGCGCGTGGCTGGCCCTGGCGAGCGTTCGCATGGTCGACGCACGGTGGGGCGTGGCGGCGGAAGCGGTGGCGCGCACGATCGAGCACGCGCGGCTGGCCGGCGACCGGATCCTCGAAATCCGCGCCGGGCCGAACCTGGCTCTCTGCGCCCAGCTCGGGCCGACGCCGGTCCCCGAGGCGATCCGCAGGTGCGGCGAGGTCATCGGCAGCCTCGGCGGGGACCGGAAGGCGGAGGCGGTCGCGCTGCGCAGCCTCGCTCACCTCCATGCGATGCAGGGCGACTTCGAAGCGGCCCGCGAGGAGTACCGGCGGTCGCGGGCCATGCTCGAGGAGCTCGGCTGGCGGTTCCACGCGGCCCTAACGTCGATCGACTCGGGCCCGATCGAGATGCTCGCGCGCAATCCCGTGGCGGCCGAGGCCGAGCTGCGGCGCGACTATGCCACGCTGGAGTCGCTGGGCGAACGCAACTACATCTCCACCGTCGCCGCGCTCCTGGCCGAATCTCTCTTCGCACAGGGGCGGTTCGATGAGGCGGGCGCGATGGAGTCGACCGGCGCCGGCGTGGCGGCTCCCGACGACGTCGTGACGCAGGTCATCCTGCGATCGGTCAGGGGCAGGCTGCTCGCCCGTGCCGGCCGGCACGTCGAAGCGGAGGAGGTGTGCCGCGAGGCGGTCGAACTGAGCCGGACGGAGGACGACCCCAGGGACCAGGCGTCGGCGCTCTCGGCGCTCGCGCACGTGCTCGCCGCGAGCGGCAAGCGCGATCAGGCGGCCGCGGTCCAGACCGAGGCGCTGGCTCTCTACCAGTCGAAGGGCGACCTGGTGTCAGCCGCGGTCGCTCGCCGGTGGCTCGAGGAGCTCGCGGGGCGGCGCTGACCGTCGCTACAGCCAGCCTGATCACGCGGCGCAGAAGACGGCGAGGGCGCACCCGCAGGCGGGTGCGCCCTCGTTGACGCGTAGAGAGTCGGCCGGATCAGGCCGGTGGCACTAGCCTACGTAGCCCCGCGGATCGTTCCAGGGCGCCAGGACGCCGATGAACGCCCCGTTGTGCTGGCTCGACCTGCGGAAGAGCACGCACGGTCCGGAGGAGCCGAGCCTGCAGTTGGGAAGCAGGCCTGTGAAGGTGCCGTCGCCATTGTCGACCGCCAACCTGCCGGATGGCTGGGTCCACTGAAAGAGGGAGTTCCAGCAGACGTTGTAGAGGCCGATGCCCTTCGTCACCAGGCTCGGGTCAAGGGCGAACACGATGGTGACCGGATCGTAATTGTCGTAGGTGTAGCCGAGGACGCCGTTGTCGTCGGACGGGCTCAGGGCGCAGGCGTTGTGGATGTCGATGCCCGAGGCGCCAAGCGTCGTGAAGTAGTAGGCCCACGAGTCGTAGGGGCTGAAGGCGCCGGCGTCCGCGATCAGCGTCGCCGCACTCCCGCTGCCGCTGAGGGCCTGGACGCAACTGGTGTCGGGCGGGCACGGGACGATCGGCTGTGTCGGCGGGATGGTGAGTGCCGTCACTGTCTGGCTGGCGGACCAGGAGTAGTAGGACGTGCAGCCCGCCGAGGTGGCAGGGGCGGCTCCCAACCCGTTCCTCGCGGACGCGTAGATCCAGTACACCCCGTCCTCGTTCAGCGGGATCGTCACGCTGAACGAGGCGATCCCGGCCGAAGCCGTGGCCGCGTAGGTGAGGCTCACGCCCCCGTCGTTGTAGACATTGAGCGTGATCGGGGCTCTCGATCCGCATGGATCCGTCCTCGCCACCGTCGTCCCGTTGGTGGTCACGAGAACCTGGACGGTGAACGCCGTGCGGGTCACGACCGATGCGGGCGCCGAGATCACCATCACGCAGCCAACGCCGCCCTCGGAGGGCGGGCACCTGGTGGACGACGTGGCTGCGCTCGCAACCCCGGCAGCCGGGAGAAGCAGGGCCACCGCAAGCGCGAAGGACGTCAGCGAGGCCCCCAACCTCCGGCTGACATGGGGCAGGACGAGCATCGAGTCCAGGAATACCGTCAACCGACGCATACAACCTCCCCGGGACGCGGTGCGTTCCACGCGGGTCGGTCTCGCCAGTGGCTCGGCGCGGTCCCGGCGGCCTGTGTGCGGGCCGCGTGTCTAAGCCCCCCGTGCTCAGCACATTATCCGATGCATGTTAATACACTAACCGCACCCCACGCGCAGCCACCCGCAGGTCGAGGCATTAGCGAGCTTCTAGTGACCGCGCCGATGCGTCGTGTCGTTACTCAGTAAGCCCATCGGGTTTGCGCCTCTGCCCGACCTTCTGTTCGCTCGTAGTGCACGATCAAGCTCTATGAAAGGGAGCCCGCGGTCAAGCTGGGTACCTCGCATTTGATTTCGATCCAGGCAGGCCTCACGGACCCTCGGATCGTGGACGGGATCGAGCAGCGCTCATCTCTCTATGGCCTTCTAGTTGAAGGACAAGGTTGCATGGGAGGCTGCGCCGGCGGCCCAATTCGATAAGGGGTCGTCATGCGACCAGCAGGATAGCGGGGCTTGCCGGGGCGAAGGGTTCGTTCTTCGTGAGGACATGCCAGATGGCCTCGGCCAGCTGACGGGCGATGTCGATCCGGGCGACCTTGGCGCCACGCTGGCGGCCGAGACGGCGCTTGTTGCGCTCGTAGCGATCTCGATAGCGCGGATCACGGGCGGCGTGGGTGGCAGCCTCCACCAGGGCCCAGCGCAGGTACTTGGGCCCGTTCTTGGCCAGCGGCCCACGGACGTCGCGGTTGCCAGACTGGCGCACGAGCGGGCACAGGCCCGTGTATCGGGTGA
>JBEKKR010000045.1:0-10184 GCA_050010635.1 Candidatus Limnocylindrales bacterium
CCGACTACACGGCCCAGGCGGTCGAATCCTCGACTGCAGTGGTCGTGATCGTGACAGAGCATCCCCGGTTCGGGTTCTCGCTGGGCTGCACCGCCGTCGGCGCGTGGCGTACGGCAGACGTGACGCTATCTTCCCCGCTCGGCAATCGCACCGTGCTCGAGGTGGCGCAGGGCATGCCTGTGTCAGTGACGTTGACGCCGTAGGCTCCACTCTGCCGGTTGTGCTTCGACCGCCAATTCGAGACGCGAGACTCACGTTGTGTTTGCGTACAAATGCGCGACCATCAGGTCGGTCCCACGCAGTAGGCTGGACAAGTCCGGGTATACCGCGCTCCGTCCTTGTGGCGCGGCCACATAGGTAGCCGAACTTGGGGGTCGTAGATTGAGCCCACGCGCCGCCCGAACCAGCCGCGCCTCCGGCCCGCGACCGGCCGGCTCTAGTTCGCCCGAAGCCAGCGCTACCAACGGCCTGGAGGCCAAGCTCTGGCAGGCCGCCGACGCGCTCCGCAACAACACGGACGCCGCCGAGTACAAGCACGCCGAACTGACCCCCGCAGCGCGAGGGCATAGCACGTGACTGAACAGTCCGTCCCCAAAGAGCGGATGCGGCGGCCGGAGGGGCTGGAAGCGTTCCGTCTCATCGCCGAAGCGCCCGAGATCGAGCCTCACGTCATAGACAGTCTGCGCTCGGCAGATGAGAAGCTCCAGCTCGAACCAGCGCTCAGCCGCATTATCGGCGAGACGGACGAGACTCCCCACGGTCCGACGGAGATTGCGGACCTCGTGACTGTGCATCTGTCAGTCGCCGGCCAGCCACGGCTGAGTGCAGTCGTGATCAAGGGCAGGGCATGGAAGAAGGTGGCAGCCAGAGATGTCGCCGACCAGCTCATTCGAGCTTTCCAGCTACCGGGCGTTGGGTTAGTCGTTCTCGCGGCCGTTGGCGACATCCAGGACGACGTGAAGCAACGGCTAGCGTGGCTGGCAGATGCTGCTGGTGTTGACTGGATGATCCTTGACCGCGGAGATCTGGCCAGATTGCTGGTGGTCTACGGCCAGCTTTGCCCGAACGATGGCTCTTGGATTACAGGGACCAACTGTGCCTGTGGGTACTCCAACCGCGCTGCCCCGCCGCTTTCTGGCGGCGCCGATTCGTTCCACGTGCTTTCGCTCAGCGACAACAGCTTCGCGCTGGCGAAGCGCTACAGCGCCAATATCCTGGTGGCGCAGGGATTGACTCGGCAAGCCGCAGAGCAGCTCGTTGTGAAAGCGGTGGCTCAGATACGAGCATCCGACTACACCAGGAACGAGCTGGTGGAGCGGACGCACGGGAAGCGGCTCGCGGATGTCGTCTGGCTCTTCGTCTACTCAGACGTTACCGACCAGCTGATGACGAACTGGATTGCCCGAGCGCTCTGGGTCGCCGACTCGGTAAAACCGGAGTACCGCCCCTCTCGAATCGGAGAGGTTTCGGTGTTTGACCCGCAACTCCAAATCGACTGGGCCCAGTTGCACGATTGGATGGTGGAATACCGCAGCTCACACACGGCAACAAAGGGCGCGTATCTCAGGGAGCTGGACGGGTACGTGAAGGAGGCGAAGTCCCTCGTCGTGGACGCACGGCAATTGATAGAACGCGGGTCCCTCTCGTCCACGGACGAGGCTGAGCTCGCCCGTCTGGGGGACGAAGCAGACCGATTGGCTGGGCCGGATCAGATGCTGTTGCCGCCGTATGAGTTGGCTGACCTCGACACTGCGCACGGCCAGGTCGCGGCGTCGATCGGCAACCTTTTCCTACCATTCAGCCCGCGCGGCCAAGAGACGTGGCCAGATCAAAGTCGCCGCTTGTGGCTAGCTCGCCAGGCTCTCGATTACTTTGACCGAGAGCTTTCCATGCTCGAGTTCGAGCGCCAGAAGGTGCGCTGAGCCTTGGCATCGGACGTTGAGACAATCCTCAGACCACGGTGACGGACTCGCCTGGCATGCCAAGACTCGATGCCGCAGCGGCATCTGCGCTTCAGCCGACTCGTGCCGAGCTGAAGAGAATCAATCTCAAGTACGCCGGCACGTGCGTTGCCTGTGGCTCATCGCTGCCTCAGGGGGCCGAGGCCTTGTATCACGCTGTCTCGAAGACCGTCCGCTGCGTGGCTTGCCCCGACAATCCCATCGTCATGGAGGCGGCCGCGATCGATGGTGGGACTGCCGGCGGTTCGGCTCAGCGCGAGCACGACCGCCGAGCTGCCAAACGGGAGGCTCGGGTCAGGGAGAGATTCGGCAAACGCCTCGGCGGGATCATCCTCGGCCTCACGAACGAGCCGCAGTCGACTCACGCCTGGGCAAAGGGAGCGCGTGGGGAGAGGGAGCTGGCCGACGCGCTCGCCGATCTGCTGGACATCGTGGTGCTCAACGATCGAAGGGTCCCGGGTACCCGCGGGAACATCGACCATCTCGTGATCGCTCCGGCCGGTATCTTCGTCGTCGACGCCAAGCGCTATGACGGCCGTCTCCGGATCCGGGACAAGGGCGGCTTCTTCCGCACGGACGAACGCCTCTACGTCGGCGGTCGAGACTGCTCGCACCTCGCCGACAACATGAGTTGGCAGGTCAAAGCGGTCGAGACGCTGCTCGTGTCCGTCGGGCACAAGGTTGTGATCACACCCGTGCTGTGCTTCATCGGTGTCGATTGGCCGCTGCTGTTTCCGCCAGACTCCTTCCGGGGGGTTCAGCTGGAGGACCCACGTTCGCTGCGGAAGCTGATCACCCGGACGCAGGTTCTCGAGGCCGGCGAGATCGACAAGCTGGCCCGCATTCTAGCCACCGGGTTCCCGGCCAAGTAACCGAGCCGCGACACCAGGGCACGTCCGCTGGGTCTTCGATTGCCGTCGCGTTGACATGGCCCGGGGATCTAGCCGACCTGGTAGTGGGTCACGGTCAGATCCCGCTCAACCAGATACCGATTGTCCTCCGGGTAGAAGACTGCTTGATCGATCTGGTCGCCGGCGAAGCCTCGAATAGCCGCCTCCGATTCCCAGAAGCTCAGCGTCACGATCTCGGTTCGCCCATCACCCAGGTCCCGGCTCAAGACCCACGCGCCGGCATTCCCCGGCACCCGCTCATAACCTGGGATCCCCGTTTCCTCGATGTAGTCGACGTAGGCGACTCGATCCTCAGACCGAACCGCCCCTCGCCAGATCCGGGCGATCATGTTCGACCTCCTCCTTGCCTCCAAGGCGGCGATGTGGGGCCACGCCCGCGGAGGAGCACGAGGGTAGCGGTCCCGGGTCGCTGCCGGCGACGAATTCATCGAGGACGCGAAGACGCCGCTTCGAGTCAATGAGCCATCACTGCCCTCAAGCCGCCGGCAGCGAGCAGTACCAGCCCGATCAGGGCCCCGCTCTGCCACTGGGTGGCGGTCATGACCCCGGCTGCGCCGAGCGTGAGGTGGGCGGCGATCGTCACCGCCCCGATGACTGCGAGTGCGAATGCGAGCTTGTTCCTGCGAACCATGACTTCTCCTTGTTCTTCGAGGGGGCCGCGGCTCGCGAGGGCCGCGGGTGGAGAGGGCCGCGGGTCGAGTGGGAAGTGGGTCTGGCGGGCCTCAGGCGTCCCGTCGACGTTCGATCACGATTGCGGCGAGGGCGATGGCGATGGCATACGTGGCCAGAACCACGGCCGCGACCGGCTGCGAGAGGAAATCGCCGTTCGGGTCGAGTACCAGGCCTCGTCCCGCCGCGCCCGGCAGCCACCGTCCGAGGTCCGGCACGAGGCCGACGACGATGTTCTCCGCGAGGAGCAGCCAGACGAGCCAGCCGACGATGACGCCGACCTGGTTGCGCACCAGGCTTCCCGTGGCGGCGCCCAGCGCACCCAAAAGCGCTGCGTAGAGGACCGCTCCGCCGAGGATCTGCCAGGCTTCCGACGAGCTGAGCGGGAAGGAGTAGCCCTTGAGGGCGTAGACGTGGCTGGCGATGGCGACGGCCGAACCGGCCGCGAGCGCCCCAAACACGACTCCGGCGCCGGCCGCCGTCACCAGATTTGCGGCCACCACCCGCCACCGCTGCGGCGTGGTCAGAAAGGTGTCGGTGGCGGTCCGGTGGCGGTACTCGCCGGCGGAGATCATCGCCCCGAGCACCAATACGAACAGGGCGCCGCTGGCGCTCACGTGCAGCACCGTCCGGACCCCGTGGTCCGACTGGAGGTCCAGGTTGGCGTTTGCGGCCAGCATGACCGCCCCGGTGACCGCCAGAGCGGTGAGACCGACCATGCCCGCGAGCAGCAGGCCGACCGTCCGCGTGGTTCGCAGCTTCAACACTTCGGCGGCGAGCAAGTCATTCATGCCTGATGCTCCGTCATGGTGAGATCCAGGAAGAGCTCCTCGAGCTGCCGGGCCGAGACTTCGGACGAGAGCTCGCTCAGAGCGATGCCGGCCTTTGCGACGGCGGAGCCAACCACCGCGGAGGTGGCGCCGCGGATCACCAGACGGTCAGAACCGTCCCGGCGGACTTCCCAGCCTTCGGCCGCGGCCAGCCGTTCGAGAGAGACGCCGTCGCTGGTGCGAACCACGACGGCACGCTCGGATCCATACAGGTTCTGTGCCGCGCCCTCGCGCACGACGCGGCCGTGGTCGATGATCACGATGCGATCCGCCACGAACTCGACCTCGGTCAGAACGTGGCTCGAGAAGAGCACTGTCCGGCCCTCGGCCGCCCAGTCGGAGAGGAGGCGCCGCAGCCAGGCCATACCGGCCGGGTCGAGCCCGTTCGCGGGCTCGTCGAGCAGCAACACCGCAGGGTCGCCGAGCAGCGCGCAGGCGAGCGCCAGCCGCTGCCGCATGCCTTGCGAGTAACCGCCGGCAGATCGGTCGGCCGCGCCGGTCAGGTCGACGAACTCCAGAACCTCGTCGACCCGGGCCTTGCCGATCCCAGCGGCTCGGGCGACTACCCGCAGGTGGTTGCGACCGCTGCGACCCGGCTCGAAGCCCATCGAATCGATCACCGCTCCTACCATGCGTCGGGGAGACGGCAGGTCGGCGTAGCGTTTGCCGTCGATCAATGCAGTTCCGGTATCCGGCCGGGCCAGCCCCAGGAGGATGCGCAGAGTGGTGGTCTTGCCGGCCCCGTTCGGACCCAGGAAGCCGGTGACGGCTCCTGACGGAGCGCTGAAGGTTACGCCTTCGAGCGCCACCGTGGCTCCGTATCGTTTGCTTATGCCAGTCACCTGGATCATCGGTCCCATTCGGCCTCCGTTGGATCGTTACCGAACATCGCGTTCGGTATTGAAGTGCGTGTTCGATATTTGGTATCCTGCGGGCGGCAAGTCAACAACCAAGTCGGGTGGATTCGTCTGGAACCGGACGAGCGAGACGAAATGTCCCGGAACGGAGGCGACCGAGCGATGGCCGAGGCGACGACCGACAGGCGGGTGCGCCGGACACGGCAGCTCCTGCGCGACGCGCTCGTGGAGCTGACCCTTGAGCGCGGTTACGACCGTGTCACCATCCAGGACATCCTCGACCGTGCCGACGTGGGCCGGTCCACCTTCTACGCCCACTACCGCGACAAGGACGACCTGCTCGTCAGCGAATTCGAGGCCCTGCATCCGACCTGGGGTGCGATGGCTGGCGACCCGGAGAACGGTCAGCCGCCGGGCCCGGCCGAGTTCCTCGAGCCCTTCCGAGGGGCCTTCGAGGCCGCCTCAACCTATCGCCGAACGTTCAAGGCGATGATCGGGAGGCAGGGCGCCGAAACCGTCAGGAGGTTGCTCCCGGAACCGCTGTCGAAGCTGGTCCGGGACCACGTCCAGGCGTGCTTCCCGGCCTGGCGTGGCGACGAGCGCGCCCTCGCCGCCGCGACGCAGTTCATCGTCAGTGCCTATCTGGGCATGTTGACGTGGTGGCTGGACACGGATGCCCAATACACGCCGGACGAGATCTTCGGCATCTTCAAGCAGCTGGCTGGGGACGGATCGCGCTCCTTCTTCGGTTCAGAAGTGCCGGCCGGCCCGCGCTGAAAGTGGCTCGATGAGCGATCGATTTCGGGAAGCCAATGGCGACATGGATGGCTCGGGTTGCGCCTGCGAGCCGGGTACGTCGATCGGCGCGCGCATCGGCCTCCACTTCGACTCGAAGGTCAACCGTTCCGGCTCGAGCGCGGGTTCGTCGCTCCATGCGACGACTCGGTCGCTTCTACGGCTTCTCGGCGATCCGACCGGTCGGACGGTCCTTGAGCTCGGTTGCGGCCGGGGCGGCTTGATGGCCGAGCTGCTGCGCGCGGGCGCCGCGGGTGCCAGCGGGCTCGAACTCTCACGCGCCAGCATCGAGATTGCCCGCGATCGGTTTGCTGCCTGGGGGTTGGCCGACCGGACGACACTGGCAGTCGGCGACGGGGCGGAGGTGCCGCTCGACCCGCACGACTGGGTCGTGCTCGATCGGGTCATCTGCTGTTACCCGGATGCCGACAAACTCCTCGCCAATTCGATGCCGGCCGCCCGACGCTACTACGCTTTCTCGGTCCCGAATTCCCACGGCTGGCGCGGGCTGGCGGCGCGGATGAGCCGTCGGCTCGACAACGGCTGGAATGGATTGCGCGGGCGCCCGTGCGCGACGTTCGTCCACCACCTGGATCGGATCGATCGAACGCTTCGTTCTGCGGGGTTCGACCGGCGCGCCAGCGAGACGCGTGGGCTCTGGTACGTGGCGGTGTACGAGCGGGCTTGACGAGTCGGTCGCGAGCAACCCGTGTCAGAACCGCCAGGTGAGCCTGTGTCGCGCCGCACATTGACCCGGTGCGAGCGGTGTGGTTCCGTCACGCGAATGCGTTCTTCGGGCTGACCTTCCTGGTCGCTCGGCGCCGGCGACGCTTCTCCCGATAGTCCGCTTTTCCGCGGCCGGAGATCGGCCACGATCAAACTGAACAATCACGGGGCCGCGGGTCATCCTCGCGACCCCGTATTGATTCCAGCGCAGGGTTTGGATCTTGCGCCGGCTGAACTGACAGGCCGGTCAGTCCAGCCGTTCGGGCTGCTTGATCGGGGGCAGGTGAGGCTCGCCGGTGATCAATCGGGTGCCGCGGCCGTGCGTCAGGAAGCTCCAGGCCCAGCGGATGATCACGACCAGCCGGTTGGCGAAACCGATGAGATAGACGATGTGGACCCCGAGCCACATCCCCCATGCCAGAAAGCCGCTCATCTGGCCGAACCGGCCGAGCCAGCGGATATCGGCCACGCCGGATAGCCGCCCGATGACCGCGACGTCGCCGCGGTCCCGATAGCGGAACGGTTCGGGCGCATCGCCGCGCAGGCGCCGCCGGATCGACTTCGCCGCGTAGGTGCCCTCCTGGATCGCGGCCGGCGCGACGCCCGGCACAACCTTCCCGCCCTGACGCGTGGCGACGGCGAGGTCGCCCAGAATCATCACCTCGCGATGACCCGCCACGGTGAGGTCGGCACCGACTGGCACCCGACCCGCCCGATCGGTCTCGACGCCGAGCGCCTCGGCGACCTTGCGGCCGAAGCTCGATGCGTGTACGCCCGCCGCCCAGAGGATGGTTCGCGCCGGGATCCGCTCCGTGCGGTCCGAGCCTCCGCCGCCAACGACGACGTCGATCCCGCTGTCGTCGATCGCCGTCACCCTGGTCGATGTCCGAACGGTCACGCCCAGGCGTTCGAGCTGGCGTTTGGCCGAACCCGACAGCGTTTCGGGGTATGTCGGCAGGACTCGATCGAGCGCCTCGACGAGGAGCACTCTGGCATCGGCGGGGTGGATGGACCGGAAGTCGCGGCGCAGCGTGTCGCGCGAGATCTCGCCGAGAGCCCCGGCAAGTTCGGCTCCAGTCGGGCCCGCTCCGACCACCACGAACGTCATCCACTCGGCCCGTCGGGCCGGGTCCGCCTCGCGCTCAGCGGCCTCGTAGGCGATGAGGATGCGACGCCGGATCTCGGTGGCGTCCTCCACTGTCTTGAGCCCGGGCGCCAGCGGCGCCCATTCGTCGTGGCCGAAATAGGCATGCCGCGCGCCGGTGGCAACGATGAGCGTGTCGTAGTCGACGGTTCCGCCGTCGTTCAGTTCGATCCGGCGGGCGACTGGATCGAGCCCGACCGCCTCGCCGAGGAGAACGCGTGTGTTCTGATTGCGGCGCAGGATGGCGCGCAGGGGTTGCGCGATGTCGCCCGGCGACAGGGCGCCGGTTGCAACCTGATAGAGCAGAGGCTGGAAGAGGTGGTAGTTGCGCCGGTCGACGAGCGTTAGCTCGACCGCCGGCTCCTTGCCGAGCTCCCGGGCCGCATACAGCCCGGCGAATCCTCCGCCTACGATGACGACCCGGTGCCGTCCGGCGCCCGAATCCCGGCTTCGATCCGCATGAGTTTCTCGGTCCGTCACGCCGTCATCTTGCCGCCGAATCAAGCTCTCGGCTACCGGGATCACGCGTCCGACCGCACGCCGGGTCAGCCGATCGGGGAGTTGGCGAGTCGCAGGCGACATGGGGTGCCGCGGCGGTTGCTGGACCCCTGGTAAGCGTCGGGTGATCGCCCTCTGCTCTCATCTAGCAAGACGATCGAACGACGGTTCGCCGTCTCCTTGATTTCGTCCCAGACAATCCGCGGGATCGCCACTCAGCCTTCGCACCTCAGGCACGAAGACACGGCGTCAGCTTTTACGACGCGGTCGAAGCCATCCTCGATCCGCTTGCAACGTCAGTTCGGGACCAGACTCATTCAGTAGGTGAGGAGCGATGGACGACGGTCGGCGTGTCTCGAGCGGGCCGGCTGCTGAGAGTGACAACCGTCGAGACCGGGTCTACGATTCGGATCATCTCCGCAATACCGGCCACTGCCGGGGAACGACGTGACTACGAAGAAGAACCCTGATCAGCTCTCAGAGGGGCGCGGCCCGTCCGTCCAGCGCGGCCGCTACGCCAAACTGCTGGCCGACGGCTACATCGTCGACGTCACTCCCACCGCGAAGCCAAAGGCGATGCGGCAGGGGGTGCCCGGGCGCGGTTCTGGCTCTGCCCCGATCCCAGCCGACAGGCGCTCACGCGGCACCTGAGGCACACGTCTCGGCATCAGCGGTCTGCCGTCCAACTTCGAACGGTTGCCGAGCGGAAGGAGGGACCGACAGTTGGCCGGACAGCTTCGGCGGATCGGTATCGCCGCGGCAATTGCACTCGCGGCCGTAGTGTCCAGCTGTGCGATCCTCGAGCTTGTACCGTTGAATGGCGACTCGTCGAGGCTCCACCGGGAGGCTCAGGCGGACCTGACCAGATGGGCCGACGCGGTCGCAGCAGGCAGCGGGCAATCCGGCGTCGTTCTCGTGGGCGAGCTGACCGCTCAGGTCGGGGATTCGGAAGAGGCGGTTGGCAGCAACAACAAGCTTGCCCTGATGTCCGGCCTGGTCGAGGCAGCCGTCACCCTGCCTGCGGACACGCCGCCTGATGGCGACGTGCGCTGGCCGGACGGTAGCACGAAGACGGTTCGGCTGATCTCCGCGCAGCGGGCTCTGTCGGACGTGAAAGCCGCCGGCGAGGGGTCCTGCCCCGATTGCGTGCCGTTGCAGATCACCGGAGCCCGGCTGACCAGTGGGTCGGTCGACACAAGCCGCGGCCCCGCGGATGCACCGGTGTGGGAGTTCACCGTGCAGGGCACGGCCGTCCGGGTGACCCAGGTCGCGATCGCCGACCGCGTCGCGGTCGTCCCGCCGGCCTGGGATTCGACCAACCCGCCTGTCGGCATCTCGATCGACTCGGCGACCGGAACCATCGGCGGGCGGCGGCCCACGGTCTCCTTCGTAGGGGCGCCCGGGCCGGGCGGTCAGCCGTGCGGCGCCGACTACACGGCCGAGGCGGTCGAGTCCCAAACGGCAGTCGTGGTCATCGTGACGGAGCACCGCCCCTCCCTGTGATGTGTACGTCTGTCGGCGCCCGCCGCACTGCCGAGGTCGAGCTCGCCGCGCCCCTCGGTGACCGCGCCGTGCTCGAGGTCGTGCAAGGGCTCCCGGTCCCGGTTCGGCTGACCCCCTGACCCCCTCGATCCGTCGACCGCCTGATCGGTCCCGCGCCTCCATACTCCGTGGACTGGCGCGAACAGCGGAGGAACAGGACCATGCCGCTCACCGGAGAATACGAACCGAGCACAGCCAGTTGGGCCCGCGATCAGGCCGAGCTCTACGAGTCGACCAACGGCGAGCAGGGT
>JBEKKR010000046.1:0-9544 GCA_050010635.1 Candidatus Limnocylindrales bacterium
CGGCCGAGACGGCGGCCGCCCCGGCGGCGCGCAGCGCTTCGGCGCAGGCAACGAGCGTCGAGCCCGTGGTCACGACGTCGTCGACCAGCACGATCCACCGCCCCATGACCTGCGCGGCTTCCCACTGTCCCCGGACCGCGAAGGCACCGGCGACGTTGACGCGTCGCGCCCGACGGCCCAGGTCGAACTGGGGCGACGTATTGCGGGTCCGCTCCAGGGCAGCCAGCCAGGGCAGTCCAAGCCGGCGGGCGACGTCCATCGTCAGCAGGACGGCCTGATCGTAGCCGCGCCGCCTGGCCCGTTCGGCGTGGACCGGGACCGGCACGAGCAACTCGCCGCCCGCCCCGGCGATCCTCCAGCGAGCGGCCACGGCGGCCGCGAGCGGTTCCGTCAGACGCCGCTCGCCCGCGTACTTGAGCCCGTGCAGGGCCGCTCTCACCGGCCCCGAGAACGAGGCGCACCATTCCAGCTGAGCGAGCGGCATCGGGGTCGCGGACGGAAGTCCGATCGGGGCCCCGGCCGGCAGCGTCAGACGGACCTCCAGGGCTCGACCGCAGCGTCCGCACAGGGCGAGCCCCTCCGCTCCGCAGCCGGCACAGGCAGGCGGAAGCGCCACGTCCAGCATGGCTTGTGCGGCGGAGAAGGCTCGTGGTGTCATCCACGAACGCTAGCGGGTGTGGCTCACCCGGCGCTTATCCGCCGGTTGCCCGGCGCAGGGACCCGGGCTCAGGTTCGGGCTCAGGTTCGGGTGCGGGCCCGGCCGCGACCGAACCGGGCAGCCTAGGCCGGATCGATCGCTATTTCGTCGCCGGCGACCGTGCCGCTTGCATCGATCGTGCCGACCGGCAGCTCGATCACACCTTTGGCGCCTGCAACTCGCCAGACTACGCCGCGCCACGGCGGTATCGCCCTGCGGGCCGAGAGAACTCGCCGCGAGCCGGTCCGGCCATCGGCCGGCGGCGCCACGAAGACGACATCTATCGCGAACCTCATGAACAGCATGTGGATGCCGTTCTCTCCCGGAAGCCACAACCCGGCGCCGACCGGCAACGAGCGACGGCCCATCAGGCCCATGAACTTGGACCAGAAGGAGGAGCCATCCTCGAGTCGCCCCGCCAGCACCGTTCCGCGGCTGACGTTGCGCGCGACCAGCGGCGGCCGGCTCACTTGATGTTGCCGTTCCCCAGCGTCTTGACGATCGAGATGATGGCCGGGCCGAGGATGACGATGAAGAGTGAGGGGAAGATGCAGCCGACCAGCGGGAACAGCATCTTGATCGGCGCCTTGGCCGCCATCTCCTCGGCTCGCTGCCGGCGCTCGATGCGGAGCTGCTCGGACTGGACCTGGAGCACCTTGGCGATCGAGACACCCAGCTGCTCGGCCTGGATGATCGCTCCGATGAAGTTGGAGAGGGGCTGGACGTTGGTCCGAGGGATCATGTCTCGGAGCGCGTCCCGCCGCGTCTTGCCGACGCGAACTTCGGCCAGCGCACGCCGGAACTCGTCGGAGAGAGGACCCGGCAGCTTCTCCACCACTTTCGCGAGGGCGGCGTCGAATCCGAGGCCGGCGCGAACGGAGATGGTCAACAGGTCCAGCGTGTCCGGGATCATCTTGAGGATGACCTTCTGGCGGGCCTTGATGCGGCCGCCCAGCCAGAACTCCGGCACCAGGTAGCCGATCCCGATCCCGACGACACCGAGGAACAGACCCGTCAGGAGGCCTCCCGCGACCAGGCCGAGCACGATGAACAGGAACCCTCCCAGGAAGATTCCTACGAGCATCTTCACGCCGATCCAATCGGTCAGCCGCAGGTCTCCGGGATTGCCGGCCATGGCAAGTCGCTTCTCGGCGTTGTCGGACGATGATGCGCTGCTGAGACGGCTGCCCATTCTCGAGAGCCGGGCGATGAACGGCCTCAGAGTCCGCTCGGCGAAGGGCTGCTGGAGTTCGAGTTCCTCGAGGTTGCGGGCCTCGATCGAACCCAGCTGGGTCAATCTGGCCTGGACGGGGTCCACCGGCGAATTGGCGGCAAGGCCGATGACCAGCACCAGTATCCCGCCACCGACCATGGCTCCAAGGATGATCCCGATCATGTCTCAGACCTCGATGGCGACGATGCGCTGGATCAGGAGGAACCCGATCAGCATGAAAAACCCGCCGAGGCCCAGAACGAAAAGGCCCATGGGCAGGTCCATTATGCCGGGCGGGTTCTCGAACATCGGTTTCATGAAGTTGGGCGCAATGACGAACAGAACCCCCATCAGGATGATCGGCATGCCGGCCACGACATAGCCGGAGAGGCGCTGCTGAGCGGTCAGGGTCCGGATCTCGCCCTTGATCCGGACTCGCTCGCGGATGGTGAAGGCGATCGAGTCGAGGATCTCGGCGAGGTTGCCGCCGACCTGGTGCTGGATGGTGATGGCCGTCGCCATCAGCTCGAGGTCGTCCGACCTGACGCGCCGGACCATGTTCTCCAGGGCCACGTCGAAGGCGAGGCCGAGGTTGACCTCACGAACGACTCGCCCGAACTCGGTCGTGATCGGCGGAGTCGACTCGCGGACGACCATCTCGATTGCCTGAAGGAACGACGAGCCGGCCCGCAGAGCGTTGGCGATTAGGGTGATGGTGTCCGGTAGCTGCTTGTTGAAAGCGTTCAGACGTGAGGCCCGGCGGCGACCGAGCCAGATGCGAGGCAGGAAGAACCCGACGATGGCACCGATCACGAGGGCAATGGGTGTGCCCAGGGGACTCAGGACCACGCTGAGGACCAGGAAGAGCATTGGCACCGCTACGACGACACCGGCCCAGATGCCCATGAACTCACCCGGCTTGAGCTTCAGGTCCGCGCGCGCGATGTCGCGGGCGAGGTTGGCGCCGAAGTCCCTCTGCTCAACGACACGGTTGAGGCGGGCCAGGGCCACGCTCTGGGCCAGGATGTCGCCCAGGTTGGGGCCCCCCTGCGCCGCATTGGAAGTTGTCGGCGCTTCCGCCTTACCGGCCACGTAGCGCTCGAGTCGGGCGCTGATGCCGCTGCCCCGGCCTGAGCTGGCAAGGCCGAGAATGATCAGCATCAACCCGATGAAGACCAGGATGCCAATTGCGAGCCCTAACATGACGCTTCTCCCCGCTCCGGCCTATGCAAAGCCGAAGAGGCCGCGTGGCAGGTGGATGCCCATGATCTCGAATTTCTCGACGAACTTGGGCCGAATTCCTGTCGGTCGCAGCCGACCCTGGATCTTGCCGTCGATGACGCCGGTCTGCTCGAACAGGAAGACATCCTGCATGACGACGACGTCGCCTTCCATGCCCTGGACCTCGGTGATGTACTCGATGCGGCGAGTTCCATCCTTCATTCGGGTCTGGTGAACGATGAGGTCCACCGCCGACGAAACCTGCTCCCTGATGGCCCGCAGCGGCAGGTCGACACCGGCCATGAGGACCATCGTCTCGAGGCGGGAGAGCATGTCGCGCGGGGTGTTGGCGTGGCCGGTGGACATCGAGCCGTCGTGGCCCGTGTTCATGGCCTGGAGCATGTCGAGCGCCTCGCCGCCTCGGCACTCGCCGACAATGATGCGGTCGGGCCGCATTCGCAGTGAGTTGCGGACGAGCTCGCGGATCGGAATGGCGCCGCGACCCTCGATGTTGGGCGGACGGGACTCCAGCGTTACCACGTGCTCCTGGCGGAGCTGCAGCTCGGCCGCGTCCTCGACGGTGATGATGCGCTCGTCGTTCGGAATGAACGACGAAAGGACGTTGAGAGTGGTCGTCTTGCCGGAACCGGTGCCGCCGGACACGAAGATGTTGAGGCGGGCTTCCACGCAGGCGCGCAGGAAGTCGAACATTTCGGGGGTGGCCGTGCCGAAGCGGATCAGGTCTTCCACCGTGAAGGGTGAGGCCGAGAACTTCCGGATGGTGATCACGGGTCCGACCAGGGACAGCGGCGGGATGATCGCGTTGACGCGGGAACCATCGGTCAAGCGGGCGTCCACCATCGGGCTCGACTCGTCGATGCGCCGGCCGATCGGGGCGATGATCCGATCGATGATGCGCATCACGTGGTCGTCGTTCTGGAAGATGACGTTGGTCAGCTCCAAGCGGCCGGCGCGCTCGATGTAGACCTGGCGCGGGCCGTTGACCATGATTTCAGTCACCGTGTCGTCGCGGAGCAGCGGTTCCAACGGACCGAGTCCGATGATCTCGTCCGTGATCTGCTCGAGCATCCTGACGCGCTCGGCGCGGGTGAGGGCAAGTCCTTCCTCATCGATGACGCGGCCGAAGATCTCCTCGATCTGCCTCCGGACTTCGACCTGGTTGGCCAGATCGAGCTTCGGGTCCAGGTCCTGGATGACCCGCGATTGGATTCGGAACTTGACCTCGCGCAGCGACTCGCGCACGGGAGTCTGGCTCACGAGGCGCTGGCCTTGCAGGCCCTGGCTCACTCCGGGAGGGCCCGGAGGCGCCGAGGGCGCCACACCCGGAGCGCCGGGCGCCACACCCGGAGCTCCGGGCGCCACACCCGGAGCGCCGGGCGCCACACCCGGTCGCGCAGTTTCGATTCGCTTCAGAAGGGACATCGCCTACACCCCTTGCTGGCCCGCACGCCGGGCGACTATCTCCATGCGAAGAGCGACTTGCCCTTTTGAGGTACCTTGCGGGCGTCCTCTTCGCGCGACTCTCGGCTTCCTACGATTGACGTCGCCAGGCGGAGAACGTCCTGAGATACCTGGCTCTCTCGGTTGCTCAGGACGAACGGCACGCCCCGGTTGAGGGCATACACAACAACCCGGCCGTCGCTGACGATCGTATAGTCGACCTTCCGGCCGATCGAGTGCTCGACGTCGGCCACCCTGATCCCCAGGGTGGTGTCGGCTCGATTGAGGACCAGGCGGATCTTGTGCGAGTAGCCGAGCTGCTCGGCCACCTCGAGAAAAAGCCTGATGTTCTTGATGCTCGTGATTTCGAGGGTGAGCACGGTCAGCACTACGTCTGCCAGGTCAAGGATACCCAGCAGTGTATCGTTGAACCACGCTGCGCAATCGACCACGACCAGCTCGCTGTGCTGGCGCAGGATCTCGATGACGTGCTTCACACCGGCGGGGGTGATCAGCTCGGCCATCTCCGGCGACGGCGGCGCGAGCAGCACGTGGATCCCCGACGAGTGCGTCAGGGTGAAGGTGTCGACCGAATCCGGATCGCGTCCCTGCTCGAGCTCGGGTACGAGCTCGGCCATCGACTTGTCCTTGGGGTTGAGGTTCAGCAGGACGGCGACATCGCCGAATTGGAACGACGCGTCGACGAGGGTGACCTTCTTGCCCAGCTCGGATGCGGCGGCTACAGCAAGGTTGACGGCGATCGTCGTGCGCCCAACGCCGCCTTTCGGGCTGAAGACGGCCACGACCTGGCCTGCCTGAGTCGGCTCCTGGTTTCGAGCCGCAAGCGTGACGGCTGCCCGGCCGGCCTTCTCCTTCTCGCGGGAGTAGACCTGGCGGATGGACGCAGTCAGCTCGTCGCTGCTGAAGGGCTTGACGAGGAATTCCCGCGCGCCAGCCAGCATCGAACGACGCAGGTAGTCGGCCTCGCCCTGGACGGACATCATCACCACGGAGGCGCTCGGGACCTGGGACGAGAGGCGCTCCGTTGCGGCGATGCCGTCCATGTCGGGCATGTTGATGTCCATCAAGACGACATCGGGCAGAAGCCTCGACGCCAGCTCGATCGCCTCGGCACCCGATGCCGCGGTCCCGATCACGTCGATGTCGGACTCGAATCCGAGCAACTTCGCGAGGTGGTCGCGCGTTTCCGGGATGTCGTCGACGATAAGGACCTTTATCCGGTCAGCCATCTAGATCAATCGCTTTCCGAGTGCCGGAGAGGCCGGTCTGTTCGGCCACCTGGGGCTCCGCCGGACGGCGAAGCGGCCTACCATTGGATCACGATGCCGAGCTTCGAGGGGATCATGGCTCGTGGGTCGGGCGGGAGAACGCCGTAGTTCTGGACGAGCTGGTAGTACGTGATGCCGGCCGTGTCCGTGTGCGAGCCCTTGGTGTCGTCGTCGGCGCGTGACCGCAGCGCGAACGAGAGATCGATGTAGTTCTGGGGGTCAAGCTTCTCAGCGCGCTGGGCCCAGCGGATGACTTCGGCCTCCTCCGGCATGACCTCCACGATCGCGACCATGTGGCGGCTGTTGAACTGGATGACTCCAGCGGACGGCGCCGGGGTGGCCCCCAGCGGGGAGGGGTTCGCGGTGGGCGCACCCCCGACCGGCTCGGCCGGCGGCAGGAGCGTGGCCAGGATCCGTCGGTTGCGGATCACCATCTTGCTGGTGACCTGCTGCCCGCCCGCGAGGACGATCGAGTTCTTGGCGGCGTCTGGGGCGGTCAGCGCGAGTGCGTCCACGTACACGCTGAGGATGATGTCTACGTGGTCACCAGGCACGATGAGCGTGCCAACGCCGTTCGTCTGGTCGATCTCCATGGAGACGGCGACCATACCTTTTGTGATCGCGCCGGAAAGGTCCTTGCCCTCCGACACGGCCCCGGACGTGGAGATGAAGTCCCGGCTGGCCACGATCGCCTTGCCGTTGCCGATGTCGGAGCCCGCGATGTTGCCGATGACCTGGTCGACGCTCGAGAAGGTGTCCGCGCCGAGGGCGTCGCGCTCCGAGAGGGTTATCGGCTTCAACCCGACCATCTCAGCCGTGATCTGATCGCCGGCGTGGATGTCTTGTTTGGCGACGACGACCTGGACCGTAGGCTCCGGCGTAGGAGTTGGTGACGCGCTCGACCCGGCCTGGTTCGCGTTGCCTCCGCCTCCACTGCCATTCGCGACAACGGCAGCTGCGACGGCGCCGGAGATGGCGACGATGAGACCGAGCAGGATCAGCAATCGATTGGACCGCTTCACGACGATACTCCCGAGCACATGTGACAGTAGTCACCACGGTAGCCTTGCGGCCAACCTAACCACGACTATACGAATGGGCTAGGCGACATAGGAAGGATTCTCGGGCTCGGCCCCTCAATAAGCCCTATCCCGACCTTGCGAGAGATACAGAAAGCGGGCCGCGCGCTGGGCGCCGCCCGCTTCCTATCGTGGCAGCTAAAACTACATAGCTGTGGCGATGTTGCTGAGGATGCCGTTGATCGCGCCGCTTAGGACGCCCAGGGCCGCGATGGCGAGGATCGCGATGAGCGCGAGGATGAGGGCGTATTCGGCCAGGCCCTGGCCCTTTTCGGATCTAACAATCATTGCGTTCTCCTAGATGACTGCGCCCCTGCAAGAGATTCCAAGCAGATCATAGGCATGGGAATCTACGGAATCCATCGGGCTATTCGTCATGGGACCTGTGGCTGCAACCGTCGTACGCCCGTCACTCACACGGCGGAGGCGATCAGGCTCAGCAACGACGACAGCTGGTCACCGAAGAAGACCAGCGAGACGATGCAGACGATGGCCATGATGCCCAGGATCAGGCCATACTCGATCAGGCCCTGGCCGGCCGCGCACAGGCTCGCCGGGCGTTCACGCGGGGCGGGGCGGGCCGGAACGCGAGCCGGGGCGGCCCCCGACGGCCGGACTGCCCGTGCCGGCCTCAACTCGCCGGCAGGACCAGGACGACTTCCCGGCCCTCGTCAACGAGCTCGGCGCTGACACCGATGGTGTCGGCGCGCTGCTGGACCTCGCGCCACGTGTTCGCCGGAAGGGCGAGCGGCTGGTTGGCCCGGGCGGCGCGGCTGACCTTGGCCGCGCGAGTCTCCTCGATCATCGCCTTGAGAGCCTCCGGGATCTCGCGCTCGGCCGCCTCGCCGCGCTTGCCCGATGGCCGTGGTGGCGGCGGCGCCTCGTCCACCGGCTCCTCGATCGGCTCTACATCGTCGCGCTTCGCCGCGATCCGGGCCTCGGTCTTGTCGGAGCCCCATTCGAACCGTATCGAGATGCGGTCCGGGTGGCACGCCAGGAAGCCGGTGAGGGTCTCGTCGATGAGTCGGAACAGAGCACTCTCGATGTCCATCGGCAGCCGCCGGTCCGCTCCGTACGACTCGAACTCGATCGGGACCTGCGAGCGCCGGCCGCGATCGCTGGCGACTCGGCGCAAGGTCGGCACCAGCCCGAGGTCGTCGAGGACCATCGGCCTGACGTCGAATATGAAGGCCTTCGTCGCGTCCAGGGTGTGCTGGACCATCCCGACGAGCTCCCCGATCTCGGCCTTGGCCTGGGCCGGGTCGCGGTCGAGCAGGCGCTCGACGATCTGGGCCTGCAGAACGATGTTGGTAAGGCTCTGGGCCGGGCCGTCGTGCATCGCCCTGGCGATCTCACGGCGAAGGTCTTCCTGGGCGGCAAGCACGAGTCGCGAGACGGCCGGTGGGAGCGGCGTGCTCGTGTCGAGCTTGTCTGCCGTGTGCTGCGGAACGGCTCCGCCCATCGAGGCGCGATCGAGGTCGGCACTGTAGCGGCGCAGGCTATCGCGAAACCGGGCCAGGATCTTGAGCTTGCCCTCGAGGACGTCGACCTGCGCTTCCATGATCGCGGATCGCTTGGTCAGAGCGACAAGCTGGTCGCTGCCCTCGTCGTCCTCGCCCTCGGGTTCCTTGCCCGACGCCCCGGCCTTTTCGGCCGCCTGGGCACGTTTCTGCTCATGCCTGGTCGCCTCGGTGCGGGCCTGGTTGACGAGCATTTCGATCTCGCCGATCTCCCGTGTGAGGAGGTCGACTTCGCGCCGGGCCCGCTCCGCGATCTCCAGAAGCGGGAGCGGTATCGGTTCTATGGCCACGGGCGCGCTCAGTCCTCGGGCATTCGGATCCAGCCCTGGCGCATGGCGTAGACGACCGCCTGGGTGCGGTCGTTCACGCTGAGCTTGCGCAGGATGCTGGACATGTGGTTCTTGACGGTCTGCTCGCTGATCGACAGCGCGTAGGCGACCTGCTTGTTGGTCATGCCCTGCGCGATGTTGTCGAGGATCTCGACTTCGCGCGGCGAGAGCGGCGCGAAGATCGGGGCCGCCTCCTGGCCGTATATGGCCAGCTCGCGGAACTCCTTGAGAACCCGGCTGGCGACCGCGGGCTTGGCAAAGACCTTGTCGTTGATCAGGTATTCGCCACTGGCGACGCGGTGGATTATTGCGACGAGGTCGTCCGGGGCGACGTCCTTGAGGATGAATGCGGCCGCGCCGGCCTTGATCGCGTCGAAAAGGGCATCCTCGTCCTCGTTGACCGCCAGGACGATGATCCCCGCCGACGGCAGCTCGCGCTTGATCCGCTGAGTCGTCTCGATGCCGCCCGGAGCGGGCAGGGAGAGGTCCATGAGGATGATGTCGGGCGACAGCTGCACGGAGAGGTCGAAGGCGCTCCGCGTGTCATCCGCCTCGCCCACGATCTCGAAGCCGGGCTCTTTCTCCAGGATGTTGCGCACGCCCACCCGGAAGAGCGCGTGATCGTCGACCAGGAGAATCGTCGTCTTTTCTCCGCCCCGGCCGCCCGGCCCTGACCGGCGCCGCTCCGGTCCGGCGTAGTCCATCGAACTCATGCGCTCTACTCTCCCACTGGAA
>JBEKKR010000047.1:0-9429 GCA_050010635.1 Candidatus Limnocylindrales bacterium
TCCCACGGACGTCGTCGCCAGCGCCTGGCACTCCCGGGACGGCACCTCCTGGACGCCCATGGAGGTCGAGGCGGCAAAGGGTCAGGAGATGGTCGCCGGGACCGTCTCGAGATCCGGGACCGTCGTCGCCGCCGGGAACGGCGTGGCCTGGCTCTCTACCGACGGCCGGAAGTGGTCGGCCCAGGTGCTGCCCGGGGCTTCGACAGCGGCCGGGTCGTACACGCCGCGGGCCGTAGGCACGTGGTCGGGCGGCTTCGTGATCATCGGTCTATGGACCGGAACCGGGCCGACGCGTTCGGCGGCCTGGTTCTCGGCAACCGGCCGCGACTGGGTGCAGGCAAAGACGTCGCTGGACGGGTTCGACACGCACGGCATCTCGACCGTGGACGGCGCGATTGTCGCCGTCGGCAGCGACCTGAGCGACACCGCCCCCGGGCTCGCCGCCTCGTGGAGCTCCCTGGACGGCATCACCTGGACCAAGACCACCGCCCCGGCCGACCGGCCGAACGTGGCCATGGACGGCGTCGCCAGCGTGGAGGGCGCCCTCGTCGCCTTCGGCGCGCCGCCGCCGAGCACGGCATCGGCCGCCGTGACGGCCGGACCCACGCTCCCGGGCAGCACGCCCGTGCCCGCCGACGCGGAGATCCTGTGGGTCTCGGAGAGCGGCTTCGACTGGCTGCCGATCCCCAGCACGGGCGCCCCGCTCACCCACGCTCACGTGGTGACGGTCGGCAGCCGCGTCCTCATGATCGGCGGAGCGATCGGCGGATCGATTGGCGGCCTCGCCGCACTCAGCGGCGATCTGGTCCTCGGGCCGGCCCGTCCCCCCGCCAGCCAATCCGCCCCGCCGGCGAACTACGCCCTGTCGCTGCAGACCGGCAACTCGCCGATGATCGCCGACGTCAACAAGGACTTCACGCTGGGCCCGATCACGACCTCGAAGGACCGCTTCCTGGTCTTTGCCACGGGTCCCACCGGAACCTCGATCTTCAGCTCGCCGGACGGCAGCCTCTGGTCTCGCGAGACCGACTCCACGGGGTTGACTCCCAAGGGCGGCGTCACCGGCCGGCCGGTGATCCTGCAGGCCGTTCCGGACGGTCAGGGTGGCATCGTCGCCGTCGGCAAGGTGACCAACAGCTCCGGCGACAACGGCATGATCTGGCACATGACCCAATCGGGAACGTGGAAGCAGGCGCAATTCCAGGACGACACCCCGCCCGAGTTCTCATCCATCACGCCCGGGCCGAGCGGCTTCGTCGTCTCCTCCGACGAGGCGGGTGGCTCCCAGATCATGTACTCCACCGACAACGGCGACACCTGGCAGGCAAGCTCGATCACGGTCGGCGACGGCTTTGCGCTGACCGTGGCGACCTACCGCTACGGCTACGTGGCGGTCGGCACGGACCCGGCCCGAAATGGCGCCACGACGGCCTGGACCTCCCCCGACGGCCGGACCTGGACGATCCGGACGGACTGGCACCTCCCGCCGAAGGTGACCGCCCTCTTCGGAATCGGCAACTCGCTCGTGGCCGCCGCCGCGACCGCTCCACCGGTCGTACCGGGGTCGTCGGCGCTGCCTTCCGGCTCGGCCGGCACCGCGTCCGCCGCGCCTTCGAGCTCCGCCTCCGCTTCCGCCAAGGCTTCGCCCAAGGCGACCGCCAAGCCGGCGGCGACGCCGGTCCCGGCCCCAACCACGACCACGTGGTGGTGGTCGGTGACGGGCCTGGTCTGGCAGCAGTCCGGGCTGGTGACCTCCGGCGGCAACCTGGCGATCCTGGACAAGCAGATTCTCGTCTTCGACGCCCCCATCGGGTCGGCCAACTGGACTGCATGGACCAGTGCCGACGGCCATAACTGGCGGAAGCCCGCGTCGGACCCCGTGGACTTCCCCGGAGCGAGAACGAGCGGGATCGCCTCACTCGGCAGCCGCGTCGTGATCGTCGGCTGGGAAGGGCCGGGCGCTCTCAAGGACTACATGGGCACGTTCAGCGGCCAGTAATCGGAGCCGTGTCTAGCGGCCACACATGAAAGAGCAGCGGGCGAAGTGCCCGCCGCTCTTCTGCGATTCAGCTCAGCCGGGGAACGGCTCAGGCGTGAGCGCCGCCGATCTCCTCGGCCGCGTGCTCGAATTCGAGCTCGATCTCCGTGAGCTCGCCTTCGGCGACCTCGACGATCGGGCCCTTGAAACGCGCCCGGGCCCATACGAAGTAGTAGACGAGCAGGAAGCCCAGGAAGACGACGTATGCGATGAGCGTCCACGGGTTGCCCGAGGTCGGCCACAGGAACAGGACCGAGATCAAGGCGATCCACAGGCACGCGAGGGCCGCCACCAGCTTGGAGTAACGGCCGAGCTTCCAGACGGCCAGATCTCGCCAGTCCTGCTTGCCGAAGATGCCCAGGAAGATCGGGATGCCGTAGGCCCAGTACAGCGCGATGGTGCTGATCGCGGTCACGATCGCGATGGCGGTGGCGCCGCCGGCGATGAAGGCCGCATTGGTCAGCAGATAGCTGAAGACGACGATCGCGATGATCGCATTTGCCGGTGTGCGGAAGCGGTGCGAGACCTTGCGCAGCCAGGGCGAGCCGGGCACGCCGTGGTCGCGGCTGAAGGCGAAGAGCATCCGGCCGGCGGCGGCGATTGACGCCAGGCCGCACAGGCTCATCGCCACCGCGATCGCGGCGCCGAGGACGTCGCCGAGCTGCCCCAGGTTGTAGCTCAGGGTAGTGAAGACGACCGGGTTGCCGCCGTAGTAGGCGCTGCAGAGGCTCTGCGTCGCGGGATTGCAGTTCATGATCTGGTCGAGCGGGGGCAAGTGCGTCACCAGGCCGAAGAGAACGATGTAGCCGACGACGGCCGAGACGGCGACCGAGATGAAGACGCCCCACGCGCTCGAGAGTCGAGCGCCGACGGTCTCCTCCGCCACGTGGGCGGAGGCGTCGTAGCCCGTGTAGGTCCACTGCGCCTGCAGGAGGGAGAAGAGGAAGGCGATCGGAACGGCGTAGCCGACGGCGGGCCCGAGGTTGAACCCGAACGGTGAGGCGCTGCCGGACGTATCGAGCGGCCCTACGGCAAAGGCACTGATGTCGGCGTGGGCCTTGCCGGAGCTGATCAGGAAGAGCGCGCCGACGATGACGGCTACGGTGCCGATGTGCCACCAGACCGAGGCGTCGTTGAGCAAGGACACGATCTTGATGCCGGCGATGTTGAGGACGAGCTGGATCGCCATCAGCACGGCCATCGTCAGCAGCTGGCCGCTCACGAGTGACGAGCCGAAGATCAGCGAGCCGTTGCCGTAGGCGATCCCGAAGTTGGACAGGATCGGCGTGACGATCGCCGAGTTGACGAACGAGGCCGCGGCGAAATCGATGCCGGCGACGATCGCGATCTGGCCGGCCAGGTTGAACCAGGCCGTCCACCAGCCCCAGTCCTTGTTCTTCATCCGGCTCGACCAGTAGTAGAGGCCGCCGGCCGTCGGGTACGCGGACGCAATCTCCGCCATTGCGGCGGCGATCATGAGGGTGAAGAGGGAGACGAGCGGCCAGCCGATGGTGCTCGCCGCCGGGCCGCCCCAAGCCAGGCCGTAGTCGAACAGGATGACCGCGCCGGTCAGGATCGAGATGATCGAAAAGCTGATGGCGAAGTTGGAGAAGCCGCCCATCGTGCGGAAGAGTTCCTGGGCATAGCCCAGGTGATGCAGGTCTCTGACATCCTGCTTGATGATCTCGTCGCGAGATCGGGGTCCTTGCTGAGCCATTGGGGACCTCCCACTTCCTAGGTTCCCGAACCCAGGGAGTCGGAGCACGTGAGGCTCCGAGATCGCCCTGCGGCCGCGGTAGGCGGACCGCCGTTGCGGGTGGACGGCCCGTTCCGCGGAATATACGCGACTCAAACGCGCAAGATCCGGCCGTTCCACGCGGCTTACCTCCGGAGCGCATCGAAAAGACGGTCAGACGGGGCGGCAGGTTCGGCCGCACATTCGACCGGCGGCCGGAGAATACGTATGGGCGACACGATGGCAAGTGGCAGTCGCGCCGGCTGGGCCAGCCTCTTTGTCAGGCCCATCGAGTAACCCGGGCCTACCCGCCGACACGGCGATAGACTCTGCCCACACGATCCGCACCACCGCCCGCACCAAGCCCGGCGGCCTCTTCAGCGAGGAGCCACGCCTCCATGACCCAGCCCGCTCCCACCCCCGCCCAGGCCACTCCCCCGACGCCGCGCCCCGGGTACCGGATCGAGAAGGACCCGCTGGGCTATCTCGAGGTCCCGGAAGGCGCCTACTACGGCGTCCAGACGGCCCGTGGCATCCACAACTTCCCGATTTCGGGCACCAGGCCGCACCCCGCACTGGTCCGGGCAATCGTTGGCGTCAAGAAGGCCGCGGCCCGCGCCAACATGGCCACCGGCCGCCTGCCCAAGCAGCTGGGCAACGCCATCGTGGCCGCCGCGGACGAGATCCTCGAGCCGATCGACGAGCCGGTGACCGCGGCCGACGGCGCGACGGCCGGCGACACGGACGCAATCGAGGCTGGCCGCCCCGTCGACCCGACCCGGGCCGCCTTTGCCGCCGCCCGCGCGGCCAAGCAGCGCGAGCTGATGGACAACTTCCGGATCGACCCGTTCCAGGCCGGCGCCGGAACCAGCCACAACATGAACGCCAACGAGGTCCTGGCCAACCGGGCAATCGAGCTGCTGCACGCGGCCGGCGTCGGCTCGGGCAGGCGTGGCGACTATGCCGTAGTCAGCCCCAACGACCACGTCAACATGGCCCAGTCCACCAACGACGTCTTCCCGACGTCGATGCGCATCGCCACGCTGGACCTCATCCGCGACTTCATCCCGGCCGCCGAGGAGCTGATCCACGCCTTCGAGCAGAAGACCGTCGAGTTCGACGACGTCCTCAAGTCGGGCCGAACGCATATGCAGGATGCCGTCCCGATCCGGCTCGGCCAGGAATTCGCCGCTTACGCCCTGACTCTTCGCCGCGGCGTCGAGCGCCTGCAGATGGCCGGCCAGTCGATCGCCGAGCAGAATATCGGCGCGACCGCAGTCGGCACCGGCTTGAACGCGGAGCCGGAATACATCGAGCTGGTCGTCCGCAACCTGGCCGAGCAGACCGGCCACCACCTCCGCGGCGCCGAGCACCTGGTCCAGGCCACTCAGTCGATGCGGCCGATGCTGGAGGTCTCGGCCGCTCTGCGCGGCATCGCCGTGGACCTCGTCAAGATCAGCGAGGACCTGCGCCTCATGTCGTCGGGACCGATGACCGGCTTCGCCGAGATCACCCTGCCGGCCGTGCAGCCGGGCAGTTCGATCATGCCCGGCAAGGTGAACCCGGTCATGGCCGAATGTCTCTCGATGGTCTGCTTCCGCGTCATCGGCAACGACACGACGATCGCGTGGGCGGCCTCCGCCGGCCAGCTCGAATTGAACGTGATGATGCCGGTCATCGCCCACACGGCCCTCGAGAGCCTGACGATCCTGACCAACATGTGCCGCGCCTTCGCCGAGTTCTGCGTGATCGGCATCGAGGCCAACCGGGAACATGCCCGCGAGCTGATGGAGCGCTCCTCCGCTCTCTCCACGCCGCTCGCGCCGTACCTCGGCTACGCCCTGGCCGCTGACATCTCCAAGCAGGCAGTTCGCGAGCGTCGGACGATCCGTGAGATCGTCATCGAGCGGGGCATCTTCACCGCGGAGGAGCTGGATCAGCTGCTCGCCCCGCACGAGCTGACCGAACCCGGAGTCGCCGGCGGCTTCCGCTTCACCCCGAAGCTGCCCGAGGGCTCCAAGCCGCCGACGGGCCCCGTCGGCGCCGGAGGGTAGCTTCCGGCCGCCAGCCAATCGGCCGCATCGCTGCGCAGAACGAGCCGCATCGCTGCGCAGAACGAATTCATAACCTGCTCAAGTGTTTGTCATGATTGGCTCCAGAGGCGGGACGAGGGCTCCCGCCCGTTATCGCCTGAGGAGCTATCTATGCAGCGACCGATGGGTGTCACCATCCTGGCAATCCTGGCCGCGATCGGTGGAGTTCTTGGCATCCTTGCCGGCTTTGTGCTCGTTGGCCTGTCATCGGCGGTCGCCGCCACCGATATGGCGCTCCCGCTTTCCGGTGCGGTTGCGATACTCGGTGTCATCTCCATCGTCGTCGGCGTGGGCGATCTCGCGTTTGCGTATGGGGCATGGGGCCTCAAGCCGTGGGCATGGATGCTCGGCATCGTGCTCGAAGCGGTTGGCATCGTCGTCAACCTGGTCGAGTTCCGCTCGGCCACGGCCAGCAGCACGATCATCAGCGTCGTCATCTCCGGCGCCATCATCTACTACCTCTACCAGCCGCACGTTCGCCGCGCCTTCGGCCAGAGCGTCTGACCCCTGGACCATGCGGAGGAGGGCAGCGGCTCCGGCCGGCTGCCCTCCTGTCGTGCCTGGGGCCGGGACATGCAGGCGGCGCCCGACGCGTCTCGCGCAGCGACTCCCGGCCACCCGCACCGGCCTTTCCGGAGCGATTGCCTAGACTCAGTGCGTGCCCGATCTCGACGCCGATACCCTCCGGACCGTCCTGCGCCGCTTCGCGACCGGAGTGGCGGTAGCCACCACCTGGGACGGCGAGCGGCCCTGGGGCACGACCGTCAACTCCTTCTCCTCGGTCTCGTTGCGGCCGCCGCTGGTCCTCGTGGCGCTCGATCGGAGCCGGCGAATAGTCCCCTCCTTGCGACGGGCGGGCCGCTACGCCGTGAACATCCTGGGGGAGGAGCATCAGGCGCTCTCCGACTGCTTCGCCGGAGGGCCCGCGCTCGCCCCTGCGGCTGGCCAGCGCGGTGATGAGCGCTCGGAACTCTGCGGCGCGGAATGGCGGCGCGGAATCACCGGCCTGCCGGTTCTCAGCGTCGCGATCGCGTCGTTGGAATGCACCGTCGTAGACATCCACGCTGCGGGCGATCACGACCTCTACATCGCGCTGGTCGACTCGGCCGCCGCGGCCGCCGCGGCCGCTGAGACACCGATGCCGCTGCTTTACTACTCCGGCCGATACCTCCGGATCGAGCGGGCCAGCTCTCACGACCTCGAAGGCAAGCCCGAGCGCTAGCCTCGCGAAGCGGCCCAGCGAGATTCAACGCCCGCCCGAACTCGAGCACGTCGGCCGTTTCGCCCGTCGAGCAGCGGACACCCCGCATCGCCTGGCGGGACGTGTTATGCCCAGTCAACACCCGGACTCGGCGTCCCATGACGAATGAGCGTCGGGTGTTGCTCCTGTCAAGACAATCTTAAGTTAACTACTCGACATTGGGCCAATACAACCCCCATAGTCCTGGTTGCGCCTCGAGCGAAGACCTTTGAACTGCACTTTCCACAGACAGGAGAGCGATGAATAGCCCGGTTCCGCGCCGCAGGCGCCTCACCGCCATCAGCCTTGCCACAGGGCTCGCAGTATTCGCGATGCTCCTTCCGGCTATGGCAGGCCTCGTCTCGGCCCACAACTACTCCGAGTCGCTGGTCTGCAACACCAACCACGTGCCAACGCTGACCATCAGCCTTAGCTACTATGCCCCGTACTCTTCCCCGCATTTCTACAAGAACTCGGTGACCATCACGATCGACGGCGTGCTGGACACGACGGACTCGAATGACAACTTCGGGACGACGTTCAGTCTGACGAAGTTCCTGAGCCCTTCGACGTCGTCGCACACCGCGAAGGTCGTCGTCGTGGGAGGGGATGGTCTGGGCAGCCACACCTGGAACGGTTCCATCGACCCCTGCCAGAAGCCCGACTCGACACCGACGCCCACGCCGACACCTACGCCCACGCCGACCGCCACTCCGTGCGGGTCGGTCCACGAGGACGTGATCCCGGCCCACTTCGTGACTTGCCCGACGCCGACACCTACGCCGACGCCGACACCTACGCCGACGCCGACGCCCACGCCGACACCTACGCCGACACCTACGCCGACACCTACGCCGACGCCGACGCCCACGCCGACACCTACGCCGACGCCGACGCCGACGCCCACGCCGACACCTACGCCGACGCCGACACCTACGCCGACGCCGACGCCCACGCCGACTCCGACGGTAACTCCGACGGCAACCCCGACTGAGACTCCGACTGAGACTCCGACGGCAACCCCGACTGATCCTTCGACGGCAACCCCGACTGACACCCCGTTCGAGTCCTTCCAGGGCGAGACGGGCACGCCGGTCGAGTCCCTGACACCGCCGCCCACCAGCGCCGGGGGCAACGGCTCGAGCAACAGCTCGATCCCGCTTCTAGCCCTGCTGATCTGCCTCGCCTTCGGCGGGCTGGGCATCGCGGCCGTCGGGACTCAGCGACGATCGATCGACCGCTAGGGCAATAGCGAGGTCGCCTCGAGCGACCCATAGCGAAGCAATGACCGGCGGGCCGTCCGAACGGCCCGCCGGTTCTTTTGCGTGAGCGATACCGGGCCGCCGATCCACTCTCGACCGCAGCCCCAACAGGTACCCGCATAGACCGATCGGCTGCTTCACGACGCAACGTGGGGAAGCGAAGGGGCTCCTGGACACCGATTCGGGCCCGTGGGGGTGTCAATCTCCCGACCCCTACGGGGAAGCCCCGCACCGAGGTACTGGACGTCCACAGGACTAATGGGTAGTGTACTGAGGCCGAATGGGTAGTACTCGGCCTGCCTGCTTGCTGAAGTAGGTCGCCGCCTTGGCTGGGAGGAGAGTCAGTCAATGGTAGCCAAAGTGACGCGCCGGAGGCGCCTCAGCGCTATGAGTCTGGCCGCAGGGCTCGTCTTGTTCGCGTTGCTCCTCCCGGCCGCCGCAGGCCTCGCGTCGGCCCATACCCCGAGGGCCAGCCTCACCTGCAACACCGCCGGCAACCCGGTCCTGCAGGTTGACCTGACGAGCTACCTAAACGGCTACACCAATTTGGTGTGGGTGACGATCGACGGCGTGAACGACGCCACCTATTACAACTACTCGTTCGGGACAACGTTCCATCACACCTGGAACCTGAGCCCCGCGACCGCGGCTCACAGCGCTAAGGTCGTGGTCCTCGCGGGCGACGACCTTAGCAATGCCCACGGGTATAGCCCCACCTACAACCTCTCCCTCCCCGCTTGCCAGCAGCCGACTCCCACGCCGACTCGCACGCCGACGCCGACTCCCACGCCGACTCGCACGCCGACTCCGACTCCCACGCCGACTCGCACGCCGACGCCGACTCCCACGCCGACTCGCACGCCGACGCCGACTCCGACTCCCACGCCGACTCCGACTCCCACGCCGACTCCGACTCCCACGCCGACTCCGACTCCTACGGCGACTCCGACGGAACCCGCTACGGCGACTCCGACGGAACCCGCTACGGCGACTCCGACGGAACCCGCTACGGCGACTCCGACGGAACCCGCTACGGCGACTCCGACGGAACCCGCTACGGC
>JBEKKR010000048.1:0-9287 GCA_050010635.1 Candidatus Limnocylindrales bacterium
GTGCGCCAATGTCAGGCTCCTATCGTGTCAAGCTGCCAGTGGGACGGCGAGCGCAGCGCGACGCATGACTCGGAAGACGACTCTGGCGAGGTGGCGCTTGAGAGCGCGGATCGCCTCGCGCCAGGTCTTGCCCTCGGCCCGTTTACGCGCGACGTAGCTCTTACCCTCGGCGTGGTGATTGGCCTGAGCCAGGGCGACCATGTGGAGAGCCCGATTGAGCTGGCGGTTGCCGCCCCGGTTGAGCCGTACCCGGTCGGTCTGCCCTGAACTCGCGGGAATGGGTGCAGTGCCAGCGAGCATGGCGAACGCATCGGCCGACCGAAACCGGCGGACGTCGCCAGTCTCTGCGATGAGTTTGGCCGCCGTGAGTGCGCGGATGCCAGGAACCGAGAGGAGCGGGTGATCGCCCAGGAGAACCGCGAGCCGGACTTCGAGCCTCCTGATGACCCTCCCGATCTCGTCGAGCCGTCCCAGCCTCGCTCGAGCGAGCTCGGATCGGATACCGGGCAGCGATGCCAGCTCGGCCGCGATCAATTTCCGATTGCGGACGGCGACGAGGTTGGCGACCCTCGCGCCATAGCCCGGCATCAGTACAACGAGATCGGCATGAAGACGGTTGCGAACCTGGGTTTCCTCCGCAACAAGCTCATCGCGAGCCTGAACCAGGAGTCCGAGATCCTCGCTAGCGTCGGCGATGCGGACCGGCGGCAGCATTCGTTCACGGGCGGTTACGCGGGCGATCGCGAGGGCATCACCCGGATCGCTCTTGCCGGGCCGTCGGGTCGCTATCCGTTCCCGGTGGCTCAGATGGGGCGGCACCTCGCGGACGGAGAAGCCACGCGACACGAGATGACGTGCGGCAGCTGCGCCATAGCCGCTGCTGCCTTCGAGCCCGATCACGTCTGCTCCGAGCGTTCGCAGCCAGGCCTCTAGCGCCTCGTGCCCGGCCCGATCATTCCCGAACGTCTGCTCGGCGACCGCAGTCCCGAGCTCGTCCACGGCACAGGCGGCCAGGGTAGCTTTGTGGGTATCGATACCAACGCTCGTCATGCTGGCGTCCTCCGCTTCACCCGATACGATGTTCGCGGGCCAGCCGGGCAGGTGTGCGTTGAGTGAAAGCCACGCTCCTATAAAGCCATGGCTGGCCCGCTCGTCTCTACGGCAGGGGCACTTGACATTCGAGCCACGCACTGAAGGCCGGCTCACCAAAGGGGAGCCACCTGCCGCTCAAACGAACCTTCGCAGAGAAGGCGAGCAGAACGCTACGCACACCAGAGACTCGGGCGCGAGGGGGGCCGCCGTCGGCGAGTAAGGAGGCCAGAGCCGGCCTGGCTCACTCAGTCGATGGAAGATCCGGCCCCTCCGTTCGAAGCGGCGTCGGACGTCGAATAAAACCAACCGCAATGGCCCCGAGGCCGGCACCGACAACGAGCCAACCGATCACTGCGAGGAGGACCGAGATCGATTCGGATGTGGCCACCAGATAGAGCAACAGGAGCCCCGCGGCGACCAGCAGCACGTCGAATCCCACCGAGGCCCAGCTGGCGTGGCGCTGGCGGATCGTCGGGGTCGCGATCGCGAGTCCGAGCAATCCGTAAGCAAGACCGCCGACGCCAAGCGTGCTCCTGATGCCCACTACGGTGATCTGCTGCACAATCGACAGCCCGATCACGACCATGCCTACGACGATTCCGACCGACCCACGGATGAGAGTGAGATCGCGCGGCCAGCCGCGACTCAGGCGGCGAAAGCCGAGATACCACTGGCGGAACCCATCCACGACCAGGGCCGCCCCGATCCCTAGCCCGAGGATAAACTCGGCCCGCTGGCCATCGATCAGGAGGTAGATACCCCCGAGCACGAGCAGGATGCCCTCCGCGATCAAGACCCGCCAATCGGCGCCTCGCCACGGAGCAACGCGATCCGCCGCCAGGTTCACAATCCGAGTCATCGAAGGATTCCCTTTGGCTCAGCCGACGTAGCCGCATTGGGTTAGCCCGGCGCACACTATCGTGCTCGCACGAGGCTCGGACGGCAATGCCCGCCGCAACCCCTGCGTTCGGTGGAGTGCCGTCGCCGGCGTCCCGCGGTAGCCGAACCCACGCCTTCTGGGCTGCTCCCCTGGCCAGATACAGCGATACCAGTCACGACGTGGTCATGGTGTCGAGGGCTCTCGGGTTACGTGCGGCCACCGTCGGGCGTCGATGACGGGCGCAGCGGAGGGGCTGGCGCGATCGTCGACCTGCGATCCCGAAGGCAGCTCATCGCTTGCTCCCCGCACGGGCGCCGAGGCTGCGCGCTTCGAGTTTGCCGTCCGGCGCTGAGGCGCTACCGCGTCCAGCCGCTGCAACTCGTGGCTGTCTTCCCATAGTCTGTCGGGCCCCCGTCTCCTAATGGCCCGTTCATACCCGCACACCATGACCACATCGTCATGAAGGCCGTACAGGAGGTCTTCGCCAGGGCATCTGGGGGTTAGGATCTCGCTCGTGAAGAGGGTCTACCTGGATCAAGCGGAGTGGATCGAGCCGCGAATCGGGCGCCCGCACCACGGTCTCGACGAGCGTGTTCCACTCGCCGCAGGTCCGGCACTGGCCCTCCCAGCGAAGATGGGCAGCGCCGCACGCCTGGCAGATGTACCGGCTCTGCTGGCGGGCCACCCCTCCGGCCTCGCTCAGCGCGCAGCTTCGACGGGTTGCTTTTCTTCGACGGTACGGATGTCCAAACCCGCCTCCGAGCCCTTGTCCACGACGATGGTCGTTCCGGCCACGAGCTTCCCGATCAGGAGCTGCTCGGCCAGCACGTCCTCGACCATGTTCTGGATGACCCGCCGCAGAGGACGGGCCCCGTAAGCAACGTCGTAGCCCATCTTGATGATGTGGTCCTTGGCCGCCTGCGTGACCTCTAGGATCATGCCCTGGGCCTTAAGCCTGTCGCGGACGCGGGCCAGCATCAGGTCCACGATCAACCGGATCTCGTCGACGGTCAATGACCGGAAGACGACCGTGGCATCGATGCGATTGAGGAACTCGGGCCGGAAGGTCAGCTTGAGCTCCTTCTGGACCTTTTCCTGCATGAGCTCGTACGAGGCGGCCTGGCGCTCTTCCTCGGTGTCGCCCTGCTGGCGGAACCCGAGCGACGAGTTGGTCTGGAGCTGCCGGGCTCCCAGGTTGCTGGTCATGATGATGATGCAGTTGCGGAAGTCCACCCGGCGGCCCTTGGCGTCGCTCAGGTGGCCGTCCTCGAGGATCTGCAGCAGGATGTTGAAGACCTCGGGGTGCGCCTTCTCGATCTCATCGAGCAGGACGACGGCGTAGCTCTTGCGACGCACGGCCTCGGTCAGCTGGCCGCCTTCGTCGAAGCCGACGTATCCGGGAGGCGCACCGACCAGCCGGCTCACGTTGTGGCGCTCCATAAACTCGCTCATGTCGAGCTTGATCAGAGCGTCCTCGCTCCCGAACATGAACTCGGCCAGGGCCTTGGCCAGCTCCGTCTTCCCGACGCCGGTGGGCCCGAGGAAGATGAACGAGCCGATGGGGCGCTTGGGGTCCTTCAGGCCGGCCCGGGCACGTCGAACCGCCTTCGAGACGATCTCGATGGCCTCCTGCTGACCGATGACCCGCTTGTGGAGATCGTCCTCCATGTGGAGCAGCCGTTCCGATTCTTCCTCCGCAATGCGCGTGACCGGAATACCGGTCCACATCGCCACGACCTGGGCGATCTCCTCTTCATCCACCTGAGGCTGTTCGTTGGAGATGGACGACTGCCACTCGGCGCGCAGCTCGTCCACCTTGGTGCGGGCCGCCGCCTCGGACTCGCGGAGCGTCGCGGCCTCTTCGTACTCCTGCGAGTTGATGGCGCCGTCCTTCTCTCGCGTGATCCGGTCGAGGTCCTTCTGGGCCTCACGCAGGACCGGCGGAGCGGAGGCGTAGCGGAGCCGTACGCGGCTGGCCGCCTCGTCGATGAGGTCGATGGCCTTGTCCGGCAGGTGGCGATCCGTGATGTACCGGGTCGAGAGGTCGACGGCGGCCTTGACCGCTTCGTCGGTGATGGTGACCTTGTGGTGCTGCTCGTAGCGCTCGCGGATCCCCATGAGGATCGCGACCGACTGCTCGAGTGTCGGCTCCTCGACCATGACCGGCTGGAAGCGGCGCTCGAGCGACGCGTCTCCCTCGATGTACTTGCGGTAGTCGTTGAGTGTCGTGGCGCCGATGCACTGCAACTCGCCGCGGGCGAGGGGCGGCTTCAGGATGTTGGCCGCGTCGAGAGCGCCTTCGGCCGCGCCGGCCCCGACGAGCGTGTGCAGTTCGTCGATGAAGAGGACCGTGTCGTTGGTGCTGCGCAGCTCCTCGATGATCTTCTTGAGTCGCTCCTCGAACTCGCCGCGGTACTTGGTCCCGGCGACGAGTGAGCCTATGTCCAACGTCAGGACGCGCTTGTTCATGAGAGTCTCGGGCACATCGCCGCTGACGATGCGTTGGGCCAGGCCCTCGGCGATGGCGGTCTTGCCGACGCCGGGCTCACCGATCAAGGCCGGGTTGTTCTTCGTCCGGCGCGACAGGATCTGGATGACCCGCTCGATCTCCTTCTCGCGACCGATGACCGGATCGAGCTTGCCGAGGCGGGCGGCTTCGGTGAGGTTGATGCCGAGCTGGTCGAGGGTCGGGGTCTTGCTGGCGCGCTTGGTCTCCTGGGTCGGACCGGCAGACGACGACTGCGACAGGACGCGGATGACCTCGTGGCGGACCCCGTCCAGGCTGACGCCAAGCGACTCCAGGACCCCGGCGGCGATTCCCTCGCCTTCGCGGACCAGTCCCAGGAGCAGGTGCTCCGTGCCGATGTAGTTGTGGCCCAGACGCCGTGCCTCGTCGATGGCCAGCTCGATGACGCGCTTTGCCCGCGGCGTCAGCCCGACCTCGCCGACGACGGGGCGATCGCCCCGGCCGATGATGAACTCGACCGCGGTCCGGACCTTGGGTAGCTCGACGTTCATGTTCTCGAGCACGCGAGCGGCAACGCCTTCTCCCTCGCGCACGAGGCCGAGGAGTATGTGCTCCGTGCCGATGTAGTTGTGGTTGAACCGCTGGGCTTCGTCCTGAGCCAACGTCAGGACCTTGCGGGCGCGATCCGTGAACTTGTCGAAGCGATCCATCGAGTTGAGCGCCTGTTCTACCTGGCCGCCGGCCGGCGACCGTAGGGGCATGCAAGCACGCCCCGCTTACCGTGTAACTCGCCCCTTCTGGGGAGGGCCTGGTGGCCCAACGCGTGGGTCGGACCTTCGAGTGGCTACCCCTCTCAGAGGTTCCCCGGCACCCGTCCCTGAGTCGCCGGGAGGGGCCGACGACCCGCCGGCGGGGCCGGCGGGTCGTCGGTTACGTCGTCTATGGGTTGTACGAGCGGGAGACGGCAGCGGATCTGCCGACCGCCTCGAGTCTACACCTGCGGTTCGTCGGGGTCGCTTCGGAGTCGCCGGGGCCGAGCTTCGACTGGAGCCTCGGCCGTGGCTTCGGTCGCCTCGGCCGGCCACCACGTTACCGGGTCAGGGTGACTTTTCGGATGTTTCGCGGCCTGTCCGTGTTGAGGCGCTTGGCCCGGGCCAGGTGGGGAGACGCGCGAATTGCCTACGCTGATTCGTACCAACCGGCCGGCCTGCGTGGCTGCCGAGCCCATCAAAGCCAAGCTATGACCACATCGTCTGGTTGGCAGCCTGTCGTCGGCCCCAGTTTCGGGTGGCAGAGACCGAATCTGACGGGCCTACACTGTGAGGGTTCCACCCGCCGTAGGAGACCAGAATGGCCGGCAAGAAGAAGGACAAGAAGGACAAGAAAGGGTAAGTAGCCCCGCCCGCCCAATAGGCACCGATGGCCCCTGGCTGAACGCCCGGGGCCATCACTCTTGCGGCTTAGTTTGGCCTCATTCGCGGGCGGACCACATATCGGCTGAATGCCTGAATGGCCGACAGGTAGTAGTAGAACATCCAGTCGTACCAGATGTCCTTGTCGTAATTGTCCTTCTGGTCATCGTTGGCGTGCCTGAGACCGAACCTGTTGGCAAGATGGAACAGGTCCTTCTCATCAGCCGAGTTCAAGGCGCTTTCTGCCCTCGAATGCAGCAGCTCCAGCACATCCGCTAGGTCGCGAACGGCGTCGCGCCGATCCGTAGCAGGGCCTCTGCGGCGCCTGAACTTAGTAACGGCAGCGCCAACTAGGCTCATGACGTCATCGGCTGTCCCGGGAGCGAGCGGGTTGGCAAGGAGTTCCTCCATGTGGGCAGGTGCTGAACGTACGACTTCGCCGTTCTGCTGGAGGTCAAAACCATTCGCGTAGTCGGCCAGAATCGCGTTGACCTCGGTGCGGTAAGTCTGCCGGCCGGCAGCATCATCGAAGACGGATCCGTGATACCCGCAGTTATTCCAGGTGTGCAGCCGGCCGTCCGTAGGGACCGAGACGTGGTCATACATGAATTCGACCGCCGTAAGGAATGCGGCTTCATCCCACGCGGCCCCGCGAGTGGCTAGCGGCCACAAGTCCTGGCGCCTGGTCTGCCTGAGCACATAGGCCTCTACGTCAACGCCGGCCAATCCGGGGACGAACCCGTCGTCAACGCAGTCGTATCCAAACCACTTCTGAAGGTGGTTGCTATGGCTCAATGAGTCAACGACCGAGAGGTAGAGGCGGACTGCCTCACCGAGGTCTAGGCTGGCCCCTGACAGGCCGTGTCGCTCGGCCCAGTAGCGCCGTCTCTCCGCCATTCAGCCTTTGTCCCTGCTCATTAGGGTCGGACATTGTGACCAGACGGCGGTAGGTTAGCACTCTGCCAGTGGGACTGCTAGCGGTTCACACCTGAAATTCCATCGGGCCCGACGCGCTTGGTGAGTCCCCGCAAGCCGCTTGCCATCACCGCCTGGTTGGACTCAATACGCGACGGAACACCTCCGTCCACGGCGAGTGGCTCGAGGTGCTCGATCCCGACGCACTACTCGATGCGATCAAGGCCGGTCGTCAACTGCACGTGGCCGTTGAGCGCTACGCGAAGGACCGCGGGATCCCGGTCTAGCTGCGGACTGCCAGCGAGGCGTCCCTTCGAGCCACGAGGAGTATTGACAGGCCCGAGCCTCCAGCCCTAGCATCTACCTCGCATTAGGAGGTAGAGGGATGAGACGGCCGAGCATTCGGACCCAGCTCCTGAAGGGGACTACTCCGCTCCTGGTTCTCACGGTGGTGCGCGACAGCGAGCTATACGGCTACGAGATCGCCCAGCGCATCCGGGAGCGGAGTGGTGGAGCTTTCGCGCCCAGCGAGGGGTCGCTCTATCCGGCGCTCCACGCGCTCGAGGCCGAGGGGGCGCTCCAGGCCGACTGGCGCGAGAGCGACAAAGGCCCAAAGCGGCGCTACTACCGCATCACAGATAAGGGAGGCGCCCTTCTGGCCGAGCACGAGGCCGAGTGGGCCTCGTTCGCCCGAGGAGTGGCACGGACCGTGGCGGACCCGACCAATGCTTGAGCCGGACGCTGCCCACGACCCCAACTCCAGCCCGGACGAGACGCCGCTTCCCGCCGAAATCGACGAGTACCTGAGGCGCCTGGGCGCCGCCCTGGATCTGCCGGCCCATGTTCGCGCCGAAATCGCCTCGGAGATGGCAGGCCATTTCCGCGACTCGATCGCGGCCATCGAATCCGAGGGCCTCGATCCGGAGCTGGCCGCCCGCGAGGCGATCGCCCGTCTCGGCAGCCCGACGGAACTCGCCGCGGAACTCACCAGCGCCCACCGCACCACCCGCCGCCTCCTCGTAGGCGCGGCCGGCGGCGTCTTCCACGCAAGTCTCGGCGCCGCCGGGGGATTGCTGCTCGGCATCGCGATCGTGGCCGCCGCCGTGTGCGGTGCCGCGGTCGTGACGGGCACGCTGCTCAGGCCGCCCACGGAGTTCGTGTACGCCAGCCTGCCCGCCCTTCGCGCTGCCATCGCCGGCCTACCAATGGTCACGGCTCTTCTCTCATGGGCCTGCTGTCTCGCGGCGTTCGTCGCCGCCCGCCGGGGAGTGGCCGTCTCGACCCGAATCAGCCGACGTACGCCGGCCGCGGTTCGGCGCATATGGGCGATAGCCGGCTTCGTGACGTTGTTCGTGGCGGCCGTCTTCGTAGTGTCGGCCCCTCAGAACCTACTTTCGGCTTTGTCACTGTTGGCCGTTCCGTTCGCGTTCGCCGCCGGAGCGCTCACGAACTCGACGCCTCGAGTATCGCTCCCACGTGGAAAGGCCATCGCGGCGATCTGCGTTCTGGCCATCCTCAGCGCGAGCTTCGCTCGCAACGTCCCTGCCTGGAGCGGACCGCCGCCGGACGTCGCCGACACGCCCCAAGCGCACGCCGCGCAACTCCGCGAGTTCGACCGGGTGGCTCCGGCCTGGGCCTACGTCGACGGCCGTCCGGTGCTGGCGGAAGGTGGAGGACTCTGGGGATCGGGAGTCATACGACAGGCAGTTGGCATCTTGGATCCTGATCCATGGTCCACTTCGGGACCGGCCGCTCGCGCGCTGTCGCAATTCAAGGACGTCCGGTTCGAGGCCTGGCGCGCAGTCCGCTTCGATGCGTCTCCGGACATCGCGGAGTGGATCCCGGACCCGGCCTATTCGGCGCCATATGCGACGGCGACGGCCGACTTCAACACGGTCCAATTCGGGCCCGGGCACGCTGAAGTCGAGTTCAACGTCGGCCGCGTTCGAACGACCGAATGGATCGTGTTCGTCACGGGCATTGGGCCTGACGGCCGCCGGTACCGCCTCAACGAACCCGAGTTCAACATGGGCGGCGGCCCGCTGGTATCGAGCTTCACGGGCACGATCTGGCAGTGGCTGACGGCGTCAACGTGATGGCTACCGTGTCGGCCGCGTCGCTCGCCGCCGTCATGGCGGCAATCGGGAGCGACCGCCTGTCCGGATACGAAGTCCTGGTTCGGCTGGCGAAGCCGCCGGCCGGGCCAGAACCGCCCGAGCCGGCCCTGTACCCAGCTCTCCACCGGCTCGAGGCCGACGGGCGCCTCAGAGCAAGCTGGTCCACGGACCCATTCGGTCGAGCGCGAAGGCTCTACCGTCGGAGCTGACGCGGGCCGTCTTCGAGCAACTCAATCGGTACCCGCTTGCTCGTCCCGGGCACAGCCCGCCTGACTCCAGTTGAGCCTCCGACCTCTCGCCTGATTCTGCCGGCCCAGCAGTGCGTAGCGTGAGCGACGCCCTCTCACGAGGTGCAGGGTTCGTTCTGAAGGCGGGTGGCTCGGCGCAGCAGAGCCTCGTTCGCG
>JBEKKR010000049.1:0-8367 GCA_050010635.1 Candidatus Limnocylindrales bacterium
CAACAGGGAGCCGGGCTGCAGGGAAAAGCCTAAGTGTCTTGATGCACTTTATCAATTGGTAGGGCCCGACGAGATCCAGAATGCGGCCGCGGCGGCCGCGGGTCCACGCAATAGGCGCCTGCTCGCTGAAGGCGAAACGGCGGCGTTCGGGTGGTTGCCCGGAGGCGGCCCGGATGTTGATGCCGTCGTCCTCCAGGCCGTCAACGCCCATGGTGGGTCGCAGTTCGCTATCGCCGGTAGTTCAGGCATCGGCGACACGCTCAAGCTCGACGTTGACGCGTTGACCCGCGACCCCATGGCGGTGCTGCCCCAAGCGAAGATGCGGGTCGCCGCACGGCCCCCGGTTTCCGATTTCCCAAAGCCGAGTACAAACGTTTGAGCGCCTCGACGATGTCGGACCTGGCCACGGCCACCGGTCAGATCACACGCGCAGCGGAAGGGTGTCAGGCTCCATGCGGGTATTTCGCGGGCCCCGCCCACGAAGACACGAGCAACGGGAAGAGCCCGCGGTCACGTGGCAGACTGTTGTCTACACGCGCGGCTCAGAACGAGGCCCGACCCGGAATGCTGAGACAGATCCTCAAGAAACGGGACATCTTCGGCCCGTATTGGGGATCGCTAGCACCTGCCCGGCCCAGCCTTGAGGGGGTCGGATGGACAGTGGCGGTGGCCGCAGGATATGTCGTGCTGGCGTGGCTCTCCTACCGACTCGGGACGATCCGCGGAAACGTTTCACCGATCTGGCCGGCAGCGGGCCTGTCGGTTGCTGTCCTCGCCCGACGGCCTCGATTGTGGCCAGCGCCGATCCTCGGCGATTTCGTAAGCGCCGTCCTTGCCGGAACCCCCGTGCCCATAGCCGCTTTTGTGGGCCTGGGCGGCGGCGCCGAAGCCGTCGTCGCGGCGGCAATGCTGCGCCGGATGGTCGGAACGCCGGTGCGTCTTGATCGACTCCGCGCAGTCGTCGCCTTCGATGTCGCCGCCGCCACGACGCCGCTCCTGAGCGTGTCTGTCGGCCTGGCGGCGTTCGTCATCGCCGGCATTGTGTCGGTGGCGCAGCTGCCCCAGGCAACCCTGATCTGGTGGATCGGCGATGGACTCGGAATCCTAGTCGTGGCCCCGGTACTGCTTGCGCTGCCGAGCCGACTGGCTGGCCCCTGGCGCCTCTCCTGGCGGACAGTGGAGGCGGCGCTGCTCGGTGGGATCGGGCTCGCCGTAGGCATCGTAACGTTCGGCGGAGGACCGCTCGGCAGTGATGTCGCCGGTCCAAGGGCCTACGGAGTTTTTCCCGTTCTCGCGTATGTGGCAGTGCGGTTCGGGCCGGCCGGGGCGGCCTGGTTGATCGCACTCGACGCCGCTCTCGCCGTGGGCAACATGGCCGCGGGACAGGGCCCGTTCCTCTTCGCCAGTCCAGTGATGGCGACCACGACCTTGGCCCTCTTCATCGGGGCCCTCACTCTCACCGGTCTCGGGCTCGCGGCCGTCGTGCTGGAGCGCCGATCGGCTGAGTTGCAGGCTCGGCAGGACCTCGAGGATCGACGACGCGCGGAGAGCAACCTCCTACGCACTGAGCTCACGTTCCGTGCCGTCCTGGAGCAGAGCCCGAACGCCATCGTCGCGATCGACGATGGCGGGCTCCTCGTCTACGTCAATCCGAGCGCCGCTCAGACCTTCGGCTATTCGACAGCGGAACTCAACGGGATGTCGGTGGATCTCCTGGTCCCCGATGGGTTCCGCGAGAACCATGAACGGCTGCGCGCGGCATACGTGGCCGGCCCGAGGCCGCGGCCCCTCGGCATCGGCGTCGATCTCCTCGGCCGGCGCAGGGACGGCTCGACGTTTCCAGTCGAGATCAGCCTCACCCCCATCGACACGCCCGCCGGACGCCGCTTCTTTGCCACGATCGTTGACACGAGCGAACGAACGCGTCTCGAACTCGAGCTGCGCCAGGCCCTGAAGTTGGAGAGCATTGGCCGGCTGGCGGGCGGCATCGCCCACGACTTCAACAATCTCCTCACCGCCATCCGCGGATACGCCGAGCTGGCACACGCGGCACTCCCCGCAGGCGACCCAGCCGCGGATGACGTTGACCAGGTGCTCTTGGCCGCAGACCGAGCCGCCGCCCTTACGCACCAGCTGCTCGCCTTCAGCCGCCGCCAGGTTCTCCAGCCGCAGGTTCTCGACGTCGGCGAGGCCGTGGAGCGGCTCACACCGATGTTGCAGCGACTGCTCGGTGAACACATCGTTCTTGAGGCCGACGGAACGCGTGGCCTCGGGCACGTCAGGGTCGATCCGGGTCAGCTCGAGCAGATCATCGTCAATCTCGCGGTCAACGCCCGCGATGCCATGCCTCAGGGCGGCCAGCTAACAATGGAGGCCGCCGACGTCGAGCTCGGCCCTGAGTATGCGGCCGCCCATCCCGAAGTCATGCCCGGCCGCTACGTGCTGCTCGCGGTTTCCGACACCGGGAGCGGCATGGACGCAGAAACACAGGCCCGCGCCTTTGAACCTTTCTATACCACGAAGGAACCGGGCAGGGGAACCGGCATGGGCCTCGCCACGGTGTACGGCATCGTCAAGCAGTCCGGTGGCTACATCTACGTCTCGAGCGAGCCTGGCCGGGGTACCACCTTCCGTATCTACTTCCCAAGGGTGGACGAGCCCTTGACAGCCGATGACCTGCCCAGTGAGATGCCGACCCGTTCGGGCACTGAGACGATCCTCCTCGCCGAAGACAACCCGGCCGTACGTGACTTCGCCCGGCGCGCGCTCAGCGCTCACGGATACACGGTGGTGGAGGCAGCGAACGGCGCGGAGGCGCTCGCGCTCGCGGCCCAACCGGGAGCGCGAATGGACCTGCTCATGACCGATGTCGCCATGCCCTCGATGAACGGACCAGAGCTCGCCGCGCGGCTCCGCTCCGAGCGGCCCGGGCTGCCGGTGCTTTACGTGTCGGGCTTCGCGGAGAACTACTTTGGCCGCTCAGACCTTCCCGCGGAGGGCGTCGCCTTCCTGCCCAAGCCGTTCAACGCCGGCACGGTCGCCCGCGTCGTGCGCGAGCTTCTCGACGCCTCCCGATAATGCATGGCGGGTCGAGAAGGGAGCCCACCCACGAACAGTCCAAGAATGCTTGGGCCCACAGCCCTGACCGCGAAGTCCTTTCAGTCGGGCTGAGATGCGAGCACCAAGCAATTGATATCGGCGCCCGACTGGACCGGAGTGACTTGCTCGTCTTGGCGCGGCGTTCTCAGCTGAAGTAGTTGGTCACCTCGAAGACCGGTTCCTGGTGAGGGCGCGCCAGACGAACAGGACCAGGATCGCCCCGAGCACGGAGATAGCGATGCTCTCGATATTGACCCCGGTCACGTCGCCCTTGTGGAAGACCGAAGCGGCGATGTACCCGCCTACGACCGCCCCGACGATGCCCAGGATGATCGTGCCGATCAGCCCTTCTCGTCCGCCCACGATCATGTTCGCGAGAAACCCTGCAATGGCCCCGAGCCCGACCCAGCTGATGATGCCCATCTTGTCGTTCCTCCCTGAACGAGCGCTCCCACAAACCGCACGCCCGGGTCAGTGACCTGGTCGGATGGCCTCGGCCACCAGTGGCCGCGGCGCTTCTACGATAACGCCCTGTCGTTGCCGGACGAGGTCTTTCGTTCGAACTAGAACATCCTGCCTGAGGTCTGACCGTCCGACACATGGCCCGAGCCACGAAGACATCGTTGGATCGACCGGGCGCGGAACACGACCCGCTCAACACGCTTCCAGTCCTCGACCTCCGCAAGCCCCAAACGACGAGGATTGGTCGATCCCCCTGACTGGGGCTAGCCCATGTGCGCGTGGCAGGGTTCCTCGCACGACACGATAACTGGACACGCTACGCTCGCCGCTCCAAGCACCCATCTCAGCCAATACCCAGCCAGGCAGGCGATAGACGAGAACCCGAACCGGCGGGAAGCCGGATAGGAAGGGCAATCGTCGTCCTCTAGATCGATCCAGGGAGAAAGAACTCGTGCCGTCGTTCCGACCGCCCGACGTCGAGAAGCTCCGGGCAGACGGAGACGCTCAGGGTCTGATCAAAGCCCTCGGATACCGGAGGGACGCTCGTGTTCGGCGGGATGCCGCAGAGGCGCTCGGCTCGTGCGGGGACACCGGCTCCATCGAGTTCCTCATGACCGCCACAAAGGACGAGAGCTGGAGCGTGCGCAAGGCCGCCGTGCAGGCTCTGGGCCAAATCCAAGCCAGTCGCGCGCTCGGACCGTTCATGGTCGCGCTAGAAGACGGAAGCGAGGAAGTGCGAAAGGCCGCCGCACTCGCTCTGGGCCATATCGGCGACATTGGTGCCGTGCAGCCACTCGTCAGCGCACTCCAAGACGACAGTTGGGGAGTGCGTGGGGCTGCCGCCAAAGCTCTTGGCCAGCTCGGCGATGCCGGCGCGGTCGAGCCTCTAGGCTATGCCGTTCTAGATGCGGACTTGGGCGTGCGCGAGGCCGCCGCCGAGGCCCTGGTCAGGATCGGCGCTCCAGCTGTGGAGCCGCTTCTAGTCGCCCTGCAGGCTCAAAGCTGGGATGTACGTCGGACTGCCGCGAGAGCCCTCGGCCGGATCGGCGACGGCCGCGCCGTCGGGCCCCTATCGGCCGCGCTCCGAGATCCTCAAGACGGCTGGCTGCGCCGCGACGCCGCCAGAGCCCTGGGCCAGATCGGCGACGTCAGCGCCGTTCAGAACCTTGAAACCGCGCTCCACGACCGCGATGCGGGTGTTCGTGACGCGGCAGCCGAAGCTCTTGCGGCGCTCGGCTGGCGGCCAGGCAGACTGGGACCCCAAAGCCGGATTAGCAGTTAGCGCGGGGTCTCGGCGTGGGCACGGACCGTCACGATGAAACCATGGTGACGACACGGTCCTCGACCAGGGCACGGGCGACACGGTGATTGGCTGCACGCAATTGCTCGCGCCGGAGATAGCGGTCGCTCCCGCCGTGCGCGCCGACGCCCGCCGTGACAGGCTCAATCTGAAGCCGAAGCCACTACTTCCGTAGCCTGAACAGCACCCCGCAACCTGCAAGCCGCCCGGGTTCTCCGGGCGGCTGGCCTTACCCGGCCCCGAGTCAACCGCTCGGACTAGCCGGACTGCGCCGGGATCGTCGGCGACCATCAGCGGGAGGGAGTCGGGGCGAGACGAGCGGGAGCCACTTACCTGACGTCCGCTGTTGGGTTCACCGTACGATGGTGGGCAAGTTCTGCCGCATTCCGGGTGCAGCGTGCTATGTTCATTGGCCGACCGACTGTAGCCCGAGGGCAGCGATGCCCCTGGGAGGCCCACACCGCCTCAGGGGTAGATGGTCGCTACGCACTGGACGGTGGTCGAGGCCAAGAAATGCGTGAGCACTGCCTTGGGCGTGGCTGCGATGACGAGAGGTTGGAGGGCTCGTGGTTCTGCGAGATGCACCAGCCTCTGGCCAAGGTCTATCACCACAACGCGCCACCTCCACGCCCGCCGCACCCGGTTCACCACGAGGACAGCAAGCCAATTGAGCGGTCCGTCGAGTGGATCACCGTGATCCTGTTCGCATGGGTGATCGGGCTTACCTTGTTCCTGATTGGCCAGGAGCTGCATCTCTGGTAGGAGCGAGTCACCGAGATAGGCGAGCAAACCCGCTCCCCGACCGCAGGGATCGATGAGCCTTTCGGTTACCGCGGCTGAAATCTAGGAAGCCCCCGACGCAGTCGCTCGACTGGCCGGTTTGCGCCCGGGATCGTCTGCGACCAGCGGTGCCGGGGGCGATAGCGAGACTTGCGGGAGCCACTCACCTGAAGCCCGCCGTCACCCCGTCACGATGGCTTGATGTGTGTCCGGTCGAGCGGCGCAGGGGAGACGACTTGATCCACATTCTTCGACGAACTGCGCCTCACACGGCCAGCAGCGTGAGCATGTCGCCGGCATGCTGAGCGTTCGGCTGGGGCGCGCCTTATTACGTGTTTCGCGTTCTCCAGGCGGGCCTAAGGCGGTCCAGCAGCCCTCCAGTGAGTATCTCGGCTACTAGCCCGCGCCGCATCACCACTAGGAAGGGGCCGAACTCCGTCTGGAAAAGCCAGCGCTCCAGCTCAAGCGCCTCCTCCGAGACAGCCACGACGACCATGCTCGACCCGCCCCTCGGAGCGGCTCCGCTTCTCGTGACGGCGGGCCGTCCGACCAGACCAGTCAACGCCTTCGCCGTCATCCCGATACGGACGCGGAGCAGCTTGTCGGCCAGCGCCTGACCGGCAAGGCCTTCTGTTGCGACCTTGCGGACGGACTGATCCGGGTCTGACTTGGCGGCCCGAAGGAGCTTGCGAGCACGCGGGTCGCCTATCCGGCCGAGCGCCTCGGCCGCGTACCTGCGAACGCCCTGGTCTCCATCTCTGAAGGCCGCCACGAGGGGCTCCACGGCGGGGGCGCCGATGTGGATCAGCGCCTCGATCGCGTACCTGCGGACGCCCTGGTCTTTGGAGGCGGCAATCAGCGGCTCCACGGCAGGAGCGCCGATCTTGACGAGCGCCTCGGCGGCGTACCTGCGAACGCCCTGGTCTTTGGAGGCGGCGATCAGTGGCTCCACGGCAGGTGCACCGATCTTGACGAGCGCCTCGATCGCATACCTGCGAACGCCATGGTCTTTCAAGGCGGCCATCAGCGGCTCCACGGCACGCGGGTCGCCTATCCGGCCGAGCGCCCTCGCGGCGTACCTGCGAAGGTCTCGGTCGCCATCTTTGAAGGCCGCCACGAGCGGCTTCACGGCGGGGGCGCCGATCTTGACGAGCGCCTCGGCCGCGTACCTGCGAACGCCATGGTCTTTCAAGGCGGCGATCAGCGGCTCCACGGCAGGGGCGCCGATGTGGATGAGCGCCTCGGCCGCGTACCTGCGAACGCCATGGTCTTTCAAGGCGGCGATCAGCGGCTCCACGGCAGGGGCACCGATCTGGCCGAGCGCCTCGGCGGCAGATGTGCGGACGAGCACGCCCTGGTCTCCATCTTTGAGGGCGGCCATCAGGGGCTCGACGGCAGGGATACCGATGTGGACAAGCGCACTCGCGGCGCACTTGCGTCCGTCCTGGTCTTTGAAGGCAGCGATGAGGGGCTCCACGGCGGAGGCGCCGATCTTGACGAGCGCCTCGGTCGCGTACCTGCGAACGTCCTGGTCTCCATCTTTGAGGGCGACCATAAGAGGCTCCACGGCAGGCGCGCCGATGCGCACACACTCGTCCCACTCGCCCTTGGCCGCCCAGTAGGCGGCTCCGGCCTCCGCGCGATCTGGCCTCCAGCCGAGTCTGTCGAGCGCCTCGGCGACAGCTATGCGCACATCCCAGTCTTTGAGGGCGGCGATGAGGGGTTCCACGGCGGGGACACCGATCTTGACGAGCGCCTCGGTCGCGTACCTGCGAACGTCCTGGTCTCGTTCGCTGAGCGCGGCGATGAGGGGCCCGACGGCCGGGGTGCCGATGTGGACGAGCGCCTCGGCGGCGTACTTGCGAACGTCCCCGTTCTGGTCTTGGAGGGCGCCGATGAGGGGCTCCACGGCGGGGGCACCGATATCCACGAGCGCCTCGGCGGCGGCTACACGCACGATCATGCCCTGGCCTTGGAGGGCGGCGATGAGGGGCTCCACGGCGGGGAAGCCGATATGCACGAGCGCCTCGGCGGCGGCTACACGCACGAGCATGCCCTGGTCTTGGAGGGCGGCGATGAGGGGCTGCACGGCCCTGGCGTCGCCGATCTGGCCGAGCGCTCCGGCGGCGTATTTGCGAACGTCCTGGTCTCCGTCCTTGAGGGCGGCGATGAGGGGCTCGAGGGCGGGGGCGCCGATGTGGCCGAGCGCCTCAACAGCAGCCTCCCGCACATCCCAGTCTTTGAAGGCGGCGATGAGAAGCTCCGCGGCAGAAGCGCCGATGTGGCCGAGCGCCTCGGCCGCAGCTATTCGCACGTCGCTCTTGTGATCGCCCAGTGCTTTGATCAGCCGCGGGACGTCTCCCTTGGCCTCGAGCTTCTCGATGTTGGGCGATCCGAACAGCGGCACCGGTACGTCCTCCTCGGGATCAGTCTGACACGGCCGGGGCGTCTCTGGAACCTGGAGCGCAGCCGGGGTGGTGGAGCGCGGCGAAGAGCAGCGAGCGGCACTGGTGCGGAGTGCTCGACATTCGGTCGGCAGGGTGTCCAAGTCGGTCTGGGGCTTGGAGGGGGCGGCGCTGACTCAAAGCGGCTTTTGACGGGCACGATGACTGCTATGGAGAGGGCCCCGCTGGTGAAACCGTGGGTTCTCAACGGAACCAATCACCAGGAGGCCCATGAAATGTTATACGCCGGATTGGACCTATCGCGCCAGAAGCTCGATGTGC
>JBEKKR010000050.1:0-8109 GCA_050010635.1 Candidatus Limnocylindrales bacterium
CTTCAACGCGATCCGGATCTCGCTCGCCAGTCCCGAGCAGATCCGGGACTGGTCGTCGGGCGAGGTCACCAAGCCCGAGACGATCAACTACCGAACCCTCAAGCCGGAGAAGGACGGGCTCTTCGACGAGCGCATCTTCGGTCCCACCAAGGACTGGGAGTGCTACTGCGGCAAGTACAAGAGGATTCGGTACAAGGGCATCATCTGCGACAAGTGCGGCGTCGAGGTCACTCGCTCCAAGGTGCGCCGCGAGCGCATGGGCCACATCCAGCTGGCCAGCCCTGTCAGCCACATCTGGTATTTCAAGGGGACGCCGAGCCGCCTTGGCATCCTGCTCGACATCAGCCCCCGAAACCTCGAGCGCATCCTCTATTTCGCCCTCTACATCGTCACTCACATCGACGAGGACGCCCGCAAGCGCGCCCTCGCCGCTTTGGAGGACGAGGCTGAGGGTAGGGGAGGCAAGGGCGGCCGGGCCCTGGGCGAGCTCGAGGACGAGCTGAAGAGCCGCTTCCATCGCCAGAAGGACGAGCTGGACGCCGCCCTCGCGACGACCAAGGGCGAGCTCGAGCTGCAGCGCACCGCTCGCACGGAAGAGATCGTCGAGGCGGCCCAGGGCGTCGAGAAGCAGCTCGCCGGCCTGGGCAAGGGCCAGACCCCCGAGGCCATCGCCTTCCCGATCACGGGCGAAGTCGTCGTCGCGGCCGGAGCCACGGGCGGCAAGGAAGCCACCGCCGCTCTCCGCAAGATCGCGGCCGCCGAGACTGAGCGCCTCACGGCCGAGTTCCAGCAGCGCGAGGCGGACGAAGAGCGCAGCGTCGCCCAGAAGGTCGACGACCTCCAGCTGGCCATGGACGCCGAGCTCGAAACCGAGCGCGAGCGTCTCCGCCGCGAGGCGGACGGCGCCAAGGACGAGATCCGCAAGCAGCGCGACGAGATCGAGTCGATCAAGCCGCTTATGACCCTCTCCGAGAACGACTTCCGCTACCTGGACGAGCGCTACGGCTCGGGCAGCCGCGGCGGCCGCATCTTCCACGCCGCGATGGGCGCGGAGGCGGTTCGCGACATCATCGGCCGGATGGAGCTCGAGGAACTGGCCAAGTCGCTCCACGTCGAGGTCCGGACCACGTCGGGCCAGCGCCGCAAGAAGGCCATCAAGCGGCTGCGCCTGATCGAGGCCTTCCGGCGGTCGGGCACGCGCCCGGAGTGGATGATCCTGTCGGTCATCCCGGTCATCCCGCCGGACCTGCGGCCGATGGTCCAGCTCGACGGCGGCCGGTTCGCCACGTCGGACCTGAACGACCTCTATCGCCGCGTGATCAACCGCAACAACCGGCTCAAGCGACTGCTCGAGCTCGGCGCGCCGGAGATCATCATCCGCAACGAGAAGCGGATGCTCCAGGAAGCCTGCGACGCCCTGATCGACAACGGTCGGCGCGGTCGGGCCATCGCCGGAACCGGCAACCACCGCCTCAAGAGCCTCTCGGACATGCTCAAGGGCAAGCAGGGCCGGTTCCGCCAGAACCTGCTCGGCAAGCGCGTGGACTACTCCGGCCGCTCGGTCATCGTCGTCGGTCCTGAGCTCAAGCTGCACCAGTGCGGCCTGCCCAAGAAGATGGCGCTCGAGCTGTTCAAGCCGTTCGTCATGCGCCTGCTCGTCGAGAAGGGCTTCGCCCACAACATCAAGAGCGCCAAGCGCATCGTCGAGCGCGTCCGGCCGGAAGTCTGGGACGTCCTCGAAGAGGTCATCAAGGACCATCCGGTCCTGCTGAACCGCGCCCCCACGCTGCACCGGCTGGGCATCCAGGCCTTCATGCCGGTCCTGGTCGAGGGCTCGGCCATCCAGATCCACCCGCTCGTCTGCACCGCCTTCAACGCGGACTTCGACGGCGACCAGATGGCCGTCCACGTCCCGCTTTCGACTGCCGCGCAGGAAGAAGCGCGAACGATGATGCTTTCGACCGCGAACCTGCTGTCCCCCGCGGACGGCAGCCCGGTCGTCGCCCCGACGCAGGACATGGTCCTGGGCTGCTTCTACCTGACGATGGAGAAGCCCCAAATCGAGGGCAAGAAGCTGCGTCTCTTCTCCAGCGAGGAAGAGGCGATCCTGACGTACCAGATGCGTGAGGTCACGCTCCACGAACCGGTCATCGCGATGGTTCGAGCCTGGGACGAAGAGGCCGCCGCGGCTATCCCGCAGCGCGTCCAGACGACGGTCGGGCGAATCATCTTCAACCAGATCGTGCCGGATCGGCTCCGCTTCAAGAACGTGAACATGAAGCGGACCGAGTTGCGCAAGCTCGTCGACGAGTGCTACCGCATCCTCGGCCCCGAGGAGACGGCCAACGTGGTCGACGGCGTCAAGGGCGTCGGCTTCCAGTACGCCACCCGCGGCGGCATGACGATCGCCGTCGGCGACATCGTCATCCCGAAGGACAAGAAGGAACGCCTGGCCGTCGCGGACACCGCCGTCGACCAGATCGACCGCCAGTTCCAGCGCGGTCTCATCACCGACGACGAGCGCTACGAGCAGGTCGTCGACGTATGGCAGAAGACCACCAACGACCTCTCCACCGCGATGATGGACGGCCTCGATCCGTTCGGCTCGGTCCGCATGATGGCGGACTCGGGCGCCCGCGGTAACAAGGGCCAGATCAGCCAGCTCGGCGGCATGCGAGGCCTCATGGCCGACCCGTCGGGCCGCATCATCGACGTGCCGGTGCGGAGCAACTTCCGCGAAGGCATGACGGTCCTCGAGTACTTCATCTCCACCCACGGCGCCCGCAAGGGCCTCGCGGACACGGCCCTGCGCACCGCCGACTCGGGCTACCTGACCCGGCGCCTGGTGGACGTGGCGCAGGACGTCATCACCCGCGAGGAAGACTGCGGCACGCAGGAAGGCAGCTGGATCACGCGATCTGAATCTGCCGAAATCACGAGCAACGAGAAGGGCGCCTATCAGCGCCGCATGATCGGCCGACTCTCGGCCGCCGACCTGATCCATCCGCAGACCGGCGAAGTCATCGTCGAGCGGAACCAGGAACTCACCGAGGCCCTCGCGGCCGCGGTGGACGAGTCGGGGATCGACGAAGTCCTCGTCCGATCGCCTCTCTCCTGCGAGGCCCGCCACGGCGTCTGCCGCCTCTGCTACGGCCGAAACCTTGCCACCGGCATGCTGGTCGGCATCGGTGAAGCCGTCGGCATCATCGCCGCCCAATCGATCGGCGAGCCGGGCACGCAGCTGACCATGCGAACGTTCCATACCGGCGGCGTCGCCGGCCTGGACATCACGGCCGGTCTGCCGCGAGTCGAGGAGCTTTTCGAAGGCCGCGTCCCCAAGGGCAAGGCCGAGATCAGCCACATCGACGGCATCGTCGAGATCCTCCGCGGCGACACCGGAACTCGCGTCAAGGTCACGAGCCGGGAGCAGTACGACACCCACATCCAGCTCGCCGCCGGCGCGGAGCTGCTTGCCGCCTCCGGCGACATGGTCGAGGCCGGCCAGGTCATCGCCCGCGGCGAGGGTGGCGACAAGGCCAACGACGTGACCGCGCCGGCCAAGGGCTTCCTGGTCCGCGAGGGCGACGACATCGTCGTCCGATCCGAGGACACGGTCGAGCGCGAGTACGCCATCCCTCACAACGCCAAGCTGATGGTTGAGAACGGCGCGGAGATCCGGGCCGGCGACGCCATCACCGACGGCCCGATCAACCCGCAGGAGTACCTCGAGACGCGTGGCAAGGACTCCGTCCAGCGCTACCTGGTCAAGGAAGTCCAGAAGGTCTACCGCAGCCAGGGCGTCACGATCAACGACAAGCACATCGAGATCATCGTCCGCCAGATGCTCCGCAAGGTCCGCATCGACCAGCCGGGCGACACGGATCTCCTGCCGACCGAGCTCATCGATCGCCTCGACTTCGAGGAGGTCAACAACCGCGTTCTGGCCGAGGGCGGCGAGCCCGCCACGGCCCAGACGGTCCTGCTCGGCGTGACCAAGGCCTCCCTCAACACATCGTCCTTCCTCGCGGCGGCCTCCTTCCAGGAGACGACCCGGGTGCTGACCGAGGCCGCCATCAACGGCGCCAAGGACCACCTGATCGGCCTGAAGGAGAACGTCATCATCGGCAAGCTCATCCCGGCAGGGACGGGCGCGCCGGCCAACATCGCCGCCGCTCGCGAGCGTGCCCGCCGGGCTGCCGAAGAGGCGCTTGCCGGCGAGTCGCTCGAGAGGCTGCGGGGTCCGGAGTACGAGTACAACCCGTTCCTCGAGGAGGCCGGTGGACGGCCATCCGAGGAGACCGCGGACCTGGCCTCGCTCCTCTCCGCCAGCGTTTCCGGCGAGCCGCGTGAGGAGGACGACGACTTCGTCAACCCGTTCCTTGCCGCCATCGGCGGCGAGTCCCGGGACGAGACGGAGACGTCCGACCTGCCCGATCTCGAGGCCCTCCTGGGCGAGGCTCCTGCGGGCGAGGCTCCTGCGGGCGAGACCAAGAAGGAAGACGAGTAGCCCTCAACCCGCGTCGATCGCTCGAACGGGCGGGCGCGGAGGTTGTCCGGAAGCCCTCCGCGGGTTTGACACCCCAGGGGGCCGCTGATAGACTCCGCGCTCGTGGCCTCTTCGGGGCCGCGATTGGCGTGTGCCGCTCGCAAGTCTCGAAGAGCTCATCCGCAAGGCGGAGAACCGAACACGAACCGGCTGAAACCGGGGCGTATCGGCCCGCCGGCCATCGAAGCGATTTGCGCCAGTCAGATCGCCTCCATGTCGCGACCGGTGCCGCAGCGGGCGGCCCATCGGACGCCGGAGGCCACCGCGGCGGCGCAGGCTCCCGTCGATTGGACTAGCACCGGGGCCCAACCCGCGTGCCGGTCGTATCGATATCGGGCCCGCTGATATAGACCTAGCCATCCAGCAGCAGGAAGCGAAAGGAGCAGCGTCTCCGTGCCGACGATCAGCCAGCTCGTGCGGCATGGCCGCCAGCCGAAGATCTCGAAGATCAAGGCGCCGGCCATGCGCAAGAACTGGAACAGCCTACGCCAGCGCCAGGTCGCCATTCCCGGTGCACCTCAGAAGCGCGGCGTCTGCCTACAGGTGCGCACGATGACGCCGAAGAAGCCGAACTCGGCTCTTCGCAAGATCGCCCGCGTCCGGCTCACGAATCAGATGGAAGTTACGGCCTACATCCCCGGGATCGGCCACAACCTCCAGGAGCACTCCGTCGTGCTCGTCCGCGGCGGTCGCGTCAAGGACCTGCCGTCGGTGAAGTACCACATCATCCGGGGCACTCTCGACACCGCCGGCGTGAAGGACCGCAAGCAGGGCCGCTCCAAGTACGGCGCGAAGGCCGCTCAGCAGAAGGGCAAGAAGTAACGATGCCCCGTCGACCTACGATCGCCCGCAAGAACAAGTATCAGGGCGCTCCGTCCACGCGCCTCGGCAGCCGTTTCGCGACCAAGCTGATGACGGACGGAAAGCGCCATCTCTCCGAGCGCATCCTGCGCGAGGCCCTGGCCCGTGCGGAGGCCCAGGCTCGCCGGCCCGGCATCGAAGTCCTCGAGTCGGCGATGCGCAACGCCACGCCGATCATCGAGGTCAAGCCTCGCCGCGTCGGTGGCGCCACCTACCAGGTCCCGGTCGAGATCCGGGGCGATCGCCGCATGTCGCTCGGAGTCCGCTGGCTCGTCCAGGCGGCCCGCAAGCGCAGCGGCAAGAGCATGTCTGAGAAGCTGGCTGCGGAGCTCGTCGATGCCATGAACGGCCTCGGCGCCGCAGTCAAGCGTCGTGAAGACACCCACAAGATGGCCGACGCCAACAAGGCGTTCAGCCACTTCAAGTGGTAACGCGTCCCAACCAGGAGATATAGATCTTCGTGGCACGTCAGGTTCCGCTCGCCAAGACGCGGAACATCGGAATCATCGCCCATATCGACGCTGGGAAGACTACGGTCACCGAGCGTGTGCTCTTCTATACCAAGAAGATCTACAAGATCGGTGAGGTTCATGAGGGCGCGGCCACTATGGACTGGATGCCCCAGGAGCAGGAGCGCGGTATCACCATTACCGCCGCTGCTACAACCTGTGCGTGGAACGATCATCGAATCAACATCATCGATACGCCCGGGCACGTGGACTTCACGGTTGAGGTAGAGCGCAGCCTGCGTGTACTCGACGGTGCGGTCGTGGTCTTCGACGGGGTGGCCGGCGTGGAGCCGCAGTCCGAGACGGTCTGGCGGCAGGCTGACAAGTACCGCGTACCCCGCATCTGCTTCATCAACAAGCTGGACCGCACCGGCGCCGACTTCTGGCGCTGCGTCGGCATGATCCGCGATCGCCTCGGCGCGCGGCCCGTGCCGATCCAGCTGCCGATCGGCAACGAGGACAAGTTCCGGGGCATCGTGGACCTGATCACCATGAAGGCGATCGTCTACAAGGCCGAGGACCTGGGCGCCGAGTCCGAGACGATCGACATCCCGGCGGATCTGATCGAAGCGGCCAGGACCGAGCGGGAGAAGATGGTCGAGGTCGTCGCCGAGATGGACGACGAGCTGACTCACAAGTACCTCGAAGGCCACACTCTCAGCAACGAGGACATCAAGCGCGGCCTGCGGCTCGGGACCCTCGAGGCCCGCATCGTGCCCGTGCTGGCCGGCTCGGCCCTCAAGAACAAGGGCGTCCAGCCCGTCCTGGATGCCGTGGTGGACTACCTGCCCTCGCCGCTGGATCGGCCGCCCGTCATCGGGGAGCAGCCGGTTACCCACGAGGAAGTGCTGCGAACGGCCAACGACAGCGAGCCGTTCAGCGCCCTCGTCTTCAAGATCGCGGCGGATCCCTTCGTCGGCAAGCTGGCCTACTTCCGGGTCTACTCCGGCCAGCTCAAGGCCGGCTCGTACGTGCTCAACGCCACGAAGGGCAAGAAGGAGCGGATCGGCCGCATCCTCCAGATGCACGCCAACCACCGCGAAGAGATCGACATCGTCTACGCGGGCGACATCGCCGCCGCCGTGGGCCTCAAAGAGAGCTACACGGGCGACACCCTGAGCGATCCTGATCACCCGATCGTCCTCGAGAACATCGTCTTCCCGGAGCCGGTCATCGAGGTCGCCATCGAGCCCAAGACGAAGGCCGACCAGGACAAACTCGGCCTGGCTCTCCAGCGCCTGGCCGAGGAGGACCCCACTTTCCGCGTCCATACGGACGAGGAGAGCGGCCAGACCCGTATTGCCGGTATGGGAGAGCTGCACCTGGAGGTCCTGGTCGATCGGATGGTCCGCGAGTTCAAGGTTGCGGCCAACGTCGGGCGGCCCCGCGTCTCCTACCGGGAGACGATCCGGCAGGCCGCGGAAGGCAACTACCGCCACGTCAAGCAGACCGGCGGCAAGGGCCAGTACGGCCACGTCGTCATCAAGATCGAGCCCAACAAGCAGGGCGCGGGCTACGAGTTCGTCGACAAGATCGTCGGCGGCGTCATCCCGCGGGAGTACATCAAGCCCATCGACATGGGCATCCGCGATGCCCTCGATACGGGTCCATACGCCGGGTACCCGATGGTCGATGTCAAAGTGACGCTTTTCGACGGCTCTTTCCACGAGGTGGACTCGAGTGAAATGGCGTTCAGGATAGCCGCCTCGATGGCCCTCAAGGAAGCGGCCGCCAGGGCGAACCCGGTGATCCTCGAGCCGCTCATGCGGGTCGAGGTCACCTTGCCCGAGCAGTTCCTCGGTGACGTCATCGGCGACATCAACGCTCGCCGCGGCCACATCGAGGCAATGGAGTCGCGCGCCTCCACGCAGGTGGTCCGGGCGCGAGTCCCTCTGGCCGAGATGTTCGGCTACGCAACGGACCTGCGGTCGATGACCCAGGGTCGCGCCAGTTACTCGATGGAGTTGTCGCACTACGCCGAGGTCCCCGCCAACCTGGCGGCCGAGCTCGTACAGAAGTCCCGAGTCTGATCAGTCCACCCAGCCCGCAGTAGGAGCGAGGGAGCAGCCGCGATGGCGAAGAAGAAGTTCGAGCGGACTAAGCCGCACGTCAACATCGGCACGATCGGCCATATCGACCACGGCAAGACGACGCTCACCGCGGCGATCACCAAGTACCTGGCCCTAAAGGGCG
>JBEKKR010000051.1:0-7850 GCA_050010635.1 Candidatus Limnocylindrales bacterium
GCGACAACGTCGACATGACCGTCGAGCTCATCACCCCGATCGCCCTGGAAGTCGGCCAGCGCTTCGCCATCCGCGAGGGTGGCCGGACCGTCGGCGCCGGGGCCATCACCTCGATCATCGAGTAACGAATGGCAAAAGTCGACGCACGTCCGATCATTCAGCTCGCTTGCACTGAATGCAAGATGCGGACGTACACCACGCGCAAGAACAAGAAGAACGATCCCGGCCGACTCGAGCTTCGCAAGTATTGCCCTCGAGAACGCCGCCACACCCTGCACCGAGAGGCCAAGTAGGGACTCCGCAGGCGCCTAGCTCAATTGGTAGAGCACTGGTCTCCAAAACCAGCGGTTGTGGGTTCGAGTCCCGCGGCGCCTGCCAGATCAATCCAGGTTCAGATAGCTAGAGAGCAGCCGTGTCGCGCATCCAGCGCTTCGTTAGAGACTCGTACCAGGAACTGAAGAAGGTGAACTGGCCTACCCCCCAGCAGGCCCGTAACCTCACGGTCGTGGTGATTGTGGTCAGTACCGCCGTTGCCATGTACATCTCCGCGTTCGACTACGTCTTTGGCCTCATGGCCAAAGCGATCAACGCCGGGTGATTGGGACCATGAAGACGGAGCAGGCTGGTGAGATCGTTCGGCCGCCCGAGAAGCGCTGGTACGTCATCCATACGTACTCGGGCTACGAGAACAAGGTCAAGGCCAACCTCGAGCATCGCATCGAATCGATGGGCATGGACGACAAGATCTTCCAGGTCCTCGTGCCGATGGAAGACGAAATCGAGATCCGCCAGGGTCAGCGCCATACCGTGCAGAAGAAGGTGTATCCGGGCTACGTCCTGGTCGAGATGATCCTCGACCCGGATTCGTGGTACGTGGTCCGCAACACGCCGGGTGTCACGAGCTTCGTCGGCGGCGGCAACATTCCGGGCGTCCGGAGCGAGCCGATCCCTCTGGACGAGGCCGAGGTCAAGCAGATTCTGCGGCAGATGGGTGTCGAAACGCCTCGCTACCGCGTCGCCTTCACCAAGGGTCAGAACGTTCGGGTTACCGACGGGCCTTTCGCCGAGTTCATCGGCACGGTCGACGAGGTCAACCCGGAGCGCAATAAAGTCAAGGTGCTGGTCAGCATCTTCGGCCGCGAAACTCCGGTCGAGCTCGACTTCCTCCAGGTCGAGAAGCTGTAAGCGAAAGGAAGCTCGAGCCCCGTGGCCAAGAAGATCCGCATCGTCCTCACCCTCCAGCTCAACGCTGGCAAGGCCACGCCCGCGCCCCCCGTCGGCACGGCCCTCGGCCCCCACGGCATCAACATCGTCGAGTTCACCAAGTCCTACAACGAGAAGACGGCCGACAAGGTCGGCCAGGTGATCCCGGCCCAGATCACGATCTTCGAGGACCGCTCGTTCACGTTCATCCTCAAGACGCCGCCGGCCCCGGATCTTCTCCGCAAGGCCGCCGGAATCGAGAAAGGAACGGGCACGCCCGGCCGCGAGACCGTCGGCAAGGTAACCCGCGACCAGGTCCGCGAGATCGCCACGATCAAGATGCCTGACCTCAACGCCACGTCGCTCGAAGCCGCGATGGCCCAGGTCGAGGGCACAGCCAGGAGCATGGGCATAGAAGTCGAGGGCTAATCGGCCGGAAGGCCGATTAGCTTGGGAGAAATCGCGGGAGCGATTTCTCCAATGGCAACGGAACCAGGCCCCTCGCGCCTGAGCGAGCAGTCAGCCCAGCGACAACTCCGGGAAGGTCCCGGCGAAGACCCCACGACAGGGGGAGGCTGAACCGGGAGACCGGAGGCCGCCAGAAGGAGATCGCAATGCCGGAACACGGCAAGAAGTACCTGGAAGCCGCCAAGCTCGTCGATCATGCCCGGCTCTACTCGGCGGCCGAGGGCGCCGAGCTCGTGCGCAAGACCAGCTACGTCGGCTTCGACGCCAGCGTGGAGGCCCACATCCGTCTCGGCGTCGACCCGCGCCACGCCGACCAGATGGTTCGCGGCACGGTCGTGCTGCCCCACGGCACCGGCAAGGTAGTCCGCGTCGTCGTCTTCGCCCAGGGCGAGAAGGCCCTGGAGGCGCTCCGTGCCGGAGCCGACGAGGTCGGCGCAGACGATCTCGTCAAGAAGATCGAGGCGGGCTGGACGGACTTCGACGTGGCCCTCGCCGCGCCCGATGTCATGGGCATGGTCGGCCGCCTGGGCCGGATCCTCGGCCGCAAGGGCCTCATGCCGAACCCCAAGTCCGGAACTATCACCTTCGACCTCGAGCGGGCGATAAAGGAAGTCAAGGCCGGCCGGGTCGAGTTCAAGGTGGACAAGGGCGGCATCATCCACGTGCCGTTCGGCAAGGCCAGCTTCGAGTCCCAGCAGCTGGTCGACAATCTGGCGACTCTTCTGGACGCCATCAACCGCGCCCGCCCCAGCGGCGCGAAGGGCCAGTACCTGCGGACGCTGACCATCACCCCGACCATGGGGCCCGGCATCCGGATCGACATCCCGGCCGTGCTCGCGGTCGCCGCGGCGTCGTAGCGCCGCCCACCAGATAAGGCCGACCCGCCGAAAGGCGAGAAGGCCGGGCGTGAAGCCGTCGTGAGACGGCGAACCGCCACACAACCGAACAAGACGGACCGCCAGAGACAGCATGGACCCGCGAGGGTTCAAATCGTTGGCGCCGGGCGTTGACCGAACTGGACGGGAACCCCGCCCTGGAGAATGCGCAGCATTCTCCCAAGGTCAGCGCCGCAGGCGTTGGCTCCATGCCGAGGCAGGGAACCAAGCCTCCATCCGCGTGGGTGGGCGCGCCCCTGTCGGCCAAGCCGTCAGGGGTTTCGTCGTCCTGGGGCCGGTGAGGTCCGAGGCCACGAGCCAATTCGGCCCGGCCGAATTGGCTCCCCGCCGCAGCACGCCGGTTGCGTGTGGCAAACCAAGGAGGTACCCATGCCTACCGAGGCCAAGCGGGAGACCGTGTCGGAGCTGACCGAGGAAGCTCGGTCCAGCTCGGCGATGATCGTCTCCGAATACCGCGGCCTCAAGGTCTCCGAGCTCGGCGCGATCCGTCGAAGCCTGCGCCAGCAGAACGTCACGTACCACGTCGTCAAGAACCGGCTGATGAAGATCGCCGCGCGAGAGGCCGGAGCGGAAGCTCTCGGCATCCTGCTGGAAGGTCCAACCGCCGTCGCCTTCATCAAGGGCGACGAAGGATCGGCCGCCAAAGCGGTCCTCGACGCGTTTCGCCCTTACCGCGTGATCAAGGTCACCGGAGCGGTCATCGGCGATCAGGTCGTGAACGCCGACGGCGTCGTCCGTCTCTCGCAGCTACCCGGACGCGACGTCCTCCGGGCCCAGGTCGCCGGCGCGATCGCTGCGCCGATGGCCACCATGGCCGGCCTCTTCGATGCCCCGCTGCGGGACATCGCCGGGCTGGTCGGGGCCCTGGCGGAGAAGCAAGGCGCCTGACCGGCGCTCCAACTCGGCAAACCCGCCCGGGCCCACCGCGGCTCGAGCATGAAGGAGTAAAGATCAAATGGCAAAGCTGACTCAGGACCAGCTGCTCGACGCCTTCGCGTCGATGACCGTTCTCGAGCTCGCCGACTTCAAGAAGGCCTTCGAGGACAAGTTCGGCGTCACCGCCGCCGCCCCGGTCGCCGTGGCCGCCGTCGGCGCCGCCCCGGCCGCCCCGGTCGCCGCCGCTGAGGTCGAGGAGCAGACCGAGTTTACCGCGATCCTGGCCGAGATCGGCCCGAACAAGATCCCGGTCATCAAGGTCGTCCGCGAGCTCACAGGCCTCGGCCTCAAGGAAGCCAAGGACCTGGTCGATGGCGCGCCGAAGCCCGTCAAGGAAGGCGTGAACAAGGACGAAGCCGCGAAGATCAAGGCTGCCCTCGAAGAGCAGGGCGCAAAGGTCGAGATCAAGTAGTTCCGTCTCCTGGTACAGTGGGGCGGCGCGAGTCGCCCCACTCGCAGTTCGGGTGGCGATCGGCCTCTCGCCTGGGGGTTCTCTTGACGCGCCCATTTGACAACCGCGCAAAGCGCGGTATCCTACTCCTTCTGTGAGCGCGGCCCTTCCCTTTCTCCTCCGTCAAGGAGCGGTTCATGCTGTCTGTCGCTGAGTCCTCTCGCGCCTCCACGGTCACGCCTCGACGGCGCTATGCGCGGATCCCCGAGGTCCTTGAGATCCCCAACCTGATCGAGCTTCAGCTGAGCTCCTTCGACTGGTTCGTGGAGAAAGGCCTGCGGGAGCTGTTTGACGAGATCAGCCCGATCAAGGACTTCACCGGCAAGGTGATGGAGCTCCACTTCCTGGACTACGAGTTCGGCGCGCCCAAGTACAACGAACTCGAGTGCCGGACCAAGGACCTCACCTTCAGCCGGCCTCTGTATGTGAACGTCGAACTCCTCATCAAGGAGACGGGCGAGATCCAGCGCCAGCGCGTCTACATGGGCGACTTCCCGTTCATGACAGACCAGGGCACCTTCATCATCAACGGCGCCGAGCGCGTCGTCGTCTCCCAGCTCGTTCGCTCACCGGGCGTGTACTACAGCTCGATGGAGGATCCGACCAGCGGCCGGACGCTCTTCTCCGCCAAGGTCATCCCGAACCGCGGCGCCTGGCTCGAGTTCGAGACGAGCAACAAGGACCTCCTCTCGGTCAAGGTGGACCGGAAGCGCAAGATCGCCGCGACGACTCTTCTGCGCGCCGTCGGCTACGAGACCAACGACGAGATCGGCGCGCTCTTTGCCACGGTGGACAGCGACCCCGAGCATCAGTACATCGCCTCGACGCTGGACAAGGACCTGACCAAGACCCAGCAGGACGCCCTGATCGAGGTCTACAAGAAGCTGCGCCCGGGCGATCCGCCCACCGGCGACAACGCCCGCCAGCTCGTCGAGAGCCTCTTCTTCAACTTCCGCCGCTACGACCTCGGTCGCGTCGGCCGGTACAAGTTCAACAAGAAGCTGAGCCCTGTCGTCGAGCGGATGGGCATCGAGCTGGACCGCGAGCAGCGCATCATCACTCGCGAGGACATCGCCGCCATCGTCGGCCACCTCATCGAGCTGAACCGCGGCCTGGGCGTCGCCGACGACATCGACCACCTCGGCAACCGCCGCATCCGCGCCAACGGCGAGCTGATCCAGAACGCCTTCCGCGTCGGCCTTCTCCGCATGGAGCGGGTCGTCCGCGAGCGCATGACGATCCAGGAGATCGACAAGGCCACGCCGAACGCCCTCATCAACATCCGGCCCGTGGTGGCGGCGATGAAGGAGTTCTTCGGCGGCAGCCAGCTGAGCCAGTTCATGGACCAGACCAACCCTCTGGCCGAGCTGACCAGCAAGCGGCGGCTCTCCGCGCTTGGCCCGGGCGGCCTGTCGCGCGAGCGCGCCGGGTTCGACGTCCGCGACGTCCACCACAGCCACTACGGCCGCATCTGCCCGATCGAGACGCCGGAAGGCCCGAACATCGGCCTGATCGGCTCTCTGGCGACCTTCGGCCGGATCAACCCCTACGGCTTCATCGAGACCCCGTACCGCAAGGTCAAGCGCACGATCGCCTGGGACGACCCGGAGATCGCTCGCCACGAGGCCGGCGCGGACGTGACCGGCAAGGACGGCAAGGTCATCGTCAAGGCCGGTGGGAAGCTCAACGACGCCGCCATCGCGGAGCTGAAGCGCCAGAAGGCCCAGGCCTTCCCGATCCGCCCCGTGGTCACGGCCGAGATCGAATACCTCGCCGCCGACGAGGAAGAGGAGCACCACGTCGCCCAGGCCAACGCCGAGCTGGACGCGCAGGGCCACTTCGTCAAGGACCGCATCCCGTGCCGCTACCGCGACCAGTTCCCCGAGGCCCGGCCGAGCGCCATCGAATACATGGACGTCTCGCCCAAGCAGGTCGTCTCGGTGGCCACGGCCCTCATCCCGTTCCTCGAGCACGACGACGCGAACCGCGCCCTGATGGGCTCGAACATGCAGCGCCAGGCCGTGCCACTCCTCGAGCCGGAGGCGCCGATCGTCGGCACCGGCATGGAGTGGCGCTCCGCGCTGGACTCGGGCCAGGTCGTGGTCGCCCGCCATCCGGGCGTGGCCACCAGCGTGACCGCCGACCGTGTCCAGGTGGAGACGGACGCAGGCGACCTCGACGAGTACCTGCTGCAGAAGTACGTGCGCTCCAACCAGGGCACGTGCATCAACCAGCGGCCCATCGTGGACGTCGGGCAGCGCCTCGACAAGGGCCAGCCGATCGCCGACTCCAGCTCCACCGACAACGGTGAGCTCGCCCTCGGACGCAACGTCCTGGTCGCGTTCATGAGCTGGGAGGGTGGCAACTACGAAGACGCCATCGTCATCAGCGAGCGCCTGGTCAAGGAAGACTTCTTCACCAGCATCCACATCGAGAAGCACGAGCTGGAGTCCCGCGACACCAAGCTCGGCCCCGAAGAGATCACCCGCGACATCCCCAACGTCGGCGAAGAGTCGCTCAAGGACCTGGACGAGGAAGGCATCGTCTACATCGGTGCCGAGGTCCAGCCGGGCGACATCCTGGTCGGCAAGATCACCCCGAAGGGCGAGACCGAGCTGACCGCAGAGGAGCGACTCCTCCGCGCGATCTTCGGTGAGAAGGCCCGCGAAGTGAAGGACTCAAGCCTCCGCCTGCCCCACGGCGAGCGCGGCAAGGTCGTCGACGTCCGCATCTTCAGCCGCGAGGAAGGCGACGAGCTCATGCCGGGCGTCAACCGCCTGGTCCGCGTCTCCGTTGCCCAGAAGCGCAAGGTCAGCGTCGGCGACAAGATGGCCGGCCGCCACGGCAACAAGGGCGTCATCGCCAAGGTCCTGCCGACCGAGGACATGCCGTACCTGCCGGACGGAACCCCGGTCGACATCGTCCTCAACCCACTGGGCGTGCCGAGCCGAATGAACATCGGCCAGATCCTCGAGACGCACCTCGGGTGGGCGCTCCACGAGCGCGGCCTGAAGGCTGCAACGGCCGTCTTCGACGGCGCAACGGAGGAGCAGATCCGAGAGGAGCTGCGCCTCTCAGGCCTGCCCGAGGACGGCAAGGTCATCCTTCGGGACGGCCGGTCGGGTGAGGCCTTCGATCGACCCATCACCGTCGGCTACATCTACATGCTCAAGCTCCATCATCTCGTGGAGGACAAGATCCACGCCCGGTCCACCGGACCCTACAGCCTGATCACGCAGCAGCCCCTGGGCGGCAAGGCCCAGTTCGGCGGCCAGCGCTTCGGAGAGATGGAGGTCTGGGCTCTCGAGGCCTACGGCGCGGCGAACATCCTGCAGGAGCTCCTCACCGTCAAGTCGGACGACGTCATGGGTCGAGTCCAGACCTACGAGGCGATCGTCAAGGGCGAGGAGATCCAGCAGCCGGGCGTTCCCGAGTCGTTCAAGGTCCTCATCAAGGAGCTCCAGAGCCTCGGGCTGAACGTCGAGATCCTCAACGAGAACGACGAGGAGATCCGCTTCGCCGAAGACTCCGGCACCTACCCGATGCCGGATCTTGGTGGTATCAACCTCGCCGGTTTCGAAGACTGATCCAGCAACGCACTTAACGCGGCGCCTGTGCCCGGCCAGCCAGGCGGCGCCGATCCCCGGTCCGAACTACGCCACCGAGCCAGGCAGTGGCGTGGAGGAGAGCAATGCTCGAGGTTAACAACTTCAACGCCATCCGGATCTCGCTGGCCAGCCCCGAGCAGATTCGGGACTGGTCTTCAGGCGAGGTAACCAAGCCGGAGACGATCAACTACCGAACGCTCAAGCCGGAGAAGGACGGGCTCTTCGACGAGCGCATCTTCGGTCCTACCAAGGACTGGGAGTGCTACTGCGGAAAGTACAAGCGGATTC
>JBEKKR010000052.1:0-7299 GCA_050010635.1 Candidatus Limnocylindrales bacterium
GATCCGCTCCTCGGCGAAGTCGGTGTCCAGTTGGGCATGATGCCAGAGGGCGACCTCGATCCTGCCGTCGACCGAGCCGGGGGCGAAAACAGTGGAACCCCGCCGCGCCGCAACGGGAGATCTGACGGGGTCCTCCACGGAACCTGAGGAGCGACGGGCACCCGGCATGTCGCTCCGACTCGCTAGCTGTTGGTGCGGCGCTCGCGCAGCGTGGCGGCCTTGCCGATCCGCTTGCGCAGGAAGTACAGCTGCGCGCGCCGAGCCTCGCCGTGGCGCACGACTTCGATCTTCTCGATGCGCGGGCTGTTCACCTTGAAGGTTCGCTCCACGCCGACGCCGCTGGCGATCCGGCGGACGGTGATGGATCGCTGGACCCCGCCGGCACGCATCTTCATGACCGTGCCCTCGAAGACCTGGACGCGCTCGCGGGTGCCTTCGATGACTCGGGCCGAAACCTTGACCGTGTCGCCCGGCGCGAGCTCGGGGATGTCGGTCCGGATCTGTTCCTGGGTTATCTCTTCGAGCACGTTCACGATCGGTCCCTACTACTTGCGGCGGCGCGGCCGCGCTCGTGGCTGATGTGGCCCGCAGCCCGGCCGCGGTGAAGTCACATAGAAGAAGGCCGCCAGAGCGACCGACGGCGAAGGATAGCACAACCTATCCGACCTGCGGCGTCGGACGGTCAAGGTTTGAGGAGGACCACCTGGTCGGGCCCCGAAATGGAGTACGAGACGCACACGGCCAGCAGCGTCGAACCATCCGCCGACCACAGGAGTTGCACGGAGTCGAATGTCCCGGGGAGGTCTCTCATCGACTGCCGGCCGCCGCTCTGGATCACGACCTGCTCGCTGCCGGTCCGCACGGTCGCCACGTCTCCTCGAGAGGACACGCTCATTGCGGTGACGTCCGAGGGCCAATATGTGATCGCCAGATTCAAACCGGCCGGCGCTGCGCCGGTGGAACCCGACGACCGCAGATCCAGATGAGTGTTGTCTAGCCACGCGAGCGATTGCTGGGGCACGATGGCCAGTCCGCCGGACTTCACCGCCCAGACCTTGCCGGTGGTGATGTCGAGTATGCCCAGATCCTCGGATCCGTTCGCGGGATCCCGCCGGAATGCGATCATCCGGCCATCGGGGCTGAACGAGACCGCCAGTCCGTAGCCCCAGACCACGTCTCCGGTGGCGTGGACGGACTTGCCTGTGTCCGTTCGGACGACGTCCAGCGTTGTGGGGCCGGGCGGGTTCGTCGGCTCCGGAGAGGGCAGCCCAGCGCAGCAGGGCCGGGGATAGTGGACCACCGCAAGCAGCGTTCCGTCCGGCGAGAACTCGACCGGCACTCCGTCCCGAGGCGCGCTGAGGCCGGCGGCGCTCCAGATCACGTACCGGTCGCTGCCGGCCTGCTCGATCGCGAGCGCGACTGCTCCGGTCGAACTCGCCACGCTCGGAAACGTGTAGCGGCCCGTGATCGTCTCCCGAGCCGTGCTGCCGACGTGGCCCACAAACGTCACCGCCGGGTCTGCCGCCGAGATGGCTACATAGCTGTTGTCGTCGATCCAGCCGAGCCACATGGCGTTGACGGTCTGGACGGTCCCGCCGTCGGGGGTGAGGATCTTCACGTCGGTGGAGCTGCCGCTGGCGCCCTCCGTGACTGCAATCCGGGTTCCGCCGGGCGACCACTCCACGGTCTGAACGGGCCCGCTGAAGATGAGATCCGGCGGGAGCGACGCGGACGCGAGGGGAGGTGTCGGAGTGGGCACGACGACTACCGGACGCGTCGGCGACGGCGGCGCCGAATACGAGGGCGCAGAGGACTGGCTACCGGACGGCGCGACAGTCGGCGTCGTCCGGAACGCCGACGCAAGCGCCAGCACCGCAACGAGGGCTATTCCTATCAGCACGACCGGGACGCCGAAGTTCGGCCGAAGGCGCGAAGACACCCGCGAGCCCGAGCCGGCGGCAGCCTCAAGTCGCGACTCCGGGGAAACCGTCTCATAGGGCGGCGGAGGCGGGATGTATAGGTCGAGGCCGCGCATCCGCCTCTTGATCTCGCGGGCAGCAGCCTGCTCGTCAAATTCGCGGTTATCCTGGTCGCTCATCGCTCCATGCCCTCGGCTCGAACTCGAAGCGTGGCCAGGCCACGCGAAACCAGGGTTCGCACGTTACCCACGGACGTTCCCATCACCTTCGAGGCCTCGGAGTCGGAGAAATCGAACTGGAAGCGCAGGATCAGCGCCTCGCGCTGCTTCGCCGGCAGCACCCGGCAGAGTTGCTCGAACCAGATCCACACCTCCGAACTGCGGAAGGCCGCCTCCTCGCCGGCGTCAGACGGCTCAGCCGCTTGCTCGAGCGGGAGCCATCCGAGCAGGCGGCTCCGGCGATGCCGATCGATGACGATGCAGCGAGCGATCACGAACAACCACGGCATCACGTCGCCGCTTGGACCGCGACCATCAGCCCACGATTCGAACGCACGACGGAACGTATCGGCTGCGATGTCCTCTGCATCCTGACGATGGCGAGACAGCAGCAAGGCGTAGCGGAACACATCCGGCCAGGCCTGACGGTAAACCTGTTGGAACTCTCCCCGGTCGATCTCCCTCGCCGCCACCACCAGGCCCCGCTCCCCTGCCCGCTCCACGACGGTCATCGTGACCTCCTACACAGGTCAACGAACGACGCGGCAGAAGTATGTCAGCGGGGGAAGCGGGCGGGCGGCCGAGCCGCTAGGGAGTCTCTTCGGTCCTGTCCTCAGCCTGGGCTTCCTCGGCGCGGACCTCGGCGAGCAGCTTGTCCTCTTCCTTGGTCACGAGCCGGCCTTCGAGGAGCTCCGGACGGCGCCACAACGTGCGGCGAAGGGCTTCCTTCATGCGCCACTTGTGGACGGCTTCGTGGTGGCCGCTGGTCAGGATGGACGGGACGGCCATGCCGTTGAACTCGGGCGGGCGGGTGTACTGAGGGTACTCGAGGAGGCCGGCCGTGAAGGACTCCTCGGCGATCGACTCGGCGTCGATCGCCCCGGGCAGGAGCCGCAGGATCGCGTCGACGACGACCAGCGCCGGGATTTCACCGCCCGATAGCACGTAGTCGCCGATGCTGAGCTCCAGATCCACCATCGATCGGATCCGCTCGTCCACGCCCTCGTAGCGCGGGCACAGGATGATCAGGTGGGTTCGCTCCGCCAGGTCGTGGGCGCGAGCCTGGCCGAACACCTCGCCGCCCGGGTCGGGCAGGATGACGGTGCTGTCGGGCCGGCGCAGGACCTCCAACGCGGCCGCGACGGGCTCGGGCCGCAGGACCATCCCCGCTCCCCCACCGTAGGTGTAGTCGTCGACCGTCTTGTGCCGGCCCAGGCCCCACTGGCGCAGGTCGTGGACCGTGACTGTGGCCAGGCCCCGCGACTGCACCCGGCCCGGAATGCTCTCGCCGAGCGGCCCCGCGATCATTCCCGGGAAGAGGGTCAGGATCTCGATCTCGAGAGGCGGGCGCGAGGGTGGCTGCGTCGGTTCGCCGGCGCCTTCCGGCCGGCTCGCCTCCGCTTCCTCGCTCATCGATCCTCTTCGGCTTCGGGCTCCTCGCCTCGCAGCCCGAGCGCCTCGCCGTCGACGACTATCTCGCCGCGGCCTGGAGCGAAGATGCGGACGACCGAGCGGACGAGCGGGATATCCAGCTCGCCGACCGGCCCGTGGACCACAGCCACGTCTGCGCCACCGGCGCGATAGACGTCGACGACCTCGCCCAGCGCCGTGCCGTCTACGTCGGCCACGGCCGAGCCGACGACCTGGTGCCAGTAGAACTCGCCGCGCGGCAGCTCCTGGCCGGGAGCCATCACGGCCTCGAGGTAGATGTCCCGAAGAGACTCGGCCGCAGTTCGGTCCGGCACCTCGACGAAGCGCACGCGCCAGCCGACCACGTCCGTGTCGGCCTCGGCGATCGTCAGCGGCGTGTCGTCGCCCTCCCTGTACAGCACCCGGCCGGCGGCAAATCGCTCGTCCGGGCGGTCCGTCAGTGACTCGACGCGCACAGTACCGCGCAACCCGTGGAAGCCGCGCACCTGGCCGACCACGAGCCGCTCTCCGGCGGTCACGGCCGGATACTCAGCCGATTTCCAGGGTTACGATCTCGCCGTCGCGAGCGGACATGACCTTGAGCAGCGTCCGGAGCGCTTTCGCGACGCTGCCGTTCCGCCCGATGACCTTGCCCATGTCCTCTTCGGCGACGTGGAGCTCGATGACCGTCCCGTCCGGGCCGGTGCTGACCTCTACGACGACGGCGTCGGGATCGTCGACCAGATTCCTGGCGACATACTCGACCAGATCCTTGGCTGCCATTGGCCTCCTCTACCTGTGTTCGCGCTGGGTACGACGCGCCTGAAGACGCCCTCTACTTGGTGGGCGGGGCGAACTTTCGGGCAACCTTGGGCGTGATGCCGGCGTTCTGGAGGAGCCGGGAGACGGTGTCGGACGGCAGCGCGCCCTGGGCGAGCCATTTCTTCACCTTCTCGGCGTCGACCACGAACTCGACCGGGTCCACCCTTGGGTTGTAGTGGCCGAGCGTCTCGATGGCCCGGCTGTCCCGAGCGCTTCGACCGTCCATGACGACTACGCGGTAGGCCGGCTGCCTGGTGGCCCCGACGCGGCTGAGACGAATTCGAACTGCCATGTGCGAGCTTGCTCCTCCCAGAGTTGTTGCGGCACTTCGTCCGGCCGACTACCTGGCCGTGACGACGAGCCGCAGGATAACCGTATTGCCGTCGATCACGGAGTAGCCGATGCCACCGAAGTGATCGAAGTAGGGCTTGTAGTCCGTCGTCCACCTGGACGACGACAGGGCGGCGATGCCGATCTCATCCTCCAGAGCGGGAATGTCGACGTACATCGACTGGTCGTTGCTGGCGCCCGCGGCAGCCATGACGGCCGAGTAGTCCGGCTGAGAATTGAGCGACGTCGCCGGCGTAGTATCGATGACCGCCTTGACGAACGCGTCGGTGTAGCCGGCCACGATCACGCTGTCCTTCGCGGCGAGAGCGATCTCCATCGAATTGCCCGCGCCATCGGGAACCGAGAACACGGTTATGGAGATGCCCTTGTAGGTTTCGGTGCGGCTGCTGATGTGCAGCGTGCCGCCGGCAAGCGCCGCGTACGTTGTGACCAGGGCCACCTTGGAGGAGGCGGTCGACGCATCCGCGGCTTCGACGACTACCCCACCACCGTAGACCGAACCGTTCTTGGTGATCGCCGCGACGCCGTCACCCAGCCAGTCCAGCCCGCCGACGAGTGCCAGGCCATCCTTGATGGTCTTCAGTGAGTCCGCGACCGATCCGGTGGGAAGCCTGGAAGCGAGAGCCGCGAGCTGATCCGTGACGATCTTGCCGATGCCGTGGACCTCGAAGACAGCCACGGTGGTGCCGGGCAGGATCGATGCCAGGCGGCTGGTGTGGTTGCCGGGGCCGGTGCTGCCGGAACGCGGCATGACGAGGTTCATGACCATCTGGCCAGATTCGGCCTGAATCGAGCCGGCGACCCAGGCCGGCAGGTCCGCGCTCGACAGGTCCAGCGGCGCCGCCGAGGAGCCCATCATGCCGTTGAGCATGCCCATCGACGACAGCCCGCTACCCATCATGTCGGTCAGCGCCGTCCGAGGGTCGAGGTAGAACCGAGCCAGGCTGTCGCCCGAAACGGACTTCATGGCCGCCTGGTAGTTGACGTTGTCTGCCAGCGAGCCGTGCGTCTTCGTGTCGAGGGCGGCCTTCACGCCGGTGACGGTGCCCAGCAGGAGATCCTGGTCCGTGAAGGCATAGGCGCCTTCCTTCAGACCGGCTCCCATCGCGTAAAGAGTCGTCCCGGCGTAGTCCTGCGACGCCGTCTTGACGCCGATACGCGTGAGCTCGCCTGCGATCCACGTCTGCGCGGCGGCGCGGTCCTTCAGGGCGAAGATCGCGACGGCCGAGGGTGCGGTCAGGCTGGAGAGGCTGCCGTCCATCGCGGCGATCGAGACCTCGCCCTCCATCCACGGCTTGAAGGCGGAGGTGTATTGGAGATCGGCCGAGACCTCACCGGTCAGCCTGTTGAGCAGATTGTCGAGGGCGTAGTCGAACTGGGCACGATCCTGGAAGCCCGGGAAGTGGCTCAAGAAATCGGCCAGCATGGCGTGCTGGTCGCCCGGGAGGTCGGTCCTGATCTCGAGGAAGGCCACGGCGTCCTTCGGGGCAACGCCCGCGGTCAGCGACTTCGCCCCGGCCGCGCCTGAAAGGACGAAGACGCCGCCGGCCGTGACCAGCGTCACGGCCAGGACGACCGCGCCGGCGATTCCCCAGCGCAGCCGCCGTGAACGAGGCGAGACTACGACCGGCCCGACGCCCGCCGCCCATTCGTCGCCCATCGGCACGACGCTCCCCTGAGGCGTCTCGGAGGGAGATCCCGGGTTACCGCCACTGTTGACCTGGTTCATGTCCATCTCGCGCCCCTATCGACCCACGCCGGGGATGCGGCGTCCAAGCCGCCCTCCCGACATCTGCTTCATCACCTTCTGAAGCTCGGTGAACTGCTTGATGAGCTGATTGACATCCTGCAGACGGGTCCCCGATCCCTGGGCGATCCGGCGGCGCCGGCCGGCGTTGAGGACGTTCGGATCGCTCCGCTCGATGGGCGTCATGGACCGGATGATCGCTTCGGCGCGCTTCATGTCGCCCCGATCCACCGATGCCTGGGCCTCCTTGGCGTAGCCGCCCATGCCCGGGATCAGCTCCATGATCTGGCCCATGGGGCCCATCTTCCGAACCGATTCCATCTGGTCCAGCATGTCCTGGAGCGTGAAGCTGTTCTTGCGCAGCTTCTCGACCATGTTGGCAGCCTGCTTCTCGTCGAAATGCTCCTGGGCGCGCTCGACGAGGGTCAGGACGTCGCCCATGCCGAGGATTCGGCTCGCAAGCCTGTCGGGATGGAACGGCTCGAGGGCATCGGTCTTCTCGCCGGTGCCGAGGAACTTGACGGGCAATCCGGTCACGGCGCTAATCGACAGGGCCGCGCCGCCACGGGCATCGCCGTCGATCTTGGTGAGGACGAGCCCGGTCACGGGAACGGCGGCGTGGAACGCCTCGGCCACGTGGACGGCCTCCTGCCCGGTCATCGCGTCGACGACGAGCAGCGTTTCGCAGGCCTTCACGGCGGCTGCCAGGTCCGCGATCTCCTTCATCAGGGGCGCGTCTATGGTCAGGCGGCCGGCGGTGTCGAGGATCACCGTGTCGCGAACCTGCTTGCGGGCCGCGTCCATCCCGCCCTTCGATATGCCCAGGACGTCG
>JBEKKR010000053.1:0-6826 GCA_050010635.1 Candidatus Limnocylindrales bacterium
ACCCACCCAGCCGAAAGGAACTCGAGCACCCGCGCTCTAGATGCTCGGCCAGGGCGAGCGTTCCTGGCGTTATCGTTCCATCGTGTGCCCTGCTGAGCGCGCTTCGGGCCTCCCGCTCGGGTGGTGTTACGATTCGGCCAACCGAATACGCCTCCGGGGAGCGCAACAGCGCTGAGAGTGCGGCTAGCGCCGCAGACCCGCCGTACCTGATCTGGGTAATACCAGCGAAGGAAGCAGGCATGACCACTCCCTCGCCGCACTCCCCCGCGGAGCGCGGCGATACATGTCTTCTGAGGTCGAAGATGGACGGGATTGGTCTCCGGTGACAAGCGACGAGCGAGCGTGCCTGGCGCCACGGCGTCCGCGGGCGCTGACGATTGCGGGCTCCGATTCGGGCGGCGGTGCCGGTATCCAGGCCGATCTCAAGACGTTCGGCGCATTCGGCGTTTATGGCGCCTCGGCCATCACCGCAATCACGGCCCAGAACACGCTCGGCGTGCGAGCCATTCACGAGGTTCCGCCCGATGTCGTGGCGACCCAGATCGACGCGGTTCTCGAGGACATCGGAGCCGATGCCGCCAAGACGGGGATGCTCTGGAGCGCGCCGATCATCGAGGCCGTTGCCGATCGGCTGCGCGCCCACTCGTTCGCGGCGCTGGTCGTGGATCCGGTCATTGTCGCCAAGAGCGGCGACGCCCTGCTGCGCCCCGAGGCGGTGCAGGCTCTCATCGAGTTGCTCCTGCCGCTGGCGGCTGTCGTGACGCCAAACGCCCCGGAGGCCACGGTGCTGTCGGGCGTCGAGGTGCGGGACCTGGCGTCGGCGAGAGAGGCAGCGCGGCGAATCCACGCCCTCGGGCCGTCGATTGTCATCGTCAAGGGCGGCCACCTCAAGGGAGACCGTTCGGATGACCTGGTCTTCGACGGGCGCTCCTTCGACGTCCTGTCGGGTAAGAGGATCGACTCGCCCCACACTCACGGCACCGGCTGCACGTTCTCAGCGGCCATAGTCGCGTGCCTGGCGCGCGGAATGGAGCCGCTCGAGGCGGCCCGGGAAGCGCGGGCCTTCCTGCAAGGAGCCATTGAGCATGCCGAGCCGCTCGGCGCCGGCCACGGGCCGGTGAACCACCTCTGGAGGTCGTCCCCTGTCTGAGCTCGATCTGGCCCATCTGACCGCGCAATCACTGGGCCGAATTAGGGAGCGCGCGCCGCTCATCCACAACATCACCAACTTCGTGGTGATGAACGACACGGCCAACGTGTTGCTGGCGCTGGGAGCGTCGCCGGTCATGGCCCACGCCATCGAAGAAGTCCGCGAGATGGTGGCCTATGCCGGCGCTCTGGTCCTCAACATCGGGACGCTCGAAGAGAAGTGGATCGAAGCGATGCTAGCTGCGGGAGAGGAGGCCAACGCCCGCGGCATCCCCGTCGTCTTCGACCCGGTTGGGGCAGGCGCGACCAAGCTCCGGACCACGACCACAGAACGGATCCGCTCCGCTGTCAGAGTGGCCGTGGTCCGTGGCAACGCGGCCGAGCTGGCCACGATCGCCGGGATGGAGGCCAAGATCCGGGGCGTGGACTCCGTTGCTTCCGGAGCACCCGACTCGGCCGCAAGGCTGGCTGCGGCCCGCTTTGGGGGAACGGCGGTCGTCAGCGGGGCCATCGACTATGTGGCCGACGCAACTCGCGCGGGCGAGGTTCGCAACGGACACCCACTCATGGGCCGCGTCACCGGGTCGGGCTGCATGGCCACGGCCATTGTCGGAGCCTTCCTGGCCGTCGAGACGGATCCGTTCCTTGCCGCGATCGAGGCGATGGTTGCCTTTGGGATTGCCGGCGAGATAGCCGCCGCGAGGAGCGCCGGACCGGGCACGTTCCGCGCACAGCTCATGGACGCTGTGGCTGCGCTGGACGAAGCCACGATCCTCGCCCGAACCAGGGCGTCGATGCGGGAGACGGCGGCGGCATGACCGAGGCGGCGATGGGCTTGGTCGAGAGCCTGACTGGTGGCGGCAAGGAGCTGGCGCGACGCCGCGAGCTGCTCCGGGGAGCGGGCGTATACCTCGTGACCGAGGAGTCGCTCAGCGCCGGCCGGCGCTCCGAAGAGGTCGTCGAGGCGGCTCTCGGGAGCGGCATTCGAGTCGTCCAGGTGCGCGAGAAGGAGGGCTCGGCACGACGGGCCCTGGAGATAGCCCTGGCGGTTCGCCGCCTTACCCGGCGGGTCGACGCTCTGCTGATCGTCAACGATCGCGTCGACATTGCCCTCGCGGCCGAGGCAGACGGGGTCCACCTCGGCCAGCATGACCTCCCGATCGCGGACGCCCGCAAGTTGCTCGGCGAGGCCGCGCTGATCGGGCTGTCGATCACGGATGCCGTGCAGCTGGCCGCGCCCGATGCCGCAACGGCCGACTGCCTGGGAGTTGGCGCCGTTTTTCCGACGGGCTCCAAGTCCAACGCGACATTGACCGGCCTGGCGCTCTTGGAGGCGGCTCGAACGGCGGCGGACGCGAACTCGGCACTGGCTCCGTCTAGCGGTCGGGCGCCGATCATCGCCATCGGCGGGATCACGTCTGAGAACGCGGGCCGAGCGGTGCTTGCAGGGGCCGACGTCGTTGCGGTCATCAGCGCCATCACCGCGGCTCCAGATCCGGGCCGAGCAGCAGCCGATCTGCTTGCGGCTGTACGGGCCGCAGGGGCGCATCCCGAAGCGTTCCGCTCCAGGACTGCTCCCCGGGCGGTCCCTTGATGAGCGGCCCTGGTGAGTTCAAGTTGATCGCGTCGCTGGCGGGCCGTCTCGACCCGGCCTCGGACGGACTAGGCATCGGCGACGACGCGGCTGCGTGGCTGCCCAGCCCCGGCAAACTCGTAGTGGCGACTACAGACATGCTCGTCGAGGGCATTCACTTCCGTCTCGACTGGACGTCGCCGCGCGACCTTGGCTGGAAGGCGCTTGCGGTCAACCTGTCCGATCTCGCGGCTATGGGGGCTGTGCCGGGACGAGCCCTGATCTCGGTGGCGCTGCTGCCGGAGCAGGCGGCGCTTGTCGAAGAGATGTATGAGGGGCTGACCGAGCTGGCCCGGTTGACCGGGACGCGCGTGGTCGGTGGCGACACTGTCCGCAGCCCGGGGCCATTGGTGGTGAACGTGGTTCTTGTCGGGGAGGCGGAGCCCGGTCGGCTGCTGCGCCGCGACGGCGCTCTACCCGGGGATCTGCTGCTCCTGACCGGGTCGGTCGGGGCATCGGCAGCTGGTCTTGCGCTGTTCCTGGACGGCGATCACGACCGGCTCTCTCGGCCTGAGGCCGCGTTGTTGATGGCGGCTCACCATCGCCCCAGCCCGCGACTCGCCGCGGGTCGGGCGCTCGCTCGCCTTGGGCTCCGCTGCGCCATCGACGTCAGCGACGGGGTTGTAAGCGAAGCCTGGCACGTGGCCCAGGCCAGCGGTGTTGCGATCAGGCTCGACACGGACCGTCTCCCGCTCGAGGCAGCGGCCGTGGCCCTGCTGGGTGAGGCGAAGGCACGCCAGCTCGCCGTCTCCGGCGGCGAGGACTACCAGTTGCTCTTCACCGCGCCCGAGGCTCGTCTGGCCGAGGTAGTGGTGGCGCTGGGCGAAGAGGACCGCCCGACTGTTGTCGGCCGGGTCATCGGACTCCGCCCTGGTGGGCACGTCGAGCTGGTTCAGGCGGGTCGGGTCGTGGAGTCGGACCAGCGGGGATACGTGGCGTTCTGACGGAACAGGGTTCCGCTCCGGAGGAACCGAAGACACAGGAGGAACGGTGGTCGCGGAAGCTCAACCTCTGGGGGTACCTCGCAGCGATCTGGCCGCGGCGACGATCGGCATCGAGCGCGTGCCGGATCGCTTCCGCGTGCTGGGGTTCCTCGACTACTTCGTCCTCTGGGCCGACCTCGGCGTAGGGCTTCTCGTCCTGCTTGCAGGTACAGCGCTGGTGCCGGGCCTGGGCTTCTGGGGAGCGATCCTTGCCATCCTCGTGGGCTCGCTCATCGGCACTGTGATGCTCGGTCTGGCCGGAGTTGTCGGCAGCGACCACGGCATCCCGTCGATGGTTACCCTCCGGCCCAGCTTCGGTCAGCGCGGCAGCTACCTGCCCAGCCTTATCAACGTCGTCCAGCTGGTGGGCTGGGGAGCCTTCGAACTGGTGATCATGGCGCAGGCTTCGGCCCGCCTGACCCAGTCGTTCTTCGGCGCATCGAGCTACACGGTCTGGGCGATCGTGTGGGCGATCGTCATTACGGTGTTCGCGCTGGGCGGCCCCCTCGTCGTCGTTCGTCAGTGGCTCGAGAAGGCGGGCATCTGGATCGTTCTCGTGACCGGAGGCTGGATGGCGGTCTACGTCGTCAGCCACGCCAACTTCGCCGTCCTGGTGAGCAGGCCGGGCGACGGCAGCCTGACCTTCGCCCAGGCGATCGACCTCGTCGTCGCAATGCCGATCAGCTGGCTGCCACTGGTCGCCGACTTCAACCGCTTCGCGAAGAGTTCGCGCGCCGCGTTCTGGGGGACTGTGTCGGGCTTCGCGGTGTCCAATGTCCTCTTCTATACGCTCGGCGTCATGCTGATCCTGGTGCTGCCGACCTCCGATCTGATCGGCTCGATAATGACCGTCGCCTTCGGCACGGCCGGCCTGGCTCTCCTGCTCGGCGACGAGACTGATAACGCCTTCGCCGACGTCTACTCGGGCGCCATCTCCATCAAGAATGTACTGCCCGCGCTCTCCACGCGCGCGCTGGTAACCGCGATCGGGGGCGTATGTCTCGGCATCGCTCTTAGCGTCGATCTCGCCAGCTTCCAGGGCTTCCTCTACCTGGTCGGCTCGCTGTTCACGCCGCTGTTCGGGGTCCTGTTCGCTGACTATTTCATCATGAAGCGGCGGCGCTACGACACGGCCGAGCTGTACCCGGAGGACGGTCGGGGTATCTCTGGCGGTGGGGTCAACACGGTGGCTCTGTTGGCCTGGGGTTGCGGCATCGCCGCATACCTCGCCGAGACGACTTACGTTGGCTGGCTCGGCGGAACCGTCCCATCGCTCGTCGTGTCGCTCGTCGCGTACCTGGCCGCCAGCTTGATGATCAGGCGCGTTCGGGCGGCCCTACCCGTCTGACCGGCTCAGGATTCGATCCGCCCACTGGAGCTACCGAGCCGGCCGACCCGGTAGCTCCAGCCGCCGGCAGCTCCTCCGACGGAGCCAGCATCGTGCGGGGAAAGTCAGCCGTTCACGGTCATAGGGGGCGGTCGGTACGACGACTCAAGCCATACTGTTGGGTGTGGATGCCCTTCTCGGAGCGTCGCCGAGCGAGCTGACCCGGCGATTTCGGAAAGACCCATCCACTACCATTGCCTGCGGCCCTCGCCCACGACCGCCCGGCCCCCTACCGCTGTAGCATGGACCTCGTTTCCGCGTCGATGAGGCTTTGGTCATGTCGAAGCCGCTGAACCCATGCATACGCGTTGCGAGCTCGGACGCTGTCTCGGACCTCCAGGACTGGCTGGCTTCGAACGACGCCGAGGCTGAGACGCTAGAGGGGGCCAAGGCTGGGCGGCTGATAGCGCTCGCATGTAAGGTCAAGCCCGCTCAGGCACTGTTCCTTCATAGAGTCGGGCGGACATGCTCCGGGGCCATACGACCGCTGAGCGTTTCGGGGAACATAGGACTACCGTTCGCCGAGTTCGCGGGGTCCACCGTTCACGACGTGGTGGACGGACTCATTCACTCCCTCGAACGGTAGGCGTCCGCCCAAACACGAGGCCGGGCCTGTCGGTTCCACGCCAGCCTCCTCTTTCCATCCCCTAACTGGCCGCGGTCCGACTGCTCCTCTGTCCGGCCGCGTTCAGCTGCTCATGCCGCCACGGCTAGCGCAGCTGCGATCCAGCTCGGCACCACGATCCGGCATGCTGGACATCCTGGTCGCCGGGACGGCGATCGCACCGTTCGACAGGTGACGGAAGCGTCTACCCGGAATCGGGGGAGAATTACGCTGGGACCAGGCGTGCAGCCGGTTCGACCCGGCCAGGAGGTGATCGTGAACGAGCCACGGGCCCGTGAACTCGTTGCCCGGGAGCGGGTACGTGTTGAATCCCTGCTGGCCGAGCTGGGCGGCGAGATCCCTGCCGAAGGGTACCTCGGGCGCCAGCAGCCTGGAGATCGCGGCGACGCCGGCAGCGCTCGCGAAACGGAGTCGGTCAGCGTGGCCCTCACGGCCGACCTCCGCGAGCAGCTCGCCGCCATCGAGCGCGCCGAGGAGCGCATCGCACGGGGCATGTACGGCAGATCGGTCGAGAGCGGGATACCGATCCCGGACGAGCGACTCGAACCGGAACCGCTTGCCGAGCGGACCGTCGAGGAGCAGCGACAGCACGAGCGGCGCGGGCCCAAGTAGCCAGGCGGACTGCTCCGGCGACGGCGTCTTAGCGTATTTGTGATCTTGCTCGGCACAACGATCCGGCATGCGGGAACGGCGGGTTCACGGCCTCTCGCCACGACCATCCCCACACGATCAGTGCGAGGGTAGCGGTGCCGCCGCGAGCGCGAACGGGACCGCCCCGAATGGAGTCATCGTGTCCAGGTTCCGGCCACGATGACACCATGGTGTTGGCACTTGCCCGCGCGCGGCTGCGAGACGCCGGTGACCGATCCAACCGAGGGACGACGCTCTTGAGCCCGGGCCCGCCGATCTACGTCTTTAGCTTGGATGGATTGCGGGGCGCACGCTTGGATGCCGCTCGCGTCGCCGGCTTCGGCGCACGTGGGGTCACCGTCGCCGCGGCCTCGCCGGGAGAGCCCTGGTCAGCCCCGCGGGCGCGGACTACGCGATCG
>JBEKKR010000054.1:0-6648 GCA_050010635.1 Candidatus Limnocylindrales bacterium
GCCTACTCCTCGATCGCCCACACCGGCTACATTCTGGTCGGCCTGGCGGCCTACGCCGGCGGCCAGCAGACCGGCCTCTCGGCGATCCTCTTCTACGGCGCCGCGTACACCTTCATGAACATGGGCTCCTTCGCCGTGGTCACCGCCCTGCAGCGTCGGCCCGGGGTCAGCAGCCAGATAGGCACGTTCGCCGGGCTGGGGCGGCGCGACCCGTGGCTGGGGGCGCTGATGGCCCTCTTCCTGCTGTCGCTCACCGGAATCCCGCCGCTGGCCGGCTTCTGGGCCAAGGCGTACGTGATCCTGGCCGCGATCCAGGCCGGCGGCTGGCTCACCGCGCTGGCGGTCCTGGCCATGATCAACGCGGCCGCGGCGGCCTTCTACTACCTGCGGGTCGTCGTCTACATGTATATGCGCGATTCGGCCGAGGAGGCCGTCGCCAGCTCACCCGGCGTGCTGTTCAGGGCCGGCCTGGCGGCCGTGGGGGTGGGGACGCTGGCCTTCGGGCTGTTCCCGGCCCTGGTCACGGCTGCGGCCAATGCCGCGAACGTCTTCCACGGGTAGGCGCGGCCCGCGACGGCGCTGGGCGGGCGGTCGAGGCCGAATCGGGCGCGACGGACTGAGGCAGGCGCGCACCGATACGGACTGTACGATGGCGAAGCAGCGGGGGTCAGCCTGACCCCGACCTACCCGTCGCCGAACGGAGCGATCGACTGACCGGGGCCTATCGGCGCCAGCGTGGGCGCCGGGGTCACGACCGGCAGAGGCGTAGGCGTCTCCGTCGGCAGGATCACGGCGGTCGGCTTGGGTGGTACGTTCATGGTGGTGCCGGGCGTGGCGACGACGACCGCGACCGCCACAAGGAGGGCGACCGCGACGCCGGCGAGGACGCCGACGATGATGTTCATGCGAGCAACCATGGCCTGAGGGTACCAAGGAATCGGCACGGGCGCCACCGGGGCGCCGGCCGGAGCCCAGGCGAGCGTCCGTCTGTGCGCAGCAACATCGGGGCTGCGCCCGAGGCGGATCGGGTGGACGCCTGCTAGGATGCCCGACGATGCGGCGCATTCGTTCGTTTCTCAGAAGCCTCTACCGCGCGATCATGAGGCCGATCGCACGGCTGGTGCTGGATCTGCTCGGCCTCGTTCCAGCCCTCATCGCGGGAGCCGGCGTCTTCCTGATAGCGGCCGGGCTCTTCTACTACCTCCAGCCGGTGGAAGCGGCGCCCAGCGCGACGCCCACGCCCGCCCCGTCCTCGTCGGTTGCCGCGTACTCGATCCCGCCGATCGCGTCGATCGCGCCCATCGGCCCGACGACCAGCGGCGGCATGACCGCCTACATTGCGACCCGCGTCACGGTCCCTGCCCTCGGCATCGACCTGCCGGTCGTGACTCCGCCGCCGCACGAGCAGTTCCCACTCTGCAATGCCGCGGAGTACCTGGTCCTGGACAAGCCTCTTGCGTACCCCGGCCTGCCCCAGGCCACATACCTGTACGCCCATGCCCGAACGAACATGTTCCTGCCGATCCTTACGCAGTCGCTGGTGAACAACGGCGCAGCCATGATCGGCATGTGGGTCGAGGTCTACACGGACGACAACCAGCGCCACGTCTACCAGATCAGCCAGGTACTCCGCCACCTCTCGGGTACGGCCGCGCTGAACACTGCCTCGGCCGCAAAGACGGACCAGCTGTGGCTTCAGACCTCGGAGGGGCCTCTCGAGTCGTCCACCAAGCTTCAGGTCGTCGCCCAACCCGTCGGCGTCATCGCGGCCACACAGGCGGACGCGCATCCGCCGGGCAAGGGCAACGTCTGCCCCGACGCCCCACGATGCAAGTTCGCCGGCGCGACCGGCTGCCGGCCGGCGTAGCCCTCCTCAGATCCAGTCGATCCGGCGCAGCACCGTGACGGCTAGGCCCGCCAGAACGAGGCTCGCAAACGTCACGATCCAGAAGCCGGGCCCCTCGTCCAACCGAAAAGCGTTCTGGGCCTCGCTCATGCCGAAGATCCCGCCGATGGCCCCGATCCCGGCCACGACGACGGTCACCCCGGTTAGCCGCTTCATGATCAGCGACAGGTTGTTGTTGACCGTAGACAGGTACGTTTCCAGCGTAGCCGAGGCGAGCTCGCGGTATGTATCGAGCTCGTCCGTGAGCCGGATCAGGTGATCGTGGGCGTCTCGGAAGTACAGCCGGTGCTCCGCCGAAATGAACCGGTCCTCGCGGCTCGACAGGGCGTTGAACATCTCTCGTTGGGGTGACGTCACCCGGCGGATCTGGATCATCTGGCGCTTGAGGTCGAACAGGCGCTCAAGGAGGGCGCGATCGGATCGGTTGACGACCTGGTCCTCGAGGTCGTCGATCTCGTCGCCCAGCTGGTCGAGAATCGGGAAGTAGTTGTCGATGACATCGTCCGCAAGGGCCCACAGAAGGTAGTCGGTTCCCCTGGCCAGCACGTCGGCCGTGCCAGCGCGCAGGTGTCTGGTTGCGCACGGATCCCACCAAACGCTGTGGTTGCTCAGCAGAAAGCGCTCGCCCAGCACGAAGTCGAGCTCTCGCTCGTAGATCCGGTCGTCATCGAAACCGAGCGAGAAGAGCACCACGTGGAGCAGGTCGCCCACCTGTTCGAGCTTGGCCCGCTGGTCGCGCTCGGCGATATCCTCGGCCAGCAGAGGGTGCAGCTTGAGGATCGTCGAGATCCTCGCCTTCAACTCCGCATCGGCCCCGCTGATGTCGATCCACAGCCGGGCCGCTCGCCGGCTCAGAGCCTTCGGTATCTGCGCAATTGCGGCTTCACCCTCCAGCTCGACGTACGAGCCACCCTCCAGGACCGACAGTCTGATGACGGCTGCCGCGGCGACGGCGCCGGTCGAGCCGGCCGCGGGCGCGGACTCGGTCGCGGCCCTCAGGGGCGCCGGATCGATCGGCCGCGGGCCCGCCGTCGCGCCGGCTGGAGCGGGCTTCTCAGAAGGCGATTTCGCCATACTCGGTCTCCTCGGCTGCGGAGCCCTCGGCCGTTCGCTGACGGCTCGGCCTGGGGCGAAGCATAAGGGCGGGCACGACGGCAATCAGCGTCACCAGGGCTGCGATCAGGAAGATGCCCACCATGATCGTCGTCGCCTTGCTCGCCGCCCACTGCTCCAGCGCCTGTGCGACCAGGCCGTCGTTGATCGGGCGATTGCGGAGGTACTCGGGAATGTACTGCTTGTAGGTATCTCCCCCGCCGAAGATATCGTTCGAGATGCGGGTTATCGTGGTCGATCCGTAGGCAGTCAGGGCGGCCATGCCGACCGCCATGCCGATCATTCGGGCCACCGTGACGGTCGCCGAGGCCGCGCCGAAGGCCGCCCGCCCCGCCGCCTCGACCGCAGCCGTGGATCGGGGCGTGACCGTCAACCCGAAGCCGATCCCAAAGACGGCGCCCGAGGCCGCGAAGGCGTTCGTCGAAACGGTCGGGCTCCACGTAGACATCCAGGCCAGCCCGCCCGCGCTCACTGCCAGGCCGACGAGCGTCAGCAGCCGCAGGGAGATCCGCCGGGCCAGGAAGCCGGACGCGAGCGCCCCGATCGCCATCGCCCCGGCGATCGCCCCGAGGACGACCCGCTGCTCGTCCGGGCCGCCGTACAGGACGCGATCGACGAAGACCGCCCCACCGACGATCGCCGTCGCCATCCCATAGCCGGTCAGGAGCGAGATCAGGGCCGCGGACGAGAAGACGCGGTCGGCGAAGAGGCGAGGGTCCAGGAAAGGGTGCTGTCTGTGCAGGCCCCACCAGATGGCCACGAGCTCGACGAAGACGCCTGCGCCGATCAGCGCGCCGACCGCGATATCCGTCGGGACGCCGAAGACGACATCCGAGTTGCCGGCCAGCGTGGTCCCGACGAGGATCATCGCCAGGGCAAGGGTGAAGAGGGTCGCGCCGATCAGGTCGAGCCGGGCCGGCTGGCGGCGTGTGTCCCAGCCGGCGCTGGCGGCCCAGGCGATGAAGAGGGCGCAGATCCCGATCGGGACGTTGACGTAGAAGACCCAGCGCCACGCCGGCGCGATTGTGTCGACGAGCGGGCCACCGGAGACGCCCATGTTGGCCAGGGCGGTCTCGGGATGGATCGTCTCGAGGACGGCCGCGCCGACGAAGGGTCCGGCGGCCATGCCGAGGAAGGTGAGGGCACCGATGATGCCGAGCGCCCGGGGCCGGGCGTGGCCTTCGAAGAGGTGCGAGGCGGCGGCGGTTGCGACCGGGATGATCGCGCCGCCACCCACGGCCTGAACGAGGCGTGCGGCGATCAGCTGGTCGAGGCTCTGGGCCAGGCCCGCCAGGAGCGATCCGATCGTGAAGATCGTCAGGGCGGCCAGGAAGAGCCGGCGGGCCCCCCACAGGTCGGTCAGCCTGCCGGCCAGGGGCATCGTCACGACGTAGACCAGCAGGTAGCCGTTGATGATCCAGGAGGCCTTGCGCAGGTCCGTCCAGTCGGCGATCGTCGCCAGGATCTGGGGCAGGGCGACGGCCGTGACCATCAGCTCGAGGCCGGCCAGGAAGACGCCGACGCCCAGAACGCCCAGAAGCAGGTACGACTCTCGCCGGCTCATGGCGGCCAGTGTACGTACGGACGCCAGTCCCCGGGCGGCTCGACGTCCCGGCGACCGCGCCACGGCCCGGGCCGCCCGATCGTCCCGGTTCTCGCGCCACTCCTCGGGCCGCTCGGCCGTCCGCCTGACTCACCCGGCCACTCCGCCTACTATTCCTGCGTCCGCTCGATCGCGATCGAGCAGCCTGGAGGTCCCGATGACAGGAATCCAGATCCGTCGCACCTCGGCAGCAGTCGCAATCGTCGCAGTGCTGGTCCTGATCACCGCCGGCGTTGCCCTCATCCCGCCGTCAAGCCAGCCGGCGACGACGGACACCGGCGCCCCGGGGGTCGACACGGGCTGCGACCACTGGTGCGGCAACGGCTCGGCCGTGGTCTCGATCGGCGGCGTGACGACCACGATCACAGGCGGCGGCTGCTACGACCAGGGCTCCGACGGGTACGACATCCGCTTCGGCGACTGGCAGGGTCTCCAGGGCGTCAGCAGCTACCTCGCCCTCACCGCCTACCGCGCAGGTGGCCCGACGCCGACCCCCGCGATCACAACGAACCCGCTGGCCGCGCCCTCCGCCACCGACCACGCCACCCCGCTGGTGAGCGGCAGCGTCGGCGGCAGCCCGTTCGTCCTAGGCGACGACACCGTCATCACCTTCAACACGGACGGCACCGGCTCCTTCTCCGGGACGGACCTGAACGGAGCCGGCCTGATCAAGGGCACCTACCGCTGCAGCTGACGGCCGCGAACTGGTTGCGGCCGCGGGCTTGACAGCCCCTCCAGCGCGCCCTAGCATCAACCAGCCTTTATATAAAGGCTTGCTTGCCCGGGGCGCCTGGCGCCTCCATGGAACTCATGCGACCCGCCGAGCGGCGGCCGGGCGACACAGCCACACGACGAGGCCAACATCTTGCCCTCTCCCGCGCACTTCCGGGGCACCGTCGCCGCCATCGTCGATCAGCCAGACGATCTGCGCGAGCTGCGCATCTTCCACAAGGCGCTCGCGGATGTGAACAGGCTGCGCATCGTGAGGCGCCTGGCGGAGGGGCCTGCCACCGTGGGCGAGCTGATCGATACCGTCGGCCTCAGCCAGCCGCTCGTCTCCTGGCACGTGAGCCGTCTCAAGGCCGCGGGCGTGGTCCAGACGAAGCGCACCGGCCGCGAGGTCTTCTGCCAGCTCCGCCCAAACGTCTTCGACGAAGTGGTAGAACGCGAGCGCGTCCTCCTCGGCTTCGCAGGCGCCGCGCCGGTCGCCGGAGCCGGACCGGTCGCCGCGGTCGCCACGGTCGCCGGTGGCCCCGCCCTCGCCACCGAGCGCCCCATCGAGGCTCACTGATGGGCGATCAGTCGTTCGTGTCGCAATCGACCCGGGCCAAGGTGCGTGGCGCCATCACGCCGATCGCCCTTGCTGCCGGTCGGGTGGGCCTGACCCCCAACGCCCTGACCGTCATCGGCTTCTTCATCGCGATCGGCGCCGCCGCCGCCGCAGCCGCCCAGCAGTGGCTCCTCGCCGCCGCCCTGGTGATATTCGGTGGCTCGTTCGACATGCTCGACGGCGGGCTCGCCCGCGCCCAGAACCGGGTCACTCGGTTCGGGGCCTTCCTCGACTCCACACTCGACCGCTGGGGAGAGGGCGTCGTCTATATCGGGATAGTCGCCGGAGCTTCCGCTGCCGGCTTCGTCGCGGGCGCGGTCCTCGCCGCCGCCGCGGCCGTATCCAGCTTCCAGGTCAGCTACACCCGGGCCAAGGCCGAGAGTCTCAAGCTGCACGGCGAGGTGGGCATCGCCCCGCGCGCCGAGCGGCTGGTCCTCCTGACCATCGGCCTCGTCCTGGCCGGCCTCGACGGAGGTCTCGCCTCGGGCGCACGCGGCCAGCTCTGGCTGGCGGTCGCCCTCGGCATTATCTTCGTCGCGGCCAGCATCACTGCCGTCCAGAGAACCTGGCACGTTCGTACGCAGCTTCGCAAAGAGGAGCAAGGAGCACAGTGAGCGACAAGTTGAGCAGCGACGCCGCGAACGCGAGCCACGCAAGCGTGGCTGCGGCGCCCGTCAGCGGCAACGGCCGAGCGCC
>JBEKKR010000055.1:0-6598 GCA_050010635.1 Candidatus Limnocylindrales bacterium
GGATGTGCACATCGAGCTTCTGGCGCGATAGGTCCAATCCGGCGTATAACATTTCATGGGCCTCCTGGTGATTGGTTCCGTTGAGAACCCACGGTTTCACCAGCGGGGCCCTCTGCATAGCAGTCATGGTGTTGCTTTCTGCTCGGGCGCGAGTGAGTGATGTGGGCGACCATCTCGCACCCGAGGACGCCCACGATGACCGCTCAACCACTCCCTGCCCTTGCCAGCGGAGACCCGTCGGCTTGGGACCAGGCCCTCTACGCCTTCCTTGTCGAGAAGGGCAACCGCTCAGGCTCCCGCCGAACGGTCGAGTCCTACAGTCGGATGCTCTGGCCCTTCTTCGCCGACCTGGGCAAGACTCCCGACCGAGTCAAGCCACCCGACGTGCTCGCCTGGGTCCACGGCATCGGGAAGTCGGGCCGGACGCCATCGGCCACGACCGTCGGCGCCAGGATTGCCTGCCTATCCTCCTTCTACAGGTTCTGCCTTCGAATGGGCCTTCTCGTCTCGAACCCCTGCGACGCGATCGAACGGCCCAGAGCCATCCAGTCGGTTGCCCGCGGCTACTCCGCCGACGAGGTCCGCCGGCTTCTCCAGGTAGTTCCGGACAGCGTCGCTGGGCGGCGCGACAGAGCGATCCTGCTCACCCTCGTCCTCACAGGCAGACGCCGAGCCGAGGTGATCGGTCTTCGGGCCGGCGATCTCAGCCTCGATGGCGACACCTGCTTCTACGCCTACCGCGGCAAGGGCGGCAAGCGTGGTCGGCGCGAACTCCCCTACCCTGCCTACGAGGCCATCCGCGCGAGCCTGGCCGACGCCGGCAAAGAACTAGCTGCTATGACACCCGAGGGGTCGCTCTGGCAAGCTGGAGCGCGACCGGGCGGAGTGACGTCCGGCACCTTCTACGCCCGGTTCCGCCGCTACCTGGGCGCGGCCGGCCTGGCGCCGACGGGCATCCACGTCCTACGCCACACCGCGGCCAAGCTGCGCAGAGATGCGGGCGAGTCGATCGAGGATGTCAGTGCCTTCCTGGACCACAGCTCGCTCGCCGTCACGACCGTGTATCTACGACGGCTCGAAGGCCAGGAGGATCGGACTTGGCGCGACGTGGCCGAGGCGATCGGGCTCTAGCCACAGCGAGAAGTCCCCGCCGCCCGAGGGGGAAGGGGGCGGGGGCTCCAGAAGACGACCGCTCTGGGGGAGAAGCAGCCGCCTTGGGCAGAGTCTAGACCCCAGATAAGCGCCAGATAAGCGGCGCACGTTAGGTCAGGTATCGGGTCGGGCTCCGCTCTGCGACCGGACCGATGCCGGACGACGGTGAGCGAGCCGGTGAGGGGGCTGCCGCAGGCGTCCCGACCCCTAAGGAGGGTGTGACTCGGTACTCAATCGCGAACCCGCTTGAGTGGCAGAGTGCCTTGGAGCCTGAGAAGATGGTCTAGGCTGCCGGGCTTTGCGGCGGACTGGGCTGGCCGATCCGCCGGACCCATCCGCCGGCTCCGAGACTGCAGGTGACATGTTGTCTAGGCCGAAACGCGGGAGCTCTGCCTGGCTCATCGAGTGGCAATGGGACGGGGCCCACGCGCGGCGCCTAGGCTCGCGCTTCTTGGTGCTTAGCCCGCGGCTCGGAACGAAGACGGTCGCTGGAATCGTCGGCGCGCTCTACTCCCAGGAGTGGTACACGGCCGACGAGCAGGCTTCGTTTGCATTGCAACCTGAGCAAATGCCTTACAAAGTCTCCGAGCTCGACCCCGGGCGGTTGACGTGTGGACACAACCCTTACCTCTTTGCCCGCAAAGTGGATGGGCTTCAGGTCGCGACGGACGACCGTGGGATCGAGTACGTGAGCTACAACGAGCGCAAGGTCCCTCGGCTTCGGTTCGAGGTCGGCGCTGATGGGGTTCGAAGTCCGATCGGCGTAGATTGGCTTCCCGGACGGCGTGTCGACATGGTTCCGGTGATCGAAAGATGATCGGGCAAATGAACCTCGTAATCCGGCCGGTCTCGGCGTGAACAACCAGCTCGATGGCTCAAAGCAACCTGAGGAGGCGTCCAGCAGCGACGTACCCGCGCTGGACGAGCCAACAAGCCGGCCAACTGAGGACTACGTGATCGCTCTCAAGGCGTTGGCCGCGACCGGCGTGTACGACCCGAGCACTCTGATCGAGGGGGTTCATGCTCTCGGTCTGGACCGGACTGCGGACGGCCGGGTCTGGCTCGCGGAGTTGGAGCGCGCGGTCGTGCTCCAGAAACCGATCGAGGCGGCCACCGCGTCCGGGATCGCTCGGGCGCAGCTCATCCGGCTCCTGAGCACCGATCACGCGACCCGCCGGCTCTTTGCCGAGCTTGGACACCACTCGGGCGCCGTGCACCGAATCACCCTCCGCCACGAGAAGCTCCCGTCCCAGATGCGACGGGACCGAGAACTCGGTCTCGTGCCCGGATGGGAGGAGAGGCTGGCAGCGGCCGTCGCGCCGTGGGCGGTCAGACCCAGCGCCGGGCCGGCCGTCGACTTCGAACGCGAGATCGCCGGGTTTCTTGCCGACAGACACCTGCCCTGGCCGTGGCTCGCCCGCGCGACGGTGGGAGCCTTCACCTGGTACGTGGACAGCGTCGTATCCCAGCTCTTGAGAGCCATGGGCGAAACCTGGGCCAAGAAACGGCCGAGCGATCCAACGCCGACCCCAGCTGACCTGCCGGCTCTAGACGAGTGGTACTGTAACGACGGCGACGGACCTCGCTTGCCAGCGGATCGGGCCTTCGGGCCTATCCGCCTCTATCGAAACGACTCGATCGAGCTAGCACGCAGCCGCGTGCGCTCGTGGGTCCGTGAGATCGAGACGTATTTCGCAGATGTCGCGCAGGCCGCCGCGCCGGTGGGCGCCATTGTCGACAAACGGCGCCCCACAGTGATCCGCAACGTGACCTGGTTCTACCGCAACGAGGTCGAAGGTGCCTCCATCGTGGCCCTGACTCGAGCCGAGTTCGCAGCCGGAGAGACCGATGCGGGTCGGCGCCGGTCCATCGTCGATGCACGCCGCAAGGACGTGCACGACGGGATCGCGGCTGCGCGGGCACTCCTCGCTGACCACCCCTATCCGCCGCCGATACTCCCGCTCGCCGAATACGAAGCTGGCCGCGTCGGCATCTAGGGGTGGGGGAAACCGCGCGCTGACGGCCGCATCAATCCCCCCACTGCCGCTCTGGAGAACGCCGGACTACTTTTCGATTCGTGATCTCGCCCATCCTGCCCTCAACTGCAGCGCCAACGCTTGACCAAGCGCTCAGCAAGATTGATGTCTTCTTGCGCCGTTTCGTCGTCCTGGCCAGGACCGAGGCATTCGTCGCGGTCGTGCTCTGGATTGCCCACACGTACGCCGTCGAATTCGCAGATGCGACCCCCTATCTAGCGATCTCGAGCCCGGAGAAGCAGTCGGGCAAGACCCGCCTGCTCGAATGTCTGTGGCTCCTGGCCCACGACTGCAACGGGATCGCGATCACGCCGACAGCGTCGACGATCTTCCGGACACTCGAGGCGACGCCCGAGGGGACACTGCTGCTCGATGAGCTCGACGCCGTGTTTCGAGATCACTCCGACAAATACGAAGAAGTCCGGGCAGTCATCAACGCCGGGCATCGACGGGGAGCTACGGTGCCACGGAGCGTGCCCGGTCCCAAGAACACCTGGGTCGTGAAGCAGTTCCCCGTGTTCGGTCCGAAGGCCCTCGCGGGCATCGGCAAGCTGCCCGACACGGTCGCCGACCGGGCCGTCCCGATCCTGATGCTCAAGCGCAAGCGGACCGAGCCCATCGAGAAGTTCCGCCAGCGGACAGCCCGCGAGGAGGCCGCGCCAATCACCGCCGCCCTTTCATCGGCCCTCGCCGCCCAGCCGCCTGCCCTGGTGGCGGACATCCCGGCTGAGTTGCCGGACCGGGCGGGCGATGCCTGGGAGCCGCTCCTCGCGATAGCCGACGCCGCGGGCGGAGTCTGGCCTGTGCGAGGCCGTCGGGCCGCCATAATCCTCCACGCCGGCCGCGACCAGGACGACTCTCTGGGTCTGCGCCTCCTCGCCGATGCTCGACTCGTGTTCGACGGTCGTGGGGTCGAGCGGATCTTCACTGCCGACTTCATAACGGCGCTTCAGGCAGATGAGGAAGGGCCTTGGTCGAGCGAGCGGGTTCCGCTCGCTCCGCATCGCCTGTCGCGCCTCCTCCATCCATTCGGGATCGAGTCTAAGCAACTCCGGATCGAAGGCACGAGCCTGAAGGGCTACGAGCGCGAGGCGTTTGTCGACAGCTGGGAGCGTTATCTACCTCCACCCCCCACGGAAGCGAAACATCGAAACAGCGACCACGAACGAAGTGTCGATGTTTCGGATCGTGCCCCCTCTGACGGGGGCGGCGTTGAGCTGGTAGACCTGCCAGTCGAGTTGGACTACCCGCGGAGCGCTTGGGATCCAGAGGCTGGTGAGGACGACCCCGAGGGCGAGCGGTGGCTCGTCGCTCCGATTGCTGCGCCGGACGATGGAGTCCGGCGATGAGTGGCGCCAACGCTCCGGTGGCGATGACCGAGATCGTCGAGATCTACGTGGCCAGGATCGAGCGTCACCTCGCCCGGCTGGCTCTCGGGCACGATCCTCTCGGTCACCTCTTCGCGATCGAACATCTCGCCCGTGCCGCTCGAGCTGAGCGGTGGGCCGCCGAACGGCAGACCGAACGCGAGAGGACGGAGCGGTGAGAGCGGTGGTTGGGCCAGTTCCCGGCCTCGCCACCACCACCAGCCGGCGCGGCGTGATCCGACAAGCCGGCGGCCACCTCTACGCAGTCAGGCCACAGTCGGAGTCGGCGCTGCGCAATCAGGGTTCGAGCGCCTCGGCCGACAACGACACGGCGCACCGACTCGCCCTGTGGCTGGCCGACGTGTCGGCGGAGGCCGCGAGCGGGCAGATGGCGCCCCAGCCGAGCCCAACGGCGTCAGTGACCCCGCGCCCGAGAGCGCGGGAGTCGCCACGATGAGCGCCCTTGCTGTCAGGGCGATTGAGAGCGTTCATGTGTCGGTGGCTTCCTACATCGTCTACGTCCGCCGCTCATACAAAGAGGCGACCGCGGCCGATGTGAGCGACGAGATGCAGGAAGCCGCGTGTCGGGCCCTGCTGCCGGCCGGGGCAGCCGTCCGAGTGATCAGCGACTCGGGCGGTCACAACTCCGGCTACACGGCAGACCGCGATGGATACCAGGCCCTCCTTGCGGCTGTGGCGTCGGGAGCGGCGAGGGGCATCGCCGTCTACGATCTCTCACGCCTCGCCCGCAACACCCGCCTGATGCTCGATCTCGCCCACGAACTTGAGCGCCGCCAGATACCGCTGCTCGTCGCCAACCTGCCCGGGGCTCGCTTCGACGGGGCGGCGGGGCGCTACATGTTCGGGCAGTTCTGCCTCGCCAACCAGTTCCAGCGAGACCTCGACTCCGAACGGATGACCCGCATCCAGCACCATCTCTTCGAGGATGGCCGCCATCGGGGTCACGACCCGTTCGGCTATCGCGGCCGCCACGGCGCGGACGGCAAGCTCGTCCATCCCCGCGAACTCTTGGTGATGCCGGAAGAGGCCGAGGTCGTGCGCAGGGTGTGGAAGGAGCTTGAGTCGCTCTCCCTGATCGCGGTGGCCGACCTCATGAACCGCGAGGGGGTGCCGTATCGGGGTTCCTGGAGCCGAGAGTCGGTCAAGGACATCCTGCGCAGGGGCCGCATGTACCTGGGCTTTGTGGTCGAGAAGCGGGGCCTTGATGAACGCCCTGGGCGCCACGAGCCGATCCTCTCCGAAGCGCAATACCGGCGCACGATGGCCGCTATTGCCGATCGAACCAGAGTCGGCAACAAGCCGGCGCCGTTCCGCAGCTACGCCCTGCGAGGCTTGGTCTTCTGCGCCTGCGGCACCCGGATGCGCGGTGAAGCTCACCTCCAGCGCGGGACCGAGATCCGCTACTACCGCTGCCCGAAGTTGGGCTGTGGAGCCCGGCGCTGCCCGGCCGATCTGATCGAGCGCCACGTGATGGCACGCATCTCTGGCGCCGTCCTGCCCGACTCGGTCATCGATGAGGCCCGGACCGAATTGCGCCGACGCCTGGAGACTCCTGGTACTGCTGCCGCCGGTCGCCAGCGACAGCGGCTGCAGACCCGCTTGGAACAGCTGAAGAAGCAGCACGGCTGGGGCGACATCACCGATCGGGAGTACCAGACCGAGCGCGATGCTGTTCAAGCCGCCCTCGGGCAACTGCCCGATGGCGACCGCATCAGAACTTTCGATGCCTACCGATCAAAGCTCCTGGCCCTGCCTGCCGCCATCGCAGTGGCATCTCCTGCGCGCCAGGAAGAGCTGTGTCGGATCGTGGTCGAGCAGGTCGTCGTGAACGACCGGAACTTGGAGGAAATCGTGTGGACTCTGCCGGCACGGCCGTTCTTCGAAAAACAGCGGGCGTGCCCCCAAGGGGGCTTGGGGACCCGCCCGCTGTTAAGTGACGACGACCTAGCGTGGTACGCGGCATGAGCGGCATCGCCACCAGCCTCCTAACCGTCGAGCAGGTCCCGATCGACCAGCTGCGTC
>JBEKKR010000056.1:0-5805 GCA_050010635.1 Candidatus Limnocylindrales bacterium
TGGCCAGTCCCACGTCGGCCTGAGCTACGGCCGGGGCGTCGTTGGTGCCGTCGCCTGTCATCGCGACGAGGTGGCCGTCGGCCTGCTCAGCGCGGATGCGGGCGATCTTGTCCTCCGGCTTGGCCTGCGCCATGAAGTCGTCCACGCCCGCTTCCGCGGCGATGGTCTTGGCGGTCAGCGGGTTGTCGCCGGTGACCATGACGGTCCGGATGCCCATCCTGCGCAGCTCGTCGAAGCGCTGCTTGAGCCCGGGCTTCACGGTGTCCTTCAGCTCGATGATCCCGAGCGGGCGGCCGTTCCGACGGATGGCCAGGGGAGTGGCGCCGAGCGACGAGATCTCGTCGGAGAGAGTCTTGAGTTCCGGTGGAGCGTCATTGTCCAGCGCCGCCACGATCGCATCCACTGCGCCCTTGAGGACGACCGTGCCGTCGGTGAGGATTACGCCGCTCGTCCGCGACTCGGCCGAGAAGGGGACGACCGTGGCGATGTCGGCTCCCGCCGGTTCGGCGAGTGCGGCGCCTGGACTGCCCGAGCCGGCCTCCGCCAAACGCCTTCGGGCGAGCTCGACGACAGACCGGCCTTCGGGCGTCTCGTCCTCGAGCGAGGTCAGCAGCGCCGCCTCGAGAGCGTCGCGCTCGGTCACACCCGGCAAGGCCACGATCCGCGACGCCAGCCGGTTGCCGAACGTAATCGTGCCGGTCTTGTCGAGCAGGATCACGTCCACGTCGCCGGGCGACGCGGTCCATACCGGCGATGCCGATGGCGGAAAGGAGACCACCGATCGTCGTCGGGATGAGGCAGACGAGAAGCGCTACCAGGACCACGATCCCGAGGGGCGCGCCGGCGTACAGGCCAAAGGGTCGCAGGGTCGCCGTCGCGAGCAGGAAGACGATGGTCAGGCCGGAGAGAAGGATCGAGAGGGCGATCTCGTTCGGCGTCCGTTGCCGTTTCGCGCCTTCCACCAACGCGATCATTCGGTCGAGGAAGGTTTCGCCGGGGTTGGCGGTGATGCAGATCGTCAGCGTGTCGCTGGTGAGAGTAGTGCCGCCCGTGACGCTACTGCGGATGTCCGTGCCGGGCTCCTTGAGGACCGGAGCCGACTCGCCGGTGATGACCGCCTCGTTGACGTAGGCCACGCCCTCGATGACGTCGCCATCGCCGGGGATCGTCTCGCCCTCGCGGACGACGACGACGTCGCCCGACCGTAGCGCCGAGGAGCCCACGTCCTCGAATGAGCCGTCTTCGCCGCGGCGGTGGGCCATCGTCTCCGAGCGGGTCTTGCGCAGGGTCGCCGCCTGGGCCTTGCCTCGCGCCTCGGCCAGCGCCTCAGCGTACGTGGCGAAGTAGACGGTGAACCACAGCCAGACCGCTATCTGGAACTCGAAGCCGGTGGCACGACCGACCTCGTTGGCGGCTGCCTTCGTGAGCCCGAGGAAGTCGGACACGAGGATCACGGTGACCAGGGCGGCCGTGACCTCAACGACGAACATGACCGGGTTCTTGGCCAGCTCGAGCGGGTTCATCTTTCGCACAGCCGGGCCGAGGGCGCCGCGCAGCAGCTTGGGGTCGAAGACGCCCCGGTTACGTGGGGCGCCGGCGGCGCCCGCCTGGCGGTCTTCCCGGGCCACGCGGCGGGTTCCGCGGGCGGTGTCGACCACCGAGAGTGAGAGGAGTTTGCGGCGGAAGCCGCCAACTGCGAGGGCCATCAGAAGAGTCTCCCGGCGTTGTTGATGAGCTGGTCGACGATCGGGCCGAGCGCCAGGGCGGGGAAGAAGGTCAGGGCGCCGACGATGATGATCACGCCGATGAGCAGCCCGACCCATATCGGTCCGGTCGTGGGGAACGTGCCCAGCGATGGGGCGACGCGGCGCTTGGCGGCCATGGAGCCGGCGATTGCCAGGATGGGCACCATCATGGCGTAGCGGCCCAGCATCATGGCGAAGGCGCCGGTGACGTTGTAGAAGAGGGTGTTGCCCGAGAGTCCGGCGAAGGCCGAACCGTTGTTGCCGGTCTGGCTCGAGAAGGCGTACAGGATCTCGCTGAAGGCGTGGGGGCCGCCGTTGAGCGGCCCGGCTTGGCCCGCAGGAGTCGCGGTCGCCAGAGCCGTGAAGAAGAGAATGCTGAAGGCCAGGAAGAGGACGACCAGCATCGCCATCTTCATTTCGTAGGCCTCGACCTTCTTGCCGAGGAACTCCGGCGTGCGGCCCACCATGAGGCCGGCGATGAAGACGGCGATGAGCGAGAAGACCAGGATTCCGTACAGCCCGGCGCCTATGCCGCCCGGGGTGATCTCACCGAGCTCGATGTTGAAGAGCGGGACGAGGCCGCCGATCGGCAGGAAGCTGTCGTGCATCGAGTCGACAGCACCGGTGCTGGTACCCGTCGTGACGGTTGCAAAAAGCCCGCTGGTATCTGATCCGAATCGGACCTCCTTGCCTTCCATGTTCCCGCCGGATTGGTCGATGTTCTGAGCTACCGCCGCGGGAATGGACGGGTTGGAGCGCTCCTCACTCGACATCGCCACGAGGGAGCCGGCTGAGAGGACGATGATCATGACCGCGGCGAGCGCCCAGCCCTGGCGGGCGTTGCCGGCTATCCGACCGAACGTGTTCGTCAGGGCGAACGGGATGATCAGGATGAGCAGCATCTCGACCCAGTTCGAGATGGTGGTTGGGTTCTCGAAGGGGTGGGCCGAGTTGGCGTTGAAGAAGCCGCCGCCGTTGTTGCCCAGCTCCTTGATCGCTTCCTGCGAAGCGACCGGACCGAGCGAGATCACCTGGGTTGCACCTTGCAGGGTATGAACCGTCATCGAGCTCGCGAAGGTCTGGATGACACCCTGGGAGACCAGGAAGAGCGCCGCCACGACCGAGATGGGCAGCAGGATGTAGAGGATGCTGCGGGTCATGTCCACCCAGAAGTTGCCGATCGTCGGCGACGACTTGCGGACGAGGCCGCGGGTCAGGGCGAGCGCGACCGCGATGCCCGAGGCGGCCGAGGTGAAGTTGCGAACGGCGAGGCCGGCCATCTGGGTCAGGTACGTCATCGTGTTCTCGCCCGAGTAGTTCTGCCAGTTCGTGTTCGTGTCGAAGCTGACCGAGGTGTTGTAGGAGAGGTCCGGTCCCACGGGGCCGACCGGGACGCCGCTCTGGCTCAGAGGCAACGACGCCTGGAGGCGCTGCTGCAGATACAGCGCCAGGATGCATACGAAAGAGAAGACGATCACCGAAGCCGCGTAGCCCTGCCAGTTCTGCTCTCTGGTTTCGTCGACACGCAGCACCTTGTAGATGCCGCGCTCGACCGGCCGCAGCACGGGCGAGAGGAAGACGCGTTCGCCCTCCATCACTTTGCGGATGTACCCGCCGAGGGGTCGCGCCAGCAGCAGGACGACGGCGAAGAGGCTGATGGCCTGGAGCAAGCCGGGCCACGAGGGAATCATCAGAACCTCTCCGCTCGCAGGAGCGTGAACATCAGGTAGACACCGAGGAAGAGGACGATCACGCCGCCCAGGACGTCCTGGGGGTTCATCGTGCCAGCCGGGCGCACAGCCCAATCAGGCCCAGAAAGAAGAGGAGCCAGGCTCCCATCAGGGCGAGCATCGCCAGATCAGAAAGCATCGAGTCCTCCCTGGGGGGCGGGGGTTTCGGGTCCGTCCGCATCGCTGCGGTGGCGTTCAACGATCTCGATGAGCGTTGGAACGGCGAAGGGTTTGGGAAGGTAGCCGGCGCAGTCGAATTCACGTAGTCGCGCGGCCGGAACGGCCGTGGCGCTGACGACGAAGACCGGCGGATCGCCGGCGGGTTTGAGGGCGCCCGATCGAAGGAAGCTCCAGCCGGAGTCGCCGGGCAGGTTGATATCGAGCAGGACCAGAGTCGGCCGGTAGGCCGCCCGGATCATCTCCGTGGCTTCCTCGGCCGAGGCGGCGACTCGGGCCTCGTGGCCCCTCGCCCGCAGGAGCTTCGCAATGGTCGTCGCGAGCGGGAGGTCGTCTTCGACCAGCAATACCCGCGCGGGAGTGGCTCCGCTACTCATCGATCCTCCGCACGATCAGGTCGCAGCCTGTGTCCTCCGGCCAGAGGATCGGCTCGAGACGAAGACCCCGGGAATGGGCTTCGTGACGGAACCGTTGCGCCAGCTGCTCGCCGAACCTCAGACCTGAGAGGGTGATTCGCGAGGCAGCTCCAGACGCCACGAGTTCCATCGCGCCTTCGACCTCGGCGACTTCCGAGGTCAGCCGCCGGCGCGTTTCGCCGGCGTCCGCCGCTGCAGCCGGTCTGGCTCGATCGCTTCCCATGGCTCAAGGATCGGAGCCTCCCCCAAGAGGCCGCGGCTTCCGGTCGGCGCAACGCCCTAAATGCCGTCTAAACGTCGGGACCGCCGCCGGTCCCCATACTTGGAGCGATGGCGATCGCCGACGCGCTCCGAACCGCCGATCCGGGCCCTCGCGGGAGCGACGCGGGGTCCAAGCTGTGGACGCTGCGGGGGATATACGTCGTCGTCGGCTGCCTGAGTGCCTCGATCTCGCCGTTCGTCCCGGTCATCCTCAAATCGAGGGGCCTGACCCCCGCTGCCATCGGGCTCACTCTTGCCATCGCCGCGCTCCTGACCATGGTCGTCGTTCCCGCCTGGGGGCACGTCGCCGACGTGATGCTGGGCCGGGCCCGTGCCTTCCGAGTCGCGCTGCTCATTGCCGCGGCGTCCGCCGTTGGCCTGCTGCTGGACCTGCCGCTGGTCGTGATCGTGGCGATGGTCGCAAGCTTCACGATCTTCGCGAGCCTCTTCCTCGGGCTGGTCGACTCACTGGCTGTTGCGGAACTCCCGGCGCCCGAACGCCAGTACGGCGCCCTGCGGGCTCATGCGAGCCTCTCCTTCACCATCGCCATCGTCCTGGCCGGCTTCCTCTACAGCTGGGCCGGGTACGGCGCGGCGCCGGGCGTCTTCCTCGTCTGGGCCGGCCTGGCATTCGTGCTCCTGGGCCGGGTCGGTGGGCGCAATGCCGGATCCGCGGGGCCCGGCGCGCGCAGGGCGGCGGACGAGCCATCGCGCCGCCTCGGCTCGATCGGCCGGGCGTTCGCGGTCCAGCCCCGGCTCTGGATCGTCCTGGCCGTATTCGCCGTCGCCTTCGGCGGGATGCAGGCCGCGCTGGCGTTCGTCGGGATTCGCATCGTCGAGCTGGGCGGCCAGCCCTCCGATGTCGCGCTCTCCTTCGCGCTCGCCGCGCTGACCGAGATCCCGGGGCTGGTTGCGGCGGGCTGGATCGGCCGGCGGCTCGGGCTGCGGTGGCTCTTCGCCATCTCGCTCGTGCTCTATGGCGCCTGCATCACCTCCTGGGGGATCCTTCCTTCGGCGATTGCGATCAACGCCACCCGTCTCGTGACGGGCCTGGCCTTTGGCTCGCTCACCGCGGCGCGAGTCCTGGTCGTGCCGAGACTGCTGCCGGAGAAGCTGCAGACGACCGGCCAGGTCCTGGTCGTGGGCGCTACGACCGGCCTTGGGGCCGTCCTGGGGAGCGTGATCGGCGGCATTGCCTACGGCTCGATCGGGCCGACCGCCTTCTTCGCTGGTGCGGGCGGGGTTGCCATCGCCGGCGGGATCGCGTCCTGGTTCGTGCTCTCCGGCTCGGTCGGCGGAAGGCTCAGGACTCGAGACGCGGCCCCTTACTGAGCGACACTGCTTCGTGATCGGCGATGCGGTAGCCGATCCCGGGCTCCGTCTCGATCAAGCCCTCCAGCGAGGCGCCGGGCGCCGCGGCCGATAGCTTGCGGCGCAGCCGGTTGACGTAGACGTGCAGGTAGGCGCTCTCGTCGG
>JBEKKR010000057.1:0-5802 GCA_050010635.1 Candidatus Limnocylindrales bacterium
TCGATCGCCAGCGCGCTGCACGCCCCGCTCCTTGCCATCGCCATCGAGACTCCCGGGGTTGGATTGGCGCGCGATCGGCAGCAGAACGTGCAGTCGAACGTGGACTACGCCGTGGATCTCGGCGCGGAGATCATCCGGGGCGAGGCGTCGGACATTGCCCGCGGCCTGGAGGAGGTCGTTCGGGACCGTCGCGTCACCCACCTGGTCCTGGTGCACCGGCCCCATCACGGCCTTCACGTCGGCCGGGCCTCGCTGGCCGACCGCCTGCTCGACGCCGTTCCGGGCCTGGAGGTCCACCTCGTCGGGGAGGCTGCGGCAGGGCCGGGACACCGCCATTGACTCGCCCATCGCGGGGTTGAGCCGTGGATGCGGCGTCGGCAGAGCGACTGAGGGCCGCCGACCAGCGCACCCTGACTGCTTGAGGGCCTGTCAGTTGAAACACGATGGAGGGCGGTCTCAAGGGATGAATGCATCACCTTGTCGAACGGGCGAAGCCTGCTCGTGAGCGACGGAGGTGGTGGTGATGGTCCGGTCAGCGTTGACGGTGCCGGAGAAAGCGGAGATCTGGCGGGCATACCCGGCGGGTGCGTCGCTGCGGTCGATCAGTCGGACGCTGGGACGCACGATGGAGGCGCTGCGGACGCTCGTGGCGGCGACCGGCGGGCGCCCACCGCTGGTGCCGCGCCGGTCCGCACGATGGCTGGTGCTGGCGGAGCGGGAAGAGATCTCCCGTGGGATCGTGGCGGGGCATTCATGTCGGCTGATCGGAGGGCGCATCAGGCGCGCCGGATCGACCGTGTCTCGAGAGATCGCCAGGAACGGGGGTCGCCGCCGCTACCGCGCGTGCCAGGCGGAGCAGGCAGCCTGGAGCAGGGCCCGCCGTCCCAAAGCTGCGAAACTCGTCGCCTGTCCGCGGTTGCGGCAGGTGGTCGAAGCCAAGCTCGCGTCACGCTGGTCTCCCCAGCAGATCGCCGGCTGGCTGACGAGAGCGTATCCCGACGATCGGGAGCTGCGGGTGTCGCACGAGACGATCTACATGTCGTTGTTTGTGCAGCCGCGGGGCGCGCTGCGGAAGGAGCTGACCCGGTACCTCCGATCGCGCCGCATGGTCCGTCGGCCGCGCGCGGCACGAGCGGCCAATGGCCAGGGCCAACTGCGAAACGCGGTCAACATCAGCGCCCGTCCCGCAGAGGCGGCCGATCGCGCCGTGCCCGGGCACTGGGAAGGCGACCTCCTGCTCGGACGCGCCAACAGCGCGATCGCGACGCTCGTTGAACGCACGAGTCGCGTCACCGTCCTCGTGAGACTCCCTCACGGCCGAAGCTCGGAGCCAGTGCTCACGGCGCTGGCCGAATGCTTCGTGAGACTGCCCGAACAGCTGGTGCGGTCGTTGACCTGGGACCAGGGCAAAGAGATGGCGCTGCACGCGCAGTTCACGATCGATACCGGCCTGCAGATCTACATCTGCGATCCACGCAGCCCGTGGCAGCGAGGCACGAACGAGAACACGAACGGCCTCCTCCGCCAGTACTTCCCAAAGGGCACCAACCTCGTCGCGGTCAGCCAGGACGAACTCGACGCCGTCGCCGCGGAGCTGAACGGCCGCCCTCGACAAACCCTCGGCTGGTGGTCACCCTCTGAGAAGTTCGCCGAGGCCGTTGCGATGATCCCTTGAGACCGCCCGCGATCGTGTCGCGGCCCGGCTTGCATTCGCCATGGAGCCAAGCAGGGCTGCCCGGTTAGCCCGCCACGAGCCCGGCTCGCGCGAGAGCATCCGCTGCCCGGACACCCAGCGCCTCCGGCGTCTGCTGTGCATAGCGGCGGGTGGTCACCGTCGACGAGTGACCCAGATACCGGCTGACCTCTTCCAGCGGCATGCCGTTGTTGACCAGGAGCGTTGCGGTGGCATGGCGAATGCGGTGTGAGCCGAAGCAGCGAAGACTCCCGCCACCGGCGTGATAGCGGCGTGTCAGCATGAGCGAGACGGCGTTCATCGTCAGGGGCCGTGGTGCCCCGCCGGCATGCGAGAGGAAGAGCCAACCCGGGTCGTCGCCCAGAGTAGGGGAGGCAGGCAGGAAGGCGGCTCGTCCACGCTGCAGGTATGCGGATAGAGAGCTCGCGGTTCCCGGCTGCAGGGCGAGTTCGAGTGTCTTACCGCCCTTGGCCCGGCGGAAGCGGATGACCGCTCGTTCGAAGTCGACATCACCGACCCGCAGGAGCCGGACGCTTGAGTTGCGGGCAGCCGTCGTCACCAGGATCGAGACGATGGCCTGATCTCGCAGATCAAGGGGTCCAACACCGGCGCAGCCCCGTTCGAGAGCATGCAGATCGTCGAGGGTCGCGCTCTTGGTCGGGGTCTCCTCCGATGGGAGGAGGGGATTGAGCGAGGCTCGTCGCCGGGAGCGACGGAATGGATTGACCGACAGGATGCCCTCGTCGACCAGCCAGATGGCAAGAGAGCGGATGGGGCGCACATAGGCGTTGACGCTGTTGGCCGAGAGCGTCTGTACAAGGCCCACTGCCAGTGAGCGTCCGAGCGCATCGGGTGCGCCTCGCCAGACGCCTGAGACCTTGGGCCGGGTACGAAGGTCGGTCACGTAGTCGACGAGTGTCATGAAGTCGAGCGACGCGGTCGTAACCGGGAGGTCGTGAGCTTCTAGCCATTCGACCAGGCGGGCGAAGTCATCGGCGTGCTTGCGCCGGGTCACCGGCGCCCAGGTCGAGCCGAAGGTTGCCGTGTACTCGGCGATGAGAGGCCGCAGTGGTAGGGCGGGGAGGCTCTCGACGCTGCCCCGACGCCGGACGAACGGGGCTGCCGATCGGGTCTCGACAGCGTCGTCCATCTCCGCTAGCATGACGCTATATTACGTCAGTCTCACGCTTCCAGCAACCATGAACCGGCATAGGAGTTCAGTCACATGGTGCCAAACGATAAGGAATTCCGAGACGCACTGCACGAGGTGCTGGCCCGATCCGGTCTTTCGATGCGGGCGTTCTCGGCTGCCATGGGACGCGACACTGGCTATGTCGCCTCACTCCTGGATCCGTCCCGGCCTTCACGAGCACGGCCGACTCCGGCAGACCTTACGGCAGCATCGGATGCCACCGGGATCAGCCTGGTTGAGCTGCTCGAGGCCTTGTGGGGAATCCCGCCGACGCGCCTGGCGCGGGAGCTTGGAGCGCCAGGAAGCTTTGGCGGAGCGGATGCCCCGATGAGCCAGCTCAGTGCCGACGAACGGCGCCTGGTAGCTGACTTCGTCGATCTGCTGCTGGCCCGCCGAATGAGGCGCTTCCGGCGAAGCTCCACAGACTCATAGCTCGATTACGAGACACGACTCAGGGCCCGCAGAACAGGTCGACTGCGACGCGTCTCTCGGCTCGCCCTAGCGTTGACCGGCCGTGAAGTAGAAGTCGTTACCCACGCCGTTGAGATCAGCTGCATACACCGAGGCGTCGACCAAATCGTCATGGTCGCCGTTGGGAAAGGCGAGGAGCTGGCGGGGGAACTCGCCTGGATCGGTCGGTCCGGTGCCCAGGCCCGGCCCGCCACGCAGGAAGAAGACCTTACGGCCCTCAAAGCGCGCGGCAAGAGTGCGGGCTCGCGTCACCTTGTCGGCGTCGGGATAGACCGGTATCGCTGGCAGGCGGGTCTGGCCCAGCATCTCGCGCACGAACGTGCTCTGGTGCGCCGTCGCCTCGATGTTGAGCGCGGTGAGGAGGCGCGGAACCTCCGGGTAGCCGGCGGCTCCGGCGAAACCTGGCGGCAACATCTTGATCGGCCAGAGCAACCGCGGCCCGGGCGGATTGGCGCCGACGGTCTCGATGTACGTGCCGTCGTCCTCGCGTCCGGTCAGCCAGCGCCGATGGCCCTCATCGAGTCTGGCCGCAAAGGCGCCCACGACGTACAGGGCGTTCTCGAGGCGGTCTTCGACCACCTCGACCGCGGCAGTGTAGTCGGAGCGCTCGTTCTTTGACGCCGCTAGATCGAGTCCCACCCGCCGGGAGCCGGCCGGCACCGAGTCTACCCAGCTGAACCATTGGCGCTTGAAGATGTTTCCGCCCATGCCCGAAGGATCGTTCTGGTACTGCAGATCGAAAATCGCCGAGCCGATCTCTGCACGCTTGGCCGCCAAGCGCTCGGCCGACCAGTAGGCCGGCCATAGCGCGCTGCCGTCCTGCGCTGTCGCCTTACGAGTCAGGGCCGGCCAGCCCCGCCGCATCAGCTCGGCGTATATGTCGTCCTCGTGCCAGCGGGTGCCGAGAAAGATGCGTCTACCAGTCGGGGTGACCATCGGGTCCACGACGGTAAGATAGGTCTCAAGAGCCTTCGCTCGGGCCGCCGCGGTCTGGTTCTCCTGGGCGCCCACGAGGTCATCGGCGAGCAGCTCATCGAGCCGTGGCCCGGCCCGGACCGAACCCAGACTCATCGCCAGAGTGGTGTGGTCCTTGCCAAGATCGACGCCCCGGATCGTCCAGGCCGAATCGGTCCACGGCCGGCCCTCGACGCCGCCCTGGGCCCAGGGAAAGACCTCGGCGAAGAGGGGGTTCTCGACCAGGTTACGGACCGCCCGCGAACGAGCCTCCGAGTCGTCGTCGACCGCGGTCAGGATGCCCAACCGACGGCAGCCCTCGCTCACCCCGATCAGCCGGGCGACCCGATGTAGAAACAGAGTCGTCTTGGCGTGGCCTCGGGGCGCGAGGATGATGCCCTTCTCGTTGCGCGCCGCAAAGCGGCTGGCCTCGCGCAGATGGTCCGGGAAGAGGAGGTTGCTCACGTACTCGGCGAAGGCCGCGTCGTCGCGGGCTGCTGCCTCGCGAAGGAGCTGGCGGTACCGGCTGGTCATGGCTCCGACCCCGCATCCGAGTCCACTTCGTCGGCTCGGGCTTCGGCGTCGGCGGCCATCTGGTGGAGCCGCCGCGCCTCCTCGCGGGGGTCCAGGTGCTCGGCGGGATGGTCGCCTAGGGCGAGCAAGGTGAGCGGGCCGCCGCCGGGACCGGAGACCTCGGTTCGGATCGGGGCATCCAGACCGCGCAGGCGCACGACCAGCTCCTGGGCTTTGAGAGCAGTGTTGAGGTACCCGACCCCGACGTTGTCGTTGGCATTGACCGCCGAGCGGGCCAGGGCGATGCGGGCGGTGTCCTCGGCTATCGCGATCGCCTTGGCCTGGGCTGCCTCCAGATGCTCGCGACTCGCTCGCTCCCGCCAGGCCCGTTCGATCGCCGCCATGTGCGACCGAACCGCCCGCTCGGAGATAACGATTGGTCTCGGTGCTTCGGGACCGGTCAGGGCGCGGTGTATCGCCGGCGAGCGATAGCCCGCGATCATGAGGCCCTCTATGCGTTCGCGGATCATAGCCAGCTCGGCCTCGGTGCGCCGGCCTGCGCCGCTCATGAGTGCGCCTCCGGGACGGTCAGCGGCTCGGTCTGATCGGCGGCAGCCCGGTCGGGCTCGACGAGCCGGTTCACCAGAGTGGCCCGCGCCCCGGTGAAGCTCTGCCAGCGTTCGATCGCTACCTGGGCATAGCGGGGATCGATCTCGGTCGCCAGGCAACGCCGGTCGGCCCGCTCGGCGGCGATGATCGTGGTCCCACTGCCGACGAACGGGTCAGCCACCGTATCGCCGGGAGCGCAGCTGTTGCGGATGGCCCGCTCGACGAGTTCGACAGGCTTGACCGTCGAATGCCATGAAAAGGCGTGAAGAGGAGCCCCACCGGTGACAACGTTGGGTTGTCATTGCAACCAGCACCGGGAGGCTCCACACCATGTTGTACGCCGGATTGGACCTGTCGCGCCAGAGGCTTG
>JBEKKR010000058.1:0-5707 GCA_050010635.1 Candidatus Limnocylindrales bacterium
CTCATCAGCGTGGCATGAATGCGGCACTTCAAGGCGCTCCGGTGGCGGACCAGATGGAGTCGAAAACGGGCCCGCTCACGCTCCGCCCGGACCGCTGGGTCGGGCAGCCAGATCTCGGGCACGAGGTCCCGGCGGGCAAGTTCGGCCAGCACGTGAGCGTCTATCTTGTCGGTCTTGGCGGCGAGCGGGGCCAGACCCTTCGCTTTCACCGGATCGGCGATGGCCACCTCCCAGCCCAAGCGCTCGAGGGTGTCGTGGATGAAGCGTGACCCGGTCATCGACTCTATGGCCGCGCTGACCTCCTGGCCGTGGCGCAGGACCCTGCCGGCGAGCGTCCGCAGGGCGTCCGCGTCTGGGTGAACGGCCGTGACCTCGACCGTTCGCCCTTCCTCGTCGAGCACGTGCACATCGAGCCTCTGGCGCGACAGGTCCAATCCGGCGTACAACATCGCTGGAGCCTCCCGGTACTGGTTGTACTGACAACCCAACGTTGTCACCGGTGGGGCTCCCTTTCATGACATTCGTATAGTGTGCGCCCGACTCCTCGCCGACCTCCGACCTTGTCGTCCAGCTTGCACGCTGGACGCGCCCGGCCACCAACCGCCAGGAGCGGTAGCCCTATGGGCGATACAACTCCGCCGTGGCCAGGGACTCCGCGCCGCCGGCGACGGCTATGCCCCCACCTGTGAGCAGGACGCTTCCGTCGAGCAGCCCGGTGGCCGTGTCGTTTGCGTCGATCATGCCTTCGGTCGGGTCGAAGGAGCCCGTCGTTGGGTCATACAGCTCGGCCATTATCCCGGCCTTGTCCGTGCCACCACCACCTGTGCTGCCTGTGAGCAGGACCTGGCCGTTTCCCAGCAACGTCGCCGTGTGGCCGGTGCGGGGTCTCCACATGGACCCTGTGGGACTGAAAGTGCCCGACCCCGGATCGTAGAGTTCGGCCGACGAGTAGGCGTTGTCCGGGTCGCCGTTTGCGTCGAACCCTCCCGCGATCAGGACGCGGCCGTCTCGGAGAAGAGTCGCGGTGTGGTTTGTCCGAACGACCGACATCGAACCGGCGGGACGGAACCTGCCCGTTGTCGGGTCATACAGCTCGGCCGAGGCGAGCGAGAACCCGGCCGCGTCGTAGCCGCCGGCGACAAGAACGTCGCCGCCGGGGAGAAGGGTCGCGGTGTGGCCGGTGCGCGAGGTGCTCATCGACCCCGTGGGGCTGAAGAGGCCGGTCTTGGGGTCGTAGAGCTCGGCGCTTGCGACGATGCCAGACCTCAGGCTTTCGCCGCCGACGATCAGAACGCGACCGTCATGGAGCAGGGTCGCTGTGTCGCCGTAGCGATCGACGGTCATGGAGCCGGTCCGGCTGAAAGTGCCGGTCTTGGGGTCGTAAAGCTCGCCGATGCGTCGTGGGTCGGGCGGTCCGGGGGTGACCGCCGGGATGGATTTGCCCGACCCGGGCGCCTCGCCGGTGCCGGTGAAGTCGCTGGCGTCGTAGCCGCCGACGATGAGCACCCGACCGTCCTGCAGCAGAGTGGCGGTGTGCAGTGAGCGGGGCACCGACATGGACCCAGTGGAGCTGAAGGTCCCAGTCTTTGGGTTATACAGCTCGGCAGAGGAGAGCGGGTGGCTCGCGTCCGCGTTACTCAAGCCGCCGGCGACAAGAACGCGTCCATCGGCGAGGAGCGTGGCGGTGTGCCCATCTCGACCGACGATCATCGATCCGGTCGGGATGAACCTGCCCGAAGCCGTCGCGGAGGCAGATGGAGCCGGCGTCGGGGTCGGGCTCGGTGGCGCGCCGACGCTGGTCGACCCTGTCGGGCTCGGCCCGCCGGTCGGAGAAGACGTTGTGCCGGTCCCAGAGCAGGCCGCTGCCGCGAAGGCGACCCACAAGATCGCCAGCGCTGCCGGCTTGACAGGAGAACGCGGCACGCTCCCGGCCGTTCCATGTCGGACCATCGTTGCGACTCCCCCTGCCTGGCAGCTCATGGCCGCCCGCGGCCCCGAAATGAGTCGAGCGTCGATCGGATTCTACGCACCCACTTGGGCAGGCTGACGTCGCAGGAAGTCGGCATGTGGCGCGGCGAGCGACGGCCGCCGACGAAGGCAGTCAACCGGCTCGCTCAGTCAACCTGGCGATGGAGTGACGGACCTTCACCCTCTATGAAAAGGAGCCCGGCCGTCAACAGGTCGAACTTTTCGCTATCTGGTTCCGCCCAGGTCAGCTCATGGCCCCGCGGACTGATGGAAGGATCGAGCAGCGCTCATCTCTCTATGGCCTTCTCAATCGGGAAGGACAAGGTCCGGTTGGAGGCTGCTCCGGCGGCCCAATTCGTATAGGGGTCGTCAGGCGATCAGGGTGAAGGCGGGGCCTGCCGGGGCGAAGGGTTCATTCTTGGTGAGGACGTGCCAGATGGCTTCGGCGAGCTTGCGGGCGATGTCGACGCGCGCGACCTTCGCGCCTCGCTGGCGACCGAGGCGGTGCTTGGTCCGCTCGTAGCGGTCCCGATAACGGGGGTCGCGAGCGGCATGAGTGGCAGCTTCTATGAGCGCCCAGCGCAGGTACTTGGGGCCGTTCTTGGCCAGCGGACCGCGTCGGTCCTTGGGGCCTGACTGACGCACGATCGGGCACAGCCCGGTGTATCCGGCTAGCTTCTTGGGGCTCTCGAAACGGGCGATGTCGCCGATCTCGCTGGCGATCGTGTAGGCCAGCAGCTGACCCACACCTGGCACGCTCAGCAGCAGCGGGATGTACGGGTGGTCTGCCCCGAGGCGACGCAGATCCGCCTCGGCGGAGTCGATCTCGACGTTGAGGTCATCGATCATCTGCAGGCTAGTTGTCAGGGTGGTCGCCCAGGGCTCAGGAATCGCGAGACGTCCGAGGATCTCGCGTCCATGTGTGCCGAACAGATCGCTGACCGGGACCGAGTAACCGAACGTCATCAGCGTGGCATGGATGCGGTTCTTCAACGCGGTGCGGTGGCGGACGAGATGGAGCCGGAAGCGGGCCCTCTCGCGCTCGGCGCGGATCGTCGGATCGGGCAGCCAGATGGCCGGCACAAGCTCCCGCCGCGCGAGCTCGGCTAAGACCCAGGCGTCGATGCGGTCGGTCTTGGCCGCGAGCGGGGCCAGACCCTTGACCTTCACGGCATCCGCAATGGCCACGTCCCAGCCCCATCGCTCGAGCTGATCGTGGACGAAGCGGCCGCCGGTCATCGACTCAACGGCCGCAGTCACCTCCTGGCCGCGGAGCAGGACGTGGGTGGCGAGGGTTCGCAGGGCGTCCGCGTCGGGGTGGACGGCCATCACCTCGACAGTCCGGCCCTCCTCGTCGAGAACGTGCACATCGAGCCTCTGGCGCGATAGGTCCAATCCGGCGTACAACATCGCTGGAGCCTCCCGGTACTGGTTGTACTGACAACCCAACGTTGTCACCGGTGGGGCTCCCTTTCATGACCATTCGTATAGGGTCGGCGCGGCTGACGGACGGGTTCACAGCACTAAGTCACTCAAGCCATCGTGTCAGGGTGACAGCAGACCTTGGGCAGCTCCTGCACGCTTGCTCGAGGACCTGTTTCGGCGCGGCCTCGTCCTGAAACGATAACTGGACAAGCTACGCTCGAGGCTCTTAGCACGGTGCTAGAACGCTCAGACGTCTCAGCCTTCCAAGCTGAATGTCGCGGGTTCGAGACCCGTCTCCCGCTCCGCCTCCCCCTTTGCCTCCGGCTCGCAGCACCACAACGGGTGGTGGTGAGCGGCTTCCACGACACCTCGGGTAGTGGTTCGCGATCCCTTACCACCAGGCCGGTCCTCCTGCGGCTCGGGCTCAACCGCAAAAACGCCCCACCCCCAGGTCCGCGCCGCACGCTGATTCGCTTCCGTCGTCGACGTCGGCTGGCTCGGTCGAGGCGCGATCGGGAGACATTCAGCTTGTCGGAATCTCTCGGGATTTCGTCCGTGGAGCTTCCCGGCTCGGCCGTGCGTCGTCCCGAGAGGGCGCCGCCAAGCAGCGTCAGGACCCGGCGAGCTCACTCTCCAGCCGATCCAGGAACGGCCGCGCGTGCAGCCGCTCCAGCACGGGCCGTGCCTCCGCCGCGGCGGCGAGGACGTCTGGATCGTCGGGCCCCAGGACCGTGGCCATGTCGATGGCCACGAGCGCGGCCTCGAACGCTATTCCCCGGTCGAGCAGGCCCCTGCGGGCCGCGGCGAAGAGGGATCGTGCCTCTTCCGGGCGGCCCTCCAGGGCGGCGATGCCGGCCGCAAAGGCGGTCCGCCGGAGTTCCAAGAAAGGACCACGGTGGCCGGTGGCGTCCAGGGCGGCGAGGTCCTCGGCGGCGCCTACCGGGTCGCGCATCCACAGGGCGGCGCGGATGGCGTCCGGGTAAGCGGCAGAGGCGTTGAGGGGGCTGATCGCCGCCACGTGGTGCGCGTGAGACCGGGCGTCCGGGAGCAGGCCGTCGGCCAGCGCGAGGGACTCTTCGAGCGAGTGGATCATTATCTCCGTCCCCAGGTCATCGCCGGCCCCGGCGAGCCGGCGCACCTCCGCGAGGGACGGCTCGACATCATCGCCGCGACCACCAAGGATCGCGGTTTCCTGGGCGAGGATCCACGAGCGGTCCTCCGGGTCGAGGTCGCCTTCGAGGACGACGTGCAACTCACTGAGGGCCCAGTCCCATTCCCCGACCGAGGGGGCTGCGGCCGATGCGTTCCCGACGAGATTGATGACCCTCCCCCGCAGGCCGAGACGGCGGGCTTCGGCGAGACAGGCACGGGCGATCCCGAGCGCCGCGACGGGATCACGCGGGCTCAGCGAGGCGACAAGGTTTGATTTGCCGACGAGCGCGTCCTCGCTCCTCCCGGTCGCCACCGAGAGCTCGATCCCGCCGCGGAGGGCGGCCAGGCCTTCATATTCCCGTCCGAGCTGCAGGAGCGCCGCGCCCTTAGTGGACAATGCCTGGGCGACGAGCGGCGCGAGGTCCAGGCGCTCCGCGATCGGGAGGGCTGCCTCGGCCGCCACGAGGACGTCGTTCGGGCTCTCGGCGGTCAACATGACCCGGGCGCGCGCCACGAGCAGCTCCGCCTCCTCCGCGCCGCCGGCCAAGTCGCCGAGCTCCGCCCGGGCCGCGTCGAGGACGCCGCGGGCCTCGTCCACGCGAAAGAGCCAGGAAAGACTCCAGCCGAGCTCGGCGCTCGCCCGGGCGGCGGCGCGGCGGTCGCCGAGCTCGCGGTAGAACGCCACAGCTTCGCGGAGGCGCGCCGCGGCCGTCTCGTGGTGGGCAGCCTTGGCCCACGCGTCGCCCGCCTGCTCGAGCCGGTAGCGGCCGGGAGCCTGCACGTCGTGCCAGCCCGCCGGCAGGTCATCGGCTCCGCTCACCTCACCGTGGACGATGGCGCCGTCGCGGGCCACGGGCCCGATCGCCCGGTAGCCGCGCTCGCCGAGCAGCACGATCAGGCGGTCGAGTCCCCCGACGTCGATGACCGCATCGTCCCCGGCGCGCACCGCGTCCAACCTACGCCGCGCGAGGACCCGAGCGCCGCACGCGGCGCCGGGCGCCGGTGTCGCCGTCCCCGATGCCGCTCAGTGCTCGACCGCAATTCCGACGACGGTGGCCAGGTCCACGAGCCGGCTCGAGTACCCGGTTTCGTTGTCGTACCAACCGAGCACCTTGACCATGTTGCCGCAGGCCATGGTCAGCTTCGAGTCGAAGATGCACGA
>JBEKKR010000059.1:0-4732 GCA_050010635.1 Candidatus Limnocylindrales bacterium
TGGCCAGTCCCACGTCGGCCTGAGCTACGGCCGGGGCGTCGTTGGTGCCGTCGCCTGTCATCGCGACGAGGTGGCCGTCGGCCTGCTCAGCGCGGATGCGGGCGATCTTGTCCTCCGGCTTGGCCTGGGCCATGAAGTCGTCCACGCCCGCCTCGGCGGCGATGGTCTTCGCGGTCAGCGGGTTGTCGCCGGTGACCATGACGGTCCGGATGCCCATCCTGCGCAGCTCGTCGAAGCGAGCCTTGAGGCCGGGCTTGACCGTGTCCTTCAGCTCGATCACGCCGAGCGGGCGGCCGTTGCGACGGATGGCCAGGGGAGTGGCGCCGAGCGAGGCGATCTCGTCGGAGAGGGTTTGCAGCTCGGGCGGCGCTTCGCCGTCCAGCGCCGCCACGATCGCATCCACTGCGCCCTTGAGGACGACCGTGCCGTCCGCGAGGATCACGCCGCTCGTGCGCGACTCGGCGCTGAACGGGACCACGGTGGCGACGTCGGCCGACTTGGGTGTCGCGTGCGCCGCGCCGGGTCTGTCGGCGCCGATCTCCGTCAGGCGCTTGTGCGCCAGTTCGACGATCGATCGCCCTTCCGGCGTCTCGTCCTCTCGTGAGGTCAGCAGAGCCGCCTCGAGCGCCTCGCGCTCCGTCACGCCCGGCAGGGCCACGATCCGAGATGCAAGGCGGTTGCCGAAAGTGATGGTGCCGGTCTTGTCGAGCAGGATCACGTCGACGTCGCCGGCTGCCTCCACGGCCCGACCGCTCATGGCCAGGACGTTGAAGCGAGCCACGCGGTCCATGCCGGCGATGCCGATGGCCGAAAGCAGGCCGCCGATGGTCGTTGGGATCAGGCAGACCAGGAGGGCCACCAGGACTACGATCCCGAGCGGTGCGCCGGCGTAGAGGCCGAATGGCCGCAGGGTCGCCGTCGCCAGCAGAAACACTATCGTCAGGCCGGAAAGCAGGATCGAGAGCGCGATCTCGTTGGGTGTGCGCTGCCGCTTCGCGCCTTCCACCAGGGCGATCATTCGATCGAGGAACGTCTCGCCCGGGTTGGCGGTGATGCAGATCGTGAGCGTGTCGCTGGTCAGCGTCGTGCCGCCTGTGACGCTGCTCCGGATGTCCGTGCCCGGCTCCTTGAGGACGGGCGCCGACTCGCCGGTGATGACCGCTTCGTTGACGTAGGCCACGCCTTCGATGACGTCGCCGTCGCCGGGGATCGTCTCGCCCTCGCGCACGACGATGACGTCGCCCGACCGGAGCGCTGAGGAGCCGACCTCCTCTAGCTTCCCGTCGTCGAGGCGGCGATGGGCCGGCGTCTCCGAGCGGGTCTTGCGCAGGGTCGCCGCCTGGGCCTTGCCGCGTGCCTCGGCCAGGGCCTCGGCGTAGGTGGCGAAGTAGACGGTGAACCACAGCCAGATGGCGATCTGGAGTTCGAAGCCCGTGCCCCGGCCCACTTCGTTCGCGGCGGCCCCGGTGATGCCGAGGAAGTCGGAAACGAGGATCAGCGTGACCAGCGCGGCTGTGACCTCGACGACGAACATGACCGGGTTCTTGGCCAGCTCGCGCGGGTTCATCTTCCCCACGGCCGGCAGGAGAGCGCCCCGGAGCAGCTTCGGGTCGAAGATGCCGCGGTTGCGCGGGGCGCCGGCGGCGCCCGCCTGGCGGTCCTCTCGAGCCACCCGGCGAGTGCCCCGGGCCGTGTCGACCACGGAGAGAGAGAGGAACTTGCGGCGGAAGCCGCTCGAGACTGAGAGGGCCATCAGAAGAGCCTCCCGGCGTTGTTGATGAGCTGGTCGACGATCGGGCCGAGGGCAAGAGCGGGGAAGAAGGTCAGCGCGCCGACGATGACGATCACGCCGATCAGGAGCCCGACCCATATCGGTCCGGTGGTTGGGAAGGTGCCAAGCGATGGGGCGACGCGGCGCTTGCCGGCCATCGAGCCGGAGATCGCGAGGATGGGCACGATCATGGCGTAACGCCCGAGCAGCATCGCGAACGAGCCCGTCAGGTTGTAGAAGAGGGTATTGCCCGTTAGCCCGGCGAAGGCCGAGCCGTTGTTGCCGGTCTGGCTCGAGAATGCGTACAGGATCTCGCTGAAGCCGTGGGGGCCGCTGTTGAGCGGCCCGGCTTTGCCGGGCGTTGTGGCCGTCGCCAGGGCGGTGAAGAAGAGGATGCTGAAGGCCAGCGAGAGGATGACGAGCATGGCCATCTTCATCTCGTAGGCCTCGATCTTCTTGCCCAGGAACTCCGGCGTCCGGCCGACCATCAGCCCGGCGATGAAGACGGCGATGATGGCGAAGACGAGGATCCCGTACAGCCCGGCGCCGACGCCGCCCGGCACGATCTCGCCCAGCTCCATGTTGAAGAGCGGCACCAGGCCGCCGACCGGCAGGAAGCTGTCGTGCATTGAGTCGACGGCACCGGTGCTAGTGCCGGTCGTGACCGTCGCGAACAGGCCGCTCGTATCCGGTCCGAAGCGGACCTCCTTGCCTTCCATGTTCCCCGCGGACTGGTCGATGTTCTGCGCGACTGCCGCCGGGATTGAAGGGTTGGAGCGCTCCTCGCTTGCCATCGCCACGAAGGAGCCCATTCCGACGACGATGACCATGACCGCCAGGAGCGCCCAGCCCTGCCGGGTGTTGCCGGCCATCCGCCCGAACGTGTTCGTCAGGGCGAAGGGAATGATCAGGATGAGCAACATCTCGACCCAGTTCGAGATCGTCGTGGGGTTCTCGAATGGGTGGGCCGAGTTGGCGTTGAAGAAGCCGCCGCCGTTGGTGCCCAGCTCCTTGATTGACTCCTGCGAGGCGACTGGCCCCAGCGGGATCGTCTGCGTGCCGCCGGCCAGGGTGTGGACGTCGATCGAGCTTGCGAAGGTCTGGATCACGCCCTGGGAGATGAGAACCAGCGCCCCGACGAAGGCGATCGGCAGCAGGATGTAGAGGGTGGCGCGGATCATGTCGACCCAGAAGTTGCCGATGGTCGTCGACGACTTGCGGACGAGGCCGCGGGTCAGGGCCAGCGCCACGGCGATGCCGGTCGCGGCCGAGACGAAGTTGCGGACGGCGAGCCCGGCCATCTGGCTTAGGTAGGTCATCGTCGTCTCGCCCAGGTAGTTCTGCCAGTTCGTATTGGTGTCGAAGCTGACGGCCGTGTTGTAGGCGAGATCGGGGCTAACGTTGCCGACTCCCGACGCCCCCGTCTGGCTGAGCGGCAGGTAGGTCTGGAGCCGCTGCTGCAGATACAGCGCCAGGATGCAGACGAACGAGAAGACGATCACCGACACGGCGTAGGCGGTCCATCGCTGCTCGACCGTCTCGTCGACGCGCATCACCTTGTAGACGCCGCGTTCGACCGGTCGAAGGACCGGCGAGAGGAAGACTCGCTCGCCTTCCATGACCTTGCGCATGTAGCCGCCAAGCGGCCGTGCCAGAAGAACGGCTACGGCGAAGAGGCTGAAGGCCTGAAGCAGACCAAGCACCGAGGGGAACATCTAGAACCTCTCCGCTCGCAGAAGAGTGAATAGGAGGTAGATGCCGAGGAACAGGACGATCGCGCCGCCCAGCAGGTCTTCCGCATTCATCGGGTCAACCGGTCGCAGAACCAGATGAGACCCATGAAGCCCAGCAGCCAGGCTGCCATCAGGGCAATCAGGGCCAGGTCAGAAAGCATCGAGTCCTCCCTGGGGCGTGGCTTCGGCGCCGTCCGCCTCGCTGTGGTGCCGCTCTACGATTTCGATGAGCGTTGGAACGGCAAACGGTTTGGGCAGGAAGCCAGCGCACTCGAATTCGCGAAGACGGGCCGGCGGGACCGCGGTCGCGCTGACGACGAAGACCGGCGGGTTTCCTGCGGCGACCAGGCTGCCGGCCCGCAGGAAGCTCCAGCCGGAGTCGCCCGGCAGGTTGATGTCCAGCAGCACGATCGTCGGCCGGTAGCCGGCCCGGATTGCCTCCGTGGCTTCCTCGGCGGACGCTGCGACTCGGGCCTCGTGGCCTCTCGCCCGCAGGAGCTTCGCAACGGTCGTCGCGAGCGGCAGGTCGTCTTCGACCAGCAGTACCCGGGCGGGGGTTACTCCACTACTCATCGATCCTCCGAACTATCAGGTCGCAGCCCGCGTCTTCCGGCCAGATGATCGGCTCGAGACGAAGGCCGTTCGACGCTGCCGTCGACCGGAAGCGCCGGGCAAGCTCCTCTCCGAACCGCAGGCCGGTCAAGGTGACCCGCGACGCAGCTCCCGATGCGATAAGCGCGATGGCGCTCTCCACTTCGGTGATCTCCGAGGCCAGCCGACGCCGGGTTTCCTCGGAGTCGCCCGCCGCGGCCGGACCAGCCGTCCCGCGTTCCATGACTTCAGGATTGCGACCTCCCCCAAGAGGCGGCCGTGGTTTGGAGGTCCGGAGTCCTAAACGTCGTCTAAACAAGTAGCGAGCGGCACGACTCCGGGCGCCGCGAATCGGGCGCCGCCCCAGCCGCGAACCGCGAGGCTGCCAACCGGCGGTGGGATGTGGGCTTTCAGCCGTGCTCCGGTGTGCCGCCGCATCTAGGTCCTGGAACGTCCGGCCCGACCGGAATAGCTGGCTCCGGCTGCGGAAACTCGGACAGCGAATCATGGTCGGCGATGCGGTAGCCGATCCCGGGCTCCGTCTCGATCAAGCCCTCCAGCGAGGCGCCGGGCGCCGCGGCCGATAGCTTGCGGCGCAGCCGGTTGACGTAGACGTGCAGGTAGGCGCTCTCGTCGG
>JBEKKR010000060.1:0-4494 GCA_050010635.1 Candidatus Limnocylindrales bacterium
TCGAGACGATCGAGCAGAGCGGCGAGCGTCAGGGAGCCGTGGCGAGGGTGGCCCACTCGCTCGGCATCGGCGTCGAGTCCCTGCGCAACTGGGTTCGCCAGGCCGAGATCGGTGCCGCGGTGTTCGAGCCGGCCTCACGACCGAGGAGCGCCGCCGCATCGTCGAGCTCGAACGCGAGAACCGCGAGCTCCGGCGAGCCAACGAGATCCTCAAGAGCGCAGCGATTTTCTTCGGGGCGGAGCTCGACCGCCGCTCGACGAAATGACCCGCTACATCGACGAGAACCGCGCCTCCTACATGGTCGAGCCGATCTGCCGGACTCTGGCGATCGCCCCTTCCTCCTACTACGCCGCTCGAAGCCGGCCACCATCAGCTCGTGCCCTCGCCGACAGTGAACTCAAGGTCAAGATCAGTGAGATCCACCGGGAGAACTTCGCGGTCTATGGCGCACGCAAGGTCTGGCGGGTCCTGCATCGGCAGGGCGAGAACGCCGGCCGTGACCGCGTCGCTCGTCTGATGACGAGCCTCGGCCTCGCAGGCGCGGTCCGAGAGCGCCACATCCGGACGACCAAACCCGCCGATCTGGCGGCTCGGCCGGCCGACCTCGTCGAGCGGGTCTTCGCCGCGCCGGCTCCGAACCGGCTCTGGGTCGCCGATCTCACTTACGTCTGGACGATCGCTGGCTTCTGCTACACGGCCTTCATCGTGGATGTCTTCAGCCGCCGCATAGTCGGCTGGCGGGTGGCGGCCAGCCTTCGCACCGACCTCGCCCTCGACGCCCTCGAGATGGCCATCTTCGCGAGAGGCCACGAGCTTGCGGGCCTGGTCCACCACAGCGATCGAGGCGTCCAATACCTGGCCATCAGATACACCGAACGCCTGGCCGAGGCAGGCGTCGTGAACTCGGTGGGATCCAAGGGCGACAGTTATGACAACGCCCTGGCGGAGACGGTCAACGGGCTATACAAGACCGAGCTGATCCGCCGCCGCAGGAGCTGGAGGACCACCGAAGAGGTCGAACTAGCGACCGCGGCTTGGGTGTCCTGGTGGAACGAGAGCCGCCTTCACAGCGCCTGCGGAGACACCCCTCCGGCCGAGTTCGAGGAGGCCTACCATCGCCGACTAGAAGCAACCGCCGCCGCCTAAATCAAAGCTCGGGAGTCTCCATGATTCCCAGGGCGGTTCAAGATGATCAGGGACGCAATGGAAGACAACCCTCTGCTACGTCTCGCGGCCGTTGGGCCTAGTCAGAGCTACCAACAGGTTGCGGCTCGGCTTGGCGTCGATCCTGGGAGAGTCGCCGCGCTGAAGGCCAAGTTCGGCTTCCCCACAGAGGGGAAGTTCGATAATCCTGGACATCCGAGCGACAACGGCCTGATGGGGGGACTACGAGAACTCGCGCGCATCGCCTATGAGATCAAGGCTCACCCTGGCGTGCCCAGATTCGGCATGACCAGTGCCACGAGCGGGGATGGTCGCTGGCAGGAGGACGCACCCGAGGAATAGGATTCGGGCGTCAGCCCAGGGAGAGAGAAAGGCGGCTCGCCCGCGCTTGACGTAAGCGAGAGACGCTATCGCGGTCCCCGGCTGCAGAGCGAGCTCGAGGGTCTTGCAGCCCTTGGCCCGCCGGAAGGGGATTACAGGCTCCTACCCCTCTCGCCGATACGGCATGTCGAGGACCACAAAATCCTTGCGACCCACCAGGGCAGCCCGGATGCGGTGAACATTCTGGTTGTACAAGATGCGGTCCCACCAGCGGCGGGGCAGATGTTCCGGGAGAAGCACGATCGTGACTCGGTCCGGATCCTCCCTCTGTGAAACTTCCAGGTAGCGGACGAAGGGCCGGACGAGCGCCCGATACGGCGACTCCACCAGCACGACTCGAACGCCCGGCAACTGCCGCTCGACTCGGTCGCGGAAGCTCTCGCCCTCGGCGGGATCCAGCGTCACGTGCACCAGCTGGACTTCCTCTCCCATGGTCTCCCCGACCTTGACTGCCTGGACTACGGCCCGACTCATTGCCTGAGCGGCCACGACCACTCTCTGGCGGCGGTGGGGAGGCCCGAAGACTACGTCCGGCTGAACGTCGAGGCCGCGCCCCTCAAGTTCGTATTCGTGTTTGATGAAGAGCATCAGGGCGATGAGGATCGGGACAACTATGAGAATGATCCACGCCCCCTGGGTGAACTTCGAGATGGCGATCACGAGGACCACGACCGCCGTGACGACCGCTCCGACGCCGTTGATCATGGCGCTGCGCCGCCAGCCCGGGCCCCGTTCGGAGAACCAGTGCCGGACCATGCCAGTCTGGGAGAGCGTGAATGACGTGAAGACGCCGATGGCGTAGAGGCCGATCAATGCATCGGCCGATCCGTTGAAGGCAACCACCAGGAATATCGAGACCAAGGCGAGGGCGGCGATCCCGGAGTTGAAGGCCAGCCTCTCGCCACGCAGGGCAAACTGGCGTGGGAAGTAGCCGTCGTGGGCCAGGATCGAAGAAAGACGGGGGAAGTCCGCGAAGCTCGTCTGCGCCGCGAGGACCAGGATGCCCATCGTCGAAAGCTGGAGGATGTAGTACATCGGCCCACGCCCGCCGAACACAGTTCGGCCGACCTGAGACAGCACGCTTTCGCCGCTGGCCAGCAGCCCCGCCGGGTGCGCCCCGACGTTGACCGCCAGGTAGCTTGTGCCCAGGAACATGATCCCCAGCAGGGTGGCCATGATGATCATGGTCTGCTGCGCGTTCTTCCACTCGACAGGCTTGAATGCCGGCACGCCGTTGGCCACGGCCTCGGTGCCGGTCATCGCCGAGCAGCCGTCCGCGAAGGCCCTGCAGACGAGGAACAGGCCGAGGCTCTCGGAGCCGATGCCCGTCAGCTTGTCGACGTCGGTGACCTGGGGAAGCTGGCCGGTTAGTGACCGGAAAACGCCCATCGCGATCATGAGCAGCATCGAGCCTATGAAGATGTACGTAGGACTGGCGAACAGAGTGCCGCTCTCCCGCAACCCGCGCAGGTTCACGACCATCACGAACAGGATGGAGAAGGCGATCAGCGGTACGGCGATCGGCCGGAGGGCGGGGAAGGCGGAGTAGAGGGCCTGAACGCCCGACGACACGCTTACCGCCACCGTCAGGACGTAGTCCGTGAGAAGCGAGCCGGCGGCGACGAGGCCGGGCAGCACGCCCAGGTTGGCGTGGGCAACGATGTAGCTGCCGCCGCCGTTGGGGTACGCCCGGATCGTCTGGCGATAACTGAAGGTCACGATCGCCAGCAGCGCGACGACGATGAGCGAGAGCGGAATGACGTACCTGAATGAATTCTGTCCCCCTACGGCCAGAGTGAGCATCATCGCGCCAGTCCCGTAGGCTACCGACGACATGACGTCCGAAGAGAAGACCGGCAGGGCTTTCCACTTGGGCAGACGCTCGGTGATGTCGGCCGCGGACGACAGCGGGCGCCCGAAGAGCACCCCTCGCAGCGTCGCCATTCGGCGCTGGTAGGGGGTCCGTGGAGCCTGGGCCTCGAGCTTTGCCTCCAGGACGCCGGGGCCGAGGTGGCGGAAGTAACGGGCGTGCGGCCGATCGACGACCACGCGGCGATCGCCGAGCTTTCGGCCCTGCAGGGGCCGCTGGTCAGCCATTTGGGGCGGTATCCCGCGTCACGACTATGTCCACCCTACCGCCGGGACGGACGACCGTCGGGAGGATGAGCACGTCAGTCGTTTCGGCGAGCTGATAGGCTCGCCACAGCAGTCCCGGCCAGGAGGGGAAACCGCTGAGAATGACCCGTGTTGCCAGGCCGGCCGAGACCAGCCCAACAGCCGCCTCAAGATCGGCCAGCCCGGGCTCGTAGTCCTGGAGATCCTGGGGGGTATCGGCGGTTGCGGCGGCGAACCGGGCCCCCTCGCTGATGGCCTCCTCGACTATAAGCGACTGAGCGGCAGAGGCGTCCGAATCGGCCGCGCCTTCGACGAGCACCCCCGTGGGGAGGGAGGAGAGAGGGTCAGTCGAGTCGCTGGTCGCTGGACCTTTCGAGGGGTCGATCCGGGCTCCAGCGCGAACCAGGTGCAGCACGCTGTCGGCGAATGTCACGACTTCACCCTATCCACGAGCCCACGAGGAAATGCCGGCATGAGGGTGCCGAGACGCTCAACAATTGCTCAACAGGGTGGGCTGGAAGTGGTCTCGTGAGCGTGGCGTGGGGCTACGATCACCCTCTATGGCCATTGCGGGAGCGGGCGGTCGGACGCCCCGACTGACACGTGCGGCGCTGCAGGCGGCGACGATCCTGGGCGCACTGATCCCCGCAACCCTGGCGATTGCCCTGCTCGCGAACCTGGGGGTCACCCACGCGGCCCCCGTCTATCTGCTGGCCGTCGTTGCCATCGGCATGCGCTGGGGGACTATCCCTGCCGTGGCCACATCCGTGGCGGCCTTCCTCGCCTACGACTTCCTCTTCGTCCTGCCGCTGTACACGTTCACGATCAACAGCC
>JBEKKR010000061.1:0-4393 GCA_050010635.1 Candidatus Limnocylindrales bacterium
GTCGATCCAGCCGTTGTCGTCGGCCTCGAACTCACGCTCGCCGTGGACGATCTTGGTCGTACCCGAGCCGGTCCACTGGTAGGTGACAACGCTGTGGCTGGGGTTGACCGGGCTCTTTTCGCGCCAAGTGTGCTTGGCGAAGTGCTTGATGAACATTCCTGCCTCCCTGTCTCGTTCCTGTCCCTGCCAGCGGAGACCGGCGGGTGGACAGGAGTACCCGCCGGTCCCCTTCCGTTGTCGTCTAAGAGGCGAGCCCGGGGGCGATGTTGGCGAGGACCGCCATCGTCGGCCCGACCACCGTCTCGAACGCCTCGAAGCAGCGCACGTCGAACTCGTGACGCGGGCCGCCGGCCGAGGAGTTGGCGACGTAGTTCGGGAAGTAGTCGTAACGCTGGTAGTCACGCAGCGTCTCGACTCGGCTTGCCGTCTTCACGTTGGACCCCATGAACGGGACCGACCGCACCTCGGCGATGAGCTCGCCCGGCACCATGTACGGGTCGACGAAGATTTCGATCTGCGTCTGCCCGTCGGTCTTGTTCAGGTAGTTCGCCACCGTGCCGCCCATGACCAGCCGCTGCCGGTCCTCCAGGGCGCCCTGGTAGAACAGGATCGCCTGGGGGGACGACAGGGCCGCGTTGGCCAGGTCGTTCACGATCTGGGTGCCGACGATGAACCGCGCCGGGGAGACCCCCGGGTAGTTGTTGTAGATCGCCAGGTCCAGCTCGTCGAGCTCCAGGATCGCCGCGCCTTCGACGTGGAACTGCCCGCCGTCGAGCGAGGTGAAGATGGACCCCTGCGCGGTGCCCTGTCCGGGCGTCACGTAGGACGAACCGAACGCACCCGTCGACCAGTCGCCGAGGATCGAGGCCACGTAGCCGTTGATCCAGTAGGACTGGTAGGACGTGTCCGCCGTCGGCGGGGTCGTCGGCTGGACGCTGGAGATCAGCGCCAGGCTCGGAACCGCCTGCGGGGTCGTGGGGATGGTCGTGATGGTCACCGAGTTCACGGTCGTGGTCGTGTAGTAGACCCCGTTGGACGAGGACGAACCCACGAACCAGTCCCAGGCCACCGCCGTCCGCACCGCCGGGATGAACGCCGAGACGGAGTTCGTCGTCGACGTGGTCCCGACAGAGGTGTGGGACGACGCGCTGGCCGGTCCCGACCCGCCGTAGAAGTAGTTCTTCCCGGAGCGGGCCGCGACCCACACGTAGACGGTCGCGCCCGAGCCGATGTAGCCATTCGTCGCGCTCACCGAGAGCGAGATGGTTCCAAGGGTTGGGACGGCGTACGCTTGCGAGTGCAGGACGTTGATGTTCTCGGTGATGAACTCCTGCTTCATCGTCTCCAGGGTCTGCACCGCCAGGGCGTCGGCGTAGCCGCCGGCCAGGGCGATGGCGTCCTCGGTCACGATGCCGTGCTTGGCAATGAGACCAAAGGGCGCGAAGACGTTCTGCAGGTCCATCTCGGTTGCCGAACCGCCGAAGTCGGTGGGCTCGGCACCGTCCGCCTGGAGGGCGTTCACGTTGAGGAACGTGCGCCAGTAGGCGTACTGGGCACCTTGCGGTGCCGCTACACGCGGCAGGGAGTCCCTGGTCGGCGTCTTGCACGGGACCAACGACACGTAGTCCTGCAGGTTCACACCTTGCAGGCCGGTCGAGGCCGTGAGGCCGGTGGTGAGGGTCCCCTTGATCGCGTTGAAGGTCTCCTCGGTCACGCCGAGGAGATCGGCTCCAGCACTCATCTTGGGTTGTGCTCCTTACGTCGATGTCCGGGCACGCGCGGGATCGCGCGCGCCTTCTGTGGGTGTTGCTACCGCGGCACCGCCGGGGACGGGACCTTCTCGGGTCCGCCGTCCGTCGGGAAACCGCGGCCGATCTCGGCCCTGGTCATGATGATGCGGGCCTTCTCGGCACGGAGCCAGTCGGCCTCCATGTCGTTGCCAGCCTTCACGGCCGCTTCGATGCGGTCGTCGAAGCTCTTGGCGACGGCTTCCTGGGTCTCCCCGCCGATGCCGTCACCGCGGGTGAACCCCGCCAACGCCTTCAACGCTGCCGCGGCTGCGTCCGTGCCTGCTCCGGGGCTGAGTGGGAACCTCCCGGAGTGGGGGACCTCGCCGGCAACCTTCTCGACCGTCGCGCGGAGCTCTGCGATTTCCTTCCGCGTCTCGTCGGGAGCTTCGCCCCTCTGGACGGCCTTGGCCGCCCGGATGAGCGCGTCGGCGTCACCCTTCTTGGCGACGAGCTTGGCGAGGGTACGGAGCATCGCCGCGTCCGCCTTGGCCTTGTCGGCCTCGGCCTTCGCCGCGTCGTCCGCCACCCGCTCGGTGTCGCTCATCGTCGCCCTGCGGTCCGCCTCGGCCTTGGCTGCCGCCGCGACCTTGGTTGCCCGCTTCTCTTGCTTCGCCTTCTTGGCCGCCTTCTTCGCGGCCTTCTCGTCGGCTGCCGCCTTCACGGCATCCGCTTCGACCTTGGCCTTCTCCGCCTCGTGGTCGGCAATCGCCTTGGCGGCGACCTCTCCGGCCTTGGCGGTCACAGCCGCGTCGAACTGCTCTTGGGTCATTTCCATGTCGAACGCCCCTTTCGTGGCGGTCTTACCGCCCGCCGCGGCCGGATCGTCCGGACCGAGCAAGTCGGTTAGGTGAGTACGCAACTGGTCGGCCGCTGTCCGTGCCGCGACGACCTTGTCGACCGACACGCCCGACAACCTCCGTCCAGCCTTCGACACGCCCGCGGCCTGGCCTTCGGCTTGCTCCGTGAAAGCCATCCGTGCTGTGATGCCGAGCACTGCGTCCAACGCGCTGAGCGCGTCTTCGAGGTCGAAGACATCCTCCACGTCGTGGGGCTTGCCTCCGACCGCGACCTCTGTCTGTTCCCTGTCGAGAACCTGCTGCAGCTTGCGACCGGCGTCCGCGAGGGACGTGCCGGCGTCGATGAGAATCTGCGCGTCCTGCGCCTCCCACTCAGGCGAGCCAGGGTACGGCCCCGAGCTGCCCGCCTGGTTGAGCGCCGAGACGATGGCGCCCCCGTCCTTGATGGTGAGGCCCTTGTCGGCCTCGTCGGAAATCTCGATGCCGAACTTGTGGCAGGCGGCGCGAATCTTCGGCATCGCCTTGGGGCCGAACGGCGACTGGGGCGCGCGGGCGAGCGCGTTGCGGGCGTGCGCCTCGTCGTGCACGGGGAAGTGGCGCAGCGAGCGCGGGGTCGTCTTGCCCTGGTCGTCCTTCTTGCCGCCCGGCTCGATGTACGCGAATGCGCTGTCCGGCAGGTCGTTGATCTTGGCGCTCGACAGCTCGGCCTTGGCGATCTCGCCGTCGTCGCCCGCGGCGAGCGCCTTCTGGAGCGTGGTCAACGCGAGGCAGGCGTCGCACTCGCAGGCCAGCGCCTTCTCGACGGTCGTCGCGTTCCCGGTCCCGGCGCAGTCCGGGCACTTCCGGTTGCCCTGGAGAATCGTCTTCTTCCCTCCGCACGTCGGGCACGGGGTGTCACCCTCGGCCTTGGCGAGCAGTTCGCGGAAGCCGTTGGCCCCAGCCTTGACAAAGTGGAGCGTGTGCACGTCCAGGTCTTCGAGTTCGGAGATTTCCGTGGTCATCTCAGCTCCTCAGCGACGCGAGCACTTCGGGCAGCGGGGTGAGGTTCCGGCGACACGGCCCCTCGATGCTGGCCCCTCCGATCAGGCCCTTCTCGAACATCTCCCAGGCGTAAGGGGAGAGAATGGAGCCGACCAGCCAGTCGCCCTTACAAATCGACTGGCCGTTCTCCGTAAAGTCCGGGCCGCGGTAGATGCAGTTCTCGACCACCTCGCCGCAATCCTCATGGCCCTTCTCATGCCACAGCCCGAGCTGCAGGCCGTGACGGGCGAAGGCCCAGCACGCCTTCTCGACGGCATCAGCACGGGCGAAATCGCGGAACCCGTCCTTGGCCACCCCCACGTCGGCCTTCATCGCTGGGTACGCAACGACCAGGAGAAATCGGTCGGCGGCCTGCGCTTTTATGACCGTGCCAGGCTGGGACGCCTCAATGTGCGGTGGCAACGTCGGCGGGGACGCGGCAGGTGATTCGAGCAGCTTCGCCAGCACCTCGTCGCTCGGGCTCTCGATGACTACAGCGCGGCCGCTCACGAGACGGCCTCCCTGATGCGATAGCGCGCGTGCTCGATTGGCCCCATGCGCGCCTCGGCGTCGGCCGCGGTGAGCGCCTGGTCGAGGGCGAGGGCCTGCGCCACGCGCTTGCGTTGGCGGTCGAGGTTGTGCCGGTGCGCCTTGGAGCCGCGCCAGCCCATCGCCCGGTACATCTGGCGGACCTGGGCGCGGGTCATCTTGGGCACAGCCCCAGGGTCGCTGAGCAGCCCTTCCGGGCCGTGCTCGCGGAGCAGTTGCCGGGCACTGTCGAGGACT
>JBEKKR010000062.1:0-4048 GCA_050010635.1 Candidatus Limnocylindrales bacterium
GGTCTAGGGCGGGCGGTGCCTGGGCGTAGTCACACCCGAAGGGCCCATAGTTGCCAGGGCGACGATCCTGGCGATGGGCGGTGCGGCGGCGTTGTGGGCTCGGACCACCAACCCGTCCGGCAAGATCGGCGATGCCATCGTCATCGCCGCCGCCGCGGGTGTAGCGGTGGCCGACCTGGAGTTCATGCAGTTCCACCCGACCGTCCTCGCTGGCTCGAGGCTGCTATTGACTGAAGCTCTGCGAGGCGAGGGGGCGACGCTGCTCGACGCCCATGGGGAAAGGTTCATCGACGAGCTGGCGCCGCGTGACGAGGTCGCGCGAGCGATCGTCCGCAAGGGCGGAGTCTCCCTCGACCTGCGATCGATCGACCGTGCCCGCTTCCCAGCCCTGATGGCCGAGATCAAGAGATCGGGCTTCGATCCCGCGGTCCGGCCGATCCCGGTATCGCCTGCTGCGCACTACACGATCGGCGGCATCGTGACCGACCTTGACGGGCGAACGGATCTAGGCGGGCTATACGCGGCAGGGGAGTGCGCTGCCACCGGCGTCCACGGCGCCAACCGACTCGCTTCCAACTCGCTGCTCGAGTGCCTCGTCTTCGGATGCCGCGCGGCGCTGGCCGCGCTTGACGAGCCGCCACTCCCCCCGATCCCCGACGACGTGACCCCTGCGTCGCCTGAGCGAATCGCGCCCGCGTCGTTGCGCGACCAGGTGTGGCGCGAGGCCGGGGTAATGCGCGACCCCGCCGGCCTAGCCGAGCTCGCCTCCAGCCCCGACCCCGTAGCCTCGCTCGTGGCCCGCTTCGCCCTCGCGCGCCTCGAGAGCCGCGGAGTCCATTACCGTATCGATGCGCCTGCCCCCGATGCAGCCTACGCTGGGCACTTGGTCTTGCGAGCCGGACGCGATCTCGCACTGGAGCAATGGACTTGACCGCCATGGAGAATCGCTTCCGGCACGCGTCCGCCCCTCCCGACGGCTCGAGCCTCGGCGAAGGGCGCCACCTGCGTCCGCCAGACCCCGAAGCGCTGGCCCGGATCGTCGCATCGGCGCTCGCCGAGGACCTCGCTCAGGGCGATCCCACCACCGAAGGCCTCTTTGGGCCAGACGCCACGACCACGATGTCGCTGCTGGTCAAAGAGCCCGGCATCGTGTGCGGTTTAGCAGTCGTCGCCGCCGTCTTCGCGGCCCTCGACCCGGCCGTCGTGGTGGCCCCGATCGTGGCCGACGGGGACCGAGCTGTCACGGTACCGGCGGAAGTCGCCCGCATCACCGGCCCGACTCGGGCCATCCTCTCAGGCGAGCGGACTGCGCTCAATCTGCTCGGTCGTCTATCCGGCATTGCCACGTTGACGGCGCGTTGCGTCGCCGAGCTCCAAGGGACCGGGACGGTGCTTCTCGACACCCGCAAGACCACTCCTGGATTGCGGGAGCTCGAGAAGTACGCAGTCCGTTGCGGCGGGGGCACCAATCACCGGTTCAACCTGGGTGAGGCCCTGCTCGTGAAGGACAACCACCTGCGGTTGGCCGGGGGGATCGCGGAGGCCGTGGCCCGACTCGGCCGGTCCGCGCCCGCTCTCCGACTGGAGGTCGAGGCCGAAACGCTCGAGGACGTACGAGCAGCGCTAGGCGCCGGCGTGACCCGGATCCTGCTCGACAATATGAGCCTCGACGAGTTGCGCCGGGCAGTGGCGATGGTCGGCGGCCGCGTCGAGACTGAAGCCTCTGGCGGCATTACGCTCGACAATCTGTGCGCGGTCGGGGAAACCGGGGTCGACTTTGTGTCGCTCGGCGCGCTGACACATTCAGCCAGGGCGCTCGATGTATCGCTCGAGGTAGCCGATTGAGCCCACTCAACTCAGACGATGCCATCCTGGACCTGGTCGCTCCCTTCCGGGCCGCCGGGTCGGCGCCCGTAGCGGCGTTTGACCCCGCCTCGGTCAAGATCCCGCCGCCGGGCGATCCAACCACTTTCGCGGCTCTGCAGACCGAGATCCGCGAGCTGGCCGGGCAGCACGACGCCGTCATCCTGGCCCACAGCTACGAGAGGCCCGAGATCCAGGACGTCGCCGACCATGTCGGGGACTCGCTGCACCTATCGCGCATCGCCGCCTCGGCGCCCCAATCGACGATCGTCTTCTGCGGCGTCTCTTTCATGGCCGAAACGGCCAAGATCCTCTCGCCCGATAAGCGCGTCCTGCTGCCGGACGCAGCCGCCGGTTGCTCATTGGCCGACTCGATCACGGTTGAGCAGCTCCGCGACTGGAAAGCGGAGCATCCCGGAGCGCTCGTCGTCTCCTACGTGAACACCACCGCCGCGGTAAAGGCGGAGAGCGACTACTGCTGCACGTCGGGCAACGCCCGAGCCGTGATCGACGCTATCCCTGCCGGCCGCCAAATCCTCTTCCTGCCGGACATGTTCTTGGGCCTGTGGCTCGAGCGAGTCACCGGCCGCAAGCTCACGATCTGGCTGGGCGAGTGCCACGTCCACGCCGGCATTCGAGCCACGGACGTGGCGGAATGGCATCGCCGGGAACCAGATGCCGAGCTCCTGATCCATCCCGAGTGCGGCTGCACGAGCCAGGTTATCGAGGCTGCCGGCGACGATGCTCATATCCTCTCGACCGAGGGCATGGTCACCTTTGCCGAGCGTTCGACGGCCGAGGCCTTCCTGGTCGCGACCGAGGTTGGGATCTTGCATCGACTCCGGCAGAAGGCGCCGGGCAAACGCTTCGTACCTGTGAATCGCGAGGCCGTGTGCCCCTACATGAAGCTCACAACACTCGAGAAGGTTCGCGACTCGCTCCGACTGGGCGTCCACGAGATCGACGTACCCGCTGAGGTCGCCGTCAAGGCCCGGCTCGCCGTGGAGCGGATGATCGCGATCGCGTGAGGCTTCGGGGGACGCGATCGGCCGGTTCTTGCCCGAACATCGACTTGATCTCGGGCTCATGCCCGATCGTCGTTCTCACCTAGTCCGGATCAATCCTGCATTCGCGGCTTGGCTCTCGTCAATAGACAGCGCCTGATTGGTGTTACGTTCGGGCGGACGTAGACTGCTGGTGCGTCCGCCAAGTGCCAAAGGTGGGGACCAATGGTCACGACTTGTCCGCGCTGCACCACGCCGCGTAACGGTGCTCGATACTGCCCGAGCTGCGGCTTTGACTATTGGGCAGACGCGGCTTTGACGACGTGCCCCCGCTGCCACGCTCCGCGCTCAGGAACGTTGCCCATCTGCCCGAGCTGCGGTTACGACTACCGCACAGCGGGAGCAGCTGCCTCCCCGGGCACCTACCCACAGGCGACTGTTGCGGCGGCGCAGACGGGCCACTCATCGAACCTTAGGCGCGGGGTGCTGCTGATAGCGGTCGTGTTGTTGGTCGTCGGTGTCGGCGGCTTCTTCATCACACGGCAAGCGGGCGTGCAACCGAATGACAACCAACCGCCCGCAGGCACGATCTGGTTCGGGACGTCGTTCGATACATCGACCTTCGCGGTTTCGGGTCAGGCATCGTCCTTTACCCAGGGTGATCACGTGGTCATGGTGGCCCACTTCAGCAGCACGGTTTCGAGCGGCAAGGGCCTGAACATCCTCTATGACGGGGTGTTCATCAAGTCGGTAACCGCGACCTCGGACTGGGATCTGTTCGGCATGGCGCTCAACGTGGCGGTTCTGACGACCGGCACCCACACGTTCGAGATCGACGACGTAGGCGGGAATCGCCTCGCGTCCGGGACTGTCACCATCACTCCGTAGCGGAGACGTACCGGACCAGCGGTACGGAGGCGGCTGGAGACTGGCAGGGCGATCCATGTCCGCGATTTACGCGCAGCGCGCTAGCCCCCGACCCTAAGGACCTCGTTTCGGAGCGGGCTCGGGCTCGTCCGAGTTGAGCACGAGAACCAGGGAGAAATGATGGCGTCCCTTTCGGAGCGCCATCCAGCAATCGGCTCTACCGCTTCGGGTACGCCTGGACGCTCACCGCGAGCGAGGCGTCGCGGCTCAGCCCTTCTGCAATGTCGTGCGCGGTGGCGCATGCCTGAACGATC
>JBEKKR010000063.1:0-3874 GCA_050010635.1 Candidatus Limnocylindrales bacterium
TGGGGCTCTCGCCCGATTATCTCGGCGTGCTGCAGCGTCAGCTAGTCCGGTTCTTCGTCTGGCGGGATGTCGCGCGGCACGAGCAGGTGGAGGCGATGGTCGGCCGCCGGATCGTGTCGGCCATTCCCGCCAACCCGAAGGGCGACCGCCTGGCCGTGGCGTTGACGGCCGATGACGGCAGCTCGATCACGGTGGAGCTGCTCGCGAGGTAAGGCCACGTCGGCGATGTCAGGCGTCCTCCGGGGGACCTACCGGCTCCATCTTGGCGAGGCGCGTCGCCAGAGCTGTCAGTCGCGGATCGTCGCAGTCGTCGAAGCTGTCGGCGGCCATCGCGCTCACCGCCTTCTTTATGAGTGCAGTGTCCACCGGGTCGCCCAACCCACGCAGGCGGAAGAACATGGGGTTGTAGTACAGCCACTCACCCGGGACGCCCTCGGCAGGAATCGAGTACTCGACGTCGGGGATGTACCAGAACTTGAGGCGCCGGTAGAACTCCACGACCTTGTCGTCGGCCTCGAGGAACACCATCTGGACGGAAGGCCACCGGTCGCGCACGAGATCGATGGCCAACTTCACCATCTCCCCACCGAGCCCATGCCTGCGCCGGTGCTGATCGACGGCCAGATACCAGAAGAAGGCGATCTCCAGTTCGGGACGAGCCCGGAGAAACAAGTACCCGGCCACCTCATGGGCAGGGGAGCACTGGGCGTGCTGGGTAGCCACCAGCAGTTGGCAGCCGTGCCGGCCCGTGTTGTGGAGCATGAAGTCGACGTCGAACTGCCGCTCGGGCGGTCGGAATGCGTCTTCGTGGATCCGGTTCAACGTCGCGTACGACTTGGCGTCCAGGTTCGTGCCGGCCGGGGCGGGCCAGAGCAGGAAGTGGCCGTCGGACTCCTTGGACTCGAACTGGACGCCGAGAACCCTCGGAGGTTCAACGACAAGCTCCATCACGAGGAGTGCAGCTACGACGATACTGCCTGCCACCTCGGCCGAATCTGCGGCGCCGAACAACACTACGCCGAGGACCAGTGCGAGCAGCAAGATCGCGATCCTGTTGTAGAGAATCCGGCGGCCGAAGAAATGCGTGAGCACCTCGCGGTCGATCGTGTTCGCGTGCGGATGGCCGATCGGCAGGACTGTCTCCAGGGCGTCCCCCACGAGAGCTATTGCCGGCTCGCCCCACCCGCGCGTGGCCAGGCGGAGCATTCGGCTCGCCCCACGTCGGGCGCGGCGCCGGAGGCCCGGGATAGGTTTGGGCTCTGCCGTCGACCGAACACTCTCCGACCTGGCGATCCCGCGCACGATGGCGAGGTTGTAGAAGTTGTCGGCTACATAGACGACCACGAGGCACAGGGTGAACGTCTGAAGGCTCACGGCGGCGGCGGGCAGAAACAGTATCGAGAAGAGGTAGGGGATCTCGAAGACTGCGTCCCTAACCTCGTGCATCCCGCTGCCACGCGGCGACACTGCCTGGCCGACCAGCTCCCACAGGCCTGCCGTCTCGAACTCCTCGCGTACCGTCTTCCACACCCGAGTGAAGGCCAGGGCCAGAGACAAAAAGAGGAGTAGATCCGAATGGATCATCCAGGCCGGCAGCTTGCCCAGAGTGGCCAGGCCGACGGCGATTGCACCGCCGACCAGATTCGCGGAGAGGGCGCCCTTCTCGATGAAGCCCGTCCAGTCGAACGGGGCGAGACGTAGGGGCGCCTCGCTCGCGTTCGACCCCTGGCCTAGGCGGTTATCGGCACCCGGCTGTTCGTCGATCGCCTCGTCCCCCCGTGAGCTGGTCCGAAGTAACCATAAGCGTCGGCGTGAGCAATCCGCGGCCTGTTCCAGGAATTGGCAAGGGGCATTCAGCCGTGCCCGGTGCCGGCCGCTCTTGGGTCCGGGCCCGAATGGCCGCTCGACCTCAGCCATGTTTGACTTCGGGACCCGGCACGGTTACCTTACAACGTAAGGCTTACAACGTAAGGCAACCCCAGCTGGAGCTTCGATGCGGTCGAGTCAATCCGTCTCCGTCATGTCCGGGCACGACGTCAACGCCACGCGAGTGATCGCGTCGGTGCTCGGAGTCGTTGCCGGCTTGTCCGGCCTGGACCATGGGTTCTTCGAGACACTCCAGGGGAACGCTCCGACGCCGGGCCTGTTCGTGCAGTCGATCGGCCCCGCGCAAAGGATGTGGCTTTACGGCACCGAGGATGCCTTCTCCCTGATCCCGAACTTCCTCGCGACCGGCATCCTGGCGATCGCGGTGGGCCTGCTCGTCATCGTCTGGTCGATCGGCTTCATCGGCCGCCCGTATGGCAGCCGGGTGTTCGTCGGTCTTGGCGCGCTGCTGTTCCTGGTGGGCGGAGGCGTCGCCCTGGTCGGGTTCGTCGTCCTGTGCTGGGCCGTCTCGACGCGCATCGACCGCCCGCCGGCGTGGGTACGAAACGCTGGCGCGGGGATCCCTGCGAGACTCGCGAGGCTGTGGCTTGGCGCGCTGGTCCGCAGCCTCATGCTCGCGGCCGTCGCGCTCGAGATCGCCATCTTCGGGTTCGTTCCCGGCGTCACCGACCCGAACCAGGTTCAGGCGATCTGCTGGTTGGCCCTCGGGATCATGCTGGTGCCGCTGGCACTGGCGATCGTCGGCGGGTTCGCCCACGACATCAATCGATCGGCCGTGCGCGCCCGACCGGAGGCTTCGAGATGACCCCGCGGCGCGAACACCCGCTGTCGCGGGCCGAGCTGCTCGACGCGGCCCTCCGGATCGTCGACACCGAAGGCCTGCCGGCCCTGACGATGCGCCGGCTTGCGGACGCGGTCGGAGTCGAGGCGATGTCGCTCTACCATCACGTGCCCAGCAAGGAGGTGCTGCTGGACCGGACCATCGAGCGCATGCGGTCGGAGCTGCGCCTTCCCGACCCGGTGCCGGAAGACTGGGTCGACATCATGGCGGCGATCTTCGGTGGGTACCGGCGCGTCCTGGCGGCGCATCCGAACATGCTGCCTCTCGCCGCGCGGCGAACCGATAGCGCGCCGCCCATCGGCCTGCAGTTCCTGATCGACCAGGGCTTTGCGCCGGACGACGCGGTCGAGCTCTACCAGTCGCTCACCGCATTCACCGTCGGCTACTCGATGCTCAGCTCGCCGTTCGTCGGGGCAGATCGATCGCCTGTGCCCGGCGACCTCGCCGAGCGCGCCCGCGACTGGCGAGACGGCACCTGTGAGCGCACCCTCCGCATGATCATGGCGGCCTACGGGTCGCGAAGGCATGCGGTCATCGGTGCGGCAGACTCAGCCAGCTAAAGGGAAGGGGAACGGAATGCCGCAGTCAGTCGCAAGCATGTTGCCATTCGCGATCGTCCTGGCCTGCCTCGGGGCAGCGATATGGTTCCTGCTGTCTCGCGAAATGGCCCTGGGAGTGTGGCTGCTGGCTGCGTTCCTGGTCGGCCACGGGCTGATACACCTGTTGTTCTTTGTGCCGCAACCCGCCGCGGCCGCCGGCGCGCCCGAGTGGCCCTTCGACATGGCCCGATCGTGGGCCGTAACCGGTGCCGGCCTGGACGTGGGTACGGTGCGGGTGATTGGGGCGGCGCTTATCGCCGTCGTGGCCGTGTGCTTCGTGGCGGCGGGCCTGGCCACGGTTGGCGTCATCGTGCCGCCCAACTGGTGGCGCGCCGCCGTCGTGGCTTCGGCGGCGGCGAGCATCGTGCTGCTGGCGCTCTTCTTCAACCCGCAGCTAGTTCTGGGACTTGCGATCGATTCGGCCCTGCTCATGGTGGTGGTCGCCGCGGTTTGGGCTCCGGCGTAGCCCGATCCATTCGAGTCCCGACGAGGCTACACGTGCGTCGTCGGCGAGCGGGAGATTCGTACCAGTCTAGTGGGGCTTGAC
>JBEKKR010000064.1:0-3747 GCA_050010635.1 Candidatus Limnocylindrales bacterium
AGGCGGGCTTCATCCGGGCTTGGAACTCGATCTTCGACTCGAACGTTTCGTCGCTGATCACGGCCAGCATCCTTTATTTCTTCGGCACGCCGACGATCGCGGGCTTCGCCCTTGTCCTGATGATCGGCGTTGCCACTTCGATGTTCACGGCTGTGACCGTGTCCCGGACGCTCATGCGGGTCGTAGTGCGCCAGCAGATGGCTCAGAAGGCGTGGCTCTACGGCGTCAGCGACGAGGAGTTCCAGGCCCGCGCCATGGGCGGACGGCTCGCCCGGCGGGAGGCCCGCGGACGTGTTTGATGTCATCGGCAAGCGGAACTGGTTCTTCCTCTTCTCGGGTCTGATCCTCGTTCCAGGCTTCATCTTCATCCTCCTGACGCCCATCAGCGGCGGTCAGGTGGGTCTGAAGTTCTCTGTCGACTACACCGGGGGCACGGTCTGGCAGATCCAGTTCAAGAATCCGAACGCGTCGCTGGACGAGGTCAAGGCCATCCTGGTCAAGGACGGCATTGCCGACGCCGAGGTCAGCCAGGACACCGCGAACAACATCACTATCCGAACGAAGCGGTCAGACCTGCTGCCTCAGATCACCGCGGCCCCGACTGTCAATCCGAGCGCCAGCGCCAGTGCCAGGACCGCTGCCAGCGCCTCAGCGGTAGCAAGCGCCAGCGCCTCTGCGGCCGTGGCCAGCGCCAGCGCCTCTGCCGCGGCGGTTCGCACTGCTTCGCCTGGCGCCAGTGCCAGTCCGAGCCCGAGCCCGTCGCCCTCGCCGAGCCCAAGCCCCTCGGCCAGCCCGACTGCGGTGCCCACACCAACGCCGAACAGCGTCGCCCAGAACGGCAAGACCTGCCAGCTTCACCTGCCGGATAGCGGGACGCTGGCCAAGATTGCCACGGACCTGCAGGCCGACCCCAAGCTGGGACCGATCGCCTGCACCCTGGAGCAGACGACCGTCGGCCCGATCGTCAGTGCCGAGCTCATCCAGGATGCTATCAAGCTCGTCCTGCTCGGGTCGCTCGGCATCCTGATCTGGATCGGGATCCGGTTCGGCAGCATCAAGTTCGGCGCCACCGCTCTCGTCGCCCTTCTTCATGACGTGATCGTCGTGGTTGGGATATTCGCGATCCTGGGTACGTTCTTCGGTGTCCAGATCGACGCGCTATTCGTGACGGCGATGCTGACCGTCATCGGCTTCAGCGTCCACGACACGATCGTCGTCTTCGACCGAATCCGGGAGAACAAGGCCCGCCACGCCGGCGAGCCGTTCGACGCGATCGTCAACCACTCGATCCTCCAGACGTTCGGCCGATCCATCAATACGAGCCTGACGGTCGTGGTGACCCTGTTCGCGTTGCTGCTGTTCGCAGGCGCCTCGATCCACTACTTCGTTCTGGCGCTGCTGATCGGCATCATCTCGGGGACGTACTCGTCGATCTTCAACGCGAGCCCGCTGCTCGTGGTCTGGCAGCTGTGGGAAGACCGCCGGCGAGCCGAGCGACTCGCGGCGATGAGGAGCGGTCGAAGGGCCTGAGTCCCGAGCCGGGCGGGTGTTCCGTGGACGGCCGAGTCGCTGATCCGCTCGATGCAGGGTTGACCGAGGGATACGCCGAGGTTGATCGGGGCGTGTCATCCTGACGCCATGATCACCTCGAGCTTCCGCTGGCGCGTCGCCGGTTCACCGCCCGTCGACGAGGCATGTCGGGCTGCTGCCGCGGAGCGTGGCGTCTCCCCTCGACTCCTGTCGATCCTCGCGGCCCGCGGTGTGACGACAGCTGACGAGCTGACGAGGTTCCTCGCCCCGGCGGAAGACGGTCTGCACGATCCGAGGCTGCTCCCCGATGCCGGCGTCGCTCTCCGGCGAGTGGCGGAGGCTCGGTCACGGGGCGAGCGAGTCCTGGTGTACGGGGACTTCGACGCCGACGGGCTGACCGGGCTGTCGATCCTGGTGCTGGCGCTGCGGTCGCTGGGCGTGGACGCCGCGCCATATGTTCCAGAGCGGCTTGGGGACGGGCACGGGTTGTCACTGCGTGCTATCGATCGTGCCGCGGCTGAGGGACGGACTCTGATCCTCACCGCCGACTGCGGCACGAGCAGCGCCGCCGAGATAGACCTCGCACGCGGCCGCGGCATCGATGTCCTGGTGACGGACCATCACCACGCCGCGACGTGGCCGGAGGGCGCCGTCGCCGTCGTCAACCCTGTCCGTGAAGACGGCGTCTATCCAGAGCGAGGCCTGACCGGAGCCGGGGTGGCGTGGAAGGTCGCTCATCTGCTGATCGCCGAACTCGGCGCGGTCGGGAGCGGTGCGGCCGACGGCGCCGCAGGCGCCCGGATGGTGCTGCCCGAAGCCGTCCGAGCGATGGCCGACCTGGCCTTGATCGGCACGGTCGCCGACGTGGCGCCGATCCTGGGCGAGAACCGGTCGATCGCCCGCCTGGGCCTGGAACAGCTTCGCAACCGTGCACGGCCGGGTCTTGCGGCCCTGCTCGAACGGGCCGGCCTGGCGCCCGAACGCCTGGATCTCGACGACATCGGGTTCGCGATCGCGCCACGGCTCAACGCGGCCGGCAGGGTGGGGGAGGCCGCCCGCGCCGCTCGCCTGCTCCTCGCTACCGATCGAGCCGAGGCCGACGAGCTCGCCGCGGAGATCGAGACGGCAAATCTGGACAGACGCGAAATGACGCGCCGGGCACTCGCTGAGGCCAGGCACGAGCTTGGTCTGGGGCCGGCGCCGGAGGCCGCCGCTGCCGAAACGGCGGGCGAAGACACTACCGAAGTCACGGCCGGCCTGGCTCCCAACGAACCCGCTGCCGCCCTAACGGCCGCCTTGCTGATCCGCGGGGAGTGGCCGGTTGGGATCATCGGTCTGGTCGCGGGCCGTCTGGCGGAGGATCTCGGGCGCCCGACCGTGGTTGCCACGAATCTCGACGCCGGAGAGGCCACGCTGCGCGCCTCATGCCGGAGCGGCGGTGGCATGAACCTGGCCGAGGCCCTTATCTCATGCGGCGATCTCCTGATCCGGCACGGTGGCCATCGTGCCGCCGCCGGGTTCGACATTGCCGCGGAGCGCTGGCCCGAGTTCTGTGCGCGCTTCCTCGAGATAGCGGCGGTGAAGGCGTTTCCGCCCGGCGCCGGCGTTCCCGAACTGGCCGTCGATCTCGTCGTCCCGGCCGATTCGGTCGACTACGCCCTCGTGCGCGAGATCGGACTCCTGGCGCCAACCGGCGTGGGTAATCCCGCCCCATCGCTGGCGGTAACCGGGCTCACTGTTCTCAGGGTTCGGTCAGCGAACGGTGGACACACTCAGCTGGTCCTGCGGCGCAGCCGGGATGTCCTCGATGCGGTCGCGTTCCGCAGACCGGACCTGGCGGCGATGCTCCATGAGGGAGACCGGATCGATGTCGTCGCACGGGCGGCAAGCCGGCAGTTCGGTGGCTTCGAGTCGATGCAGCTCGAGGTCGTCGACGTTGCGGCCGAGGGCGCTCAGCCGGATCTCGCTGAGCCAGTCGAAGTCGCGCCACAAGTTGAGTCGGCGCCGTTGCACGACGTGGTACCTCACCTCGCGTCGCGATCGCCCTGATCGGTCGATCGCCGGTCGGCTACGCTTCAAGCCATGAATGCATACCTCGAGCGGCTTGCCGCACGCACCCGACTCGTCGGCTCCGTCCTGTGTCTTGGTGTCGATCCGCAGCCCGAGGCACTGCCCGACGGTTTCCCGGCGACCCTCGCCGGAGTCGAGCGGTTCTGC
>JBEKKR010000065.1:0-3313 GCA_050010635.1 Candidatus Limnocylindrales bacterium
GTCGGTTGCGATGATGACGCCGAAGCCCGCGTGCTCGAGGTAGTCGCGAGCAAGCTCGACGATGCGAGGTTCGTCGTCAACGACCAGGACGGTTTTCACGGTGGCCTCATCGTACGGCGCGGAGTGGCGGACCGAAGTATCGACCCGCCACTCCATTCGCCGCGGCTTCGCCGCTGGGTCGCGGCCGGCTGCGCGCTCTCAGCCGGCGGCCGGCTTGTTGGGGTCGCCGCCGGTGGTGTCCGGGCTTCCGTGCGCCCGGCGGTGGTAGTCGTCGAACGTCGCCTGGGCCGCGTCGTGCCATTCGCCCCGGTGCCAGCCACCGGGCCCGCCGGCGGGCATGTTGCCCTCCGGGCCGTCGTAGCCGCGCCAGTAGCCGTGATGGCCCCAGCCGCGGTGGCGCGGCCCGACAAAGGCGAACACCAGCACCCGGAAGAGGACGATCAGGACCAGGATCGTGACGATGAAGCCGATGACGTGCCCGGCCCCGAAGCTCCAGCCGTATACCCACGGCGAGACGTTCGTCGTGCCGGACGCCGACCCGGCGGCCCACCCGGCGCCGTACGCGCCGGCGGTCAGTGCCGCCACGACACCGACCACGATCAGTGCGGCCAGAACTCTGAAGCCGCCCCCGTGTCTCATTTGATCTCCTAAAGATTCGCGCCCCGAAGTCTTCACGGTCGGCCGGGAGCATTTGCCAACCTCGACACGAAGGCTGGCGCTCGGCTGTGAAGGAGTCGTGAATACGGTCCGGAGGAGTCGTGAGGCCGGAGGCGGCGACGGGCCGGGGCCCGACCGACAGACGGCCGGGCAAGTTGCCGCGGCCGCTCGAGATGCTGGGCGGGGTCCGCCCGCCTTCGGGTACGGCGGATCTCAGCCGATGTCGCGACGCCGGATCCCGATCGCTCCGATGGCGATACCCACGACGGCGATGGCCAGGCAGACGACCGTCCCGACGAGGTCCCACTTCCCGATCATCGGCTGACCGAGGTGTGCCGTGAGCGCGAGCTCGTGGATCCAGTCGGGCAGGTTGAGAGGCGGGATCACCAGATCGATCAGGTACGTCACGACCACGAACATCGCGGCGACCTCGGCCGCGACGGATGTCCGCCACAGACCACCGACGGCCACGCCCACGCCGACGATCGCGACGGAGTAGATTCCGAGCGAGGCCGACCCGATCAAGGCGTCGCCTGAGGCCACGCCGCCGGACGCGGCGCCGAGCCAGATCCCGGCCGCGAAGAGCACGGTCATCACCACGACCGACAGGATCGCGGCGATGCCGCCGGCCACGACCCATCGCGACCGCGCCAGTGGGGTCGCGAGGACCATCTCGAGCCGGCCCTCAGTCTCGTCCGAGCCCCACTTGGACACGAACGTCGCGGCCCCGAACCCGGCCGCGATGTACAGCAGCTCCGCGTACAGCTGGAGCCAGCCGCCGGCGGTGTCGAGGCTCGCGCCGCGGAAGATGGACTTGAACGTGGCCATGAGATTGGGGTCGCTGCTGATCTGGTCGGACATCGTCCCGACGAGCGCCCCGATGAGCGCGCCCATGAGTCCGAGGCCGATCCCCCAGGACAGGGCCCGGGGGAGCTGGTCGCCGAAGGCTCGGCTGATCGAGCCACGGACCCCGAGCACCTGCTTCGGCAGCCCCGGCATCGACAGCCCGGCCGTGACCCCGAGATCCCGCCGCACGAAGACCTCCACGCCGACCGCCATGAGGACCGCACCCACGGCCGCGGTGAACGCCACGGCGGGCCAGTCGTAGATGCCCACGAGCGCGATGTGGTTCGACAGCCAGTGGAACGGACTCAGAGTGGCGATCGGCGCGAGCGCGTCGAACCCGTTCGCGAGCCACAGGAAGACCATCACCAGCGCCGCGACCCCGGCCGAGCCGGAGCGGCCCAGGATCGGAGCCAGGGCGAACGTCAGGCCGCCGAAGAACATGGCCAGGCAGCCGACCCAGAGGGCGAAGCCGATCGCGGACAGAAGCGGGATCGTGTCGCCGAGAGCTGCGTCGCCGAAGAGCACCGAGCCCCCGGAGCAGGCGACGGAGAGCACCACGAGCGCCAGCGCCAGCATGGTCAGGTGAGCGGCCAGCTTCTCGAGAGCGACCCGGCGCTTCCCGTATGGCGAACAAGCGACGAAGTCGAGGCTGCCCCGGCTGGCCTCGCCGGCCAAGGTCCCCGAGAGGGCCAATATCGACCACAGGGTCGTGCCGAGGGCGAAGATGGCCCCGTACTTCCAGGTGAAGTAGCCGCCGAGAGTGCCGAGCCCGACGGGCTTGCCGAACAGGTTGACCATCGAGGCCGGGATGCTGCCGATGAGCTTGTCGATCTCGCCGCGCGACGCCGGCGTGGGGAAGATGCTCGAGACCCCGGCTGCCATCACGAGGGACATTCCACCGAGGAGGCCCGCGGCGATGATGAAGGCGAGCCTGGAATCGCGGACGGTCTTGCCGTAGATGCTGCCGAAGCCGTAGATGCGGCTGCGGAACGGGATCGCGGGGAGCGTCGCCGCCAATGACGGCGACCCGGTGCCGGCTGCCATCACTTCACCTCGACGGCCTCGCGGCCGTACTGAGCCAGGAACGTTTCCTCGAGGCTGGGCTCGCGGCTCAGGAAGTCGGTCACGCCGAGGCGGGCCGCGGCCTGGACCACGGGCGTGATCGGGCCGAGGACGCGCAGCCGCAGAAGGTGGTCTTCGACCTGGACGTCGCTGACGCCGCTGATGGCCGCGAATTCGGCCGCCGGCGGATCCCCCTCGAACCGCATCTCGACCTGGTGGTGAGCCAGATCGCGGAGTGCGTCGACCCGGCCGATCTGGGCGATGCGGCCGTCACGGATGATGGCCACGCGATCGCAGCTCCGCTCCACCTCGCTCAGGATGTGGCTCGACAGGAAGACGGTGCGCCCTTCCTTTACGGCGTCGCGCAGCATGCTGAAGAAGGTCTGCTGGACGAGCGGATCGAGCCCCGACGTGGGCTCGTCGAGGAGCAGCAGCTCGGGGCGATGCTGCAGGCACGCCACCAGCCCGACCTTCTGCTTGTTGCCCTTCGAGTACTCGCGGAATCGCCGGCTCGGGTCGAGGTCGAAGCGCTCGATCAGCTCGGCCTGGTAGGCCTTGTCGACTCCGCCGCGCAGGTTGCCGAAATACTCGAGCGTCTGCCCACCGGTCAGCCGGTCGTACAGCGCGAACTCACCGGGGAGATAGCCGATGCGGCGATGGATCGCCGCGGGGTTGGCCGACGACTCGATATCGAACACGTAGGCGTGGCCGCCGGTGGGCCGGATCAGGTCGAGCAGGGTGCGGATCG
>JBEKKR010000066.1:0-3112 GCA_050010635.1 Candidatus Limnocylindrales bacterium
TCCAACCAAGGCGAGCCCTCCGACAACGGCAATCGCGGCCAGGGGGGCCACGAACCTCTTGGGGAACCGCAACATCGGGTGCCTGCCTTATCTAGCGGTCGGGAGCCAACCCACTCTACGCGCTCCGTGGTTGCTAGACCCCAATCGCCACGGCCACCTCGCGCCACGCCCGGTCCTCCTGGCCCTCAAGTCGACGTAGGTAGACCGTCGTCACGGCGAGCGAGCTGTGGTCGAGAAACGCGCTGACGTCCTCGATCGACTCGCCGGCATCGCGGCGGAGCTTCGCCGCGGTGTGCCTCAGGACGTGGATGCCGGTCGGCGCCAGACCAGCCGCTTGCAGGTACCGCCGAAACCGGGCGTAGAACGTCCCGCTCGTGACTCCATCTGGTCGGGCGCCGGCCTGCCAGGGCGACTCCTCAGGGGCCATCGTGTCCAGTTCCCTGCCCGCGTCCGCGAGCGTCGTGCAGATGGCCTCGTAGGCGGGGTGGGGGAGTTCGCGCCGACCGCGCTTGCCGCCCTTGCCCCGGTAGGAGTAGAACCAGGTCTCGCCCTCCAGGCTAAGGTCGCCTGCTCGTAGACCGATCACCTCGGACCGACGTCTGCCCGTGAGAACGAGGGTCAGCAGGATCGCCCGGTCTCGCCTTCCGGCCAGGGTATCGGGGACGACCGCAAGGAGCCGCCGCACCTCGTCGGCGCTGTACCCGCGGGCGACCGACTGGACGCTCCGTGGTCGTTCGACGGCGTCGCATGGGTTCCCGACGACCAGGCCCATCCTGATGAGGAAGCGGTAGAAGGAGGACAGGCAGGCGATGCGGGCGCCGACAGTGGTCGACGACGGAGTCCGGCCGGACTTGCCAATGCCGTGCACCCAGGCCAGGACGTCGGCTGCCCTCACTCGGTCTGGCGTCAAGCCGCGGTCCGCGAAGAACGGCCAGAGCATCCGGCTGTAGGACTCGACGGTGCGTCTTGAGCCCGAGCGGTTGCCCTTCTCGACGAGGAAGGCATAGAGGGCCTGGTCCCAGGCGGAGGGGTCTCCGCTGCTCAGGGCGGGGAGGGGTTGAGCGGTCATCGTGGGCGCCTCGCGTGCGAGATGGTCGCCCCTATCACTCACTCTGGCGCGGGCACAAAGCAACACCATGACCAAATAGCGCCCGGCTGACCTCCGACCCCTTCAGTGCGCGATGTCTCCGACATAGACCAGAAGGCCCTGGTTGCCCAGCGTGGCCACCACCGGCCTGTCTCCGAAGGCCGTCATTGAGGACATGTAGGAGTCAAAGACGAGGGCCGGGTCGGCCGGGACCAGCCGCCAGCTCGAACCATCGGTTGAGATCCAGGTGCTCGCCACGGGTGACGGAGCGGGGCTCGGCGTAGCGCCCTCGCCCGAACCGGCGGCCAGTTCCTGTACAGAGCCGATGTGGCTCATCCCGACGGCGACGATGTCGCTGCCCACGACGGTCGCGCGGTCGAACATCATGGCCGGCTCCCGCACGGGTGCGCGCGACTCGACCCACGTGCGGCCGTCCGAGGAGGCCCACGAAGCGGGGATCATTCCCTCGGCTTCGTCGCGAATGGCGCCGAGCGCGACCAGTCGGTCGCCGAAGCTCAGCAGCGACTTCACTCCGAAGTCGCCAAGGGCTGCCGGTGAGCGCTGCCAGGAGCTCCCGTCGCTCGACGTCCAGAAGCCGGCCCCCGATTTGCCGGTTTCGGACACGCCCACCGCTGCGAAGCCGCCCGACCAAGCCGTGACCGCGATCGCCTGGTAGTTGTCCGAGTCGGGCAGAGTGACGTGGCTCCAGAAGTCGCCGTCGACCGAGGACCAAGCGTCCAGGCTGTAGACGATGGCCCCGGTCGTCGCCGTGCCCATGGCCGGGGCAGAGTGGTCGCCGACCGCGACGAACCGGCCGGAGCCGGCCGCCACGCCGACGATCTCGGCCGGGGTCGGGGTCTCAAACGTGGCGCGGGTGAAAGCGCCGCCGTTGCTCGAGTGCCAGATCGCCGGGGTCGGCGTCTCGCCGCCAAGAGTTTCTCCGACGACAAGCAAGCCGCCACTTCCGTCGGCGACGGCCCCGCGGGGTACGAAACTCGAATCGACGCTTCCCGCGGCCGACACGGGAGTCCAGGACGTGCCATTGGTCGACGACCAGACTTCCGCGGTGGTGCTCTTGCCGACGAGGTACAGGTTGTCTCCGGAGACCGCCAGGTCCGCGCCGAAGGTCATGCCGGTGGAGACGTGCACCGGGCCGTGCCAGCTGACCGACGCGGATGGCGCCGGTGGGCCGCCGCTGCCGTCCCGCCGCGCAGCCACGACCAATACCAGGCCGAGCGCGAGAACCAGCGTAATAGCCAGGCCGATCAACCCTGCCATCAGGCCCGGACGACGGATCATCCTCGTCCCCCCTTCCGGGCTCCGTTACCGCGGTGCCCGGATAGAGAGTAGCGCCGGCGTGGCGCGGTGAGCACGCTTTGTCGATGAGCCGAGCAACACACTATCGCGGCATCGTCACGGGTGTCCGCGGCTTCGCGGGGAGTAAGCTGGCGGCCAAGGCCGGGGAGTTCCTGACCGGTGGGAGGGTAGCGTTGTGCGCGTCCGTTTCTACCGCCTCAATCAGAAGAGCCAGGTGCTGGGAACCGACCCTGAGCACCTTGTCTCTGAGGTGGAGTTCGACCTAGAGGCAGGCGGCAAGAGACACTCAGGACTTCGCGCGATCGTGAAGCAGGCAGCTGGATCTAGTTACGGCGACCAGCTCGAGGTGGGGCCTCCCATCGGATATGACGGACCGTTCAACCAACAGGCCTTTGCCGAATGCGCTGAGAAGTACTACAGGGACCTCATCGGCGCCGCAGGGCACGGCATCCGCATCGAGGGCAGCGCTTCGGTAACGATGGTCAACAACGCATTCGAGGCGATCCAGGAATTCGAGATCTGACGCGGACGCGACGGCAGAGCCGGGGCGGGCACGTCAGAGTTCTCAAGTTCGGCACACGATCACCCTCTATGAAAAGGAGCCTCGCCGTCAATCTGGCTGTATGGGTCGAACCCGAGCCAGCTCATGGCCCGGAGGACTGATGGCAGAATCGAGCAGCGCTCATCTCTCTATCGCCTTCTCGAGTG
>JBEKKR010000067.1:0-3023 GCA_050010635.1 Candidatus Limnocylindrales bacterium
ACTTCTTCGGCGAGCTTTCGCTGCTCGACCGGCAGCCGCGAGTGGCGTCCGTCACCGCCGACGAGCAGACGACCTGCCTGGCCCTCGCGTCGTGGGATTTCCAGAAGCTGCTCGAGTCGGAGCCCGGCGTCGCTCTGGCGGTTCTCCAGGAGGTCGCTCGCCGGCTTCGCGCCGTGACCGTCGACCACCACGCCTGAGTCGATGCAGCGCAGCCTCGCACTCCCGACCGGGACCGTAACCTTCCTCTTCACCGACATAGAGGGCTCAACCAAGCTGCTGCAGGCGCTCGGCGCCGCGTACCCGGACGTGCTTAGCCAACACCACCGCCTGCTCCGCGGAGCGGTCGAGCGCGCGGGCGGCGTCCCCATCGGTACCGAGGGCGACTCGCTCTTCGCCGCATTCGACAGCCCGGTTGCCGCGGTCTCGGCCGCTGTGGCGGCGCAACGCGCGATGGCGGGTGCCAGCTGGCCGGGCGGGACGCCAGTCAGGGTAAGGATGGGACTACACACCGGCGAGGGTCTGGTTCGCGATGGCACGTACGTCGGGCTCGACGTCCATCGGGCCGCCCGGATCGCGGCCGTCGGCCACGGCGGCCAGATCCTTATGTCGGACTCGACCCGTGCTCTCGCCGAGCATGGGCTGCCGTCGGGAGTTCAGCTCAGAGACCTCGGCCGCCACCGTCTCAAGGACCTGGCCCAACCGGAGCGCATCTACGAGACCGTCATCGAGGGCCTCGCGTCCCAATTCCCGGCGCTGCGCTCGCTGGAGGCTGCGCCCAACAACCTGCCAACCCAACTCACCAGCTTCGTGGGCCGTGGCCGTGAGGTCGCCGAAGCGAAGCGCCTGCTGGGGACGACCAGGCTCCTGACCCTCACCGGCCCCGGCGGCACGGGCAAGACGAGGCTGAGCCTCCAGCTCGCGGCCGAATCGATATCCGATTTCGCCGACGGCGTCTTCTTCGTCCCGCTGGGCCCGATCGAGGACCCCGACCTGGTGGCGCCGGCGATCCTGGTGGCACTCGGCTTGCGGGAATCGCCAAACGAGCCGCCGGTGATCAAGCTCGTCGAGTACCTGCGCGACCGCCACCTGCTTCTCATCATGGACAACTTCGAGCAGGTCCTGCCCGCGGCGGCGCTGGTCGGAGATCTGCTCAAGGCGATTCCCGGCCTCACGGTCGTGGTCACCAGCAGGGCCACTCTCCATCTCTATGGCGAACGGGAGTTCGCGGTCCCGCCCCTTACCCTGCCTCATGCGGGTGACGATCTCGACCCTGCCTCGATCTCGCAGTACGAGGCCGTCGCGCTCTTCATCCAGCGCGCTGCAGCGGTCCGGCCCGACTTCCAGGTCACCACCGCCAACGCGGCAGCCGTGGCCGAGATCTGCAGCCGGCTCGACGGTCTGCCGCTCGCCATCGAGCTGGCCGCCGCCCGCGTGAAGCTTCTGCCGCCACAGGCACTCCTGGCACGCCTCGGCCAGCGCCTGGAGGCACTCGAGGCGGGTTCGCGCGACCTGCCGCCCCGGCAAAGGACCCTCCGCGGGGCCATCGCCTGGAGCCACGACCTGCTCGACGACGCGGCCCGGAGACTCTTCGCCCGCTTCGCGATCTTCGTCGACGGCGCGAGTCTCACCGCGGCCGAAGCGGTTTGCAGCGATGCCGGTCTCGACGTGCTGTCGGGTCTGGCCGGTCTTGTGGATCAGAGTCTGATACGCCAGGAGGAGGCCGACGGAGAGCCGCGCTTCACCATGCTCTCCACGATCCGAGAATTCGCCCTCGAGCGCCTGGCCGAGAAAGGCGAGGCCGACGTGCTTGCGGAGCGCCACGCTGCGTTCTTCGTCGCGATGGCGGAGGCTTCCGCTCCCGGCCTGACGGGGCCGAACCAGAAACGGCTGCTCGACGAGCTCGCCCGCGAGAATGGCAATCTTCGGGCCACCATCAACTGGTCGATCGAGAGCGAGTCGGTCGAGACCGCACTGCGATTGGGCTTCGCGCTGTGGCGTTTCTGGCAGATGCGAGGGATGTTGCGGGAGGGGGCCGCAGTCCTGGAGCGGATCCTGGCCGTGCCCGATCCGGACGGCCATCCGTTGGAACGGGCAAGAGCCCTCGAGGCCGCGGGCGGAGTCGCGTACTGGCGAGCCGAGATGGCCACCGCAATGAGCTACTACGAAGCCTGCCTGCAGCTATGCCGGAAGATCGGCGACCGCCGGGCCATCGCCAACGCCCTATACAATCTCGGGTTTCCGACGCTGATCAACAGGGAGGATCTCGCCAGGTCGCGCGCGGCCTTCGAGGAGAGCCTGGCTATGTACCGCGACCTCGGAGATCACGAGATGATCGCCCGCGTGCTGTGGGGACTCGGAAACGCCTACTACTTCGGCGACGAGAACGAGGCCGCCCGGGACACGCTGCTCGAGGATGTCGAGATGCTGCGGCGCATGTCGGATCCGTTCAGCCTGGCCTGGGCGTTCCACACCCTCGGCCTCGCCTACGACAAGCTCGGCGAGACTGTCGCTCGGTCCGGGCCGCTATGGCGCGAGGCGCTCGAGCACTTCGCAGCCGTGGGTGACATCTCGGGCATGACCATCTTGCTCGGCGACTTCGGCATCCTTGCGGCCGCCGAGGGGGAGATTCTGCGGGCTGTCCGCCTGAGCTCCGCCGCAGATCGGCTCGCCCACACCGGCGGAACGCAGCTCGGGTCCGTGTCTGAGCAAACAACCGCGATCCATCCGGACACGAGCGCTCTCGACCCGGCCGAGGTCGAGGCGGCGGTGACCGAGGGGGCTCGCATGACCGTGGACGAGGCCGTCGCCTACGCTCTCAGGCGAGAGGAACACCTATGAATCGCCGCACCGGCACGATGCTGGCCGCGATCCTGGGCTCGGCGATCGTCTTCCTGGCCTCGACCGTGGTGAACGTCGCGCTGCAGCGGATCGGTCAGGATCTGCCGAGCGCCAACCTCGGGGCCCTCGAGGGTGAGTCCTACGTCTATAACGCCTACCTGCTCAGCCTCAGCGCGCTGCTGATC
>JBEKKR010000068.1:0-2686 GCA_050010635.1 Candidatus Limnocylindrales bacterium
GCCGCCATCGCGCCAGGGTCGGGCCGCGGTTCGCCCGGTACCGCCAGCGCCCAGCTGGACGCCATCTCCAGCGCTGCGGACGAGCTCAACCCCGAACCCATCGGAATGTCCGAGCTCATGGCGCCCCGAAATCCACGAATCGGGAGGCCTGCGTCGCGCATCGCCCAGGCCGTTGCGGCGATGTAGTCGATCCAGGTTCGAGTCCCACCGTGAGGGGCAAGGCCCTCGAACGAGAACGACCTCGTCTCGTTGAGATCGGCGGAGATCATCTCGACTTCGGGCCGGTCCCATGGCTGGAAGGCGATCCAGAATTCGCGATCGATAGCGGCCGGGAGCACCAGCCCTTCGTTGTAGTCGGTGTGCTCGCCGATAAGGTTCACGCGTCCCGGAGCTCGAACCAGGAGGGTCTGACGGGACCCGCCGGCTGGCCGTCTGGGGCCGTCGAGCCTCGCGAACAATGCGGCAGCTCGGTCGGCGGCGCTTCGGGAATGCATAGAGGTGTCGTTCATCGCCTCGGCTCAGTCGCGGCACGGTGCGTTCTGGGGTTGACAACGGCCTGTGCCACGGCCCCGCCCCAGCGCGGGAGCCGTGGCACAAGGTCGAGAGACGGGAGGGCCGGCCTTCGGTCCGACGCTTCCGGCGTTCCTCTAGCCGACGGGGTGTTCTGTTGTGCTGGTTGTCTCGGGCGCATTGACCGCTGAGGACGACGCCGCCGGCTGCACGACGCCTGGCTGAGGGGCGTACACCGGTGCGTCGTATTGCGGCGGCTGGGCAGCCGGGGCGTACTGGGCCGGCGCGTAAACGGGGGCGGCATAGGTGGGCTGGACGGGCTGCGCTGCGTAGTACGACTGGGCCGGCGGCTGGGGCTGCATCGGTGGCTGGGCGGGCGCGGGCTTGGCCGGCGTCCCGATCAGCGTGTCGCTGATCCCACCGGAGGCCTTCTGGAATTCTCGGCTGCTCTTGCCGATCGCGGCACCGACCTCGGGCAGCTTCCCCGGTCCGATCACGACGAGCGCGATGACCAGGATGATCAACAGGTGTGCGGGCGAAAGTCCTGCCATTGAGCGGTTCCTTCCTTCTCTTCAGTCAGCCTGCTGGGGGCTGACCAGGGTCGTTTTCTGGATCGAGGCCCGCAACTGTTCCGCGGCGGCCTCGGCGGTGATGTCGCGCTGGGGCTCTGAGAGTAACTCGTAGCCAACCATGAACTTGCGAATGGATGCGCGCAGGAGCGGCGGGTAGAAGTGGGCGTGGAGCTGCCAGTGGTCTTGGGAGTCGGTTCCGAACGGCGCCTGATGCCAGCCCATCGAGTAGGGGAACGGCATCTCGAAGAGGCCGTCGTAGCCGCGGACCAGTCCGATCAGCTGCTCGGACAGCGAATCTCGCTGGCGGTCGTCGAGCTCGGGCAACCGCGCCACTGGGCGGCGGGGCACGACCAGGGTCTCGTACGGCCAGGCGGCCCAGAACGGCACCACCACGAGCCACTCATCATCGGCGGCGATCTCTCTTTGGCCGCCGCTTTCCTGGGCAACGTAGTCGATGAGCAGCCGGTTGCCGGTCCTCTCGAGGTAGCGGCGCTGGCTACGGTCTTCCTTGGTGGCCTCCATCGGGAGCGCGCTGCCGGCCCAGATCTGCCCGTGCGGGTGCGGGTTCGAGGCCCCCATCGCCGCCCCTCGGTTCTCGAAGACCTGGATCCACTGGTATCGCTCGCCCAGCGACGTCGACTCGGCCGCCCACACGTCCACGACGTGGCGGACCTCTGACGGGGTCATTTGAGCCAGCGTCACGTCGTGGCGCGGCCTGAAGCAGACCACTCGGCACGTTCCGCTCTCGGCCTCGGCCCGAAGGAGCCCGTCCTCGAAGGACGCCGGAGCTTCGTCCGGCTGGAGCGCCGCGAAGTCGTTGGTGAAGACGAAAGTCGAGTCGTAGGCCGGGTTGCGGATGCCGTTCACCCTGCTGTTGCCCGGGCATAGATAGCAGGTCGGATCGTAGGCCGGCAGGTTCTGCTGAGGCGTCGACTCCTCTCGTCCGAGCCACGGTCGGGCCGTCCGCTCTGCCGACACGAGCAGCCATTCGTCGCACAGCGGGTTATAGCGGCGGTGTGGCTGCGTCGGGATTGCCCCGGCGGACGGCTCCTCGATCATTCGTCCCCTCCGTGATTGAGGCCATTCGCATCGTGGCCCTCGTCGACTCCGTCTAGGGTCGTCTGGCGCTCGCCAGTCCTCGGGTCTACGACGATCAGCCTTCTCACGACCGCGGCCAACTGGGCGCGGGCGGCGGGTTCCAGGCCGGAGTCCGTGATCACGGTGTCCACGTCCGCGAGGCGTGCCACCGAGCTGATGCCGATGACCCCCCACTTCGTGTGGTCCGCGAGAACGATGAGGCGGCGTCCCGACTCGATCAGGGCGCGGTTGGTCTCGGCTTCGAGGATGTTCGGCGTCGTCAGGCCCGAGCGCGGGTCGAGGCCGTGGGTGCCCATGAAGACCGTGTCGACGTGGAGCGAGCGGATCACATCGACCGCGAACGGGCCGACGAGGGCGTCGGATGGGGTGCGTACGCCGCCGCTCAGGATGACGGTCTGGTCCGAGCGGCCGTCCTTGTAAAGGGCTTCGGCCACCGGGACGGAGTTGGTCAGGACGGTCAGGCCCGGCACGTCGACGAGCCCGCGGCCCAACTCGAACGTCGTCGT
>JBEKKR010000069.1:0-2626 GCA_050010635.1 Candidatus Limnocylindrales bacterium
GGCGGGCCAGGCCTGAAGGGCTGGCAGGGCGCGATCGCCAGCATGGGCTTCCGCCCGGTCGCGCTGTTCGCGGCCCTGTCCGTTCTGGCCGAGCTGGTAGGCGGCCTCATGCTCGCGGCCGGCATCGCGACGCCGGCGGTGGCCGCGCTGCTCGTCGGCCAGTCGGTCGTGATGATCTTCAAGGTCCACTGGCCTCACGGTTTCTTCAGCAGCAAAGGCGGGTTCGAGTTCCCACTGCTGCTGGCCGTCGGCGCTGTGGCGGTCGGCGTGGCCGGTCCGGGTCAGGTCAGCCTCGACCACCTGATCAAGCTCGAGCCCACCGCCACCGTTCGGGCCGTGCTGCTGGTGATCGGAGCCATCGGCGGGCTGGCCTCGCTGGCCGTTGCGTGGCTCATGACCCGGACGAACCCCGCCAAGACGAGTTAGCTCGACTCAGCCACCTCGCCAGTAGCCATGGGCCTGATGACGGGCTAGCCTTCGACGGATCTAGCGCGGCCCTCCGTGGTGACCGGGTAGACGTCGCCGTAGCCGACGATTCAGGGCGGCGACGCCAACCAGAGCGCATCGAACGGCCGGCGACCGCTCGGCAACCGTCGAGGCATTGATTCAGACTGCGCCATTCACCATCCAGCGATGGTGCGGTACGGAGATGGAGATGCAGCCCGTGCGGTTGAGGCCTCTCCCGTGGAGGAGGCGCCTGCCTGCCTTCTGCTGCAGGTCGTGCTCGAAGGTATACCGTAGAGGGACGTTGCTCTCGGTTCGTTGCGGACGGGCCGACCGGCGAGATGCCATCGGGTGAGGGCCGATGCGTCTCCTCGCTCGATCCGCCGGAGAACCATGATGATCCAGGGGTCCCACGACCAGCAGCTCATCGAGGTCGCCCTCGCCGCTGGCAGTGCCGGTCGACACAAGGCCGACCTCGAGGAGGCCAGGCTCGACGCCAAGGCGCTCGCGAAGCCGACCGCCGAGGAGTTCGAGGCCCTCTCCGCGGACATGATCGGGATCGACGACTCGATCCGCATGTACCTCAACGAGATCGGCAAGGTCGCCCTCCTGACCGCCGAGGAGGAGATCGTCCTGGCCAAGGCGATCGAGCTCGGCGAGCAGCTCGTCGAGGCGCCGTGGAAGGGCATCGTCTCGCTCCACGAGTGGACGACCCACGACACCGAGCGCAAGACCCGGACCGCCAAGCCTCAACACCGCCTGCCGTTCGGGCCCGAGGCGCACACGATGTTCCGCGACGCGGTCGCCGACGGGGCCGCAGCCGACCTGCTGGCGCCCTCGCCCGACTTCCACCTGATCAAGGCCGGCCGGGATGCCCAGTCCGACGGCACGAAGGCCCTCCTCAAGGCGGCTCGTCACCTGGTCACGGCCTACAACGAGGCGCTCACGCCGGACGCGTCCCTGGCGCTGCTGGATTTCGCCTATCTCGCGGTGCACAACGGCGATCTCGACTCGCGCGACAACATCGGCCTGCGCGCCTTGTACGACTGGACCCGCGATCAGGTCGCATTCCCGGCCCTCGAACGCTGGATCACCGCCGGACACGATGCCGCGCTGCTCAAGCGGATGGGCTACGACCCGGAGGTGCCGCTCGACACGAAGCTGCGCGACCGGAAGGGGGAGCTGGTCAAGATCGGGGGCGATGCCCGCGAGCAGCTGATATTGGCCAACCTCCGGCTCGTCGTGTCGATCGCCAAGAAGTACGTCGGCCGCGGGATGAGCTTCCTGGCCCTCACCCAGGAGGGCAACATCGGCCTGATGCGGGCGGTCGAGAAGTTCGAGTACGAGCGAGGCTTCAAGTTCAGCACGTATGCGACGTGGTGGATCCGCCAGGCCATCACGCGCGCCATTGCCGACCAGGCCCGCACCATTCGCATCCCAGTCCACATGGTGGAGGCGATCAACATCCTCCACCGCGTCTCGCGCTCGCTCCTCGGGGAGCTGGGCCGCGAGCCGACGGTGGAGGAGATCGCCGAGTCGATGTCGCGCGGCCGGGAGGTCATCGTCACCCCCGCCAAGGTGCGCGAAATCATCAAGGCCAGCCAGCAGGCGGTTTCGCTCGAGACCCCGATCGGCGATGAGGGAGACGCCCACCTCGGCGACTTCATCGAGGACCGTAGCACGCTGGCCCCGGCCGAGGCGGCCTCACACCAGCTTCTCAAGGAGCAGGTGGCGGCCGTGCTGGACTCGTTGACCGGCCGTGAGCGCCGAGTGCTCCAGCTCCGCTTCGGTCTCGAGGACGGCCGCGACCGGACGCTCCAAGAGGTCGGCAGGGAGTTCAACGTCAGCCGCGAACGGATCCGCCAGATCGAGGCGAAGGCTCTCCGTAAGCTGCGGCACCCGAGCCGTTCGCGCAAGCTACGGGACTACCTGGTGTAAGCCGGGTCCCTCGCCTATCAGGTCATCGTGCTGCGGTCGGGTGGCACGGAGTACAGTCAGTCCTCACGCGGTGCGGTCCGTTGCGGGAGGTTTTCTGCATTTCGTCGAGTTCCGGCCTCTAGCTGTGATCTCCACGGACGTTGTTGACAACGTCGAGCGGTGAGCGACCGCCCAGGGCGGTATGGGGTCGGCTCGAATTGTAGAAGTCGACGAAGACCGGCAGGGCGTCGAGTCGTTCCTGGTT
>JBEKKR010000070.1:0-2566 GCA_050010635.1 Candidatus Limnocylindrales bacterium
AGTTCGAGGAGGCCTACCATCGCCGACTAGAAGCAACCGCCGCCGCCTAAATCAAAGCTCGGGAGTCTCCATGATTCCCAGGGCGGTTCAGCGGCTCCCACAGCACGTGCCTTACCAGCTAGGCCACAACCCGAGACTCCAATGACACCGCACCGCGAGCGGCTCCAGTCGCTGCTGGCTCCTTCAGCACTGGCAGGCGCACCTGCGGCTTTGAGGACACGGCACCCTGCATGGATTGCCCAGGGATCGGTGTTATAGAAGCGAGCACATGACGCGTCGCTCTTCAACAACGCCGACACGACAACTGGAGTCCGCCATGAGCGATGATTCGGATCTCAGGAATCGACTTACCGCAATCGAGGGTCGCGCCCCGGCATTCGAGCCTCCGCTGCTTGCCGCCGGCCGACGTCGACCCCTGATCTTCTCGCTGGCCGCGGCGATGCTGCTCGTTCTGGCCGTTGGCGCAACCGCGGTCGCCGGCGTCGCCGTCGTGAGCGGCATGGTCCGCGGCTACCCTGGCATCGAGAATCCCGGCCAGCCTCTCGCCGGAGCGCAGATGGAATGCATGTCGCCGCCTCAAGCCGCCGCATATCTCGCCGCGCATGGCTTCAACGACGTCGTGTGGCAGGTGGAGAGTGGTGGAAGGGGCCGCGGCGAGGGAACCACGACGTTCGTGACCGCTCCGCCGGCGCACGGCTACGTCGTGCCGGCGGCGATCCTCGATGACGGCAAACTGCATATGATCGTCGACCAGCGCGCAGGCACAGAACCGTCTGGCGTCTGCCACGGGATGTCAATGCCCTGAAGTCGAGCCGTCCCATCCGGTCCCGCGCCATAGCGGGGCCGGATCTCATGCAGGTGCGATCGTGGCAACTCCCCGATCCCGATCTCTGCGGTCTCTTGTCGAGCCCACTCAGACGGAGACTCCTTCCGTCCGTTCGGCCGCGTTCGAGCCCGCGGTGTCGCCCCTCTATGGCGGCCTGGTCCGGCGGCTCGTCGTAGTGCTCGGCGATGCCGACGAGGCTCAGGATGTTGCGCAGGACGCGTACCTCCAGGCCTTCCGCGCGTGGGAGCGCTTCGATGGCTCGAACGTTCGGGCCTGGCTGTACACGATCGCTCTCAGGATCGCTTTCAATCGGCTGCGTCGCCGGAGGCGTTGGCTTGCCGCGGTCAGACGGATCGAGCCGAAGCCATGGCGCGACCCGGTCGATCCGGACTTGTGGGCGGCCTTGGAGGACCTCGATCCGCAAATGCGGAGCGTCTTGATGCTCAACGTCGTAGACGGCTACACGCAGATGGAAATCGCCGAGATGCTGTCGGTCCCCGTGGGGACTGTGAGCAGCTGGATCTCGCGCAGCCGGGCGAGATTGCGCGAAGCGCTGGCACCCCACGCAGAGACATGACAGCCGTTCCTGACATCTATCGGACAGCGGCGGCGGTGCCGATTGAGGGCCATCTGTAGACGTCTTCCGCAAGCGAGTCGCTGGACCGGGAGTTCGCGTCCACCGTCGGCGCTCTAGCGTGCGCCGCACCAACCCCGGGCGCCGCGGGGTGCAATGACGGGCACGACCATCACGATCGAATGGTCATGAAAGGGAGCCCCATCGGTGACAAGGTTGGGTTGTCAAAGCAACCAGCACCGGGAGGCTCCAGCCATGTTGTACGCCGGATTGGACCTGTCGCGCCAGAGGCTCGATGTGCATGTGCTCGATGAAGAAGGGCGAACGGTCGACGTCCTAGCCGTTCACCCAGACGCGGACGCCCTGCGCACCCTCGCCCATAGGGTTCTGCGCCACGGCCAGGAGGTCAGCGCTGCCATAGAGTCCATGACCGGCTCGCGCTTCGTCCACGACACCCTTGAGCGCTTCGGCTGGGACGTGATGATCGCCGACGCGGTCAAGGCCAAGGGCGTCGCACCCCTGGCCGCCAAGACCGACAAGATCGACGCTCACGTGCTGGCAGAGCTGGCCCGCCGGGATCTCGTGCCCGAGATCTGGCTGCCCGATCCAGCGGTCCGCGCGGAGCGCGAGCGGGCCCGCTTCCGGCTCCATCTGGTCCACCACCGGAGCGCCTTGAAGTGCCGTATCCACGCCACCCTGATGACCTTCGGTCACACAGTTCCGGTCACCGACCTGTTCGGAACAGGCGGACGCAGGCTTCTCGCCGGTCTTGGGCTGCCTGAGCCCTGGGCCAGGACCCTGGCCACGAGCCTGGCCATGGTCGACGAGCTCGACGAGCGCATCGACGAGTGTGGGCGTGAGCTCGTCCGCCTTGGTGCCGACCACCCCTACATCCCGCTGCTGCTGACGGTGCCCGGCGTGGGCCCGCTTCTGGCCTACACGATCGCGTCCGAGATCGGCGACATTCGCCGCTTCGCGAGCCCGAAGAAGCTCACTGGCTACACGGGGCTGTGCCCGCTCGTGCGCCAGTCGGGCAACCGCGACTTCCGCGGACCGCTGGCCAAGAACGGGCCCAAGTACCTGCGCTGGGCCCTGGTGGAGGCTGCCACCCATGCCGCCCGCGATCCGCGCTATCGAGACCGCTACGAGCGCAACAAGCGCCGCCT